>CAZLEF010000007.1:0-110032 GCA_964558465.1 uncultured Lewinella sp. | reverse complement strand
AACCCCAAACAACCCCAAACCACCCCAAACCACATTAAACCACCTGCCCGATCTCCCTCAACTGCCGGATAACCCTTGCCGGGTTTTCAGCTTTGAATACGGTAGTGCCTGCAACCAGGATATCCGTACCCGCCTGAAGCAGTTTTTCAGCGTTCTGCAGGCCGACTCCTCCGTCCACCTCGATCAGCGTCCGCGTATTCATAACGGCGATCATTTCTTTTAGCTTGCGTATTTTGGGGATGGATTGATAAATAAATTTTTGACCGCCGAAACCGGGGTTGACCGACATGATCAGCACAAGGTCCAGATCTTCCAGCACATCTTCGAGCAAATGGACCGGCGTATGCGGGTTGAGCGCTACCCCGGCTTTGGCGCCCGAATCCTTTATTTGCTGGATGACCCGGTGCAAATGCGGGCAGGCTTCATAGTGAACGGTGATATGATCGGCCCCTGCCGCACGGAAAGCTTCGATATACCGGTCCGGGGATTCGATCATGAGGTGAACGTCCAAAGGTTTGGCTGCAATCCTTTTGATCGCCTCGATGATGAACATCCCAAAAGAAATATTTGGAACAAAACGGCCATCCATTACGTCAAGATGAAACCAATCCGCCTCACTTTCGTTAACCATTGTGACCTCCTCTTTCAACCGGGTAAAATCCGCCGCTAGTAAAGAAGGTGCGATCAAGTGTTGTTTCATTTCGAAAAAGTAATTATATTTGCATTCGGAAGGTGCAAAAATAAAAAAACCGGTCGGGAAACCCAACCGGTTCACAAAAGAGCTTTGAGAGGCTATCTACATACCAAAAAGAAGGATATCCTTTGATACCCTTAAAAATTCTTGAGATTATAATTGCAGGGAAGCTTTTCCTTGCTTTGACAGCGGGCCGAGGTTTTTCAACCTCGGCGCCTACTGTCTTCTGCTTCCCCCGCTTTCGTCGTTAGGATATCTTTTATCTGATTGACAATACAAAGGTGCGGCATAAAATCCCTTCAAGGTAGTACAATTTCAAGAATTACTGGAATTTTTATTCAAATCAAATTTTAATTAAAGCATTGATTTATAGCATTTTATCGTGAAAAAGATATGTGTTTTTTGATACTGTTCATATATAATAATATACAATATCATCTTTATTTCTGCATAAAAAGAACCATCGGCAGAGGAAAAAAAATAAAACGCCTCCCGGTTTCTTCCTGAAAAAATGATTTTATCCTCCCATCCGGGTAACCTTTGCCCGGAGAACCCGTAGATCATACTACCGGACATTTTTGTTTTTAAACGAAAGACTGGGCCATCTCCTGGTCTCCTCCGTGGGAGACTCCTATGGACCTTTGGACCCGCCCCGGCCAATAAAAGGCAAAATGTCCAGCAGTATGGTCCTGAGGACAAGGCCGGCGACGGCGAATGTGTAAAACTTGCCGGATCGGATTTTCAGATCGCAAAAGATGGATGGAAGATGCGGGAACGGAAAAGGAAAAAGGGTACCACCTGGTGAGCGTGATACCCTTTCTGATTAGGCACTCATGAGATTATAACTTGTTCTTATGTTCAAGGGATGAGCCCTTTTTAAAAAAAAAATTTCAGGATTATAACTGTCAGTAGTGGTCGAAACTTCGGGAATTATAACTTGCTAGTAGCGAGTCCAAACGTGATATAGTGTTTCACCATGCTTTGATGACACAAAAGTAATCCCAACATCAGCAGTTTGTAAGTACAATTACAAGGCTAACTGAATTAATTTTATTTTGTTAAATAGTATTAACTTGTTGTGATTCATAAATTTATCGTTAAATTTGCGTGTTTCACTGTGATATCTGAAAAATTTATTTTAAAATGGAGAGCAGTAAATTGGTCAAATATCTGGACGAGATCAGTCCCAAAGACCGGGAAAGGTTCCGGCAGTTTGTCCTTTCACCCTATATCAACCAGCATCAGAAGACGACCGAACTGATGGAAATCCTCCTCAATGCCATCGATCGCGGTGTCACATCCCTGGACAAAAAAAAGGTATTCGCTAAACTTTTTCCGCGTGAAACCTACGACGAACAACAACTCCACAATGTAATGTCCTATCTGAAAAAACTGTACCACAAATTTCTGGCCTACCAGAAATTTGAGAACAGCAGTTTTCAGGAGGAGCTTTTTGCCCTGGAAGCCGCCTTCGAAACCAACCAGTTTGACCTCCTTAAAAACCGGGGCAAACAACTGGAGAAGACCTTAAACAGGCATCCGCACCGGGACTTCAAACTTTTTTATGCCAATTACAAACTCAATTCCCTGCTCGCTTATTACGCAGGCCATTACGAAGACCGGTCCAACCCCGAAAACTTCCAGCGCATGCTCGATAACCTGGACCTCTTTTACCTGGCCGAAAAATTGCGGCATGTCTGCCACCTGACAGCCAATATGATGATAATGAACACACATTATCACTTCCGTTTCCTGGATGAGATCCTGATTCATATCCGCGAAAACTGGGACGATTTTAAAGAGGTCGACGCCATCATCGTTTATTATACCATCCTCATGAGCATGAAAGAGGAACAGAACCCCGAACATTATCAGAAATTGCGGGAGATCCTCGATACCAAAATCGATTCCCTTGGGCTTGTTGAACAATCTGACCTGTACACCTTTCTGACCAACCATTGTATCCGGCAGATCAACCTGGGGGGCAGCGACTATCATATCGAATTGTTCCAGTTGTATAAACTCGGTCTTCGCACCGGCCTGCTCCTCGACCACGGCCTGCTGTCGGAATGGAACTTTAAAAACATCACGGTGCTCGGTTGCAACCTCAAGGAATACGAGTGGACCGAACAGTTTATCTTTGATTACAAGGACAAATTGCCCGGCAAACACCGCGACAACGCCTACAACTACAACCTCGCCCACCTGTATTTCAACAAAAAAATGTACAACGAGGCCCTTGACGCCTTGTTGCTTGTCCAGTTCACCGACGTCAAGTACCACCTGAGCACCACCTTCCTCCTCCTGCGCACCTACTACGAACTCCGCGATACCGAGGCCCTGCTCTCCCTGCTCGAAACCTTCCGCATTTACGTCATCCGCAACAAAAAGATCGCCACCGACGAAAAACGGGGCTACACCAATTTCCTGCGTTTCGCCAAACGGCTCGTATTGCTCAAACACCAGGCCAATACCTATTCCAAACAAAACCTGAACGAAAAACTGACCGACCTGCACAGCAAGATCGACCAGACCAAAAATGTGATCAATAAATTCTGGCTGCTGGAGGAGTGTGTGGCGGCTTGAGTGTAGGGGAGATGTAAAATGTAAAATGCAAAATGTAAAATGCAAAATACAGAATGTAAAATGTAAATGGATACAGGATATTTTGTATTTTAGTGGCCAAAGAAAGCTATTCCCATGCCGGAAACCCTCCAAAAAGGACTCGCCAGCCGCACGGACACCCCCGGACCCTCCTCCGCGGGGAAGTCCTGGTTTTTGGGTATAGCCATCAACCGGTACGATCATTTTCCCCATCTCAACAATGCGGTAAAGGATGTCAGGGATATCGCCGCCTTGCTGGAAGCGCTTTACGATATCGAACCCGACCGCGTTTTTACCCTGTTCGACGAAGCGGCCACCCGCGAAAACATCATCTCGGTCCTGGATCAAATGATCGAAAAGGTCGGCCCCAACGACAAGGTCCTGATCTATTATTCCGGACACGGCCACCTGAACCGGAAAACCGGCAAGGGGTTCTGGATCCCCTATGACGCCCAACCCGAAAATACGGCCCAGTACATCCTCAATTCGACCATCAAGGATTACCTGGAGGATATCGACGCCCTGCACACCCTGCTCATTTCCGATTCCTGCTTTTCAGGCTCCTTGTTTTATAAAGGAGAAAAAAGGGCCGCGGCCACGGCCGTAGAGGAAATGGAGCGCCGCAAATCCCGCTGGGCGTTCTGCTCGGGCCGCCACGACGAGGAAGTGTACGACGGAGAACCAGGGACCAACAGCCCCTTCGCCGCCGCCATCCTCTATACCCTGAAGGCCAACCGCCTGCCGGGACTGAACGTCTCCAAAATGATTGAGGAAGTGGTGGAAATGACCCGCGCCAACTACGAACAACTGCCGGAAGGCAACCCCCTGTTCGGGCTGGGACACAAGGGCGGCCAATACGTGTTCCGGATGAAAGGAACCGCCCCGCCGGCTGCTGCGGAGGAATCCGGGCCCGTCCATTCTTCCCCCGGATTGAACCTGCGCAAAACCATTGCCCAACTGGGCGACGACCGGAAGGAGGTATTCCGCTGGTTGCGCAACTGGGCCCTGTACCAGGCGGGCGCCACGGCCTTGCTGGCCGGTTTGGGCCTGGTCTTCACCAACGAACTCGCCGGCCGGATCATTCTGGCGCTGATCCCCGTTTTGTATTATCTGGCCCCGTATTTTCCGGCGGCTTTCAGCCGGCTGAAACGCCCGCAATTGCTGACGCTGACCGCCGCAGCCGCCGCGATCTATTACGCCCTGCTCCTGGTGTGGACCATCAACAGCTCCGGGGTTTATCCCTGGTGGCAGTTCTGGCTGATGCTGGCGGCGGGGGCGCCGCTTTATTACTGGATCATTCCCATCATAAAAAGAAATAAATGAAACCGGGAAAATACCTTTTTACCGCAGTCATTCTATCGCTGTTCTCCGGCCTTCCTTATAGGGCTGGCGCGCAGGGATTAAAAGACGAGACGGCCTTTTTTAAGAGCCGGCAAACCCTGTACCAGGAATGGCTCGACCTGACCGGATTGGGCCGGCTGCTGAAGGTACGCGACATCACCGCCGATGAACAACAGGTCAACCTTTACCTGGAGATCCCGGGGCCGTATTCCGACCGCGAGCGGCACGCCGACTATGTGAAAAGCGCCTGGGAACAACTGCGTCTCGAATTCGGGAAAAACAACGCCCTCGGCCTGGAATCGCAATTGCTGCTGAAAATGTTGCATATCCTGGAACTCGAACCCGGGCAGGCCACCGTTCAGTTGTACGACACCTACGCCCCGGAAATTAAGCCCTACGTTTTCACCGGCATTTATTACGACCAGGAGAAAAAAAGGATCCGGGACACAATCATGGTCATGAAAGCGACCTGGCATTCCGTTCCGGTTGTTATTCCTGGGCTGACAGGCGGCGCGCATGCAGGGGCGGATATCGCCAAACCCCACCCGGGGCGCAACGACGCCGTTTTCAAACAGATTCGGGATTTTATCCGCAGGCGCTACAACAGCCCGGGCGCCGGCCTTGCCGAACCGGTGATCGACGTGGAAAACGGGATTTATACCCTTTCCCTGAAACCCCTGTACAAAGAAGTGCTGAAAGACCAGCAGAACCAGTTCCTCTGCCAATGGCTCAACCGGCTGGGGTTCGATTGCAATACCCTCAAACAGGAATGGCTGACGTTTACCTTTAAGGTCGTTCCCAAATCCTTCGGCTATCAGCTGGATTGCCAGTTGGAAGGCAAAATGGCCGAAAAAAACAGCGCGTTCGGCGCCCGCGGCGCGTTCAGGGTGATCGACCACGACCCCGATTCCCGCCGGATCCTGCAGGAATACGGCGATGGCCTGATGGGCGAACTGAGGACGTTTTTGAAAAACTGAAAAAGAAACAACCCACCCTGAAAAATGACCATTCCACCAACCATCAACACCCTTCTCCTGGCTGCCGCCGCCTTGCTGCTGGTCCCTGCCCCGGCAGGCGCGCAATCCTTTTCCCGGGCGGGCAAGGACCACGCCATTTTTTTTGCCGTCACCGACTATGACGAGTGGGGCGACCTGAAAAACCCCATCAGCGATGCGGAGGCGATCGCGACGGTGCTGGAAAACAAATACGGTTTTGATACCCGGATTTACCGCAATCCGGATAAAAACATGATCCACGAGGTCATCCAGCAATGCCTGGGAAAACAGTACGCCGACGACGAACAATTGCTGATCTATTTCTCCGGACACGGCGAGTTTGTGCCCTACCCAAACAACCCCGAAGAAGGCAAGGGCTATTTTATTCCCCGCGACGGAAAAAAAAACGACCCCTACCGGCAGTCCTACCTGTCCTACCTCGAAGTTTTGCCGGATATCGACAATATACCCTGCAGACATATCCTGCTGGTGGTGGATGCCTGTTACAGCGGCTCCCTGTTAAAAACCAGGAGCGAATTCAACCGGCCCGTCCAGTTGCCGGCGGCCCAAATGCTTTTTGCCGACGTAATGCCCTATGCGGCCCGGCTGGCCATCACCTCCGGCGGCAAAGAACGAACGCCCGACGGGCAATACCGGTCGCCGATGACGGATAAACTGCTGACCGCCTTTGCCGGAAACGGCGGCCCCAACGGGGTCCTGACCTTCTATCAGCTCTACAGCTTCCTGGACCTGCAGCCGCGCCCCCGCACCGGGTCCTTTGGAGGCAATGACCCAAACAGCGATTTTTTGTTCCTCTATAAAGATGCGCCTCTGGTTGCGCCGCCACCGGCCGTAATACCGGTATCACCCCCGGAGGAGTCAAAAGATTGGGTAACCGACCGCGAAGGGACCCGCTACCCCGTCGTCCAACTGGCGGGCAAACAATGGCTGGGCAAAAACCTGAACCTCCAGGTCGCCGATTCCTGGTGTTACGACAACCAACCCGCCAACTGCGACCAGTACGGCCGGCTCTATACCTGGGAGGCGGCAAAAAAGGGGTGCGCGGCCTTGGGCGCCGGATGGAGGCTGCCTGGGGACGGGGATTGGCTGGCTTTGACGGATGCGTTTGGCGGCTATTGGAAATCAGGTCAATTGCAAACCGGAAAGTCGGCCTACAAAGCCCTGCTTAAAGGCGGAGGCAGCGGGTTTGACGCCCTCCTGGCGGGACAACGCAACGGCAATGGCGAGTTGTTCCTCTACCTGGCCAGGTACGGACTCTTCTGGAGCAGTTCTGAGGGCGGTGCGGACGACGCCTGGTTCTACTGGTTCGTCTCCGACGATCAGACCCTCTACCGCAACTACGACGGTAAGGGTCGGGCGTACTCCGTTCGCTGCCTCAAGGACGATTGATTTTTTCCGGCCTTCAGGGTGGAGCTTTCAGGTTGCGCCCTGAATTGAGCCATTTTTATTGATGATTGATGATTGATGATTGATGATTGATGAATGTTGATTGTTGATGTAGGGAAATGGCGTGAATCCACCTCCTTGATCCCCGTATCCTGGCGCTGTAGCCACATGGCGTGGCGCAGGCGTCCAGCGGTGGAAACGCTCACTTGCAGGCGTGGAATAAAAAGCTGTAATTGTGATCATGAGGGCGCCTCTTTGGACATTGTTTGCGAGCAAGCCATATCCCCCTCGGGAGGGGGAGCAAGGGGGAGGAACCACGTAAACACGCCTCAAAACATCAAAAATCACCGCGCCACGGCGCGGTGTAATCGTCAATCATCAATCAAAAAATAAGAATGATGATTGATGATGGACTGGAAACAAAATCCCAGGTATTCACATAAAACATAAAAACCAAAAACGACATGTCAGGCTGGAAATCGCTGATTCTTTTGTTTTTTCTTGGCTCGGCGGCAATGCCTGCGGCCGAATCCCGGCCGGGCAAAGACCACGCCTTGTTCTTCGCCGTGGAGGACTATACCGCCACGGGCTGGAACAACCTGAAAAACCCCGTCAGGGATGCCCATGCCATTGCCAAAGAATTAAAAGAAATGTACGGTTTCGAAACTGCCGCGGTGTATGAAAACCAAACCAAAAGCCAGATCTACGCCATCCTGGAACAATGGCAGAAAAAGACCTTCCCGGACGACGGCCAGCTCTTCATTTTTTTCAGCGGCCACGGCTCCTTCTGGGACTTTGCCAAAAAGGGGTATTTCATCCCCAAAGGCGCCCGCAGCGGCGATTACGATTCGTATCTCGAACTGACCACCCTGGGCAATATCATCAGCGCCATTCCCTGCCGGCATATCCTCCTGGCCATCGACGCCTGTTATTCCGGCACGATCGACGAGGAGATCGCCTTCAAAGGCAAACCGGCGTTTGACCGGCCGACCGACTCCCGGGAATCCGAACGCCGGAACCTGATCGACCGCCAGCTCCGCAACCCTTCCCGCCTGCTGATCACCTCCGGCGGCAAGGAGCGAACCCCGGACGGGACCGACCATTCGCCCTTTTCCAAAGCCATCCTCAGCAGCCTGCGCCGGGCTTATACCGCCAATGGCGACGGCCTGCTGACCTTCTCCGACCTGCTGGCGGGTCTGGAACGGGTGAGCCCCACCCCGCACGAGGGCGTTTTACCAGGGCACCAGGACGGAGGGTTTGTATTTATTACAGAGGGTTTTTCCAGGTTGACCGATAAAGATGCATCTTCTAATCCGTCAAATGTCGAAAAACAAACACCCAAAAGAATCGATGGCGAATTTTTCACTGATCCAAAGGGGGACCAATATCCGGTCGTCCGCCTGGCCGGCAAACAATGGCTGGGCAAAAACCTGAACCTGGACATCCCGGATTCCTGGTGTTACGACAACCTGCCCGCCAACTGCGACCAGTACGGCCGGCTTTACACCTGGGAGGCGGCAAAAAAGGGGTGCGCGGCCCTGGGCGCCGGGTGGCGACTGCCTGGGGACGGGGATTGGCTGGCTTTGGCGGATGCGTTTGGCGGCTATTGGAAATCAGGTCAATCACAAAGCAGGAAGTCGGCCTATAAAGCCCTGCTTAAAGACGGAAGCAGCGGGTTTGACGCCCTCTTGGCGGGAGGACGCAGCAGCAGTGGCGAGTTCCTCGACCTGGGCAGGGACGGCCTCTTCTGGAGCGGTACGGGGACGGATGCGGACCTCGCCTGGAACTACTGGTTCTACTCGGTTGGTCAGACGCTCAACCGCAGCCTCAACGTTAAGGGTTGGGCATACTCCGTTCGCTGCCTAAAGGACGATTGATTTTTTTCCGGCCTTCAGGGTGCAACTTTCGGTTGCGCCCTGAATTGGCTCAAGTTTTTTATTGATGATTGATGAATGATGATTGATAATTGTTGATGTAGAAAATGGCGGCGTTTTCACCTGATCGGGAAATGGGGGTTAATTCCCATTACGGCCTTTGCAAACGAGCCGTATCCCCCTCTGGAGAGCCTGTCCCGCAAGGCGGGAGGGCAGGGGGAGGAATATCCCCCTCTGGACCTACTCCGTGCGCTGCCTAAAGGGCGATTGATTTTTTCCGGCTTTCAGGGTGCAACTTTCGGTTGCGCCCTGAATTGGCTCAAGTTTTTTATTGATGATTGATGAATGATGATTGATAATTGTTGATGTAGAAAATGGCGGCGTTTTCACCTGATCGGGAAATGGGGGTTAATTCCCATTACGGCCTTTGCAAGCGAGCCATGTCCCCCCCGGGAGAGCCTGTCCCGCAAGGCGGGAGGGCAGGGGGAGGAACCACGTAAACATGCCTCAAAACATCAAAAATCACCGCGCCACGGCGCGGTTTAATCGGCAATCATCCATCAAAAAATAAGATGGATGAATGATCAAGTCTCTTCCCAAAAAAGGGTCTGCGGGTTTCCGGAACTGCATGGAAAGGCGAGACCCGGTCCGGTCCGGAGAAATTATTCGGCAATTACCCCGCTTTGAAACCCCTCGATGAAATCATTCCGGCTTTTAAGGCGGGAATTGACGGATCACCAACCCCGCTTTAAAAAATTGGCGTATTTTCGGAGCGGCAAAACAATCACGATGACCCAACTTTCCGCTAACTGGCTCCTTGCCCTTTTTGGCCGCCTCCATCCCCTGATGGTGCATTTACCGATCGGATTGCTGGTCGGCGCGTTGTTATTGGAGAGCTGGAACCGGCTGCGGCGGCAAAATGCCGATCACAGCGGGATGGTCTGTCTCGGGTCTGCGGCGGCTGTTCTGGCAGCCGTCATGGGCGCCTTGCTCAGGAGCTCGGAAGATTATGGCGGCACGTTGGTCGACCTTCATCAGTGGGTCGGATACCTGACTACGGGGCTGTCCCTGATCACGGCCTTCCTCTACCTTAAAAAGCATCGCAGGGCTTTTATCAGCCTGGTCGTAACTTGTCTGAGTCTGGGTGCAGCCGGCCACCTGGGGGCCAGCCTGACGCACGGAGAAGATTATTTATCCGCTGTATTGCCCTGGAACCAGGCCCGGCGGGCGGATACGGGGCAATTGCAGTTTTTTCAGGCCCTGGCTGAATCGGACACGTTCCCGCAGGATCAGCTCGACCGGCTCAATCTGGAAGTGCGCGCCATTTTTGCGCACTACTGTTTTCAATGCCACAGTACCGAAAAACAAAAGGGTGAACTGATCCTGGACACCAAAGACGGGGTTTTTGCCGGCGGGGAGAACGGCCCGATCCTGATCAGGGGCAAGGCTGCGGAGAGCGAGATCATCCGGCGGCTTGAACTGCCCCGCTCCCACGACGACGCCATGCCGCCCAAAGGCAAGGTCCTGCCGGACGAAGCGATCGGGTTGATCCGGCTCTGGATCGACCAGGGGGCGCCCTGGGCAGACCAGGAATTAAAGGTATTCCGGGAGGCGGAACTGGCCCTGAAGCAGCCCGGACTACCCGAAGTTCCTGCAGAGATCACCCATCCGGTCGACAAATTTGTACACGTCTATTTCACCGAAAAGGGAATACCCTGGCCGGAAGTCGTTGACGACCGTCAATTTATACGCCGGGCTTACCTGGATGTCACCGGCCTGCTGCCGGCCCCGGAAGCGATCCGGCAATTTTCAGCCGATCCATCTGCCGGGAAAAGAGAACAACTCGTCAAAAACCTGCTGGCCGACCAGGAAAACTACGCCCTCCACTGGCTCAGCTTCTGGAACGACCTTTTGCGCAATGATTATTCCGGGACGGGCTTCATTACCGGGGGGCGCAAACAAATTACTGACTGGCTCTACCGGGCTTTAAAGGAAGGCAAACCCTATAACAGAATGGCCGCGGAACTGATCAATCCCGGCCCCGGATCGGAAGGTTTCATCAAAGGCATCCAATGGAGGGGCGAGGTCAACGCCAGCCAGCGCACCGAACTGCAGGCCGCTCAAAACATATCACAGTCTTTACTGGGGCTCAACCTGAAATGCGCTTCCTGCCACAACAGTTTCGTGAACAACCTCACGCTGGATCAGGCCTACGGCTTTGCCAATATATTTGCCCAAACACCGCTGGAAATCTACCGCTGCGACAAACCCACGGGGCGCATGGCCAAAACGGCTTTTCTTTACCCCGCTTTGGGAGAAGTGGTCAGCGACAGCCTCAAGGACCGGCTGAGGGAACTGGCCGAAGTGATCGTGCAACCGGCCGACGGGCGGCTTTACCGCACGGTGGTCAACCGCTTCTGGGACCGCCTGCTCGGCCGCGGCATAGTCGCCCCCGTGGATGAAATGGATAACCTGCCCTGGAGCCAGGACCTGCTGGATTGGCTGGCCGTCGATTTCATCGATAACGGCTACGATTTCCGGCAATTGCTGCTCCGCATCATGACTTCCAGGGCTTACCAACTCCCGGCTGTGGCTTACCCTTCGCCGGAATACCTGGTCTCCCGGGATTTCGTTTTCCGCGGACCGGCAATCCGGCGCCTGACGGCCGAGCAGTTTGTGGATGCTGTCGCACAGGTCGTTGCCCCGGTGTACCACGGGGTGGCTTTCGATCCCTACGGCGATAAAATAGCGGCCAACTGGATCTGGCACGAAGAAATCGAACTGGACCGCACCGTACTCCCCAAGCCGGGGGCCCGTTTCTTTCGCAAGCCCTTTTCGCTTGAGCAGGGGCCGTCGCTGCAGGCCGCAGAAGTGTTGATCACCGCCGACCAGGCGTTCACCTTCTACCTGAACGGCCGGCAAATTGCCAAAGGACAAGACTGGCGAGAGGTACAACGGCTCGATATTCCGGTGGACCTGCTCCACCGGGAAAATATCATCGCCATAGCCGCGGCCAATGAGGGTGTAATCCCCAATCCGGCGGGTCTGTTGTTCTCCATGCTGCTGATCTATGCGGACGGCGCCACCCGGTTTCTGCATTCCGACCGCAGTTGGAAAACCACAGCCGACACCCTTGTCCAAAACTGGACGGAACCAGCCTATGACGATACCGGCTGGTCTTCGGCCTGGTATGCCGGAAACGGCGAAAACAGCTTTTGGGGCAAATTGCTGGGGTTTTCCTTCAGTCCGGAAGCCGGCCCACTGCCTTTTGTCCGGGCCTCGCTGGTGCGTCAGGATGATTTTATGAAGACCCTTGGCCGGCCGGTGCGGGAAATCGTAACGACCAAACGAAGTGAAGAAGCCACCCTGCTGCAATCCCTGTTGCTGACCAATAGTGCTTTCTTTCACGAAAATATCGCCCGCGGCAGTTCGTCGTGGCTGGCTGAAAACGGAAGCGATCCGGCGCAATTGCTGGATCAACTGTACCTGAAAGCCCTGGGGCGGACGCCCGGGCGCAAAGAAAAGAAATGGTTGCTGAAAAACTGGGATGCCCAAAAGCCGGAAGAGGCATTGCAGGATATTATATGGGCGGTGGTGCTGCTGCCGGAATTTCAGTTGATTTGAATTCAGGTGTCAGTTGTTTTTTTTCGTGAGCCGTGAGCCGTGAGCCGTCTACCGTGAGCCAAAAATATATTAATCCATCCATATGAACCATCACCTCTCCCGCCGGGAATTTGTACAAAAAATGCAGCAGGCCGGTCTGGCCGCGATGGCCGCCGGATTGCCTGCCTTGCCTTTTCTGGCTTCCTGCAACCGTACAAAAAAGATTGACGCTACGGCAGACGCTGTAATTCTGTTGTGGATGGCCGGCGGCATGTGTCATACCGAGACCTTCGACCCCAAAACCTACACGCCGTACCAGGTGGGCATGGAAAGCAAGCAGGTGTTCAGCACCTTTCCTTCGGCGCCTACGGCGGTTGACGGTCTGTCGTTTTCGGAAGGATTGTCGGAGATCGGCAGCGTCATGGACAAAGGGACCATCATTCGCTCCTACCGCGCTGCCGACCTGGGGCATATCCTGCATACCCGGCACCAGTACCATTGGCATACCTGTTATGAGCCCCCGCAATCCGTGCAGCCACCCCATATTGGCGCCTGGATCGGCCGGGAACTGGGGCCGGTCAACCCGGTCATTCCGCCGTTCATCGATATCGGGCAGCGGTTTACGGTAGGGGAGGGGGAGGAACTGAAAGCCTTTCATTCGGCGGGTTTTCTGGGTACGGAATTTGGGCCATTTTTTATTCCGGACCCTGCGCAGGGGTTGGACAGCGTCAAGCCGCCCCCGGGCATGGACCTTGCGCGGTTCGAACGCCGCAACCAGCTTTACAAAGCCCTGGTGGACAAAAGTCCATTCCGGGATTACGGCAGTTCCTACCAGCAAGAGTCGCTGGTGCAGGCCATGGAACGGGCCTACCGCCTGTTGAAATCGCCGGACGCCGTCGCATTTGACCTGCATCAGGAGCCAAAAGAAGTGTATGACCATTACAATACCGGTCGTTTTGGCCTGGGTTGCCTGCTGGCCCGCCGTTTGGTGGAACACGGCGCCCGGTTCATCAGCGTCACCACCGAATACGAACCCTTTATGGGCTGGGATACCCACGAAAACGGCCATTCCCGCCTCGTAGGCATGAAAGCGCAGATCGACCGGCCCGTAGCCCGCCTGATCCGGGACCTTGACGAACGCGGTTTGCTGGACCGCACCCTCGTGATCCTGGCCAGCGAGTTCAGCCGGGACATGCTGGTGGAAGGCCGGCCCGGGCTCAAAGTGCTCGACCAGGTGGAGGTGCCCGACCGGGTGGAGAGCCCCAAACACTACGGCATGCACCGGCACTTCACCGACGGGTGTTCGATGTTGTTGTGGGGCGGCGGCATCAAAAAAGGGTACATCCATGGCGAAACCGCCGGCGAACGCCCCTTCAAGGCCATTACCGAGCCGGTCATGATCGACCAGATCCACCAGACGGTGTACCATGCCCTGGGCATCCCGCCGGATACCCATTACGAAGTGGAGCAGCGGCCGTTTTATACGACGCCGGACGGGGAAGGGAAGGTGTTGCGGGCCGTGTTGGGGTAGGACAACTATACCGTTAAGTTAACGGCGGACACAACTTTTAACTTTTAAATTTTGCATTTTACATTTTACATTTAAATATTTGATTTTCAATGTAAAATGCAGAAAAATAAATATAAAATTTAAAAGTTGCAGGGCAACATATCGACTCTTATTCCGGGTTATACCCAACCGCAACAGGTTTTGTTCATTTGTCCGCGCTTCTGTGGCTAATGGCGCCCGCGCCAACTCAATTCGAAAACAACAAATCATGCAAAAAATAACATTCATCTTTTTTCTGGGATGCTGCTCCCTCTCCTCATTTGCCCAAAACAAGGTTGCCCTGAATGCCGACCTGGCCAAAACCCAGATCAGCAAACATATTTACGGCCACTTCGCCGAACACCTCGGGCGGTGCATCTATGACGGCATTTATACAGGCGAAAACAATCCAAAAATTCCGCATACGGATGGGGTGCGGAACGACGTGATCAAAGCCCTTAAAGATTTGCAAATACCCAATCTGAGGTGGCCGGGCGGGTGTTTTGCCGACACTTACCACTGGAAGGAAGCCATCGGGCCCAAAAACGAGAGAAAGCATATCGAAAATCTGTCATGGGGCAATGTACGGGAGGACAACAGTTTCGGTACCAATGAATTCCTGAATCTGTGCGAACTGCTTGGCGCCGAGCCCTACCTGGCCGTCAATATGAACACCGGAACCGTGCAGGAAGCGGTGGAGTGGGTGCAATACGCCAACCACGCCAACGGCACGAGCTACCTGACCGACATCCGTGAAAAAAGCGGGCGGGACAAACCCTGGAACGTAAAATACTGGGGAATCGGCAACGAATCGTGGGATTGCGGCGGCGATATGTCGGTTGCCCATTATATCAATCTTTACAAACAATACGCTACGGTCATGACCAGCTACTCCAACACCGAAAAACTGTTCAGGATCGCCGTCGGGCCGGGCAATCCCAACCAATACCACTGGACGGAAGAAATCATGAAAAATATTCCGGCCAGGCGCTTCGAAGGAATATCCATCCACCATTATTCGGTGATTGACTGGAGCAAAAAAGGCTCCTCTTCCCAATTTACGGACGAAGAATATTTCACCACCCTGCACCGGGCCTGGTTCATGGAAGAATTCGTGCGGAAAAACAGTGAAATGATGGACAAATACGACCCGCAGAAAAGGGTCGCCCTGATCGTGGATGAATGGGGTGGATGGTACGACACCGACCCCGAAGGAAAAGGGCAGTTGTACCAGCAAAATACGATCCGGGACGCTATGATCGCCGGATTGACCCTCAATATTTTCAACAACCATGCGGACCGGGTGAGAATGGCCAACCTGGCGCAGACCGTGAACGTGCTCCAGGCGGTGATCCTGACCAAAGAAGAAAAAATGATCCTGACCCCAACTTATCACGTGATGGAAATGTACAAAGTCCATCAGGATGCGCGTTTGGTACCCGCTGAGGTGATTTCTGACGATTTTGTGTCCGGAGACAACCGGATTCCCGCAATTTCCGTTTCGGCTTCCATCAACGGGGCCGGTAAAATGCACATTTCCCTGACCAATATCGACAATACAAAAAGCCAGGAAGTCGAAATAAACATAAAGGGTTTTCAAGCAAAAAACGTATCCGGGAGAATTTTAACCTCATCCAGGGTCCAGGAGGGAAATACCTTTGAGAACGGTACAAAAGTTACGCCCCAAACCTTTAATGGCGTTTCGCTTTCTAATAACGGATTGGTGGTCAATTTGCCGAAAAACGCAGTGGTTGTTCTGGAATTGAGTAAATAACCGAAATGCATCGTAAATTAACCGGTCATTCAAAATGGAAAATGCATTCAGGCAGTGTTTGTGGAAAAATTTTGGGGCAGCCATCGATATGCTGAAAGATTCGATTACGCTTTGTCCCGATGAATTATGGCAAAGTGAAAGGAAGTTTTTTTACCTGACCTATCATACCGCGATTTTTCTGGATTATTACCTGACCATTCCGGTAAAAAATTTTCAACCTGCGTTGCCATACACCCTTATGGATGCAAATAAATTACCGGAGGAAGCTATCGACGACGTTATCCCAAACCAGTTTTACAGCCGGCAGGAAATGCTTGCCTGGTTATCAGCCATTCGGGAAATTGGTTATCCTGGTACAAAAAATGTGATGCCAAAATGAAGACCGTTATGGATTTCAACATTAAAAATGCAATACAGATCCTCGAGCGCACCCCGGACGTACTCCACGCCATGCTGCAAGGGCTTTCCGCCGACTGGACGTCCCGCAATGAAGGTGGTGAAAGCTGGAGCGTGTACGATATTATCGGTCACCTGATCCACGGCGAAAAAACGGACTGGATACCGAGAATGGAGATCATTCTGTCGGAAAAACCCGGCAAAACCTTCGAGCCGTTTGACCGCTTCGCTCAATTTGAAGTCAGCAAGGGGAAATCCCTGGAGCAGCTTTTGGACGAATTTAAAACATGGCGTCAAAAAAATATTGAACGGCTCCGGTCTGAAAAAATAACGGATAAAATCCTGGAAGAAAAAGGCATCCATCCCGCTTTCGGGGAAGTCACTCTCGCCCAACTGCTTTCCACCTGGGTGGTGCACGATCTGAATCATATCGCCCAGATTGCCCGGGTAATGGCCCACCAGTACCACGCGGAAGTCGGCCCCTGGATTGAATACCTGAGGATACTGCAAACCCCGGAGGTGGCTGCAAAAAGGGCGAATCAACGGGTGTATGCCATCAGAAATGCGGAACCCTCCGAATTCGCGGAAACCGGAGCATTGATGGTCCGGGTTTATTCCCAACTGGAGGGCTTTCCCAAACCGGCTGAACAACCGGATTATTATAAAATGCTCGCGAATGTCGGGGATTTAACGAACCGACCGGAAACCGAACTGCTGGTAGCAGTATCCTCTGAAGGGCAAATAGCCGGGGCGGTCGTTTATTTCGGCGACATGCAATACTACGGGTCGGGGGGGTCGGCAGTCAACGAACAAAACGCCGCCGGGTTCCGGCTTTTGGCCGTCGATCCCGCTGTAAGGGGAAATGGCGTGGGAAAACGCCTGACCGGGGAATGCATCCGGAAAGCCAGGGAAAAAGGGGTGGACCAGGTGATCATTCATACGACGGCGGCTATGCAGACCGCCTGGAAAATGTACGAAAACCTGGGTTTTAAACGATCCGAGGACCTGGATTTCATGCAGGCGCAACTTCCGGTGTTCGGGTTCAGGCTGATGCTGCAATGAACCGGTCCAAAACGGGGCAGGGAACTTTTTAGGGGACTCAATGCTTATTAATAAGTTACATTTAAAAGCCTTTATTCCAAAGGTTTTCAAAAAGCTGCCTTACTGACCCGGGAGAACCTGGAAAAACACCGGCTTGGATACAAAGGGAAATACGGCGTCCCCGGCACGGCCTGGAAAGGGGAGACCCTGGCGGATCTGGAGAAACTGTTTGAGGATTACCCGGATCTCCGGACCCTGGATGAAATATTTCCGGTTTTTAATCAGGCTGTGAAAAGAAAAATTCGCTCGCTGGAATAAATCAATCAACTCCATCATCAACAAAGAGCAGGTTGACTCCTTTCAAGTTGTTGTCCCGGTCTCCAAGTCTTCCACTCCGCTCATTTTGTCCAGTAGTATGGTAACCGGCAATACCTTTGGGCGTTCCTGGTCAAGATGAATGCAGATTCGTTAATTTCCGGAAAAAGCGGATGGTAGCATTCAAATTTTTTACCTTTACGGTTATCATATACCGTCCGCAGAATCATGTCCCGTAGTATCACATCATTCCTTTTTTTATTATCAGCCTTTTCAGCAGCCGCCCAGCCGGACCTCCGGATCAATGAACGCGGGTATTTCGAAATGCAGGGCCTGAATGTCACCGTTTTCAGCGATATTTACCCGGACGGCCACCAGACCGGGGTCACCGTCATCCAGCACGGCAGCCGGGTAGCCGCCAACGGCGACCTGCGCCTGGAAGCCTCTCCCGGCCAGTGGTCGCCTGTGCCCAAAGGCGGCAAACTGACCGTCGATACCGCCCTCGGCACGATCACCCAAACCTTGTGGTACCCCGACAGCACCAAGAACCGCAGAGGGTTCAACCCCATCATTTATCCCGATCTTCATTTTTCCTACCAGGTAGAAGTGAAGGCCTTGAAAGGGAATAGCTTTGCCGTGGCCGTTCACCTCGACGAGCCCCTGCCGGCGGAATGGATCGGAAAAGCAGGCTTCAATTTTGAGTTGTTCCCGGGCGAACTGTTCGGGAAAAGCTGGCTGTTGGACCAGCAGGCGGGCATTTTTCATGAGCAACCGAACGGGCCCGTCCGGGAGGATTACGGCGGACCACTCGCCGCTGCCCTCGCAACCGGCAAACAACTGACGGTCGCCCCCGAAACCGACCTGAGGCGCATGGTCATCGCGTCCGGTTCCGGCGCCCTTGAATTGCTGGACGGGCGCGCCAACCACAACAACGGCTGGTTTATCGTCCGGGAACTGATACCGGCCGGCGCCACAAAAAATGCCATCCGCTGGACCATCACGCCGAATGTGGTCAGCGGATGGCAGTACCAGCCGGTGGTCCAGGTTTCGCAGGTAGGCTATCACCCTGATCAGCCCAAAAAAGCGGTTATCGAACTGGATCCCAATGATCGCCAACTCCGCGAAATGCAGCTTTTCCGGCTGGGCGATCAGGGCAGAACCCTCGTCAGATCAGGCCAACCGACCGCCTGGGGGAATTTTCTGCGGTACCGGTATCTGACCTTCGATTTTACCGGGATCCGGCAGCCCGGCATGTATATCCTCACCTATGGAGAAGTGGAAACCCACCCGTTCAAAATCGGTCAGGATGTATACAGCCGCCATGTCTGGCAGCCCGTACTGGAGTACTACCTTCCCGTGCAGATGTGCCATATGCGGGTCAATGAAAAATACCGGGTCTGGCACGACTATTGCCACCTCGACGACGCCCTGATGGCGCCGGCAGATACCAACCATTTCGACGGCTACCTGCAGGGACCGTCCACGCTCACCCGCTACCAGCCCATGCAGCATGTGCCGGGCCTCAACCGCGGCGGCTGGCACGACGCCGGCGACCACGACCTGCGGGTAGAATCCCAGATCGGCACCCTCTGGAACCTGGCCCTGATGATCGAGGAATTTGGCCTCGACTACGATGCCACCGCCATCGATCCGGAAAGCCGGGTGGTAGAGATCCATCAGGCGGACGGCAAATCGGACGCCCTGCAACAAATCGAACACGGCCTTGCAAGCGTCCTGGGCGGGTATCGCGCCCTGGGCAGGCTCTACCGCGGCGTCATCACCCCGACCCTCCGGCAATACGTGTTGCTCGGCGATGCTGCTGCCATGACCGACAACCGGGTTTACGACCCATCCCTGCAGACGGGAGAAAAAACAGCCGAAAAATCGTCCATCCCCGACGACAACTGGGTGTTCACCGAAGAAAACCCGGGCAGGGAACTCTATGTCGCGTCCGGATTGGCGGCGGCCTCGCGGGTACTGAAAAAAAGCAATCCCGGTCTGGCAGCCGAAGCCCTCGCGGCAGCCGTCGCCCTGTATGACAATGCCGCGCCCGGCGGACGAACGGCGAGCGCCCGGGCGGTGGCCTCGGCGGAACTCCTGCTCGCTACCGGAGACGAAAAGTACAGCCGGGCCCTGACCGGTATGCAAAAAGAAATTGTCGGACAATTGCCCCGTTGCGGCTGGGCGCTGGGGCGGGTCATGCCGATGATCAAAGACGAACCCTTCCGGAAGGCCGTCGGAGAGGCGGTGGCCGCCCACCAGGCCCGGTTAAAACAGGAACAAAAAGCCGATTCTCCCTACGGCGTGCCCTACAAACCCAATATCTGGGGCGCCGGGTGGGATATCCAGCGATTCGGCGTGGAGCAATACTTCTTTTACAAAGGCTGGCCCGAATTGTGCGGGCCCGATTTTTTTGTCAACGCCCTCCATTTTGTGCTCGGCGTGCATCCCGGCGTCAATACTTCGTCTTTCGCTTCGGGTGTGGGCGCCCGGTCGGTCACCGTGGCTTACGGCGTCAACCGGGCCGACTGGTCGTACATCCCGGGCGGGGTGGCCTCCGGCACTGCACTGATCCGGCCCGATCTGCCCGAGCTCAAGATCTGGCCGTTTTTCTGGCAGCAGACGGAATACGTAATGGGTGGAGGATCGACCAATTATATGTTCCTGGTGTTGGCGGTAGAGCGGTTGTTTGGCCAGTGAGGTGAGAGGGGTGAGAGGGGTGAGAGAGGTGAGAGGGGTGAGAGGGGTGAGAGGGGTGAGAGGGGTGAGAGGACATCCCAACAGGTGTGGCTCCAGTTTGATGTAAAAACGGGATCTATCCGGATAAATTTCAAGTAAAAAACCGAGCTTTAACCTCCCTGCCAAAGACTAAAGAACCCGTACGGAGGCTGGTCCCTTCAATCCAGTATCCTACAGAGACGGCGCGGGAGTCCGTCTCCCGCTAAATTAGCGGGATCCGAGCATTCGCTGGGTTGGTTCTGTGGACCAAAGGCGTTTTTTGCTTACCCTGCCCACCTGTGGGCAGGGTTACCCGCCCGGAATCGGGCTGGTAAGAGAAGATCAGAAGCAACGCCAAAAACATGAATAATTACCCGAATTATTCAGGCGCTTTCAATATTTTTGACAATGAAAAGTACATTTGTGCATTCAACTGGAAAAAGATCCCGCCGCCCGTCTCATATCCGAAAAAGATATTGCCAAAAGAAATACCCCACAACAGCCACTTCTTTTTTATCTTGCGGTCGGGCAATAATGATAGTTTAAAAATGATTCATATGTCTAAAAAAGAAAAGATACTCCTCATTACCGGAGACGCCGGGGAAGGGTACGAATGTTTATACGGGAAACACCGCTTTGAAGAAGCCGGCTACAAGGTCGTCATTGCGGCGCCCGCCAAAAAAAGACTCAACCTGGTCATCCACGATTTTGAACCCGGTTGGGATACCTATATCGAAAAACCCGGGTATATGGTGGAGTCGGATATCCCCTTTGCGCAGGTGAAAACCAAAGATTACAAGGCCGTATTGATAACAGGCGGCAGGGCGCCCGAATTTCTGCGCCATGACCCCAAGGTGATCGAAATTGTACGGGAATTTGATAAAAGCAAAAAGTTCATTTTTTCCATTTGCCACGGTATTCAGATCCTCGTCGCCGCAGGGCTGGTCAAAAACAAAACCGTTACCTGTTACGAAAACGTCCGGTTTGAAGTAGAATCCTGCGGAGGAACCTTTACCGGGAAAAAGGAAGCCGTAAGGGACGGCAGGTACGTAACCGGACAAACCTGGCAGTCGCACCCCGATTTTTACCGGATGGTTTTTGAGGTGTTGGCAGAAGGTGGAAAATAGGAATTTTCAATTTTTTAATAGTTGTTTTAATCGCCCCTGGTAGGACTGCCAATAATTTCTTTTTGTCGTTTCGTTGAGGAAGGCGGCGGTTATCATTTTTGCTACCCTCTCGGATTGTGAAACCATCAGCAGCATCATTTCATGAAAGACTTTTTCAGGGATTCCAACCTGTTCGGCAAGCAGGGCAAATTGCCGGCTGATTTTCCCTTGCCCCAGGTGTCCGGGTAACAGCCCTTCATCCAGGGCAAAATCTTTATCGTCTACGTGGATGCGACTGTTCAACAAGTCGTACGCAGGACTGAGCCGGAAATCACCCATAGGGGTTTCCAGAAGCGAAAAATTTTTCAGATGGGCGTCGCCATTTGAGAACAGATAGTTGAAGATCAGTATTTTCAAAAGCTTGGGGGCCTCCAGTTTATAAGCAGGTAAATGTTTTTGTATTAGTTGAAACAACCCTAAATAATTCCCCAGATACTTGTAATGTTCTCCATGGGTTTGGGGTGTTCTGCCGGCTAATGAAGCAAAATCTTCCTGAGCTATTTTGGCGCCATCCTCCTTTCTGTCAAATCGCCTGGTGAGGTATGCAGGCGCCCCGTTTTTAAAAAATATGAGCGCATTTTCAGCCGTTTCTATTCCATATACCTGATGGGCAATTTGCATGGTCAGGTGTTCGTTTGCAGGCATCTGATCCGGTTTCTTACCTGTTCCCGGAATGGGCTTCAGGATATAAGTTCCGCCTTCACCCTCACGAATAAGTCTCAGCTTGTTTTTTTCAAGCGTCATGGAAAATTTTTCTTGTACGCCCGAAACAGATATTCGCCTTCGGTTTTCTTCAAATAGCTCATCCGTTTCAGGGTTAGACGCCGGCGATTCGTAAGGCAATATATGGTGCACCTTCCTACCCAGAAACAGCCTCTTTAAACAGGTTCTGCTGTATGTATCAAAACCTGCCGCCAATGTGCCAGGGCAATAATGGATATCCGGTAAACTCATGGATTCTCAATTTTAATCACGCGAACGGCGCCGATACTGTCATTTTCTGCGGTAATCATCAGTAACCCGAAATAATCGTCCTGGTCAATCCGGTGATAACTGCAAACGGCTTGTTTGTTGGAACCTTCCGGCAGCATGTTGTAAAAAAACGGGAATAAGAATTTTGAATGAAATTCCTGTTCGATTTTGCGCAAATTAAGGCTGATGCCTGGCTTGTTGCTGTCTGCCATCCAGGCATCATGATAACGAAAGGTAAACGAACCGTCGTCTTGTTGGGTCAAAATCCCCGCTTCCTGGTCTTTATAGAGTATTTTTGCTTTCCTCATTGATCGGCAACCTCTTTAATTTTCAGGCAAACCTCCATGCCCAATACATCCGCTAGTTTTTGTAACGTACAGAGGGTCGGGTTTCCCTTTCCGCTTTCAAACTGCTTTAAGGTTCTCAAGCCAACGCCAGATAACGCCGCCACGGATTCCTGGCTCGCTTGCAGCGACTCCCGGCGTTTTTTTATGGTTTTAATTAATTCTTCAAAGTGCATTATAGCGCTCTTTTTTATACAAATTTACAGATTAATTTTAATTTTACCTAAAAAAGAGCAATAAATAGCACTTTTGTTGATTTTAAGTCGCTTCATTGCACCTTACTGAGTTCCCGCCAGACCAGGTTTTCTGCCTTTAAACAAAAATGTGATCCCCTCACCGCATTCCAAACAACTTCCGTGTCTTCCATCCGCCAAAAAAACTATCTTTGCAACTTTTTTGAAAGACAGGCGTCTAAATGTCACCTGGGGAAAAAGAAAGAACATGTTAAGAACCAACGATATCAGCCTGCAATACGGCAAACGCATCCTCTTCGACGAGGTCAACCTGAAATTCACCCGCGGCAATTGTTACGGCGTGATCGGCGCCAACGGCGCAGGCAAATCCACCTTTCTGAAGATCCTGGCCGGCCAGCTCAGTCCCAACCGCGGCAGCGTCAGCCTGGACCCGGGCAACCGCATGGCCGTCCTGAAACAGGATCACTTCGAATTTGAAGAGGTCGTCGTGCTGGATACGGTCATGATGGGCCACCGGAAAATGTACGACATCATGGTGGAGAAAAACGCCATTTACATGGACCCCGACGCCACCGAGCAGGACGCCCTGCGGGCCGCCGACCTGGAAAGCGCCTACGGAGAAATGGGCGGCTGGACGGCCGAAAGCGACGCCGCCGAACTGCTCTCGAATATGGGCATCAGGGAGAACCTGCACTATAAACAAATGAAGGAATTGAGCGGTCCGGAGAAAGTGAAGGTCCTGCTGGCCCAGGCCCTCTTCGGCGAACCGGATATCCTCCTGCTCGACGAACCGACCAACGACCTGGACGCACTGACCGTCACCTGGCTGTCCGACTTCCTGGCCGATTTTAAAAACACGGTCATCGTCGTTTCCCACGACCGCTATTTCCTCGACATGGTGTGTACCCATATCGTGGATATCGACTACAAAAAGATCCGCATCACGACCGGCAACTATACCTTCTGGTACGAAACCAGCCAGCTGATCGCGCGCCAGATGGCTAACAAAAACAAAAAGAACGAGCAGAAACGCCAGGAATTGATGGAGTTCATCCAGCGGTTCAGCGCCAATGCCTCCAAATCGCGCCAGGCCACCAGCCGCAAAAAAGCATTGGAAAAACTGGACTTTGAGGAGATCCTGCCGTCCAGCCGGAAATACCCGTATATCCACTTCAAACCGGAACGCGAACCCGGCGACCAGATCCTGCAGGTCCACAATTTAAGCAAACGCGCACCGGACGGACACTTCTATTTCTCGGATATCAGCTTCACCATGAACGCCGGTGAAAAGATCGGACTGGTGTGCCGGGAAACGGCGGCCCTGACGGCTTTTTTCAATATTCTCGCTGGGGAAGACACGCCCGACAGCGGCTCCTTCCAATATGGGCAAACCATCACCCGCGAATATTTGCCCAATGAGAACGAACGCTTTTTCTCCAATGAAAACGACCTGGATCTGATCAACTGGCTCCGGGAGTTCTCCTCCGAAAAAGACGAACAATATATCCGGGGTTTCCTGGGCCGGATGCTGTTTTCCGGAGAGGAAGTGTACAAAAAATCCAGCGTCCTGTCGGGCGGCGAAAAGGTGCGCTGCATGTTGTCCAGAATCATGTTGCGGTACCCGAATTTCCTGCTCCTCGACGAACCGACCAACCACCTCGACCTCGAGTCGATCACCACCCTGAACAACGCTATGGTCGAGTTCAAAGGCAATATGATCTTTGCTTCGCACGACCACCAGATCATGCAAACCGTCGCCAACCGGATCATCGAGATCACCCCGAACGGCGTGATCGACAGCCTGCTGACTTTTGAGGAATACCTGACGTCGGAACGGATCCGGGAACAACGCAGGGCGTTGGAGGGGGTTGCGGTTTAGTATCCGCCAAATTCATTACCAACCCCAAACGAGCGAAGCGAGTGCAGGGGTGCTTCGGCCTCCGGACGACGAAGTCGCCTATGGCTGACGGAGTCGGCTGCGCTCAGCATGCTTCGACTGCGCTCAGCATGAAAGGTGAGATTTATCCGACCGGTACGGACGGAGCCCGACAAGGCCTTACCCCTCCTCAAACAATGCTTCCATCGTTATCTCCTGTTGTACCGTATTGTAGAAATATTCGTTTTTTTTCACCCCGTAAGTGGTGAGCATCACCGTAAACAAGCTTTTTCGTGTTCCGGTTATTTCGGCGAAAGTCCGCTTTTTTTTGTCCAGAGCGGCGGCTGAGGTTTTGTCCAGGACGTATTCCCCCGTCGCAAACTTGATTTCGATCAGATTGATGCAGTTGTCGGCCCGGTCCAGCACCAGGTCAATTTAATCAAGCCAAATCGATGATTTTTATACCGTTTTGGCTCGATTAAATAACCACCTTGTGGAAGCCAACCCGCCGTCCCGGCAAGATGCTGGAAAAATGACAGGCAAGTCTTCAGGGCCGGAAAACAACTCCGCCCCCACTGTTTGAAGTTCCCAACCCCCCAAACTACTCCAAACTGAAGGGGCGAAAACCAGATTGTCGCAGCGAAAAAGCCCTTATATTAATGTGAGTTTTGGACAGGATTATGAGTATATCGATTGAGTGCGTCGTTTTGAAATAAACTTTCGGCCGGGCCAGCGGTCCGACATCTTTGTAACACAGTCCAAATGACAGGGCTTCCGGGCCGTAGGTCCGGTATCTTTTGCCGGAAGCGCCGCAAAAGGTTAAAAAGATAACCGAAAACCGTGCAAACCGGTTTTGATCGCTCGTTTCAATCTGCTTCGGTTGATTAGATACCGGTCCGCTGGACCGGGAGGCGTTCTCCCCGTGGAGGCAGTTACAAAGATGCCGGTCCACTGGACCGTTTCGTGGCACCGGACCGGTGCACTGGCCCTGGCAAGCGTTTCCTGGTTACAAAGATGTCGGTCCGCCGGACCGTTTCGTGGCAGGCCGCTATCCAAATCCCACGGTCAAAAAACCCGAATATCGCCCGGCACAGGAAAACTGCCGCCGTGAATTTTTTCATTCCCCCTTGTAAATATTAAAAAACCCGCCTATATTTGAAAAACTAAACCAAATTGTTCATTCATAAAACTGAGCGCAATGAGCACCCCATTTTACTACCTTTCCTTCCTCTTTTTGTTATCCGCAACCCTTACCCTGTCGGCCCAGGACCCAAAAACAACGGTCACTTTGCCGGACTGGAACGTGAATCCGTCGGAACTTACCCATCTCAATTCGCCCCAGCGCGACATCAACCTGTCGATCACCCCCAACGGGCGGTACCTTTACTTCATGACCGGCCGGGGGCTGCAACCCTGGTCCCGGGCCAATTACACCACCTTCCGCGGACGTCCTGAGGCCGACGGCGATATCTGGTATTCCGAAAAAAAGAACGGCGTTTGGCAAGCCCCTGTTTGCCTTCAGACGCCGGTCAATACCGGCATGGGCGAAGACGAACCCAATATTTCCGCCGACGGCCAAACGGTTTATTTTCAAAGCTGGCGTTCCAATTGGGGCGCATCGGGCGGACCCTACTACCGGGCCGAACTGCGCGGCGACGTCTGGGAAAACCCCAAAGGACTGGGCGGCGGCATCAACGAATTTTTCCGGAAAACCACCTACGCCACCGACGGCATGGCCATCGCCCCCAACGGCCGGGTCATGGTGGTAGCCTGCGGCCCCGATTACGACGGCCCGATGGACCTTTACATCAGCCGGAAAGGCGACGACGGCGCCTGGAGTGCGCCCCTGAAACTCGACTTCTCCACGCCGAAAGACGAACGTTCGGCCTTCATCGCCGCCGACAACAAAACGCTGTATTTCGCTTCCGATGGCCACGGCGGTTTCGGCAACCTCGACATCTTCAAAACCACCCTGGAAGGCGGCGCCCGGACCGGCGAACTGGTCAATATCGGCAGGCCCTTCAATACCGCCGGCGACGATTACGGCTTCCTGCTCGACGCGCCCCGCAACGACGTGTATTTTGTGCGCGAGGGCGATATCTGGTACGCCAACCTGGGAACGGAAGCAGACGAACGCATCCGGCCCGAAGCGGTGGTGGTCATCAACGGCGTCGTCCATGAAAAAACCCTGAACCGGTCGCTGGAAGCCAACTTATTGCTCAGGGACGATGCCACCGACCAGATCGTCAGCCAGGCCCGCAGCAATGCCCTCACCGGCGAGTATTCCCTGACCTTGCCCAAGGTCCCGGGCGGGTACACCTTGCGCGTCAATTTCCCCGACGGCCGGCCTTCCATCGAAAAGGAGATCATCATCGACGAAAACACGGGCGAAACGCTGGATATTCCGGTTGACGCGGCCCCCACCGATGCAGAATTAACGCCCAAATCCACCCTGCCGAAACAAGCGGCGACCATCCTGTTTCCCTTTGACCAGGCGACCCTGACCGAAACCGGGCGACAGGAACTGCTGACGCTGGCAGAAGCGGTCAAACAGGCCGGAAATTATACCCTGACCGTCACCGGCCATACCGACGACACGGGCGCCGCAGCGTACAATCAGGGGTTATCCGAACGCCGGGCAAAAGCGGTGGCGGATTTTCTGACGGCACAGGGGCTAACGGTGAAAACAACGGCTAAAGGGGAGACGGCGCCGGTGGCGGGGAACGACACCAAGGAAAATAAGGCGCGGAACCGGCGGGTGGAGGTGGAGTAAGGTTAACCTCTAAGAGAATTTCGCTCGGTAAAATAAACCAATTTATGCCTTTTAAAAGTTTTAATGATTAAAATGTACAATGAATATTTTCAAAAATAACAATATTTTAAACTCATAATAAAAAATAAATTCATATATATGACAAGGATCGATTCAATTGATTTAAAGCTATCTCAAAAATTGATAGAAGCTTCCAAATTATCGAATTTGTTAGATGATAATGATTTTGAAATACAATTTCAACAAATCGCGAGTGTTCTTGGTGAAAGTTTAGAAGTTGAATATTGTAATATTGGATTGTTTAAGGACGGAGTATTAGAGGATTGCGGAGTTTGGACATATTACAATCGAAGCTCATTAGTAAATAATTTCTTAAATACAACTAAAAAAAGAACCCAGTCTGAGACTTTAGTTGGTTCCGCAATTCAAACAATAACCAAAGATCCAAAAAGCAATTATTTTTATTGGGATTATAATGAAAAAGGAGAATTTACCAATGAACATTTAACGGGTTATTTTTCAAAAGTCGATAAAAATATTCTAGATAGATATAGGAAAGAAGTATTAAAGTCTGGTGGTTTTTTTAGTTTTTTAGTTTTTAGAATTCACAATGATAAAAATGATCTTTTGGGATATTTACATATTGTCAATAAAATTCAAAACGGAGAAGTAGTTCCTTTTAAATCATTTGAAGAAGAAGAGATTATGATTGTAAATAAATTTATTAAAAATATTGCTGTTTTATTGGAAAATTTAAAATTTCATTATTTATCAAATTTAGACGAGAAAACCATTAATGGGTTTTATGAAATAAATAATATAGATGCTTTGTTATTGAAAATATTAAAATATTTAAATATCCAATTTAATTCTCTAATTGGAGCTTACCTAATGTTGGCTAAAAATGGGTTTGAAAATGAAAATGAACCAATGGTAGTTTTAAGAGCTGTTGAATTTTTAAATGAAAAAATTAAGAAAAAATATGAAACAAAAATTCAACAAAAATCTGAAGCGAAAATCGAAAATAGTTTAAGCGGACAAATAATAATGGACACACTTAGATTAAGTGAAAGCGATAAACAAGAGTCAATTAAATTTATTGATTTTAGAACTCAGGCAATATCAATTATGTGGGATTTCATTGAGGAAACTTCTTACGTAATTGGAATACCAATTATGAAATCTTCGCCCTTTGAAAAATCAAACCCCCAAAGGCCACAAGAAAAAATTTGGGGTGTTATATGTTTACAGCCTTTAAATAACCAAGAAAACGAAATTACTAGGACGAGGCTTACTAAAATTGCAAAACATATACAAGTATTACTTGAAAAAATTATATACGAGAGACGATATCATCAAATAGAACAATTAAATTCAAAATTGTCTGATTTAGATTCTTACAAAGATAAGACAAATATTAACTATAATGAAATTGTGAAAATTGTGAAAGATGTTTCAAGAGTCGAAGCTTGCTCTATATTCTTTCTATCTGATAATAAAGAATTTCTTTATCTTAAGGCTACCACAGTACAAGAAGCTTATAGGCATATAAATTTAGAGAAGGAGTTACTAAATATTGATGAACTTATTAAGAATAGAAAAAAAATATATGAAATTTATGATGAAAAAAAATCAGGGATTACTGGTAGATCTGTATTGTTTAAAGAACCTGTAATAGTTTATGATATTGACCAAAACCCTTATACTTACAAAATATTTGTTGAAATAACAAAAACAGAACATAAATCAATTGTAGTAATTCCATTAAAAAACGAGTCTGGTGAATATTTTGGCGCTCTTCGATGTATTAATAAAGTTAAGGAAGGATTTCTTTTGCCTTTCTTTGTTGAAAGTGATTTAGAATTAATTAAATTAATTTCTGGAATTACGATGAGTTTTATGCTTAACTATGAATTTCATGAACGCAGACAAAATGCAATGATCCAATTTGCTCATGAAAGTAGAATCCCAATGCAAGCAATTGAGGATGATAAAGCAGTTTTAGAATTTCAACTTAAAAAATATATAAGTGTTATGCCTCAAGGGATTCAAGAAACATTAGATATTTTAACGAAGAATGTCGCCTTATTAATGAATAATGTTCTTAATTCGGAAAATTTGTTTTTAGAAAATACTGAAGTGGTTAAAATGGAATTTAAAAAAACTTCTCTGCATAATTTAATAAAAAGATTGAATAAATTATTTATCAGTAAAATTATTTCAAATACTGCTGATGCACCCGATTTGTATGTAGATGAAAAGCAGATATATCAAGTGTTTTATAATTTGATATTAAATGCTCAACGGTACTCCAATAAAGGTTCTAGCATTAAAATATTTTATGAGTTAAGTAAAATACATCCTACGATTGGATATCATCAGTTTAAGATACAAAATGAAGGAATTGGCATAAACGAAGGCGAAGAAGAAATGATTTTTCAACCTTATTACAGGAGCGAAGAAGCAAGGAAAAAATATCAAACTGGAACAGGAATCGGATTGAAAGTTTGCAGAGATATTATGAATAATCATAGCGGGTTAATAAAAGTCACGCGAAATAACCATCCTACCGAATTTTCGATTTTTTTCCCTCATTCATTAAACTTTCAAAAAATTGAAAAATAATGGAGAATTTAGACGTAATTTTTATTGATGATGAAGAAATAACATATTCAACCATTCGGAGGTTAGAGTATATTCATGGACTGAAAGTTAAATGGGCAAAAAGCCCTGAAGAAGGTTGGAGCCTTGTTAAAAATTATTCATATAAAGTAATAGTGCTCGATATCATGATGCCTATACGTGATAAATCAATATTTAAAGATCAAAAAATTAATAACACTTACGGATTGGAAACGGGTATAATTTTAATTAAAAAAATAAATGAATTGGAAACCTGTAAAGATTCTGTAAAAATATTTTGTTCGGCAAGGAGAGAAAAAGTCATTGATGACTATGATTTAAAAAAGGGACAAGATTTTCACTATTATTTTCAAAAACCATTCGACACGTCAAAATTATATTATATAATAAAAAAATCAATACTATGAAAATTTTTCCTGTTTTTTGTTTTATTATTAATATTATTTTATTTGTTAATCAAATTGCCTGTAGTCAACAAACTAGAGGCGATACTAATGGAGTGAATTACCAACAAAAAAACTCTGGAAGTTTAGAAAAACTGGATTCGGGTATTGATTCTTCAAATTATTTGTTATTGTTTAGAGATAGTTTAAGGTCTATTTCGAGTAAAGAACTAAATGCCTTTAATAGAGAAGCTATTATGGTAACGGATGTTTGGTATAATAAACTAGATTATATTTTTATGATTATTACGTTGGTTTTTGCAATTATTTTTGGAGTTGGCGTCTTCAATGCTTTTGATAAACAAACCCTTATTCGGCAAGGCATTAAAAGAGAAGATGAATTTAGAAAATGGTATCAAGAAGTTAAAGATATTGTTTATGAAATTAAACAACAAAAAAATGAAATTTTGGAAGTAGGCGTAAATCAGAAAAATGAATTGATGAATTATTTGCTAGATAAAAAGAATTCCATTGATCATAAAATTAATGAACTTCAATCTGAGAATTATCGTTATAAACGAGAAAGTAGGTTGGCTTATCGGCATTTAATTCAAGATATTTTAGACACCTTGGATAATATAATTCAAGACGTGATAAATCTTAAATATTCGACAGATGCTGATAATGAAAATGGAGGAAGATTGCTTTATCAAGGTTATATGGATCTTATTTTCGAGCATCGACATATTATGGGATTATATGTGTTTGATTTAAACAATATTTCAGAATACGGTAAATTGCATAAAACTATTCAGGCCTTGTGGGGTTGTGGCACCTATCGCTCCAAAGATCATCTCAGGTTTTTAGCGGATAAACTCAGGAGGATTTATCTTGAAAAAGATATTCCAGGGGAAAAGAAGCAAATAGATAAAACAATTAGATTTGTGGAGCAAGTTATTTTGGACATTAAATAATATAAATTCTATTTTGAGTTAAATCGCCCCTTTGGTTGTGGTGCAGCCCCCGCTGCCCCAAGTCTTCCGCTCCTAACCCCCCCGCCGCTATTTGAAGCTTGCAGCTTCAAATCCGTATTAAAATCGAAACGGAAGGCAAGAGACTGCGTCTCGGCAAGTTGATTCCTGCTCACTTCGAGAAACGTGCTGATCTTTTACTTCCATTTCAATTTCGGATGGATGTTTGAAAGTTACAAACTTTCTTTTTGACATTCCAACTTTAAGCGGAGGTCCAATAGGGCATCAAAGTTTCAAACTTTGATGAGCGTTCGTCGTTGTTTGACACCCAGTAACGCTTTGGCATCATAACTCTTGCCCCGATCGGTTCCCATCATGCCCGGATAAGCAGCGGGGTACCAGCCGCCGGTCATCCAGCCGCCTGGCGGGCGCTATTTGTCCGGTCTGTAGCCAACCCGGACTTGAGCAGGTGGCTTTTCCAGGGTTGGTGCTCCAGCCAGTTATCCGGTTTCGCCGATCCATTCCCATTCAAAACCGCCTTGGCCCCAGGCAACGGGCTCCGCCGCATGCGCATTCCTTGCCTCAAACCTTATAATGGTGTATTTTTAATTCCGGGGAATATTCCCGGCCGGAGATGTTTTTGCCTGACGCAACCCATTCATGGATAAATCATTGATTGATGACGTTCTTTTTCAATTGTTCGGGTCTCCATACTTGCTTTTCCGCAGCAAGGGCGTATTTTGCGGATGGTTTTTTCGCGGCCTTCGTCCGGGGTATTGGATGCGATGCTCATCATTGCTTCGGGTAAGGCGATGTATTGCCGGGGGCGGCGTATGAACTACTATAAGTTAGCGGATATGAAAAAAAGAAACAAAAAGTTGTGAGTCAATACAAACTTGTGTAGATTTGCACAAGTTCAAAAACTGACAACTTTTCGCATATGGAAAGCGAAGTAATCCTTGACAACGAGACCGTTTGGCTGAACCAATACCAAATGGAGGAATTGTTCCAAACTGACAGGCGTCCTGGAACGACTGAAATAGTAAACGAATGAGAATATGGAAAAGACTATTATAGCTGAAGGCGTTTTGCACAATCAGAAGGAAAACGTCAACCCTGCTCTTGGCCCGGCTGCCCTCACCACAGACCTACGGCTCAAAAATGGTTTAAATAAGTAAAATATGAGAAAAGTAATCTCATTTATGCACATATCTTTGGACGGCTTTGTGTCAGGACCAAATGGAGAACTCAATTGGGCTAAAGTTGACCAAGAACTATTTGACTATGTTGGAAATCGAATTAAAAATGGCGACACCGCTTTATATGGACGGAAAACATACCAAATGATGGAGCGTTATTGGCCTGCCGCAGGCGACAAACCAAATGCAACCAAACACGACATTGAACATTCAAAATGGTATAACAACGTTCACAAAGTAGTTTTATCAAAAACACTGCAAGGCGCTGACTTGCCAAATACGACAATTATAAGTGAAAACCTTGCTGACAAAATAAATGAAATCAAAAAACAGAAAGGTGAAGACCTATTGCTTTTTGGTAGTCCGACAGCAACCCATTCACTAATTGAACAAAATTTGATAGATGGCTTTTGGTTGTTTGTAAACCCAATCATTCTTGGACAAGGTGTTTCGCTGTATAAAGGCATTAAAGACAAAATAAATTTAAAACTTTTGCCAACTACTCGACAATTTAGCAACGGAGTAACAGAATTGAATTATGAAGTTGACAATTTTTAATTCCGGGGAATATTCCCGGCAGGAGATGTTGCAACCCATTCATGGATAAATCATTGATTGATGACGTTCTTTTTCAATTGTTCGGGTCTCCATACTTGCTTTTCCGCAGCAAGGGCGTATTTTGCGGATGGTTTTTTCACGGCCTTCGTCCGGGGTATTGGATGCGAAGCCCATAAGGTTTGTTCATCCGCCACCCGCTTAGCTGCTTCGGGTAAGGCGCAGTGTTGCCGCGGGCGGCATATGCACGGCTTTAAGCTGGCGGCTATTATAAAGGACAAAATCAAAGTTGAAACTTGTTAAGAACCAAAACAAATTAATCAAATGAACCAAAAAGAATTATCTGAATTATCTGAAAAAGAATTGATGGAAGATGCAAAAAAAATCAAATCATCGCCCATAGTAGATGCATTTTTTATTGGATTTTTGGTTGGAATAATAATTTACAGTCTTGTGGCGAACAGTTGGGGTTTTCTTACCTTAATTCCTTTGTTTATAGTTTATAGACTACTGAAAAAAAGATGAAACTTAAACTGACCAACAACGAATCAACACCATTAAGTTAAGCAAGCCCCCCGCTCTCCCAAGCCTTCCGCCACGAACTCCAACCACCGCAATTTGAAATTTGCAACTTCAAATCCACCCCAGTTGCCGGCATAAAAAAATATCCCTACCTTTCCCCGAACAAACGAAACCAAATTACATGAGACAGCTACCTGCCTTCAGCCCCTTGTGGGGCATCCTCCTGTCCGGCCTCTTTCTTCTGTCCGGGCCTGCGGCCACCGCCCAAACCCTGACCAAAGAACAAACCGCCCAACTCAAATTCCGCCATATCGGCCCGGTCGGCAACCGCGTCGTCTGCTCGGTGGGCATACCCGGCAACGACCAGGTCTACCTGAGCGGATCGGCCACCGGCGGCATCTGGAAAACCGAAGACGCCGGCCTCAACTGGAAACCGGTCTTCGACGACAAACCCGTACACGCCATCGGCGCCCTGGCCATAGCGCCCTCCGACCCCGAAGTGATCTATGCCGGCACCGGCGAAAGCTTCATCCGCTCCAACGTATCCATCGGCAACGGCGTCTGGAAATCGACCGACGGCGGAGATACCTGGACCCACGCGGGCCTCGACAACACCGGCCGGATCGCTCGCATCCTGGTCCATCCTTCCGACCCCAATACAGCATGGGTCGCAGCGGTCGGTCACGGTTACGCTCCCCAAAAGGACCGCGGCGTGTATAAAACCGCCGACGGCGGCAAAACCTGGAAACAGGTCCTGTTCGTCGACGAAAATACGGGCGCTTCCGACCTCGTCATGGACCCCTCCAACCCGCGCATCCTGTTTGCCGGCATGTGGCAACTCTCCCTGCGCACCTGGAACCGCACCAGCGGCGGCCCCGGCAGCGGCTTGCACATGTCGAAAGACGGCGGCGACACCTGGACCAAACTCGAGGGCGCCGGCCTGCCTAAAGGCCCCGTCGGCAAGATCGCCCTGGCCATGTCGCCCGCCAACCCCGACCGGGTGTACGCCCTCATCGAAACCGGCGACGGTGTGGAAACCCTGGGTGAAAAACCGGAAACCGGCGAGCTCTGGCGCTCTGACGACAAAGGGAAATCCTGGAAACTGATCAGCCACGACCGCAATATGACCGGCCGGCAAGCCTATTATACCCGCTGCGCCGTATCGCCCGACAACGCCAACGAGGTCTATTTTATCTCCGCCTCCTTTTACAACAGCATCGACGGTGGCCGGACGCTCGAACCTCTGAACTTCCTGGCCCAACCCAACTGGGACCACCACGATATGTGGATCGACCCCACCAACAGCAACCGGATGATTGTTTCCGGCGACGGCGGCATTTCCATCTCCACCAACCGCGGCAAATCGTGGCAGCGCATCCAGTTGGCAAACGCGCAATTGTACCATGTGACCACCGATAACCATATCCCCTACAACGTGCTGACCAACCGCCAGGACGGCCCCGCTATGCGCGGCCCCAGCCGGAGCGGCGTCGGCGGATTTTTTGGACAGGGGTTCATCCCCACCGGCATGTGGCACGACGTCGGCGGCGGCGAAAGCGGTTTTGCTACCCCCGACCCCGCCGAACCCGACGTCGTCTGGTCGAGCGCATCCGGGTTCGGCGCCCTGGGCGGCGTGGTGACCCGGTTCAATGAAAAGACCCGCCAGTTCCGGCAGGTGGAGATCTGGCCGGAATTCACAGCCGGGCATTCGGCGGCTGAAGTGAAATACCGCTTCCAGTGGACCTTCCCACTGCTGATTTCTCCCCATGACCACAACACGGTTTTTGTGGCCAGCCAGATGATACACCGCACTACCAACGGCGGGCAAACCTGGGAAGTGATCAGCCCCGACCTTACCCTGAACGACAAAACCAAACAGACCCGGTCGGGCGGCCTGACGCCGGATAATATCGGTGTGGAATACTTCAATGTGATCTACGCCCTGGACGAGTCGCCTGTAAAAAAAGGCGTCTTTTGGGCGGGTACCAACGACGGCCAGGTACACCTCAGCCAGGACGGCGGCAAAACCTGGACCAACGTCACCAAAAACATCCCCGATCTGCCCCCGTTGGGCAGCGTGCGGAACATCGACGCCTCCAAATGGAGCGAAGGCAAAGCCTATCTCACCGTCGACCTGCATGAGGTCGGGAACTTTCAGCCGTTCGTGTACAAGACCGCCGACTACGGCAAAACCTGGAAAAAGATCACCAAAGGCATCGCCGCCGGCAACCTGAACTATTGCCGCCATATCAAGGAAGACCCGGTCCGGCAGGGCCTGCTGTACCTCGGTACCGAAACCGCCCTTTACATTTCCTTCGACGACGGCGAAACCTGGCAGACCTTCATGAGCAACTTGCCGCATACCCCCATGTACTGGATCGACGTGCAGGAACATTTCAACGACCTGGTGGTGGGCACTTACGGTCGCGGCATCTGGATACTGGATGATATTTCGCCGTTGCAGCAATTGCCCAAAGAGGCCGCGACCACCAAGGCCATGCTGTTCAAACCGAAGGATGTTTACCGTTTTCAGAACATCACGGCCACGATGCAGTTCTTCCCCGAACCCTCCTTCGGGCAGGATCCGCCTTATGGGGCGTCTATCAATTACTGGGCCGCATCCGACGCCGACAGCGTGAAGATCCATATCATCAACTCAGCCGGAGACACCGTGCGCACGGAGCGCCAGAAACCGGCGGCCGGCATCAACCGCTGGTGGTGGGACCTGCAGTGCAAACCCGCCAAACAGATCGTGATGCGCACCACACCGCAGGGCGCCGATTGGGTCCCGCTGGACAAAAACCGGACCCGCAACGCCCCCGACGGACAGTTTCGCTCCTACCTCGTGCCGCCGGGTACATACACCGTTGCCATGACTGCGGGCGACCAAAGTTTCACCTCCACAATCAATATCCTGAAAGACCCGCATTCGGAGGGAACGCTGGAAGATATCCGCCTTCAGACCGAAATGCTGGCCCAATTGTACGCCGATCAGAATGAGGCCGCCGGGATCGTCAACGGCATCGAATGGACGCGCCGGCAATTGTACGACCTGCGCGACGTGCTGGCGGGAAAAAATGAACACAAGGACATCGTGAAGGAAATCGCCCGGATGGACAGCCTTTTGGTGAATACAGAAGGCAAACTGGTGCAGCTCAAACTGACGGGGACCGGCCAGGATGACGTGCGGTGGCCTGCGATGCTGGTCGGAAAGCTGGGGTACCTTGCGGGCGCCGTTGCGACCGCCGATTTTCGTCCGGCCGACTCACATCGGGAGGTGTATGCCGTTTTGAAAACGAGGTTGAACGAAGTCAAATCGGAATTGGACAGGCTGATGAAGGGGGAGTTTGCGGCGTTTCAGAAAATGCTGGGGGAAAAAGGCGTTGGGGCGGTTGTGGTTCAACACTAAAGACTGCCCGGGCCGTATATTAATATCCGTTATGGTTTAAAGGAAAACCTCTAAATTTGTTGTCATAGATAAGTATATTCTGAGTTCTTTGATGGAAATTTTGAAACCATGTCGGGACAGTTTATTATGGTTTGGTATGGTTTGGGATTGTTGGCCTCCAAACCATACCAAACCATGCCAAACTTCTCAATACATTATCATAATATTTCCGACTAATTACTTGTTAGCTTTTCAGGAGATGCCGCAGGGTTGATTCCTGATTTTGCCAAATCACAAAACAAAACGATGTCAACAACAAGACGAAATTTTTTAAAAAACATCACCACCGCGGGCGCCGGTACGGTTGTGTTGGGTTCCGTGCCTGAATTTTTGGAGGATATACCCTTAAATCCCCCCGCTTTCAATATGTGCGGCTATGCAGCGCCAAAAATTGAGACGGTCAGGATCGGGTTCATTGGTCTGGGCAACCGGGGTTCGGATGCCGTTCGCAGGATTGCCAATATCGAAGGCGTGGAGATCAAGGCCCTCTGCGATAAACTGCCTGAAAAAGTGGCCGCCAGCCAGAAACAACTGAGCGAAAAAGGATTGCCCAAAGCCATGGAATACACCGGCAGCGAAAACGCCTGGAGAAACCTGTGCGACAACCCCGACCTCGACCTGGTGTACATTTGCACCCCCTGGGACCTGCACACGCCCATGGCCGTTGCCGCCATGAAGGCCGGCAAACACGCGGCATCAGAGGTGCCCGCCGCCACCACCCTGGATGAGTGCTGGGAACTGGTGGAGACCTCCGAAAAAACCAGGAAACACTGCATGATGCTGGAAAACTGCTGCTACGATTTTTTTGAATTGCTGACCCTGAACATGGCCCGCAACGGGCTGCTGGGCGAACTGATCCATGTAGAAGGCGCCTATATCCACGACCTGCGTTCCATGAATTTTTCCAAAACGGACTATGTGGACATGTGGCGGATCAAAGAGAACATCGGCCGCAACGGCAGTTTGTACCCTACCCACGGCCTGGGGCCCATCGCGCAATGTCTGGACATTAACCGGGGAGATAAAATGGATTACCTGGTTTCCATGCAGTCGGCCGACTTCAATATGGGCCCGATGGCGCGCGAACTGGCCGCTAAAGACGATTTTTATAAAGGGTACGTCGGCCAGCCTTACCGGGGGAATATGAACAATACCCTCATCCGGACCAACAAGGGAAAAACCATGCTGATCCAGCACGACGTCAGCTCGCCCAGACCCTACTCCCGGATCCATATTGTGAGCGGCGCCAAGGGGTACGCGCAAAAATGGCCCACTCCGGCTAAAATATCCTTCGGACACGGTTGGGTGGATGAGGCAGAAATGAAAGCACTGGAAGAAAAATACACCACGCCGCTGGTCAAACACGTGGGAGAGATCGCCAAAAAAGTCGGCGGCCACGGCGGCATGGACTTTATCATGGACTGGCGCCTCATCGATTGCCTGCGCAACGGCCTGCCGCTCGACCAGGACGTGTACGACGCCGCCCTCTGGAGCGCAGTGGCGCCGTTGAGCGAAAAATCCGTGGCCAAACGGTCAACCTCCATCAAGGTCCCCGACTTTACCAAAGGCGCATGGGCTACCAACAAACCGGTGGACCTGACGCTGGCCGGCGGGGCGACTACCGGGGTGCGGGTTGGGTGATTGTTGAAGAATTGTTGATTTGTTGATTTGTTGATGCGTTGATTTGACCACGCCGAGGCGTGGCGTTTTCAAATCAACCACGACGATGGCGTGGCACGCCAAATCAACAGATCAACGCATGAACGCCTCAACAATTCAACATCAGTCCATCGAAATAGCCGGCTTCACCTGTCCCCGATGGCAGGTAGTGCAATTCACGACCGGGTTTTTTGCCAGGTTTTTGATATTGCCCAGCAAATCGGTGTTGAGGATGCGGACCATTTCCGCCATGTCCCGTGTAATTTGTTTGGTTGGCTTTTCCTCGCTTTCCCAGGCGTTGGGGTTGTGGCAGTGGGTGCAGGTAACGCCCAGGCTTTTACTGTATCCGAATTCCATGATGGCCAGCAGGCGGCCGGCGGGCATTTTTTTCAGCATTTGAATATTCCGGAAAACGCTGTCGGCCGGAAGGTGCTCTTTACCTTTGATGGATTCCCGGAGCCGGGTCAGTGCCAGGGTTTGGTCGAAGGTATCCTGGAGCATTGCCTGGATCAGCGCCGGTTGATTTTGTCTTTTTTCCGGGTTTTCGAAAGAGGCGCCAAGCAGCACTACAGCCGCAGCAAGTGCGAGGATGATGAAGTAACGAATCATAACAGTACAGGTTTTGTTGCATCAATTTTGTGCAAAAAAAGGCCGTGCGTTTTTTATTCAGGGGAAAAATCATCGGGAATCCGGGGAATCCGATAATCTTTCACCCTTTTATCCGCGATTGACGGAATTCGGTGGGCGTCATGCCGGTAAGATTTTTAAAAGCGAGGTTAAATGCGTTTTTCGAATTGAAACCTACTTCATAAGCCACCTCGATCACGTTTTTTTCCCGTTTTGAAGTATGGGCGAGCAATTCCCTGGCGGCTGTTATCCGGTAGCCGTTGACCCATTCGGAAAAACTTTTTCCCGATTGTTCGTTGATGGCTTGTGAAAGGCGATGACGTTGTTCATTGAGTTTTGCTGCAAAAGTGTTCAGCGACAACCGGCTGTCGCGGAAAAGTTGTTCTTCTTCCATCAGTTTTTCGGCGTTTGCAAACAAGGCGGCGGAACTTTCCGGGTGAAGCGAGGATTTGCGATATTTACCGGGAATGATGGCCTTTTTCAGCGGAATGCCGGCAAATACACGGGGTTCGATATAACCCAGCCAGGCAGTCAGGTAAATGAAGGCCGTAAGACTGAAAGCGATGAAATATTTCCACTCCTGCGCCGTCAGCCCGAGGAAGGGCAATAACCGGTAGAGTAAATAGGTGATGATTATTCCGTAATAGGCCGCCAGCAACCACCTGTGCCATCGCCGGAGTTCGGTTTTTTCCAGAAACCAGGGTCTGAAACGGACCCCGATCCAGACCCCGTAGCCGATCATCTGGGCAAAGATCAGCGCAGGAAACCAGGGACGGCGGGTCAGGGGCGGGATCCATTTCAACCCTTCGGAGAGGTCTTCAAAAAACCGCAGGTAAAAGGGGAGCATCAGGAATACGGCGAGCGTAAACGGCAGGAAATGGAATAAAACTATGTAAGACAAAGGTTTTTGTTCGAATGTCGCTTGATAAAACAGGAACATCAGCGGGCCAAAAAGCAACGGAAAACCGAAAGTCATACCTTTGATCGCAGGTACTTCTTCGATCAGGCCGGTCCACCAGAGCGCCCATTCCGTCAGGGTGACCGACAGCAACATCAACATCGCTCCGAGCAGGCGGTTGGGCAGGCGGTTTTCTTTTTTAAGGCCCAACACAAAGGCCAGAAATGTACCTTGTGCGGCAGCGATCATGGCGCAGAGCGCCCAGGCGGTGATCTGCATGTCGGGTGGATATTGGGCGGTAAAGATAGGGAGGAATATGTTGGGTTTGAAAAAAATTAAAAAAGGCGATCCTTATGTTAATTCAAAAATAAAAGCATGAAAAAGAACATCTTGATAGTAGCATTTTTGAGTTCCCTTTTGGGAGGATGCGTTTCGCAAAAAAACGCTGCGGTGAACGGAAATTTTGACCATTTAAACAACAGGGCAATGAACAACATCAGTGCATTACACGAAAAAGACAAGGACGTTTCAGCGAATCCGTTTTTCAAAGGAACGGAGGGAACGGTTGCGTCTTTGCAGATCAAACGGAACGGACATCTCAAGGAACATATCACCAAGGTTGAGGCCCTGCTCGTATGTGTGTCCGGAGAAGTAGTGTTTGAAAATGAAAAAGGATTCAAACAGACCCTGCACCCCGGAGACTATATCAAAATTGAACCGATGGTCAAACATTGGGTAAACGGGGTGCTGGACAGTCAGTTATTGCTCATTAAGTGAGGTCCGTAGACATACCATGACTATCCGAAAATACACCCAAGCTGACCACGATCAAGTGATCCATTTATTGAGGTTAAATACGCCCGCCTATTTTTCTCCTGTCGAAGAGAAAGAACTGATCCATTATCTGGAAGTCGATGCCGGGCACTATTATGTGGTGGAAACGGAGAAGGAAATAATAGGTTGCGGCGGGTTCAATTTGACAGACGATCCCTCGGTCGCCAGGATCAGTTGGGATATCTTCCATCCGGACCATCAGGGAAAAGGATTGGGCAGCCTGTTGACCAAATTCAGGATCGAAAAAATAAAGGATGAAGGCAATATTCAAACGATTGTGGTCAGAACCTCCCAACTGGCTTATAAATTCTACGAAAAATTCGGGTTTGAATTGAAAGAGATCGTCAAGGATTATTGGGCAGCGGGTTTTGATCTTTACCGGATGGAGCATACGACTGGACACTTTACCTTATGAAAAAAGAATTAAAAATTATATTATTTTTGTTTGCCGGTTTTCTGGCCTTCCTTTGGCTGGAACGACCATTAAGGAGTTTTTTGAACTCCCTCGGCACGGCGGAGCTGGAAGCCCGCCTGCTGGCCGGAGGGATTGTAAGGTTTACGCTCCTGATCATCCTGGTTGGGCTGATCTATAAACTGGAATTCAAAAAATTCAACGGCCTTGAAAAAGGAATGAAGGTGAAAAACCTTTAGGCGTTAATCATCCCTTCCGCTTTTATCCTGATCGGATTTCTGAGCAATCTGGATGCCTATAAAAATGCCGGTTCAATCGTATTGTTCCTGTTTGCGGCCTCTGTGTTTTTGGTTGGATTTGTCGAGGAATTTTTTTTCAGGGGAATTGTTTTGCCGCTATTCATAAATGTATATAGGGATAAAAAAAACGTTCTTTATATCAGCGTCATTTTGTCATCGCTGATATTTGGCGTCGTACATTTTGTCAATCTTTTCAGGCAACCGGATAATTTTTGGGGGATTTTTTCCCAGGTTTTATTTGCAACATCCATCGGCATATTTTTTGGAGGGTTAATGCTTCGGACCGGAAATGTTCTGGTTCCTGCATTGCTGCACGCATTGGTGAATTTTTCTTTTGGAGCGGGCGATCTCAAAAGCGGAACCGTTGAAAAATTAACCGAAAATGCCGTTGAAGGCGTAAATTGGAATTCCATAATTCCGACCGCGCTTTTTTTTATTTTTATTTTGATTGGAGGATTGTTCATGGTTGGAAAAGTTAAAAAAGAAGAAGCGCTGGCCAGGCTCCAATTTGGTGAAACTGGCGGTTACAACTGAACTTCGGCTCCGCTCAGTTCCCTTGTCGACTCCGCTCACTTCCAGATCCTCCAAAAACCTATCTTTACCGCAAAAACATGCGACACCTCCTCATTCTCCTCCTTTGCTGTTTATTGCTGGGCTGCCAACAACCCGAAACAGCGGATATGCTCTTCCAAAACGGCCGCATTTACACCATGACCACGCCGGGCGCAACAGTGGAAGCGCTCGCCATCCGGGGCGAGAAGATCCTGTTTGCCGGAACCCAAAAGGAAGCTGAAAAACTCACCGGGCCACAAACAAAGGTCATCGACCTGCAGGGTAAAACCCTGTTGCCCGGATTCACCGACAGCCACGTGCATCCGGTCTCCGGCGGATTGGCCCTGCTGGGCTGTACCCTGACCGGCATCCAAAACCCGGACAGCGTACTCGCCGTCATCGACCGGTACGCCGAAGCCCACTCCGAAAAAACCTGGATCCGGGCTGACAATTTCTGGCTGGCGACCTTCCCGGGCGGCAATCCCCGAAAGGAATGGCTGGACGCCATTGTACCCGACCGGCCCGTGTACGTTACCTCCTCCGACGGACATTCCGCCTGGGTCAACTCCCGGGCCCTCGAACTGGCAGGCATCACCGCCGAAACCGCCGACCCGGTCAATGGCCGTATCGAACGGGACGTGCGCACCAACGAACCCACCGGTACGCTCCGGGAAGACGCCATGGGACTGGTAGGGAATCTTGTGCCAAAACCGACCCCCGAAGAACGGGTAGCCGCCCTGAAAAAGGGGCTGCAACTGGCCAACTCCCTGGGCATCACCAACCTGGTGGAAGCCTCTGCCGGGCCGGAATACGTCGAAGCTTATTTTGAACTTGCCAAAAAGGGCGAACTGACCGTCCACGCCGCTATTTCAATCTACGGCGATATTTCGAAAGGGAAAGCCGGTGCCGAGGAAGCCATCCGGCTGAATGAACAATACAATGCCCGGCTGGCGGCAAATCCTTCTCCCGATCTGAAGTTCAACCAGGTCAAATATTTTATGGATGGCGTGGTGGAAGGTACGACGGCGGCCATGTTGTCGCCTTACGCCCATCAACACGACAATACAGGCATAGCCAACGCCGATCCGGCTGAAACCAACGAAGCCGTCGCCGCCCTCGACAAAGCCGGGATCCAGGTGCATATCCACGCCATCGGCGACCGCGGCATCCGCATGACCCTCGACGCGTATGAAAACGCCCGCAAACAGAACGGCGTGCGCGACAGCCGCCACCATATCGCCCACTTGCATGTCATTCACCCCGACGACCTTCCCCGGTTCAAAGCACTGGATGTGATCGCCAATTTCCAGGCCCTCTGGGCAACGCTGGAAGATACCTACGTGACCGAACTCAACGCCCCCTTTCTGGGCCCGGAACGGGTGGAATGGCAGTATCCCATCGGTACGCTGGCTAAAACCGGCGCAAAACTTGCCTTCGGCAGCGACTGGGATGTGAGCACCATGGACCCCTTCGACGCCATGCAGGTCGCCGTCACCCGCCGCGGCCCCGACAGCGTCGAGCGCGAACCCTGGACGGCTCAACACCTGGCTGATGTACAAACCATCGTTGAAGGTTATACCAAGGGCGGCGCATGGCTGACCTTCCGCGAAAACGAATGCGGAACCCTGGAAGCCGGCAAACTGGCCGACCTGATCGTGCTGGACCGGGATATTTTTACCTGTTCCAGGTTTGAGATCTATCATACGGTGGTGGAGATGACGGTGTTCCGGGGCAGGGTGGTGTGGTGAGCGTGCTTCGACTGCGCTCAGCATGAAAGGTGAGAGGGGTGAGAGGGGTGAGAGGGTGAGAGAGGGCAATGTGCCGGCGAAAAAAAGAAGCGGTTGCAAAGGGTATAATCTTTGTATCCTTCGCAACCGCTTATCCTCAATAATATTGGTAGGTAGTGGATTCAGAACCCGAAGGCCCTGTGGCCGTTCTTTTGGTTGGAGAGCCATCCTCCCTGAATTCGTAGGTGAAGTTGTACAGCAAATTCACCCCATTCTCTTCCAGCCGGTACGTCTGCGGCAGATTTGGCTGGCCATTCACATTCGGAATCACTTCGAACGTGGGAAAGGGATTGGTCTGCTGGAGGTAATGTTCATAGCTGCGGGTAGAGATCAGTTCGGGATTCTCGGGGTCTGCACCCAGATTATAGACCAGTTGTTTGTAGATATTCCCGTCGGTGGTATACAGGTAGACGAAGATGAATCCCTGTTTATACTCCCCGTTGGCCTGGCGGTGGAAATCAGTTTTGCCGCCAATATTCCCTGCGGGGTCGTAATCATACAGCGTGTATGACTTTTTTATCCCGTTTTCAATATTTTCCGAGCGGACGATCCGGCCGTTTTCCCAGAAGAAATATTCGTCGTGGTTCGGGTATCGGTTGATCCGTTCGATCCGGTCGTTGGAACCGTAATAGTAGGTTTCCGTGCCGTTTCTCCAACCTGGTGTTTCGGTTTCCCAATGAACCTTGGCAACCCTGCCGGTTTGATCGTATTCGTAAGTTTTTTTGGACCGCCAACCGCCGCCGGTCGTTTCGTAGGACTTTGGTTTGGAAACCAGTTCGTCATCGAGTACGGTCAGTTCAAAGGAGATTTGTTCTCCCCTGATCACTCCGCCGGTTGCGTCCAAGACGGTAAAAACAGCCGTCTGATGGCCGGTCAGCAACGGGTTATCCACCGGGACGATTTTGAAACTTGCAGCAGTTGCGCCGGCCGGAACTGTCAGTTCAAGGATGCCGTTGGGGTTGAAAGCGGGTTCGGCAATAAATGCGCTGTTTCCAGAGGCGCCGCTTTGTTGAATGATCAATTTTCCCGTATGGGTCGCAGCGGCGGACAAGAAAATGTTCACCGTTACGCCTTCCGGTTTGTTTTCGAGGACCGTTCCGGCATCGGAGGCAAAATTGGCGACGGTGGAAACCTCATCATCCAAAATGGTAATGGCCAGATTCCGTTTTTCGCCGATCACAAAACCTTGAGGGATACCTGAAATCTCGAAAGACACAAAGGCGCCGCCACCTTGTACATCATTGTCCGCAGGCGTAAAGGTAAAGTGAACGGAATCATCGCCTTTAGCAAACGGGATTTCAAGGAATCCCCCGGCTACCGGCGGTTCGGTCTGGTAAACGCCGGCCGGACCCGAAACAACCCGGATGGAAAGTTCGCCGTCCAGATTGGCGGGTTTGCTGAAAATGAGTTCGACCGTTTTGGGACCCGCATTTTCGGCAAAAGACTGGTCTTCTCCGAATTTGACGGAAATTGGGGTTTCATCGGATGGGTCGGGTTTGACGATTTCTTCCTTTTCACACGCGGTAAAGCCGGATACCGCAAGAAGGGTGATCATGATTTTGAAGATTGTTTTCATGTGCTTTTTTTTTGCTGTCAAAAGTGTGGGGGTATCGGAAAAGTTGAAAATATTCTCGATGAAAACCAGGAGGAATCTGATGAGTCCGGGCAATTGGTCGATGGCCTTTTTTTTGAAAATTTAATTGGATAAAAAACCGGGAAACGATTGAAAATAAAGGGTTTTCGGAGGTTCGGGAGATTTTTTTAACGATACTTTAACACTTCGTTTTTAGGTCGGATAAGGTTGTTTTCGGACGAGCGGCAAGCCGTTGATATGTTGATTTGTTGATTTGAATACGGCCGTTCTCAAATCAACGCATCAACGCATCAACAAATCAACCCGCGGCTACTCCCAAGTCTCCGACTTGCGGAATTTTATCCCGCTTGTGTTGAAATTTTTCAAACCATAAAAATTCCTGATACCGGTTGATTATTCCCGGTCCAGTTCCATATCCAACAAAGCCGAAGAAAGGGATTTGCCATGTGCATCCAGGGCCAGAGACCGGGTGACTCCGCCGCCTAAGGCGCCGTGCAATACAAAATTTAACGCCCCTATGGACGGGATCTCATACCGGACGACCTCCCCTGTTACGATACCGGAAAAAAAGGTTTTTACCCGTTCGGCGGTAAGGAATTCCACCAGGAAAGGATAATGATCCGGCTGGTAGACAATCACCGAAATATTGACGATATTCCCCTTGTCACCCGTCCGGGAATGGGCAATTTCACGTAATTTCATTCAGATCGATTGATAATGAATTTGTGGAACAACCAGGCGGCTGTCCAAGAGTACCGATTGGATCGCAAGGACTTCCCGAACCGATTTGGAAGCGCCGCCCCCGCCGGCAGGTCCATTGGTGTAAAGCGCCTCCACTTCATTGCCGACCCGGATGGCGTCTTGCAGGCCGGGGGTTCGGGCGGCAATCCGTGCGCGCACTTCAGCCGGTTCGCCCGGGTCGAGGGTATTTCCATACAAAGCGTTCACCCCGATCAGGTCAAAACGCGTTTCATCGCAAGTCAACCCCGTATCCCGAAATCGCTGCCGGACGATATCCAGCGCCAGGCGGCCCCGGCGGACAGCTCCCGGCCCCCCGTAGCTGATTTGCCCTTCGCCGATATATCCGGCCCGGTAACCGACGGAAACCTTCAACAACCCGGATTTGGGCTTACCTGAAGCGCCGGCTGCCCGGACAACATCCTTGCCCGCTTGTTCGAAGCGGACGCGGCTGAAATCTGCAATTACATCCGGCGTCAGATATTGGGCCGGGTCGTGGATCTCATACAACAATTGTTCCTTGCAGGTGGCAGTTGTGACCATGCCGCCTGATCCGGGAGGTTTTGTAATAATGAACGACCCGTTGTTTTCCGCCTCCGCGATGGGAAATCCCAGGCGGGCGAGATCCGGAACCTCTTTATATCCGGGGTCGGCAAAATAACCGCCGGTAACCTGGCCGGCGCATTCGAGCAGGTGGCCCAGCAAGGTCCCTTTGCCCAACAGGTCATAGTTGTCAAATGACCAACCAAACTCATAGACCAGGGGCGCGAGGAAAAGCGCGGGGTCGGCCACTCTTCCGGTTACAATAATATCGGCGCCGTTTTGAAGGGCTTCAACAATGGGGCCGGCCCCCAGATAGGCGTTTGCCGAAAGAATTTTATGTCGAAAATTTTCTAAAGGTTCCCCGGTTTCCAGGGTCGTGAAATCCTGGTTTTGGATCATCTCCAACACATCATCGCCGGTGACCGCAGCGATTTTCACCCCTTTCCAACCGGTCTCTCCGGCAATTTCAGCGATTTTCCCCATAGCGGCTACCGGGTTGGCGGCGCCCATATTGGTGATTACTTTTGCCCGGGTTTTCCGGCAGGCCGGCAGGCAGGCCCGCATTCTTTCTTCCAGCAAAGGGTCATATCCGCTTTCTGGATCGGCGGCTTTCCGCTGCTGGGCCAGGGCGATGGTCCGTTCGGCGAGGCATTCGAATACCAGGTATTGGATCTGCCCTTTTTCCGCCAGTTCAACGGCGGGTTCGATGCGGTCGCCGGAATACCCTGCGCCGGCGCCGATCCGTATTTTTCTGGATTTTTGTCCGGTCATTCTACATGAATTTATAGCGGAAAAACGCCGGTTAAAATCGCAACCAGCGTCATGACAATCGTGGTGAAGAACGCATATTTGAAGGTAAAGCGCTGATGGTCGGCCAGATCGACTTTTGTCAGGCCGGTCAGCAGAAAGGTAGACGCGGTCAGCGGACTCAGCGGAAACCCGGTGGTCATCTGCCCGAGGACGGCGGCTTGCCCGACTGAAACGGGGGGGACGCCCAGTCCGTTTCCGATTTCAGCAATAACCGGCAAAAAGCCAAAATAAAAGGAGTCGGGGTCAAATATCAGGCTTAACGGCATGCTCAGAACAGCTACCGTAACCGGAATATGCCGGCCAAAACCCGGCGGAATAACCGAAACGGCGTCCTTTGCCATCGCTTCGATCATGCCGGATTCTTTCATGATCCCCGTGAAAACGCCTGCCGCCAACAGAATGGAGGCCATCAGCAGGGCAGCCTTGGCGTGGGCGTCCACCCGTTCCTTTTGCGCATTCAGGTCGGGGTAGTTTACGGCAATGGCCACGACAAAAGCAAGCATGAATACAAGCGCAGGCGCAACCTTGCCCGACACCAACAACCCGATCGCAAGGACGGTCAGGCAGGCGTTGAACCCAAAAAACTGCGGGCGGCGAATTCGTTTTTCCGCCTCCGTTAATCCCGGAGTGAAAACGGCTGATTGGGAAATAAATTCCGGATTGTTGAGTCGTTTGGATTCCTTTTTGCCCAGCCTCCAGGCGACAAAAATTACGAACGCCAGTCCAACCAGTTGCGGCAAAATCAACGGGTTGTAAAACCGGGTAATCTCCATGTTCAGGGCCGTAGCAGCCCGCAAGGTGGGTCCGCCCCAGGGCACAATATTCATGGTTCCTGCGCCTAAGGCCACGACGCAGGCCAGCACCCGCCGGTCGATGTTCAACCGTTCGAACAGGGGAAGCATGGCAGGAATGACGATCAGGAAGGTGACCGCGCCGGAGCCGTCCAGTTGGACGATCATGGATAAAATCGCAGCCCCGATGACTATTTTAACCGGGTCGTTCCCCGCAATCCGCAGAATAAAGCCGATGATCGGGTCGAACAAACCCGCGTCCATGAGGATGCCAAAAAAAAGGATGGCAAAAATGAACATGGCCGCGATGGGCGCAATATTTTTAATGCCTTCAACGGCAAACTGAGCGGTTTCCAACCCAAAACCTGCCGCAATTGCGCCGATTACCGGCACGACGATCAGGGCGGTCAGCGCCGAGGCCTTTTTGCTCAAAATGAGCGCAAGCAAAACCAGCGTAATGGATATTCCGACAATGGACAGCAAGCTCAAGGTGTTTATTGGGGGGGAAGATAGGAAATGTTGATTTGTTTATGTGTTTATATGTTTATTTGAATACGGCCGTTCTCGAATCAACAAATCAACGCATCAACAAATCAACGCATCAACAAATCAACGCATCAACAAACCGCTAAATTATTCGCCCAGACCTGCTGAAAGCGATCATTGCTGACGATCAATCCGGAAGGCTCACCGGTATCGAAACGATATTTTCGCTCGAAATTCCGGAACCCGAGGCCTTCCAAAAAGCCGACCAACTCTTCCCCTTTATCCCTGGAGCTGATACCGACGGCAATGGCTATCGGCGAGTTTTCCATCACCTTTTCCCAGGTGAAGTCGCTGCTGCAAATCTGGAAACAATTGCCTGGTTTAAAAGGAGCAATGATTTTATCTTCATCTGCAAAAATCACGGCCGGGCATCCGGATTCCACAATGCCCCTCTTAAAAAGCATATTATAGAAATCTCCGACGTGCGGGCCGAAGAAACCATTATCTTTATTGTGATCGAAGCCTGAAATGGTAAAAAAAATAAGTCCGTTATCGGTATATTTTTCCCGGAACCAGTCCCGGATTTCATTTTTTGCTTTATTTGCTTTTTCATTGATTTTAAAAGATTCTTCAGAAGGTGCGTGTTTGGGCAGGTTTATGAGGTCGCCAAAGGTAGCGCCGTATTTGGGCTCAGGAGGTCCGTCAGGGTGCAGTTCAATATGCGCTTTGACAGAAAAAACGAATTCAAGAAAAGTCAGAATATTATTGGTATTAAATTTAAATTTATTGGCGTAATTGCTGACCCAGAATTCTTTTTTCATTTTCTCGACGAAGACCATAGACAAATAGGCAATCGAAGATCCGGATTCAAAAAAGATATTCTTTTTTTCGTGTGCTATAATTTTTGCCAGATACTGGTCGAGGAAACATTCGGAAATGGCTAATTTCAGCTCTGAATTTTTGTCATTGCATCGCAGGCTTAACACGCCGAAGGTGTTTAAATGGGTAGCAAGTCTTTTGAAGAACGGATTTTTACTGGCTGTTGGATTGAGAATGATATTATTCCTGATTTCGTCGTATAATTCGCTTCTGATCCATCCTCCTTCGCCTTTGAGCCGGTCAATTGCCTCTTTGAGGGAGTGTTCAAAAATATTCTCGATATGCTCCGGATCCCCGGTTGATCCGGACTCGGTTTTGAAATATTTGAAACCCCTGCCGGTTCCATCCGGGTGTTTTTTCACTCTATCGCGCAAAGCCCTTAATTCTTCATCAAAAGCTCGCTCCGGATCCTGTTCCTTGAACTCTTCTCTTTTTTTTAAATACTCTTCCCGATCCAGAAGAAACGGAAGAATCGGTTTTTCATATTTTTCCGCGAGGTTCAGTTCGTAAGTTACATAGGTTTCTGTGCGGTTTGAGGCGATTTTAGAGCCATAGCGGGCGCCAATAAGGATAACAAAAATGTCCGATTGTTTAATTTTTTCTTCGATTGCTTCGATATTTTTCGGACCTGCCGGAAAATTTTCCATCACTACCGGAAAATGGCCGTACCGGATAATGATATGAATAATTTTATTTCTTTCTTCCTTGAGGTCTTCATGCGTAGAACTGATAAAGATATCATACCTTCTGTTCTTGGTATTCAGGTCCATAGTTCGATTAATTTGGGCGATCATGGAAAAGATTAAAGACGGGGCAATTTACAAAATGCAAAACTCAAAATTTAAAAATAGCAGTCGTTTTTAATTTATTGGCATTCCACCTTATTGCTCCCTGAACTTTACAAAAATCAATCCGGCGACCAGGCAGATCGTTCCTCCGAAGACGGCCGCCAGCCGGATGCCCATATCATCGAGGGGGTCTTTCCCAAAAAGGGTGAGGATAGCGAAAATCATGATGCCGACGGTTTGGCCGAGTTTGGTGGAAAAATTGCGCACCGCAAAAAACAGGGCTTCCTTTTGCTGGCCGGTCCGGATGCCGTCGTGTTCGGCGATCTCGGCGATGATGGCAAAAGGCAGGATGCCGAGAAAAGCGGCGGGGATGGCGGCAAAAATGGCAAAACCGAAGATCTGCCAGGTGGGCGGCAGGGGTACTTTGCCAAAAAAGAAAATGCCCATCAGCAGAAAACCCTGAAAGAAGAGCGACCAGAGCATCAGTCTGCGTTTGTCAATATGCCGGGTGAGCCGGATGACCAGCGGGTAAAACAACAGGGAAACCATGACCAGCACAAACATCACCTGCCCGCCGATCGACTCTTCCAGCGACAGCAGCACCTTCACAAAGTATAACAGTCCGCTGCTGATGATGGTCAGGGAGATGAAATAGGAACAATCCGCCACGATAAAGACCAGGAAGTTCCGGTGGGAAAGGATATGTTTGAGGGCTTCCTTCAGCGGGATAGTGACGGGGCTGCTCCGGCAGTGTTTTTGCTCGTCGATCACCAGTATCGGGACTACCATGAACAGGCCGCCGAGGACATACAGCCCGCCGATAGCCAGTTGAAACGCCTGAATGCGTTTTTCCAGGTGCAGCGCCTGCTGGATCCAATCGGCCAGGCCCGGCGTTTGGGAAGAAATGATCACACCCAATACAAAGGCCAGCGACAGCAGCGAGGACAGCCGGATCTTCTCCCGGGGGCCGTCCGCCAACTCGGGCAACAGCGCGTTGTATGGAATGATATAAAAGGTCAGCGACAGGTAGAATCCGATCTGGACGAAGGCCAGCCACCATACATTCCGGTAGCTTTCCTGGTATTCCAGCGGCACAAAGATCAACAGGCCCAATACCGTGGAAGGCACGATGGCCGCCCGCAAAAAAGGGATGCGCCTGCCGTGCCGGTGCTGGGAACGGTCGCTCAGAAAAGCAACCAGCGGGTCGGTCACCGCATCGAGCAGCCGGCCGCTGGCGGCGATCAGGGCCAGCAACGTAAAGAACCCCAGCACGGTCACCTGGGGGACGAGCACCGACAGATTCGAATTGTTGGGCGGTACGTAAAAATAGATCAACATCACCGATACGATGTTGGTCATGATCGACCAGCCCAGCATACCGCAGACATAACCCATCTGCCCTCGCAATGAAAGTGGGGATTCGGACATGGGGCGAAGCTACGTATTTTATGGTTCGTGTTGCGGGGTTTTCCGTTCAGGGGCCGGCGCCTGATGGTCCTTGCATCGTTTGCCCTTCATTTGCAGGGCGGTTCCAAATTTTGTGAAATCATATGGATGGTTTATATTGGGCAGATAAAACGAAACCGGGAACATACGATTTTGAGAAACACCTGTTCAACATACCTGGCATTCAGGCGCCTGGGCGGCTTCGGTTTCCCGTATCTCCTGTTTTTCCTTTCCACGGCCTTGTTTTCACAAACCTACAACCTGCAGGTTGAGAACGTAACCTTCCCCGACGGGCGGCAGTTGGCCAACGTGGCCAGTGTGACCCAGGACAGCACAGGCCTGATCTGGTTGACCAACCCCGATCAGCGGTACATCCATGTTTATGACGGGAAAACCCTGCGCACCCTCGATCACGATCAAATACCCGGCATGCCTTTCCGGTGCAATTTTCAAAATGGGCCGGACGGGCGTCATTTCGTTTTTGAAAACCATACCCTGAATTCGTTCAACCCCTATACCTGGCAAACGGATACGCTTATCCGGGTCCCGGAAAACGCAAAAATTGTCCGGGTTTTATTCGGAAAAAACGGAAAGGCATGGGGGCAAAGTTATGGCCCCGACCTGGTGATTTTAAGTTCTCAGAACGGGCAGCCGTTCACCCCCATCGATACGATACTGCCGGAATGGTACTATGATGAGGTACGGGTACGGGATGATTTTTACTACGTGAAAGTCAAAAACAAGGTGTACGAGTACGATATCCGCGGCCGGACAAATGTCTTTCACCTGCCTTATGGACCCGACCCCATGGCGCCGTCTTTTGAGATAGACGCCGGCGGAACGTTCTGGGTCAGCTACACGCCGGATAAAGTGAAAAACGAGTACGCTGTTTTTTACAAAACGAAGGAAATGGCGGGTTTTGAGCGGTACCCCGGCTCCGACCTTCTGACCCAGGGCGGCCGCTTCGGGCAATTCAGGTTCGACGGGCAGCACCTCTGGTTTTCGGGTGCGCCGTTCAAACTCTTCCGGCAAAATAACGACACCGGCGCGTTCGAGGATTTTACGGCATCCATCCTGCAGCAAAAAGGGAATTACCCGTTTTACAAAAGCGGAATACTCCGGATGTTCCGCGACCGCTCCGGGCAGATCTGGATCATTAACCGGGGCGGCGTTTCCAAAATGCTGGTGGAAGATGTTTTCAAAATATACAACATCACCCAAACCATGGACAGCGGTTGCCCGGAGAGCGATTGCAATATCAGCGGTATCGCGGAAGACGACGCCGGAAACATCTATTTTACCGCTTCCACAGGGGCGCTTTGGGCGCTCGACCCGGGCGCCGGGAATATGCGGTTGGTAAACCCGACGGCAGGCAGCGCCACCATGTTACAACACAGTATGGGTTTCGATCAGGGCCGGCTGCTGGTAAACGACCGGGTGGTGGATGTACAAACGGGGGCGCACCGCAGATTCACGGATGAAATAACGTTCACTGACCATTGGGTAACGGCAACGGACAAGGAAACCCACCGGCGGTGGGTGGCGGCGCATGGTTTACAAGGGAAGCTGTTTCAATACGACGCCCCCAACCCGGACAAGCTGTTCGCCTACAAACCCGGCCAACCGGATTGGGATGTGATCGTTTTACCCGATTCCATCGCCACGGGGCAAAATGTGGAGTTCAGAAAACTGATGTACAGCCGGCGCAGGGGTACGCTCCTTTTGGGCAGACTGAGCAAGGGGCTCGTCGAAATGACTGCCGGCGGAAAGGTAATCCGGCAAGACAGGCGGATCGCCTTCACCACCGATATGTATGAAGATGAGGAGGGGCAAATCTGGCTGTCAGCTGATTCCGAGCAGGGTTTGATCCGGCTCGACCGGGATCTGGACTCCCTCAACCTCCAGCCCTATCACCCTTTGCCGACGGTCGGGCCGTTGAAAAAAGTCTATCATATCCTTCCGGAAAACAAGGAATATATCTGGTTGGTATCCAGCCTCGGCGTGTTCCGGCTTGACCTGAAAACGGGCCGGCTCACCCGCTACCCCATGTTTCCGGGTTTTGCCAGGACAGGTTTCCTGCGCCTCCCCGCCTTTGTCGCTTCCGACGGTACGTTTTACCTGGGCGCCATCACCGGTGAAGTGATGGCCTTTCACCCCGAAGAAGTGGTGAAAAACTCGCGCCTCGATGAAGTCTTCCGGGTGGCCCTCACCCATTATAGCCGGTACGACGACGCCAGGGACTCCCTCATTGTTCAGCAAAACGGGCTGACCGACCTGAAAAACATCCGCCTGACCCACCGGGACCGCTATTTCGCCCTCGAATTTTTTGTCCCGGATTTCCGGAATCCCGGACAGAACAAATACACCTGGAAACTGGATGGTTATGAAAACGATTGGTCAGCCCCCGGCGTCAACAACCGGCTGCAATATGAAAACCTGCCCCCCGGCGATTACCTCCTGCGTATCCGGGGTGGGCTGATAGAAGAATATTACCCCTCCAGCGAACTGGCCATCCACATCACCGTGCTGCAGGCCTGGTACAAAACCGGGTGGGCTTTCCTGGCCTATTACCTGTTGATCGGGATGACCATTTTCCTTTTTTACCATTTCCAGCTCAACCGCAGGCTGGAACAGGCCGAAGCAAAAAGACTGAAGGAACTGGACACCCTCAAGAGCCGCCTCTATACCAATATCACCCACGAATTCCGCACGCCGCTCACCGTCATCATGGGGATGACCGACAATATTCGAGGGCACGAAAACGAACGGAAACTCATTCGCCGCAACAGCAAAAACCTCCTCAGGCTCATTAATCAATTGCTCGACCTTTCGAAGCTCGATTCGGGTACGATGAAAATGGATATGGTGCAAGGCGATATCATCCGTTTCCTGCGGTACCTCACCGAATCCTTTTACTCTATGGCCCAGGAAAAAAAGGTGGAGTTGGCCTTTTATTCTGCCATCCCGGATCTGGTTATGGACTACGATGAGGTGAAAATCCAGCATATCATTTACAATTTGCTGTCCAACGCGTTGAAATTCACGGGAGAGGGCGGCGAGGTGGTCTTGCAGGCCGACAAGGCGGAACACAACAGCCGGCCATACCTGGAAATCAACCTGAGAGATACCGGCATCGGCATCCCCGAGGAGCACCTGGCGCATATCTTCGACCGCTTTTTCCAGGCCGACCATACCAGTACCCGGAAGGGCGAAGGAACCGGCATCGGCCTGGCGCTCACCAAAGAACTGGTCGAATTGATGGGCGGCAATATCCGGGTGACGAGCGCAGCCGGAAAAGGCACGACCTTTACGCTGCTGCTGCCCGTTCGGCTGGGTGCTGATACGCCGAAACCGGATTCCGGTTTTCTTGTGACTTCGGGCCGTCATTTGGCGCCTGCGCCGGATTTGCCCGATACCGGGAATACAATGGAAGAAGGTTCGCCGCAGGCGGGCGAAAAGCCCCTTTTGCTCGTCATCGAGGACAACGCCGACGTGGTCGCCTACATCGTCGGCCTGTTGGAGAAAGATTACGAAATCCATACGGCCTCCAACGGGCAAGCCGGCATCAAAAAGGCGTTGGAAACGTTGCCTGATCTCATTATCAGCGACGTCATGATGCCGGAAAAAGACGGTTACGAAGTATGCGCCACATTAAAAAACGATGAACGCACCAGCCATATCCCCATTATCCTGCTCACGGCCAGGGCGACGCAGGCGGATAAAATCGCGGGCCTGAAAACCGGCGCCGACGCCTACCTGATGAAGCCCTTCAACAAGGAGGAACTCTTTGTCCGGCTGGAAAAATTGCTGGAATTACGGCGGGAACTGCAAAAAAGGTATGCAAAAATAATCGGAGGCGGGTCTGAAAGCGAGCCCCGGCGCCCGGAAGTCGCCGAACCCACCCTGGAAGATATCTTCCTGCAGAAACTCCGGAAAACGATCCTTGAGAACCTCGACGATCCCGACCTCGGCGCCGAACAACTCAGCCGCGCCCTCCTGCTTAGCCCGTCGCAATTTTACCGGAAACTGGCCGCGCTGACCGGCGCGCCGCCCAACGCCTTCATCCGCAAAATCCGCCTCTTCCGGGCAAAGGAACTGCTGGAAACCACCGGCATGAATATCTCCGAAGTTGCCTATGCCGTCGGTTTTAACGACCCGAATTACTTTTCCAGGGCTTTTCACCAGGAATTCGGGAAACCGCCGAGCGTTTATCGCGGATGATCCATATTTCTTTCTTCGGGCCACTTCAGGGGCGGCGATGCCAGGATTCCAGAAAATCCGCTATTATGGTATTTTGTCCACCCAAAATCGGAAAACGAAACTTTTTGGGCTGCAAAAAAGCCTGGGGTATCAGCCGCCCGGATAAACCATTGATTTATGATGTTCTTTTTCATTCGTTTGAGTACAAAGGCTTGCTTTTCAGCCGCAACAAGTGTATTTTGCACTTGGTTTTTATGCCTTTAGATCAGGGAGTGGATGCGATGCCCGTAATGGCATCGGCCCCGCTTGTAGCGGGGTTTGTTCATCCGCCACCCGCTTAACTGCTTCGGGTGGGGCGGCGTATGCACGGCTATAAGTTGCTGAATTAAAACGAACAGCAAAACATATGAAAAAGAACGTTCTACTTTTTCTCCTAAGTACAGTAGCCTCATTACTGGCTGCCCAGGGTTTTGACGAAGTAGTTCCCTGCGTAACGCACTTAATTCCACCTGCCTACTCATCAGGTACAAGTGATGGAAACATAGTGCAGACTATACCTGACAATACTGAAAAAATCATCCCTGTGGTTTTCCATATTTTTCATGAATCCGGTCTGGAAAATATATCCAGAGAAAATGTACTTCTGGCTTTGGAGCGACTGAACAAAGACTTTGATAGAAATCACGAAAACTTACCTCAAACGCCGGAAGTGTTTAAAAATATTGCCGCAGATGTGGATGTAAGATTTGTACTGGCTACCAAAGACCCGCAAGGGAATTGTACGGATGGGATAAACAGGTACTACACTCCATTGACATCACTCGTGCTAGGCAATAGCTTCGCTTTACCAGAGCCATTGGAACCCTATCAATGGGATTACAAGAGATATCTGAACGTTTTCGTTTCTAAAAGTTTGACAGGATACCAAGGTAATGACATCTATGTAGTTTCCCTTGGCTATGGGACGTTTCCTGGTTCTTTTGTTAACCTTGGCATGAACGCTATTTTTTTATCGCACGAAACATTGCTATTCTCTCAAAATGGCATTTCTTCTGGTGAAACAATATCCCACGAAGTAGGGCATTGGCTTGACCTGAGACATATATGGGGAGATACGGGGCCGGATGTTTTAAGTTGCTCAGATAGCGATGGAATTTCTGACACGCCCAACCAAGAGGGACCTTCAGGGAAATGTTTTAGCAACTTTCCTTTTGTTACTTGCAATAATGGGCCAAATGGCAATATATTTTGTAATTTTATGGATTATGGTGATAAGGGCTGTCGTACAATGTTTACAAATGGGCAGAATACCCGGATGCAGAACATATTAAACACACGTCCCGACCGTAAAGACTTGTCGACTGATGCCAATTTGGAGTTTACAGGTGTCAACCAGTGGAATTCTAATTTTAGTTGCCCAACAATACCAAATGCTGATTTTGCTACAGATCAGGCGTATTTTATCTATTGTAAACCCAATATAGAAGTAAAGTTTCAAGAAAGATGTTTCAACGGTTCTTCGGATTCACTTCGATGGTTTTTTCCCGGAGGCACACCAAGTATGGCAAACAGTCCAGAGGTTGTCGTAAATTACCCAGATGCTGGTTTGTATCAAGTAACCTTAGTTGCGTCAAATGAATTTGGAAGCGACACGATAACCAGAAGTGTCAAGATTCAAGCGATTGATGGGATTCCGTATGTAAGTGGTGGCAATGGAGAAGACTTTGAAACCGCTAATTCTATTGATGACGTTGGCGCTGTTTTTCAAGTTACTGGTGGCGTCAACTTTAAAATAAGTAATGCTGCTGGATTTAATAGCAGTAAGTCACTTGAATGTAAAAGAGGAGTTGGTGAATATTACCGCCTTCGCTTTATCACAAAAAAGTTTGAGATAGGGCCGCAAGACAGTGTTTTTTCATTTTATCTATCTCATAGGGGTGAAGAGTTTCCAAGAAACAAAGGCATCCGCGTTGTGGCCAGTTACAACTGCCGTGATGTAAACACCGAACAGTCTATTGGGTTGCTTCTTGGTGATGAGATAGAGACAACAACTATTGGAAGTTCAGCTGATGTATATATCCCAAACAATCCAGACCAATGGAAAGAAATCAACTTCATCATCCCACCGCAATTTCGCGGGAGAAATGATGTACAATTTCAATTCAACTATACCGCTGACCAGACTAATAATCTTTATATTGATAATATTAGGGTCAAGTCAAGCATTATGACTTTGGTAAGCGAGCCAGGCAATAATTTCGACTGGAACATTTACCCCAACCCAACCAATGCGGAATTCATCGTAGAGTTTTATCAGCATGGAAGTCCGGCCATTTTTAAAGTCTTTGACATCAACGGACGACTGATGCATTCGCAAGAAATTAATGCAAATAAGAAACAGATAAATGTCGGAAGCACCTTGCCTCCCGGATTTTATGTTTGTCAATTGGTTGATAGCAAAGGGTGTCAATTCGGTAGTACAAAAAAATTAATAAAATATTGATGATAACTCTGCATGGCTGCCAACCTCTTCCTAGGCTTCGCGGTGTGCAGTCATGCACCCGTTGTGCGTCATCCAAAAAAACACCGTCAGAATGAAAGTAAAATCAGACAGGCAAAACATATTTATCCTTTGCTACACATTTTTGATTGCTGTAACAATCTCCTGCAATAATCAAAGTCAATCAAATAAGCAAAATCAGATAGTACAGGCTAAAAGTAATACCCAGCCCACTAGTAGTGGAATCGGCGCCACACGGTTGAAATATACAACCGGAGTTCGTTCAATTTTAGAAGATAGTAAGGGAAATACTTGGTTCGGCAGTCATAACGAAGGTGTGTGTATGCTTCAGAATGGGGAGCTCCAATATTTCACAACAGAAAACGGATTGAGTAATAATCAGGTCAGAAGTATTTATGAAGATAAGAATGGCATAATCTGGTTTGAATGTGGAATTGGGTTAAGTAGATATGATGGTAAAGAAATGACTATATACAATGAAAGAAATTATGATTCAAAAAACGGGTGGAAATTAACGGATAGCGACCTATGGTTTAAAGGCGATGAAACTGCTGGTTACAATAAGCTTGAAGGGAATTCGGGAGTGTATCAATATGACGGAAAAAACCTCTATTACCGCACCTTCCCAATAAAACCAAAATCAGGAGAGGAAAACGGCTATTCAATTTCAACGCCTTTTGTAAAAAGTAAAAATGGAATGGTTTGGTTTGGAACTTATGGTGCATTGATTGGATATGATGGTAAGAAATTAAAAATTTTTAATAATGACTCATTAGGATTAAATGGCACAACCGAATCTTTGCATATTCGATGCATAATGGAAGACAGCAAAGGTAATCTATGGATTGGAAATAATTCTGGGGGTAGTACAATTGGGGGCATCGGAGTATTAAAATATGATGGCAAAGAATTCATCCATTTTACCAAACAACATCAATTAAGAAAAGAAGACACCAAAGGTAATTCCTTGGACAGAGTTTTTTCCATTGGAGAAGATGCTTCAGGGAATATTTGGTTTGGAACAGCAGAGTCAGGTGTGTGGCGATATGATGGGCATACTATAAAAAATTTTACCAAAAAAGATGGTCTCGATGGTGACCTTACCTGGATTATTTACAAAACCAAAACAGGTGAATTGTGGTTTGGCGGAGGTCCCAATGGTGTGTATCGTTTCACTGGCAAGTCTTTTGAAAGAATATTTTAACTATAAGTACGGTAATTACCCAGTCCAAAAGTTAACACGGTCGGACCAGCGGTCCGATATCTTTGTAATACCGTCCAAATGACTGGGCTTCCGGACCGTAGGTCCGGTATCTTTTGCCAGAAGCGCCGCAAAAGGTTAAAAAGATAACAGAAACCCGGGCGGTCAACCGGTTTTGATCGCTTGTTTCCATCTGCTTCGGTGGGTTAGATGCCGGTCCGCCGGACCGTTTCGCAGCAGACCGCTATCCAAAATTCACGTTATCTTAGCGTCCAAAAAGAGGGCAAAGGAAGAATTTATGGCCATGGCCAAGAAGAAGTATGCTGAGATCCGTGCCCTGAATGTTAAGCGGGATGAACGAACTAAAATTCGCCGGCGTATCTCTAAAAAAATGGAGTTCGCGTGGCTTGTTGACCGACAATTTGGTTTGCGCCCGTTGCATCGGGTAAAGCGGCTCCCGGCCCGAATCCGGGCGGGTCGTTCATCCGCCACCCGTTTAACTGCTTCGGGAAAGGCGGAGTGTTGGTGGGGGCGGCGTATGCACGGCTATAAGTTGGCAGGGATTATAAAAGACAAAATGCTCGATCTCGTCACACCATGAAAATCCAAACAACCTCTAAAATAATTTGAAATGAAAAAATTTATTCGTACATCCATAAAAGTGTTAGGCATCATCCTGCTATTAGTAATAATTGCAGGACTGGGAGGTTGGTGGTATTTGAATTCAACTTTTCTGAATTTTGAAAAAGGTTATACAGAGAAAACCGATATCAAGGAAAGAACAATTGATGGTTATACCTTTTTGGATAGAAACGGAAATGGTAAACTCGACATATACGAAGACTCCAGAAAAAACACTGATGAAAGAGTGGAAGATTTATTGTCGCAGATGACGTTGGAAGAAAAAATCCATTTGCTCAAAGGTTCCGGAATAGCTTCGGCAATGGGCAAAGGTAATTCAGCCGTTGCAGGTGCGGTAGGCACAATAGTGCCAACACCTCGATTGGGCATTCCGACCGTATACTTGTCGGATGGTCCTGCCGGATTAAGGATTGAGTCGAAGCGAAAGGGCGAAGATAGGACTTATTATTGTACTGCTTTTCCAATTGGGACCTTGTTATCTTCTACTTGGAACACCGATTTAGTGAACGAAGTCGGAACTGCAATGGGAACGGAAGCTAGTGAATACGGAATTGACGTAATTTTAGGACCGGGTGCAAATATTCACAGGCATCCCCTTTGTGGTCGAAACTTTGAATACTATTCCGAAGACCCTGTTTTAACCGGATTTATGGGTGCTGCTATGGTGAACGGCATTGAATCGCAAGGTGTCGGAACTTCGGTTAAACATTTTGTAGCCAACAATCAGGAGACTAATCGAAACTTTAATGATGTGATTGTTTCTGAACGAGCCATGCGAGAGATTTATTTAAAAGGTTTTGAAATCATTGTCGAAAAATCTCAACCGTGGACCATTATGTCCTCTTACAATAAAGTCAATGGTACGTACACTTCCGAAAGCAAAGAACTGCTTACGAATATTCTTCGTGATGATTGGGGATTTGCGGGATTGGTGATGTCTGACTGGTTTGGGGGGAATGATGCGGCAGCAATGATAACAGCCGGCAACGACCTTTTAGAACCGGGTACCAATCGCCAATGGAAAGCATTGAAAAAAGCGACGAAAAACGGAACACTTACTGAAGCAGAAATTGATACGGCGGTCAAACGCATTTTAAAATTGATTTTTCAATCCAAAAAAATGCAAAATTATCAATACAGCAATAATCCTGACCTTAAAGCTCATGCTAATATTACTCGGCAATCAGCAGCCGAAGGAATGGTTTTATTAAAAAATGAGCAAACTCTTCCGATTAAAAATTCAAAAAATGTCGCCTTATTAGGTCTGTATTCTTATGATTTTATTGCAGGAGGAACGGGTTCTGGCGATGTTAACGAAGCATATTCGATTTCTTTAGAAGAAGGTTTGAAAAATTCAGGTTTTGAAATCAACGAAAGCGCTAAAAAAGTTTATGAAACTCATAAGTCAAATAATAAAGAAGCATTCAAGAAGCCTGAAGGTATCAGTGCCATGTTATCACCTTATAATCCGCCGAACATTACCTATTCAGAGGACGAGTTGAAATCAATCGCCGCCCATTCAGATCTGGGTATTATTACCATTGGTCGAAATAGTGGGGAAGGAGGCGACCGGGTGGAAAAGGATGATTTTTTACTTTCTGAAAAAGAGCATGAGATGATAATAAATACCTGTAATGCCTTTCATGCAGAAAGCAAGCAGGTCATTGTGGTGTTAAATATTGGAGGCGTTATAGAAACAGCATCATGGAAATCTATGCCTGATGCCATTTTATTGGCATGGCAAGGAGGGCAGGAAGGTGGTAATTCTGTAGCTGATATTTTGACTGGTAAAATCAATCCAAGTGGGAAATTACCAATGACTTTTCCTGTAAACTTAAGTGACCATGCCTCTAATGCCAATTTTCCTCTGGACGGTGAACCAATAAATATGATGGATCTAATTACAGGACACAAAGATGAAAATATCAAAAACAAGGATTTTACCAATTATGAAGAAGGAATTTATGTAGGCTATCGGCATTTTGACAAATCGAATTTACAGGTGTCTTATCCTTTTGGCTACGGCTTGAGTTATACTACATTTGAATACAGCAATGAAATGGTAGAGTTGAACAATGATACCATTACCATTAAAGCAACGATTACGAATACAGGAAATATAGCCGGTAAAGAAGTGGTTCAAGTTTATACCTCAAAACCTAATTCAGCAATTGATAGACCTGTCAAAGAGCTTAAATCTTTTTCCAAAACAAAAAATCTGGAGGCGGGAGAATCGACTACCCTTTACTTACAGGTTCCTGTTTCAGAATTATCTTATTGGTCCGAGGAAGATGGAGCATGGAAAATGGAACCTGGAACTTATGAAATCCAAGTAGGAACTTCATCAAGAGACATAAATTATATTGAACGTATCAATATTGTAAAATAATAAAATAGCGTAATTACCCAGTCCAAAAATTAACAGCCTGAATGCATCCAATTGATGAATAAACCGTTGGTTGATGGCGTTTTTTTCAATTGTTCGGGGCTCCATATTTGCTTTTCCGCTGCAAGGGGCGTATTTTGCAGTTGTTTCTTTCACGGCCTTAGACCAGGGGAGTGGATGCGATGCCCATAATGGCATCGGCCCCGCTTGTAGTGGGGGTTGTTCATCCGCCACCCGCTTTGCTGCTTCGGGTGGGGCGGAGTATTGTCGGGGGTGGCGTATGCACGGCTAAAAGTTCGGCGAAATAAGAAACAAAAAAGTTGGTGAGATTGCCCCGCCAACTTTTTGAAAAGGTTCCACAAGAAAGCAGATTTATTTTATCTTGATTACAACTTTTCCTTTTGCACGACCCGACTCAACATAAGCCATCGCCTCATTCGTGTTCTCAAATGGAAATATTTTATCAACAACAGGACGAATTTTTCCTGACTCAATCAAAGCCGTTATTTCGCTCAACTGCTTTCCTTCAGCCTTCATAAAAAGGAATGAAAAGTTGACATTCAATTTTTTGGCTTTTCTCTGAATGCCAAAACTCAACAAGCGCATGACTATTTTGACAAACCAAGACAAGCCTATCTCGTTTGCAAATTCAACATCGGGCGGACCCGAAATTGAAACAACCTTTCCGTTTGGCTTTAAGATTTTTAAAGACTTTTCAAGCGTTTTTGTATCTTGACTATTCAAAACAAAATCATAGTCTTTTAGTATGGTTTCAAAATCTTGTGTTTTATAGTCAATAATTACATCAGCGCCTAAACTTTTTACCAATTCTGTATTTGCTACACTTGTTGTAGTTGCTACAAAAGCCCCAAAGTGTTTAGCCAACTGAATGGCAAACGTACCTACTCCGCCTGTACCTGCCTGAATGAATATTTTTTGCCCTTTTTTAATATTCATTTTTTCAACAAGTACCTGCCAAACCGTCAAACCTACCAATGGAATGGAAGCAGCCTCTGTCATAGTCAAGTTTTGGGGTTTCAGAGCCAAATCAGGCTCTTTGACAGCGACATACTCGGCAAAAGTGCCAATTCGAAAGTCGGAGGGTCGTGCATACACTTCTTCGCCAACTTTAAATCTGGAAACTTTTGAGCCGATTTTTGAAACAACACCTGCCACATCATGCCCTAAAACAAAGGGCGGTTTATAGGCTAATAAGAGTTTAAACTCGCCATCTCTTATTTTAGAATCCAACAAGTTTACACCCGCAGCATGAACTTGAACCAATACTTCATTTTCCTTTAATGTTGGTTCAGCAATTGCCGTTAAGTGCAATTTTTCTTTTTTGCCGTATCGGTTTAGAACAAATCCTTTCATTTTTATTTAATTTTTGAATTTGTTTATATTATTAATAATTGATTTTTCAAAGGCTTTATAGGCAAAATGTTGAATGGCAAGGAATACCGATGCCCCTTTGCCGACAGGGTGGTTAAATTTTGGTTTTTTTTCTTCAACCAATTTGATAAGTGTATTGATTACTGGAGTGGGTTCGGGGGCATTTTCAAATAAATCTTTTGAAAATTGTTCAATTTTATTTCGGTAAGTATCGTAATCATTTATTATGCTTTGTGCCGCTACCGAACTATGGAGAATATTGGTTTTAAAGCCCATTGGCTCAACCATTGCGACTTTGATGTTAAATTCATCCAACTCAAACCGCAATGACTTGAAATAGCCTTCCAAAGCGTGTTTGGATGCACCATAGTAGGCAGCACTTGGGAAGTTAAGCAAACCCATAATTGAGCCTACGGTGATTATTTTCCCAGAACGTTGCTTCCTAAAATGGGGCAATAATTCATTGGTAAGTTTGACCGTTCCCCAAAAATTGGTTTCAAATTGCTTCTTGCCTTGCTCAATTGTTGTTTCTTCGGCAAGTCCTGACAAGTAGAATCCTGCATTGTTAATCAATACATCTAATTGCTCGATGTGCTTGAACAACTTTTTGCCAAAAGAAAGAATCGAATTATCATCTGTGATATCCAACGCCAGGACTTTAAACGGCAAAGAGGGTTGGACTTTTTCAGGGTAACGACTTGTTCCTATTACGTTGTAACCATTTTCGTGAAGTCTTTGGGCAACCAGCAACCCGAAGCCCGATGATGCGCCTGTTATTAAAATTGTTTGTGCCACTTTTTTTTGCTTTTATGAATGAATCAAAATATCTTTGCTTGCAAAATGCAAGTACAAAAGTAAGATCATTAACTTGCAAAATGCAAGTATTTAATCAAATTTTTTTTTATGAAATATGTAAAGCAAAGGTCTGAATGCCCCATCAGTTGCTCTCTGGATGTATGGGGAGACAAGTGGACATTGTTGATTATCAGGGACTTAATGGACAGTCAAGGCGGGTGTACGTATGGAGATTTTTTGAAATCACCTGAAGGAATCGCCACCAATATTTTAGCCTCTCGCCTGAAAGCGTTAGAGGAAAATCAACTTATTATTAAATTAGACCACCCCGAAAGTAAAACAAAAGTTTTGTATAAACTAGCCCGGAAAGGGATTGATTTGCTACCCATTATGATAGAAATAAACCTGTGGGCTGAAAAATATTATCCCATTCCGGAGGATAGAAAAGCGATGTTGAAAGAGGTGAAAAAGGATAAAGTTGGGTTTATTCAGAAAAAAGTGCAGGAGTTAATTGATAGCAACTGAGAGAGATAAGAAATGAAAGAGAAATTTGCTGAACAAAGCATCTACGCCTATTTGCGGCAAACCCAACCCGCAAGCCCAACGCAGCCGCAAACAGCGCAGATGCACCCGATCAACCTGGCTTTCTCCTTGTCCATGTACAAAACTTCACCTCCGGAAATACCTGCCTGCCGGATGTTTACAGTAGGCAGGGTCTTTCTCATTCCGGCGTATGGGCTGGAAATTCCTCCCATAAGACCCTGGATTTTATGCCTGCCAGGTTAACCTTATTCTGCCAATTTTTTATAGCTTTGGGGGGCTAGGTAGTTACCTCATTGGTTATTCAAAGAAAACAAATGGAAACATGACCGTACAAGAACAAGTCAAAAAATATATTGACAGCCTGTCTGAACCAAAGCGGTCTGATGTACAAGAGTTACACCAACGCATGCTTCAGGCGTTGCCGAAATGTAAACTATGGTTTTTTGACGGCAAAGACGATAAAGGAAAAATTGTTACTAATCCGCAAATAGGATATGGACTTCAAACCATAAAATATGCTGACGGAAAAACCAAAGAGTTTTATCAAATTGGCATTAGTGCAAACACAACAGGAATATCGGTTTATGTTATGGGAATTGAAGACAAAAAGTATTTGCCTGAAACCTACGGGAAAACAATAGGCAAGGCTAGTGTAACGGGCTATTGCATAAAGTTCAAAACGCTAAAGGATATAAACCTTGAAACGCTTGTAGCGGCAGTACATGATGGAGTTGAACAGACAACAAACTGACTAGGCTACCAGCCGCCCCACTCCCGTAATTCCCTATCAAGCGGGCGCCAGGATTCCACCGGACCTGTGGCGCAGATTGTCATTTTTTGACTGCCGGTCTGGTTTTTGCGAATCCTGTCCAGATTTTTGCAAATCCTGTGCGGGTGTTTTTCCTGTACCACCTGCATTTTTGCACCAGATCCTTTCGAAAGGCGTCAGAAAACTGCCGCAACCAATATTTGCGCCCCCACATCAAAATGTAGTTGAGCGGCAGGCCGCAGCGGGTCACCTTTGTCCCGATAAAACTCAATCTCTCCTATCAGTCGGGAATTGTATTCAAACAACCATTTGAAACGCCTGGATTTCGCATACGGCGAATTTCCGGGGTGATTCGCTAACCTAATTTTTTTCAACCATGAAAACAATCATCCAATGTTTTTGGCTGACGGCAATGCTTTGCCTCGCCCACTATCCGCTTGCGGCACAGGAAAACGAGCCGCAGGGCTACTACGCCTTCGACTACATGCAGGTGCAACCCGGTAAACACGAGGAATACCTGAAATTGGAAAAGGCCTGGAAAAAAATCCACGAGGCCAACATCAAAGCCGGCAAATACGGCTTCTGGGAACTTACCCGGGTGGCTTACCCAACCGGCGCAAACGAACCCTACAACTACGTGACCCGCACCAATTTCCGGGGGGAAAAACAACTGGCTGACTTTATTGAAAACTGGCCGACACCCGACCTGAACGCCATTCTCACCCCGGAAGAACGGGCGCTGGTGGACCGGACCAATGAAATCCGGACGCGTGTAAAATCCGAAATCTGGGCCCATACCGACCTTACGGTTGCCGGGGATGTGAATACGGCCAGGGTATTGGTGTTCAACTATTTCGACATCCCCGAAGGCGCCACTGCCGGCGACCACCTGCGGGTGGAAAGGGAGATCTGGAAGCCCGTTCATGAGGCCCGCCACAAGGACGGCAAAATGAAGGGCTGGGTATTGATCGACAAACTGCTGCCCTACGGCAGCGCCGACGCCTATCAGCACGCCACCGTGGACCTGTACACCAACATGGAACAACTCCTGAACCAGCAAAACCCCATTCCCTGGTTTGAAAAAGTGCACGCAGGGAAAGATATCGAAAAATTACTCGCCGAAACGGCTGCCGCAGGCGATTTGATCCGGGCGGAGGTCCGTTTGGTGTTAGACGAGACAGGCCAATAATTAATCACTAACCCCTTACCCCGGCATGACCTCCGGCCATATCAACCACCGCATCAATTCCGTAAGAAAACTCGTCCGGACAGAGGTGAGAATGGTGGTGGAGAAAACGGATTAGGGAACAGACTAATGAAATGAAGACCCTCAAAACCTCATCTTTTCAAGAATAACTTTTTCATTTCCAAATTTAAAAATATGAAAACCTGGCATTTTCTTCCCCTTGTCCTGCTGTTGATGTTCAGCTCTCCGGCCTTTTCCCAGTCCGGCAACGTCGGTATCGGTACGACCACTCCCGACCCAAGCGCCGCCCTGGATATCCATAGTACCGACAAGGGGTTGAAAATGCCCTGCCTGACCACCGCCCAGCGGGACGCCATCCTGAACCCCGCTACGGGGCTGATCATCTACAATACCACCGATAGTTGTTTCAACTATTACACCGGCATCGCCTGGTACAAGGATTGTGGTCGCAGCCTAACCGCGGATGATATTCCGGCCCTGACAACCCGGGGCGGCGGGGCCGGTTTTGACGCCGGCTTCGGCGTTTCATCCGACAAAGCCGGCAACGTTTATGTCACCGGGTCTTTCGAAGGCGCCGCTACTTTTGGAACCGCCACCCTGACCAGCCCGGGCGGCACAAGTATGTTTATCGTAAAATACAACCCGGCCGGCAAAGTGTTATGGGCAGAACAAAGCGCCGGGGCAACAGGCGTCGGAATCACAAACGATGAAGCCGGTAACGTGATCGTAACCGGGCAATTCTCCGGTACGGTTACCTTCGGAAACACCACCCTGACCAGCAGCGCAGGCAGCGAGGATATGTTCACCGTGAAATACAATGCGGCCGGCCAGGGGCTTTGGGCAATACAGGGCGGCGGCACGGGAACGGATACCGGGTACGGCGTCGCCCTCGACGGGGCCGGAAATGTGTTGGTAACAGGGCAGTTTTTCGGCTCGGCAACCTTTGACCAGACGACCCTGACCGCTTCGTTCGGCTGGAGTATGTTCACCGCGAAATACAATGCAACCGGCGACTTGCTTTGGGCCAGACAAGGCGGCGGGATCGGTTTCGACCTTGACGGCGGCGGCGGCATCGCAACGGATGCATCCGGCAATGTTTATGTCACGGGGCGGTTCTCCGGTACAGCCGCTTTCGGAGGCAATACGCTGACCAGCGCAGGGGGCGCGGATGTATTCACCGTAAAATACGCCCTGGACGGCGCCGTCCTATGGGCCAGACAAGGCGGGGGAACCCTCTTTGACGCCGGTTACGGGATCGCTGTCGATGGGGCCGGCAATGTATTGGTCACCGGGTTTTTTACAAGCAATGCGACCTTCGGCGGCATCAACCTCGCCAATCCGGGGAACGAAGAGGTTTTTATCTTGAAATACGATGCGAACGGTGCGCTGCTTTGGGCCAGGCAAGGCGGCGGAACCGGCAACCATCGGGGCAGAAGCATCGCTGCGGATGGCGCCGACAATGTATTGATCACCGGGCAGTTTGCCGGTATGGCGGCTTTTGAAACCACCACCCTGACCAGCGCAGGGCTGACGGATGTGTTCACCGTGAAATACGATGTGGCCGGCGCTGTGCTTTGGACTCAACAGGGCGGCGGGGCCGGCAACGACTTTGGCTACGGAATTACAACCAACGGGCAGGGCAAGGTTTGGATCACCGGTCAGTTTTCAGGCGATGCAATTTTTGACGGGATCACCCTGGCCGGCGCGGGAGAAAGAGATATGTTTCTGGTGCAATACACCCCTTCAGGCAGCCGGATCTTCTCCTCCAGCAACCTCTCCGGCACCCAGGACGGAGATACGGACCCCCGAAACGAACGCATATCATCCGCCATTCTCAACGGTAACCTGCTTGAAATCACGGATGCAGGCGGCACAACCTCCGTGGACCTGAGCAGCCTCACCCCTGAAGAAAACGACCCGCAGGTAGGGGAAAACGCCGCCAATTACCTGTCCAAATGGAACGGCGAAGCGCTGGTGCGTTCTTCTTCCGTCAAGGAGGATGATAACGGCAATGTCGGCATCGGCCCCGAAATGCCCGACCCCAGCGCGGCCCTGGACATTCAGAGTACCGACAAGGGCCTGAAAATGCCCTGCCTGACCACCGACCAGCGGGATGCGATTGTGAACCCCGCAACCGGGCTGATCATCTACAATACCACCGACAGTTGTTTCAATTATTACACCGGCAAAGCCTGGTACAAGGATTGTGGCCGCAGCCTGACCGCCGACCAGTTTCCTGCGCTGGCATTACAGGGCGGAAAGCAAGGAAACGCCTCCGGCGTCGGTATGGCAGTGGATGGCGCGGGTAACCTTATTGTAACCGGCTATTTCAGCGGCACGGCAACCTTTGGGAACATCACCCTGAAGAGTTCGTTAAGCAAAGATGTCTTCATCGTAAAATACAACCGGGCCGGAAAGGTCTTATGGGCAAAAAGAGGCGGGGGATACGGCGAAGATTATGGTAGCGGCGTCGCTGTGGATGGCGCCGGAAATATATTGGTCACCGGGTATTTTGCCAAAAAGGCAACATTCGACCATATCGAACTGACTGGTACGGCGATCAATACGATGTTCGTCGTAAAATACAAAGCGGACGGCGCCCTGCTTTGGGCCGGACAAAGTAACGGAACCGGTTCGAGCAAAGGCCTTGGCATCGCTGCGGATGGCGCTGGAAACGTGTTTGTAACAGGGGAGTTTTCCGGCATGGCGACCTTTGACCTCAATACCCTAACCAGCGCAGGGAGCAAGGATGTCTTCCTGACCAAATACAGCGGCGCGGGGGCGGTACTCTGGGCGGAAAAAGGCGGCGGAAATGGCAGCGATACCGGTTACGGCCTCGCAACGGATGCGTCCGGTAACGTTTTCCTGACAGGGAGCTTCTCCGGTTCAGCCTCTTTTGACGGCTTACCCCTGAGCAGTACGGCGAACAGCAGAGATATGTTTATTACAAAATACAATGCGAGCGGCACAGCGATCTGGGCGAACAAGGGCGGCGGATCCGGTATGGATACCGGCTATGGAGTGGCAACGGATGAAGCCGGTGATGTCTTTGTGACCGGCAGTTTCCTTGGCTCAGCAACTTTTGATAATATAACCCTGGCCGGCGCCGGAAAAAGCGACCTGTTTGTCGTCAAATACAATGAGGACGGCACAATCCTCTGGGCGAAAAAAAATGGTGGAAATAACAATGATACCGGCAAAAACATTACGACGGACGGCTCGGGCAACGTATTTGTCACAGGAATTTTTTACGGAACAGCCAATTTGGGAAACGTCTCCCTGGTCAGCGCCGGGAAAAGCGACATTTTTGTGGTGAAATGCGATACAAACGGCGAGGTGCTTTGGGCAAAAAAAGGCGGCGGAACCGGCGACGACGATGGCAGGGGCGTTGCGACGGACGGCGCCGGCAATGTATTTGTTACGGGATTTTTCACCGGTAAGGCGACCTTCGGAGACGTTGAACTGACCAGTTCGGGTACTACGGATATGTTTTTGGTTCAGTTTGCCGCTTCCGGCGGCCAGGTTATCATCCCCAACAACCTCACGGATTCCCAGGACGGGGATAATGACCCGAACAACGAACATATTTCGGCTGCCGTACTCAACGGCAACCTGCTCGAAATCACGGATGCAGGCGGAATGACCGCTGTGGACCTGAGCGGCCTTACACCGGACGAAACCGACCCCCAGGTCGGCGCCAACACCGCCAACTATCTGCCCAAGTGGAATGGGTCGGCGCTCGTAAAATCCACATCCGTTTATGAGGACCAGGACGGCAACGTCAGCATCGGCGGCGGCGAACCCACCGAAAAACTGGAAGTCAGCGGCGCCATCAAAATTGCCGACGCCTCTGGCCCCGCCCCCGCCGCGGGCACCATCCGCTGGAACCCCGCCACCGAAGACTTTGAAGGATTTACCGGCGCCGAGTGGAAGTCCCTGACCAAGGGTAGTGAAAAGCTTTGGGGTAATCCGGCCGGCGGCAATTCTGAAAATGAAATGAAAACCGCTTCGAATGTAAAAGACGGGGATGAATTCGGGTATAGCGTCGCCATCTCCGGTAATTACGCGATCATCGGGGCCCCCAGAGATGATGCCAAGGGTACAGACGCCGGGGCCGCCTACATTTTTACCCGTTCCGGCAATGACTGGGTCCAACAGGCTAAACTGATCCCCTCCGAATTGAAAGCAGGCAACCAATTTGGAGTCAGCGTTTCCATCTCCGGGGATTATGCCTTGATCGGCGTTGAAAAAGATGATGAGAAAGGCGAAGCCGCCGGCGCCGCCTATATCTTTTTTCGTTCAGGCAGCGCCTGGACCCAACAAGCCAGGCTCGTCCCTGCCGAATTGGAAAAGAATGATCAATTTGGCATTTCGGTTTCCATCTCCGGCGACTATGCGCTTGTCGGCGCAGTGTTCGACAGCGACAAAGCCGATTACGCCGGCGCCGCCTATGTTTTTGTTCGTTCCGGCGCCACCTGGACGAAGCAGGCCAAGCTGCTTGCATCGGATGGGGCGGCACTGGATTGGTTCGGAATCAGCGTTTCTATTTCCGGCGCCTATGCCCTCATCGGGGCGCCCCAGAAAAACGAAGCAAGAGGCGCCGCCTATGTTTTTGTCCGTTCCGGCGACACCTGGACGCAACAGGTCAAATTAAAATTAGATTCCGGGGAAAAAAAGGATCTTTTTGGCTCCCGCGTCTCTATTTCCGGCGCCTATGCCCTTATTGGGGCTCCTTATGATGGCAATGGCCTGGTTAAATTCGGATCGGCTACTATCTTCGTCCGTTCCGGCGATACCTGGACGCAACAGGCCAGACTCGTCGTTTCGGGTCCTTCAAAAGACTTCCTTTTTGGCTCTAGCGTATCCATTTCTGAAAACCGGGCAATTATTGGCGCTGATGGAGCAGATGATAACCAAGGGGCTGCTTATATCTTTGTCCGCTCCGGGAATACCTGGACACAACAGGTCAAGCTTATCGCTTCAAAGAGGGTTTCTGGCACCTATTTTGCCAGAAGTGTCGCTATTTCAGGCGATTATGCGGTGGTCGGCGCCAGAGATGGCATCACTAACGACTTGGCTACCGGCGCTGTTTATTTTTATTATTAAAGGCGAATTTTCCAAATATGAAAAAAATCCTTCACTCAAAATTAGGGTTGACGGCCCTCCTGCTGTGTTGCCTGCCCGGCAGGACGCCGGCCCAACTCCATATAACCGGCGGAACCCTGATCATCAACCCGGGCGCCATACTCCACAGCAACCGCAACGTGACCAATACCAATGGCGGCATACTGACCAACGAAGGCACGCTCGACATTTCCGGGAATATGCACAATACGGCCAACGCCACCACCCAGGGCAACGGCCGGTACGTCCTCTCCGGCAACTGGACCAATTCCGCCTATTTTGTTGCAGGCGCTTCTGCGGTTACCTTCAAAGGCGCGGAAAACAGTGCGATTACCTCTGGCGGCGCGCCGTTTTATACGGTCGAAACCGCCAAAACCAACGCCGATCTTCTGTTGACGGACGGTACGACGATCCTGTTTGCCCTGTACTTTACGGCGGATAATAACCGGGTGGACGTGATGGCCAACGACCTTATCCTGGGCCCTGACGGCCAAATCTTGAATTTTGACGAAAACAACTATATCCTGACCGGAGGCAGCGGAAAGCTGGTAAAATCCGGCCTTGGTCAAACCCCCTTCACCTTTCCGGTTGGGTATGACGCCGCGACCTACAACCCCGTTGTCCTCTCGCAACATGGCGGGACGGAACAGGTCGGCGTCCGCTGCCTCGAGCACTTTTTTGATGCGGGCAGCGGCGGAGTTCCGGTCGCCTCGAATGCGGCGGATGTTTCCTGGGAGGTTACAGAAACCCTACCCGGCGATAATGATATGGAGATGACTGTTTTCTGGAATGTAGCCGATGAACTGCCTTCTTTCAACCGTTCCGCATGTTTTATTGGTCGTTGGAACGGTTCGGCGTGGGATTTTGGCGCGTCGCCCGGCAGCCCTGCCAACGGCGCCGCTCCATTCTATTCCGCCCATTTATCCTCTTTTACGGACCCGGGGTTTTTTGGCGTCGGGAGTTTGCCGGCTGCCGGGCTGAAAAACGAACCGCCGAACACCCTGGTCGAACTGCCTGATCTGGTTGTTTATCCCAACCCGTTCTCCACCAGGTTGACCGTGCGGAATGCCAAGCAGGAGATACAAATATTGGATATGATGGGCCGGTTAATTTTTCAAAATGACCTGGGAGAGGGCAATGATCCTTTACCGGTTGTAGAAATGGACCTGCGCCATTTGCCCGCGGGCGCCTACCTTTTAAAAACTGCCGGGCCGGACGGGCGGCCGGTAAGTTTAAGAGTGGTCAGGGCGGGGGAGTAATATTTCGCGCGCGCCAATCTCAACGGTCTGCTCAAAGAACATATTACCAAAGTGGAGGCCTTGCTGGTATGCGTGGTGTTCGAAAATGAAAAAGGCTTCCATCAAACCCTGATCAACGGCGATTACATCAGAATTGAACCGGTGGTAAACCATTGGGTGAAAGGTGTGCAGAACAGCCAATTGTTGCTCACCAAGTCACCAAGTCACCAAGTCTCCAAGTCCCCAAGTCCCCTCCACATCAACATGTGGATGCGCACCCTCTGCATCCGGCGCAACTTTGTGACATAATAACCACAAAAAAATTGCGTCATGTTACACCTTCCAAAATTCAGCCGCATCGAACGTTCCAGTGAACTCGATATTTTTGCAGCCAATTATTTGTCGTGCTCCGGCTTCAACGTCCCACGCGACTATTACGAAAACAACCAGGTTTTTGCGGTCGCTTTGAAAGGCCGCATGATCGGCGGCTTTGTGCTCGGCAGCGGCGACAAATTGCGCACCCTTGAGGTTTTTTCGGGGGCCGAACACCGCGAAGCCCTTTACCAACAAGTCAGGATATCCGAGCCGTTTACCGAAATGTGTTGCTTCTGGATCGACCCCGCCTGCCGGAAAAAAACCGGGATCAATTTTTTTGTATGGGGCTGCGTAGCCTATGCGCTGCAAGTTTACGGCAACCCAAAATTGATTTTTGGTACCAACTCCGTCCGGCTGGCAGCCTTATACAGCGCCGCGCCGAAAGCCCGCCTCATCCATATCGATTTTCTAAACCAAAAACAGACATTCGTATTTACAGGCCCCCGCAAAAAATGCCTGCAGGGAATAGCCGGTATTCTGCTGTATAAAGTCCGGCGATTGCTCAAAATAGCCGGCAGGCAGCATAAAATATCCTTTAAGTATTCTACCGTTTCAGCACAGCAGATACAAAGGGGGATTCCCGTGGCGCAGGGGCGTTAGAAATTACTTTCAAGAGTAGCCTTTACACTCCTTCACAGCCGGGCCGGATTGTCCACGGCCTTGTTTTCACAAACTTACAACCTGCAGGTTGAAAACGTAACCTTCCCCGACGGGTGGCAGCTGGCCAACGTGGCGGGCGTGACCCAGGACAGCACAGGGTTGATCAAAAGAACCAAATAATCCTCGTATTTTACCCGCATCTTTTATCCAAATCCGCATCCGTCATGCCCACAAAAAAAATCCTCCTTTTCCTGTTTGTCCTTGGCCCTTTCTTCTTGTCCGCACAGGAACGCGACCTCGTCGAACTGGTCAACCCCCTGATGGGGACGGACTCCGAGTTCAAACTCTCCAACGGCAATACCTACCCGGCCATCGCCCTGCCCTGGGGCATGAATTTCTGGACGCCGCAGACCGCTCCCAACGGCGACGGCTGGACCTACGCCTACGACGCCTACCATATCCGCGGGTTCAAACAAACCCATCAGCCCAGCCCCTGGATCAACGATTACGGCGCCTTTTCGCTGATGCCGGTGACGGGCCGCCTCAAATTCCGCGAAAAAGACCGGGCCTCCTGGTTTTCGCACAAGGCGGAAGTCGCACGCCCGCATTATTACCGGGTTTACCTGGCGGATTACGACGTTACAACTGAAATCACCCCAACCGAACGCGCAGCCCATTTTCGGTTCACCTTCCCGGAAACGGATTCGGCTTTTATCGTGCTGGATGCCTTCAACAAAGGCTCGATGGTGCAGATCCTGCCGGAACAACGCCGGATTGTCGGTTTTTGCCGCAACAACAGCGGCGGCGTGCCGGACAATTTCCGCAATTATTTTGTACTGGAATTTGACCGCGATTTTGATTTGTCGCATACCTGGAGCGATTCCGTCCTCATGAAACAAAAACTGACCCTCGAAGGCGATCATGTGGGGGCGGTCATCGGGTTTAAGACCCGGAAAGGTGAGTTGGTGCACGTCAAAGTTGCTTCTTCGTTTATCAGTCCGGAACAGGCAGCCCTCAACCTGCAACGGGAAATCGGGAACGACGGCTTTGAACAGACCAAAACCAAAGCCCACGCGGCCTGGCAAAAAGAACTCGGCCGGATTGTGGTGGAGGGCGGCAATACCGATAACATCCGTACCTTTTATTCTTGCCTGTACCGGGTACTGCTGTTTCCCCGCAAATTTTATGAAATCGACCCCCGTGGCGCTATCGTCCACTACAGCCCCTACAATGGCGAGGTGCTGCCCGGCTATCTGTTCACCGACAACGGTTTCTGGGATACCTTCCGGGCCGTATTCCCGTTTTTCACCCTGATGTACCCCGAACTGAACAGCCAGATCATGCAGGGCCTCGTCAATACCTACAAGGAAAGCGGCTGGTTGCCGGAATGGGCCAGCCCGGGCCACCGCGACTGCATGATCGGTTCCAATTCGGCCTCCCTCATCGCGGATTCCTATATCAAGGGCATCCGGGGTTACGATATCGGAACCCTGTACGAAGCCATCGTGAAAAACACCGGCGGAAAGGGGCCCGTCAACTCCGTTGGCCGGTTCGGCGCCGAATATTACAACGAACTGGGGTACGTGCCCTACGACGTGGGCATCAACGAAAACGCGGCCCGGACGCTGGAATACGCCTACGCAGATTTTGCCGTCTGGCAACTGGCCAAAGCCCTGAAAAAACCACAGGCGGAGATCGACCTGTTCAAAAAACGGGCGCAGAACTACCGCAACCTCTTCGACCCGTCGACCAACCTGATGCGGGGTAAAAACAGGAACGGCGTGTTCCAAAGCCCGTTCAGTCCGTTCAAATGGGGTGACGCCTTTACCGAAGGCAATAGCTGGCATTATTCCTGGTCGGTCTTCCAGGACGTGGCCGGACTGATCGGCCTGATGGGCGGGCCGGAGCGTTTTGCCGCCAAACTGGATTCGGTGTTCACCCTGCCGCCGGTATACGACGAATCCTACTACGGGTTTGTCATTCATGAGATCCGGGAAATGCAGATCATGGGCATGGGGCAATACGCCCACGGCAACCAGCCGATCCAGCATATGACCTACCTGTACAACTACGCCGGTCAACCTTGGAAAACGCAGCATCGGGTGCGCGAGGTGATGCAAAAACTCTATTCCCCGGCGCCCGATGGGTATTGCGGCGACGAAGACAACGGCCAAACCTCCGCCTGGTACGTATTCAGCGCGCTGGGTTTTTATCCGGTTTGTCCGGGCACAACCCAATACGTGGTCGGCAGCCCCCTGTTTGACAAGGCGACGGTGACGCTGGAAAACGGGAAAAAATTTGAGATCCGGGCCGGCAATAATGGCCCCGGGCAGGTATATATCCAATCCGCCAACCTGAACGGGCAGCCTTTTTCGCGCACCTGGATCGGGCATGAAGAGATCCTGAAGGGCGGGAAGCTGGAATTTGAGATGGGTGGAAAGGCCAATCAGGGATGGGGTAGGGGGGTGGCGCCTTATTCGATGTCGGATCGGCCGTAGCCGCTACCGATCCGATCGCTCAAAGCGATCGGATCGGTATAAAAATCCTGAAAAACCTGAAAGAAATCCCCCCACCCCGCGTAACAATGGTTGAATCATTCATTTCTCAACCATAAACCAAGTGCCATGAGAAAGATACTGTTAAAAACCATTGGTCGCGTTGGCATTCTGCTGGGGTTTGCCCTGCTGTTTGTCCAATGCGATGGCGGTCTGAACGGCATGGAAAAACCTGTTCCCGAAACGGACCAGTTCGCCTGTTTGACCACCGATTACCCGACTGAAGCGCTGTCCGTGGAAGAAGCGGATGCGTTGCTGTTCATGCGCGAAGAAGAAAAACTGGCCCACGACGTATATGTGAAACTTTACGAGAAATGGGGTGCCCAGGTTTTCAGTAACATCATACAGGCCGAAGCCCGCCATATGGAAGCCGTCAGGGTCCTGATCGTAAAATTCGGACTGACCGACCCGGTTGCCAAAAACCCGGTCGGGGTATTTCAGAACACGACCCTGCAGGAAATGTACACGACATTGGTCCGTGAAGGTTTGGTAAGTCCCGTAGCAGCTTACAAAACCGGCGCCAAAATCGAAGACCTGGATCTTTACGACCTGGCCAATATCACCGCAGACCCCAAAGTGACCAACGAGGCGATAGAAGTTGTCTTCGCCGAATTGGCCCGCGGCTCCCGCAATCACCTCCGGGCGTTTGCGAGAAACCTTACGCGCCTGGGCGAAACCTACGAACCCATCTACATTAGTGCAGCCCTTTACGAGGAAATTATCAACAGCCCGATGGAACCCGGCCCCGGATTGTGTGGCGTTTGCCAGAACCAGGGCCCCGGTAACGGCGATTGCAACAACTGCCCGGGCAATTGTAACGGAAACGGACGAAGGAATGGTAAGTCGTAAGTAATTTAGTCGTAAGTAATTTAGTCGTAAGTTGTAAGTCAATTAGTCGTAAGTTGTAAGTCATTTAGTCGTAAGTTGGTGCACAACCGGCTTACGACTATCGACTTACGGCTAACAACTATTTTAATACCCATGCTCGTTTCAAAAGAAAAATGCAAAACGCTGGACGACCTGGAAATCATCCGGAGATCCCTCGAGGAACTGGATTATTTTTCCTGTTTGTACCAGCGGTATGAAGCGCAGCTCCTGCGGTATATCCGGCGGATCAGCCATGTTTCGGAAGCCGAAGCGGAGGATATTCTCCAGGAATCCTTTATCAAGATCTGGAAAAACCTGCACGGATTTGATCAAAACCTGAAATTGTCGAGCTGGATCTACCGGATCGTGCACAACCAGGCGGTTTCCTACTGGCGCAAGGCGTCTTCATACGGTAAAAAACCGGATCAGCCCTGGAACGAAGGCCGGTACGCCGGCATCCCGGATACACCCGCCCCCGATCCAGATCAGCCCGGCGACGAAGAGCAGGTGCAGAAGTTGTTGAAACAACTTCCATTGCCCTACAAGGAAGTGCTGGTATTGAAATTTATGGAAGATCTGAGTTACGCCGAGATCTCTGACGTGTTAAAAATCCCGGAAGGCACGGTTGCTACCCGGATCAACCGGGCCAAAAAAGCATTGGCAGGGTTGGCAATCCATCAACCCGAATTTTTTGATTCTTAATCTGACCTGTATGGAACCTTCAGAAAAACTCATCGCCGCGATCAAAACACAAAATATCCAGCCGGTTTCAAAATGGCGGTTCACTTTGCGGGAATGGCTGTTTGGCGCCGGATTCCTCCTGTCGGTATTGCTGGGCGCCCTGGCCTTTTCCATCGTCCTGTTCGCCATTCAGCAAACGGATTTTAACGTCCTCAGCCACTTGTCACATTCCCGGCTGGAAATGTTCCTGGGTTTGTTGCCCCTGATCTGGATCGGGTTTCTTTTGCTGGCGTTGGTCACGGCGGGTTACGGGATCCGGAACTCCAGGAAGGGCTACAAATTCACCCTGGCCAGGCGGGCAGGTTACAGCGCGGCGTTCAGCCTGTTATTGGGTACGGCGTTTTTCATGACCGGCGGCGCGCAATGGCTGGAAAACGCTTTTGCGACCAACATCAGCCTGTACGAAAGCATCCAGGAAAAAAAGACCCGCCTCTGGATGGCCCCCGGACAGGGTCGCCTGGCCGGGCAAATCGTACAGTCAGACAACCAAACCCTGCAACTCCGGGATTTTAACGGCAAAACCTGGACCATTCTGACCGAAGGCGCCTGGGTAGCGCCCATCGTGCTGCTGGAAAATGGCGAAAAGATCAAATTGACGGGCGCTGTGGTTGGCGAAGACCGTTTCCAGGCCTCGGATATCCGGCCCTGGGAGGGACCCGGCTACCGATCCGGTCGCTCAAAGCGATCGGATCGGTAAAATGCCGTACCTTTAACCCTGCCAAATCAACACCCATCATCCATGACCCAGGCCTTCAAAAACAGCGCCACGCTATGGCTGCTCATCGCCGCTTTCCTGGCAGGCGCCTGCGGCGATACCCGCTCCGAAGACGACAAGATCGCCGACGAATCCAACACCGCCGAATGGCTGGCTTATGGCCGCACCCATTCCGAACAGCGCTTCAGCCCGGTCGCAGACATCGATACGAACACCGTAGCCGGCCTGAAGGTGGATTGGTTCCTGGACCTGCCCAACGACATCGCCCTGGTCTCCACCCCGCTGGTGGTGGACGGCATCCTGTATTTCACCGGCACGATGAACCGCGTCCGGGCGGTGGACGCCACCAACGGCCGGCAGATCTGGGCCTTTGACCCCGAGGTCGCCAAACACCTCGGCAAAGAACGGAAACCGGGCTGGACCCATAGCCGGGGCCTGTCGTACTACAACGGCAAGATCTACACCGCCACCTGGGAAGGCCGCCTCATTGCCCTCGACGCCAAAACGGGCCGGCAGATCTGGTCGGTTCTCACCATCGACCCCGACAAAAAAATGAGCATCACCGGCGCGCCCAAAGCCTTCGCCGGGAAAGTCCTGATCGGCAACGGCGGCTCGGAGGCGGCGCCCAACAGGGGATATGTCACGGCCTATGACGCTGAGACCGGCGAACAAGCCTGGCGCTTTTTTATCGTGCCGGGCAACCCGTCCGACGGCTTCGAAAACGAGGCGATGGCTATGGCCGCAAAAACCTGGACGGGCGAATGGTGGAAATACGGCGGCGGGGGCAACGCCTGGCACGGCTTCACCTACGACCATGAACTCCACACACTCTACATCGGTACCGGCAACGGCGGACCCTGGAACCCCAAAGTGCGAAGCGAAAAAGGCGGCGACAACCTGTTCCTGTCCTCTATCGTCGCCCTCGACCCCGACAACGGGGCCTACAAATGGCATTACCAGACCACCCCCGGCGACAGCTGGGATTACAATTCCAATATGGATATCGTATTGACCGACCTCCGGATAAAAGGCGTCAATACCAAAGTCCTGATGCACGCCCCCAAGAACGGTTTCTTTTATGTCATCAACCGGGAGACCGGCCAACTGATCTCCGCCAAACCTTTCGTGGAAACCACCTGGGCTACCCATGTGGATTCCACCACCGGCAGGCCTGTGATCCCGCCCAACGCGCGGTACGAATCGGGCAGTGTGTACATCACGCCCAGCCCACACGGCGCCCATAGCTGGCACGCCATGTCGTACAATCCGCTGACGGGCCTGGCCTATATCCCCACCATCCACGACGCGGCCATCTTCGACGACAGCAAAACCAACCTGGACGAATGGAGAACCCGTCCGGAAAAGGCGGGCATCGCCGTGCAATTGACCGACCCCGCCCCGGAAGACCTGCCGCGGCCCTATACCGGTTCGCTGCAAGCCTGGGACCCGGTAAAACAGGAACCCGCCTGGATCGTACCGCACGGGGAGTTGTGGAACGCGGGAACCCTCACGACGGCGGGCTATCTGGTCTTCGAGGGTACTGCCGACGGGAAATTCAACGCCTACCACGCCCGAACCGGCCGGTTGTTATGGAGTTTCGACGCCGGACTGGGCATCTCCGCGCCGCCGGTCACCTACAAGATCGGCGGGAAACAGTACATCGCCCTGCTCGTCGGCTGGGGCGGCGCATTCGCCGGAGTGGGCAACAAAAACCTGGGTTGGGATTACCGCCGGCATACCCGCCGCCTGCTGGTTTTTTCCCTTGAAGGCAAGGCGGTTGTGCCGCCCCAGCCGCCGCCCCATTTCCCGGCGCCGCTGGCCGACCCGTCATTTGTGGTTGACGAAGCGCTTGCCGGGCAGGGCCGCACCCTGTACTGGCAATGTTTCAACTGTCACGGCTCGAACGTAGTGGCCAAAGGCATGGCGCCCGACCTGCGGGCATCCGCCGTCGTCCTGAACGCGGAGGCTTTCCGCCAGGTCGTCCGGGAAGGCGCTCTCATGCATATGGGCATGCCCGCCTTCAAGGAATATACCGATACCGACCTGGAGGCGCTGCGGCATTTCATCCGGCTGCGGGCGAAGGAGACGTTGGGGGAATGAGGAAAGGAATCTCAATCCCCCAAAAATATCCCATTCGAATACTGTAACCCCCCGTTCGTGATCCGGTACAAATAATACCCCTCCGGGAGGGTTTCCACGGGCACGGTTTTGGAGAACGGCTGGTTCACCTCGGCTTGCCAGTCGGTTGCATAAAGGCGGCTGCCGGCCGAATCGAACAATTCAAAATGGATCAGTCCGGCCAGGGCTTTTTTCAGTTTCACCTGGAAGGTATTTCTGGCCGGATTGGGGAATACTTTTAATTCCGGTTCGGCCGGAAAATTCACGCTCGCCATATTGGAATAGGAGAAGGCGCGGTCGATGCTGACGGCTTTGATCCGGTACAGGTTGACGCCCACAACCGGCGATGGGTCGTCAAAATAAAAATTGCCGTTTTCCTGCAGCGCATCTTCGTACCGGATCCGCCCGGCAGGTTCAAAGTCGAAAAAATTCCGGCCCCGCTGAATGTCAAAATAGGCTATATTTTTTTCAAACCGGGTATGCCACCTCAACCGCACTTTGGTGGCGGAAGCCTTGGCGGACAGTGAAACCCATTCCACGAATTTGGGTTGACAATCGGGGTAAACGGACCTTGAATCTACGGTTTGCAACCCGCCGGGGTCGGTTACCCGCAATTCTATCCGGTACCAGTAGGTTTCATCGACGCAGCCCAGCGGACTGATCAGGGTATGCGTGCGGTGGTTGTAATCCGGCGGATCGGGATGGAAATGGTTGTTGTGGTGTACAAAGGTGTACCATTCGTAGGTCAGTTCTTCGTCCGGGTGTTCTTTGTCCTTTACATTGGCGATCAATTCCAGGGAACTGGTCCCGGTCAATGGATACCGGTCGCCGTGCCTGAAACTGGTGATCCGCACGGCAGGAGGCGTATTGTTGACGGAAATGACCTTTTCTGCCCAACTGGTCCGGCCCAGGCTGTCGGTCACGGTCAACCGGGCGGTAAAACCCGCCGGGTGGAGGCCGGGCGCCGTGTAGACATGCTGCAGGTTCAGGCCCTCGCTCGTGGTCCCGTCGCCGAAATCCCAGAAATATTTTACGATGGGAATCTGGTGATCTTCCGATTGGCCTGCGTCGAATTCAACGGTTAACGGACTGGGGCCGAAGTGCCGGTCGGTCTTTATAACCGCCACCGGCGGCGGCGTACCGCCATAACCGATCCGGTGGATCTTGCTGTCCAGATCGATGTAATACAGGCAGCCGTCGGCCAGGTTTTGCGCCAGGTGAATGATCTTTTCCGCTTTATTGTGAAACGGCTTTACTTCCCGCAGCCGGTGGTTTTCATCAAAATCAAACACCTTGATCCAGCCGATAAAATCGATGCCGAAATATTTGCCGCGGTATTCAGCCGGGTAAAGATCGCCCTGGTAAAATACGCCGGCCATGCTGGAATACCCGTCGAACGGCTCACCCCTTACCGTGGCGCCCGGCGACTCGAGGTAGTGGGTTGCCACGTAGCCGTTGCCGTCAAATTCGCCGGTTTCGGCCCGGGTGGGCGGGTTCCAGGCGGTATTGCTCCAGGTGATCGCCGGGAGGCTTTCCACCATCGGAAAGGAAGAAGACGGTATAGAATCCGCCGGATTGCAGGGATTGGGTACAAACGTATCCTTTTCCGATCGCGGCCGCAGAAACAGTTCCCTGAAGTTGAAATAGGGTTTGTCGCATTCACCCTGGCTGTATAAAGGATTAGGCGACATGGGGTTGAGGGGAACCTCATTGATGAAAAAAGCCCACATAATATGGTATCCTTCGTAAATGGGCCAGCCAAAATTCTGGCCGCCCTTTCGCACGATATTGATCTCCTCCCAGTTGCCATTGCCGACATCTCCGGCGTAGATCACGCCCGGTTGCCCGTCGGCGGGGTAGTGGCTGCCGGTTTCCGGACGGACGATGATCCGGTAGGGATTGCGCAGACCCAGCGCCCAGACTCTGGACCGGACCGACCGCGGGTTTTCAGGGTCAAAATACGGATTGGAGGGCAGGCCATCGCCGGTATCGGCATCGATCCGGAGGATCTTGCCGTTGGCGCTGCCCAGGTACTGTGAACGGTAGGAGCCGATATCCTGGTCGGGGGTGATAATCCCCGCGGCCAGCGCCTTGCTGATCATCGTTCCCAGGCTGTCGCCGCCGGTATCGATACCGGCGTTGCTGGTCGCGTCGCCGCAGGAAACCAACAGCGTTCCGTCCGTACCTATCACGAGGATGCCCAGGCCGTGGAATTCGTACAATAGCGGAATGCCGGCGCCGATGGCCTGCCCCAGCAATACTTTCCGGCTGCCCGGCAGGGTGGTGGAGAAACCGGTGGCGGGGTCGGCGGTATAACGGGTGACCCGTCCGAAAGTGGGTTCACTGACCACCGTGCTGTCGGGAGAATACAAGGGGGTCCCGTAATGGAAATAGTGGTGGAGGTCGACAGCGTAATACAGGTAAAAATAGCCGTTGGCCAGAAAATTGGGGTCGAGGGCAAACCCCATCAGGCCGTGGTCTTTCCAGTTGGTCACCTCTTCACTGATGTCGATGAGCGGTTCTGTCAACCGGTTGCCTTGTTGGTCGAGGATAAAAACCTTGCCCTTTTTTTCCCAGACGTACATCCGGCCGTCCTCGTCAAAGGTCAGCCCGGTGGGAAAACTGAAGGTATGCGGAAGTTTTTCGTCGTAGAAATCCGCAGGCAGTTGTGCGGATAATTTTCCAAAAAGCCCGGTCAGGGCAATGACCGTCAGCGCGCGGAAAGATAAATGCATTTTGTATCGGGTTGCTTGATGGCAAAAATAGGCATAATAGCTCCAGAAGGAACATTAAAAAAGTTAAAATTGCCGGCCGGCCATCTATTCCGGTCAAATTGGCGGGGTGCCGGCTTGCAAATTTGAAACCTGACCTATATCTTTGCCAACGGTCAAATTTTGGCCCACCCGTCATCAAACAGCGTTTCTTTTTTATACCCAATCAATAAGCCTTCGATTTTTTATTGCTCGTGAAAAGAAAAATCTGACCTGAGATCATTTGATTCAAACCGGATGATTGTAAAAGGTTGCCGGCCATTGAAAATGGGGCCGTTGTTTTTGGTCGCCGTCAACCGTTTTCCGTCAACCGTCCACCTAAACTCATGGTATGGCCATCCCAAAAACTGAAAATAGGATACCCGGCGGGTTCACCCTCGACAATGCCAGGGTATTGGGGCACGCCGCGCTCAACGGCAATTTTTGCCTCGTCAGTTACCTGCCGGAAACCATCCGGTTTGGCGACCCCGTCGAGCGCATCATCAACCGGTACGTCCTTTTTGTCGATGGCTCACAATATCCGGACTCCACCGTTTTTTCTTATACCTGGACGATCGATTACCTGACGGAAACCGGCGCCACCCTGAATTCCTTTGCCGAAACCGATCCGGAAAAACAACAAGGCATCTACGATTTCAACTCTAAAAATATTGACCTGGACCTGACCCTGCTCCCGGCTTTCAAAAAACTCCGGGTGAAATGCCGGGTGACCGAAGGCGCCAATGCAGTCGAGGTTGTCCTGGAACACCTGATCGCCGAACCCTTCCAGGATATTGCTGATCTGTACGCCAAAAATGAAGAGGGCGCCGAACCCGTTGCCCGGGGCGGAAACCCCTACGCGACCCAGGTTGCCGCCAATTTTTACCGGGATCATTTTCAGTACAACCCGGTCTGGAACAACGAAGGTTTCGATATTCCCATGAATATTCCCTTATCCATTCTTTATCACAGGGTGGCCAGGTCGGGTAAACGGAGAAATGTCTACCACAAATTCAACAGCGATTACCACGAAGCCCTGAATGAAGATCTGCTGGAACTGTTCAAACAGAACCGGAAAAATCTGGTCGGGCCCAACTCTGTCAAACCCCATCTGTTATCCATGACCCTGGAGGAAACCACTTTTATCAGGATCGGGGAAAACGGCCCGCCGGAAGAAGAAGACCTTTTCGAGGCCTACAACGACCTGAGCGAGGAAGAAAAAACGGATATCTACAATTACGCCCGTTTTCCGAAATCGAATTTCCTGGTTTGCGCGCTGACGCTGGAAAATTTATTGATCAAAGCGCAGGAGGAGACTTATTGCGTTAATTATCTGGGTAGCGATGAAGAACAACAGGAATGGAAAGACGTAGCGTTCGAGGATTTAAAAGACTACCCCGGACTGATAAAAAACTGGCTGGACGAATACGTCGACGGCCCTCAGACCCTCATCCGGAATATTGATTACAAAAGGAACATTGGCAAGGTACATAAACATGCCTGGGCGGGTTATATCGAACAAATTTTAAAATATTCCTACGCCGATAAAACCAACGCCCCCAGGATCACCGATGTTTATTTTGCCCGTAAAGTGGTGACAGAATCCAATGATGGAGCGCTGTCCGTCCGGTTTGACCGGATCAACGAAAGCAAACTCCTGCACCAGGAGTATATCGTTATTGAATCATTGAATTTAAGAAACCAGCAGATTGAATGCACCGTCAGGACGGGGGATACCATTCTGACCGGGGCAAAAAAGAAAACCCTCAAATTCATATCCGGCGAAACGCCTGTCAAGGTTTTTACCGGAAAGGTGGGCGATACCGGCGCATTTGATACGGAACACGGTGCGGATGAATACGTCAACCTGGACACCTTTGCCGACAAAGCGGTCATAAAACTCGGATTGCGTCCGGAAAAGGAAACAACCTATAACGACTGGGTGCACAATCTCCAGGACAGCGCTGAAAAAAAGGCCCGGCTTGAATTAATGATTCAACCCAAAAACCGGGGAATTTTTGTGTTCTACGGCCCTGAAAAAGCAGAGGAGGAACCTGAAAATACGCCCCATTCTTTCCTGATGGAGGATAATACAAAGTTTACCATCGGATATTTTGACAAAACCAATCATCCCCGGGTTTCTTCCGCGGATATTTCCAAAAAGGTGGTTAATGGTCAAGCCGTCGATTTCACCCCCATCAGCGACAGTTTCCTGGGCAAGCGGACTTATGTCCTTTTGGAAACGGAACATCTCCAGGCTTTGCAGCCGGTGAAATGTTTCCTCCAGGCAGGTAATGACGTGTTGACCGGTAAGGAAAAGGAAGCGCTGACCCTTGTCTGGAACAACGCCGGTGTAAAACGCCTTCAGATGGTCAAAGGAAATACGGAGGCTCTGAGAGATCAAACCGGCACCGACCGGTACAACAATTTACCCGCCTTCGCTGAGAAGACCGTTGCAAAACTGGACCTGCGCCCGGTGAGCAGGGCTGTGTTCGATTCCTGGGCGCAGAATATTCAGAACGATCCTGCCAGGAATGCCCCCCTGGAAATATCGGTTCATATCGTCCAACCTGCAACAAATGATCTTTACATTTTTTATGGAAAAGAGAAATATGAAGAGGTAGCTTCCAATAGCGGAGGGGTGTTTTTGAATAAAGCCGACTCCCGGTTTACCGTCAGCAATCATATTTTTTATGAAATTTATCACCGCCAAAATCTTTTCGCATTTTTAAACCCCAATACTTTCATCGGCAAAATTGAAAACGACTCCGCTGACAAAATTGCCACCTATTTTTATCACGACCTGAATGATAATGAACATGTGGTCTGCGACGGCCCTTTGTCCTCCGTCCGGAGAAGGGCAAACGGTTCAAAACTGTTTAATACCTCGGTCGTCGCCAATGTGCCTGCTGGTTTTGAGGATTCCCAACCCGCTCCTCCGGGGGGAGACGCCCTGACCAATTATTATTATTCCAATGACAATTTGCAAAGGCCCGACTTCCATTTGTACGATACGATTATAACGATCGGGGACGTCAATAACCCTCCGTCTGATTATGGCATTGTCAGATACAGGGCCGCCAACAATAATGTGAACGATCAGGTTCCGCTCTTAAGGATGCCGGATGCGCTGAACTATACCAGCCCGCTGCTTCCACAACTCCTCATCGCCTACACATTTCATAACACCCAGCGGAGGTATTGCAACCCGGAATGTTTCGCTGCCTTTATCGGTGTGCTCGCTGAACTCAGCCTGGCAGGCGTACAAAGTACAGGAATGTGTTTCGGCGACGCCACCAGCTATCCCAGTGTGACGCACCCCAACGGCGACAGTATTGATCAGCGGTATTTTAACGCATTTGCATTTGACCAGAGAGATCAGGATATGATCACTGCTTATAATGCCTGGGGTTTTACCAATATCATTCGGGGAACCCAACAAAACTGGCTTGCCGGAACCAATAGCGCCAATGCGGCTCACAATGATCATCTCCATTCCGGAAACTATAATCTCAACGGTGTTCAATTACTCAACCCGTAATCCCATGACCCATACCCTGCCCGAAATCCTCGCCATCGAAACCGGCAACCTCCTGGAGCCGCTCAAAACACTGACCACCGCCGGCAGTGTCAAGGCCTTCCTGCGGGAATTGGGCTGGGATGTCCAGGGGGCGCTCAACTCCGTGAACCCCGCCGCGCTGGCCAACGCCGCAGAAGGCCTTGTGGCCGTGACCGGCAACCTGATCGAAGCGGAAACGGAAACGGATCGGACCGACGCGCTCTTCGTCCTGCTCGACCATACCGTCGCTGTTGTCAATGAACTGAATTCCCTCGCAACCGCCGTCGCCAACGCCGCATCCGAGGTCCCCGATGCCGGTACCGTTGCCCGCCGCGCCATCGACTACCTGGTGTACACCTACCTCCAGGAATACCAACCCGGCGCCTACGGCCCCCTCTACCTGCTGGGCCTGGCAACCGAAACCGACAACGGGGCCAACCCACCCCTGCGCACCATCCATTGGGAAAACCTCGCCACGCTGTTCTCCGACCCCATCGATCTGCTCAACACCGCATTTGGCTGGGATTCCAACTTCGACAGCGCCAAATTCCTGGAGAAATTCGAAGAAATCCTCGGCGGCTTCGGCATTCCCGGCGGCGTTTACCCGCAAACGGATACCATCCTGGTTAACCTGGGGCGCCAAAGCCCAGATGACCGGGAACTCCGCATGCCGCTCTATCAGGCCGGGGTCTGGGGCGAATCCTGGATGGAGATCGACCTCAACCTCTCGCCGATTCCCGCCAAAGGCAGCGAAAAAGCGGGCCTCTTGCTCTACCCCTATTTTTCCGGTGGCGCCGACCTCGAAGGCGACCTCAGTGAGGACTGGACCATCGAACTGACCGGCAACGCCGATATGGGCAGCGGCCTGGGAATCGAGATCCGCCCGCCTGCAAAGCTGGCCCTCAAAAAAGATCTTTTTTCAACCCCTCAAAATTCTACCAACCTCAGCCTCGAACTGGCCCTCAGCCAAAAAACGCAGGACGGCCCGGTTATTGTCATCGGCACACCCGATGCCAGTTTTCTGGCCTACGGAACCCTGCAATTCAAGTTTTTTGCCAAATCGGAATCCACCGGTTCCGACCTGGGCGCCGAAATGCACCTGGGCGCCCTCCAACTGGTAGTAGCGGTCGGTCAGGACGGCGACGGGCTCCTGGCCCAGATTGTCCCGGATGGCATCGAAACGACCTTCGACCTGGCCCTCGGCTATTCCCTGGCCAATGGCTTTTATTTCGCCGGCAGCGGTACTTTCGAGATCCACTTCTCCACCCATATCCAGATCGGCCCCATCGAGGTCAGCGGCGTTTCGCTTGCCTTCACCCCCGAACCGGGCGGATTGCAACTCGGGCTCGGCGCCACCCTGAAATTTGTTTTGGGCCCCTTTACCGGCATTGTGGAGAATATGGGGTTAAATGCGGACCTTACTTTTCCGGGCAGCGGCGGCAAACTGGGCCCTGTCGACTATTCCCTGGGGTTCAAACCGCCTACCGGCATCGGTTTGTCGCTCGAAACTTCCGTGGTCCGCGGCGGCGGTTACCTGTTTTTCGACCCCATAAAGGAAGAATACGGCGGCGCGCTGGAGATTTGTATACTCGACAAATTTTCCGTGACGGCCATCGGCCTGGTCTCCACCATTCATAACCCGGACGGAAGCAAGGACTACTCCCTGCTGCTCATTGTGAGCGTCGCGTTTGCCCCTGGTATCCCCCTGGGTATGGGCTTTTTCCTGGGCGGCCTCGGCGGCATGATCGGCATCCACCGCACCGTAAATACCGACGCGCTTCGGGAAGGCGTGAAAAACAACGCCGTCGATCATATCCTGTTCCCGGAGAACGTCGTGGAAAATATCCAGCAGATCATCACGGATATCCGGGAGATCTTTCCACCCCTGAAAGACCAGTTCATGCTGGGGCTGATGGCCCGGATTACCTTCGGCAGCCCGGCCATCCTGAGCGCCGATTTTGGGCTGATCGTCGAATTCGAAAATCCCTGGCGGATTGTCATCCTCGGGGTGGTGAAAGCGATCCTGCCCGACCCGGACAACGCCATCCTCCAGTTGCAGATCAATTTTGCCGGCATTCTCGACCTGGAAGAGGAATACATCTCGTTCGACGCCAGCATTTTCAATTCCCGGCTGCTGACCATCACGCTCGAAGGGGATATGGCCTTCCGCCTGTTCTGGGGCAGCGAAAAGGCCTTTTTGTTGTCTGTCGGCGGGTTCCATCCGTCCTACAAGCCGTCGGCGTCCCTGAAGATCGGGTCGATGAAACGGCTCACGGTCAGTTTGCTCAGCGGCAACCCCAGCCTGACCCTGACCGCCTATTTCGCCATTACCTCCAACACGGTCCAGTTTGGCGCCCAGATCGACTTCTATTTCGAGGAAAGCGGCTTCCAGGTGATCGGTTACCTCGGATTCGACGTCTTGTTCCAGTTTTCACCTTTCTGGTTTACCGCCGGGATCAAAGCCGGCGTTTCGGTCAAAAAGGGCGACAAAACCCTGCTGTCCATCAGCCTCGAATTGCAACTGCAGGGCCCCACACCCTGGATCGCGCACGGTACGGGCGAATTTAAGGTGCTGGGCATCAAGGTGACGATCAACTTTTCGGAGCAATGGGGCCAAACCAACCAGATCGACCTGCCCAGGATCGCCATCCTGCCCAAACTCCTGGAGGCTTTTGAACAGGCCGCCAACTGGACCAGCCAGGTTCCCGACGACCAGTTCCTGCTGGTCACCCTCGACGAGGTGGAATTGCCGGAAGGGGAAATCCGCCTGCATCCGGCAGGGCTGTTCACCATCCATGAGGAGGTTTTTCCTTTGGAAATGGTGCTCACCCGGTTTGGAAACGATACACCCTCGGATATCAGCAAGGCCTGGATCGAACGGGTTTTGCTGGAGGGTGAGGAGGCTTCCACTTCCGATATGACCAGTTCGTTTGCTCCCGCGGCCTTCCAGGAATTCAAGGACGCCGAAAAATTAAGTTCGCCATCCTACACCGAGGAAAAAAGCGGAGTGGAAGTGCAGGATGCCAATGAACTCAACCTGAATTACAATATCAACCATACGGTCGAATACGAAGTGAGGGTATCCGATTTCGACAACGATTCCGGGGAAGTGTACGACCTGGGCAAAACGAGGTTGAAACCGGGAAAATACAGGGATACGGACGCAGGCTTGTTCACTTTGCTGGCGAAAAACGGCGTTGCCCGGAATTCCGTCCTGTCAAAGGACCTCCGGGCTAAAAATGTGAAACTGGCGGATAAAACCGTCCGGATCGACCCCGGAAAATACACGATCGTACGCACCGATGATCTGGGTTTGTACAGCGCAACCGACCCGGCTACCTCCAAAGCGGAAGCGGAAAGCGAACTGGACCGCTTGCTTCGTTCCAACCCCGCGTTGAAAGGCAAGGTGCAGGTAGTTTCTGAATACGAGGTAGTTATTTGAGTGCCGGCCTACCGTAGGCCGTCAGCCGTCAACCGTCAGCCGTCCACCGTCCACCGTCCACCGTCAACCAAAAAAAAAAGATGTCCGAAACATTAGCCCATTATTCCTTCATCCCCTGGCTGCGGCGAGGCCTTGGCAACAAAATTGCAGAACAGGACGCCCTCGGGGCCGACGTGGCCGGCAGTGCATACGCCGACGAACGGGCCAAACTCAATGTAGAACTGGTGATCGGGTACGACCTCCTGGACGGAGGCTCGGGCGAGGAACTGGTCGGCAAAACCGTCAATGTGGCCGGCCCGGCGGATATCGTGGGCATCAACCCGGCGGCGATCCTCCGAACGGAACCTGCAGCCCATGTCAACAATTTCGAAGCCAATCTCCTGGCTTATCTCGAATTTTACGAAGAAGATTTCCCCTGGCGGTACACCCCCGTCAGTCCGGCAAGTTCAGGCCCCGACACCGCAAAACTCCGGCCCTGGATCGCACTGATCGTTCTGGAAAACGGAGAATTCGAGCGGCGGGACAACGGGGCCGGCTTGCCCAGTATCGCCATTAATGAATCGGCCGTCAACCAGGTGTTCTGCAACCACGACGAAACCTGGGCCTGGGCCCACGTCCACCTCAATCAGTCTATGCCGGCGGGCAACCTGGCGCAGGAGGTGGAGACTGCCCTGGATGAAAATCCGGATACCGGCATTTCACGGGTCTTGTGCCCCCGGAAATTGCAGAAAAACAGGGATTACACGGCCTTCCTGATCCCTGCATTTGAAACGGGGCGTTTGGCAGGGTTTGGCAAACCGGCTACCGGCATAAAAGCCCAGGCTGCAGCCTGGAAAAAGGAAAACGGACAAGTGACCGTTGCCGATGTGGACGGTTTCAACGCTTTTTCCTTCCCCTTTTATTATTCCTGGGAATTCCGGACCGGCAAACTCGGCGACTTTGAAACCCTGGTTTCCATCCTCCAGCCCTTTCCCACCGAACCGGAATCGGGCAAAATGCCGATGGATATCCAGTCGCCCGGCTACGACCTCGATGGGGTAGCCGCCTCAAAAACCCTTGGTTTTGAAGGCGCGCTCCGCCCGCCCGATTTTGTGCCCGACCCATTTCCGGCCGGTCAGGGCGACAAATCCTTCCGGAATAAGCTCAAAAACCTGCTCAATCTGTCTGTCGATGCTGCCGATACAGGTAATCAGGCCGTTCTGGATGCTGCCGTCAACCCTTTTTACAACGCCCCTTTTACAGAAGACCCCATGATCGTGCCCCCCATCTATGGATACTGGCACGCCATGATCAAAAAACTCGGCGTCGCCGCCAACAGCCCCTGGGTCGAAAAACTGAACCTGGACCCGCGGTATCGCGGCGCCGCAGGCCTGGGAACCGAAACGGTCAAAACCCTGCAGGAAGAACTGATGGATCAGGCCTGGCGCCAGGTCGGAGACGTGAACCTGGCCAACCAGCAGATCCGGGAGGCCGAACTGGCCAAAATGGCGAACCGGTCGATCTACAAAAAACACCTCGTCAATACAAGCGATGACAAGTTTACCCGCATCACAAATGCTACGCATAACCGGATACTCGACGCCGGTGGCAGCATCACAGTGAATCAGGAATTCAGGTTGAGCAGGACGCCGCTGGCCGCCAAAAGCCCGGCCTTCACCCGCCTGACCCGCCCCGGGAAAAAGTCGACGCGATCGATCAACCAGTCTGCCGGCGCAGGAAAAGGCATCCACGACCAGGTGATCCCTAATTTTAACACCGGAGCCGACCAATTTACCGACCCGGATATTACGGCTGCCAAACTCAAGAAACCTTCCGTCAATGCGATGTCCGCAGCAGAGGTGACTGCCGCGATCGGAGCAGCCAAAACCAGCTATCTGCAGGAAGATGCCTACCTGGTGCGCGACCTCCTGTTCTTTTCCATTGAAAACGCCGATCTGACCACCCTCAATAAAAATGCGATCAAAAACCAGATCAACCTGTCAACCGGGGAATACGAAAATATCCGGCTCACCGATCCTGTGCGGTGGAACGGCATCAAATCGAGGGTTTCAGACGCTGTCAACCAGATCATTCTGTACGCCAGATCAGGCGACCAGATCGAGGTCAAACTGGAATCCGGCGCCTATAACACGGTTTTTGCCGGACAAACCGGCAGCGCGGACGAAGGCGCCCTGCCGTCCAGCGGCAAATTACACCACCAGGTCCTCATTTACCGCGACCTGGCAGAAGACGAAACGGAGCGCATCGGAAAAGCAACCACCCTGGCCGATATCGAAATGTACGAAGGGGTTTTTGCCGGCTTTTCGACCGTCAGCGCCAGCGCCGCTTTTGTCCAACCCCAACTTCGGGCCCCCATCGCCGACCTCGGAAATACATTCGACCATATTCGCCTGAAACTGGACCCAGAAGTCACCATTCCCGCCAGGGTGTTGCAGAACCTCCGGGTTTGGAAAAACGGAGCGTTTCAACCGCTGGAAACGATGAAACCCATCATGGCTTACCCCAAATTTGAGGACCCCATGTATTTGGAACTGAGCAAGATCTCGCAGAATTTTATCCTGCCCAATATTGAAAAACTGCCGAAAAACTCCCTGACCATTCTGGAAACCAACCAGGCTTTTATCGAAGCCTACCTCGCCGGGCTCAACCACGAAATGGCCCGGGAACTGCTCTGGCGGGAATACCCTACCGACCAGCGGGGTTCTTATTTCCGGCAATTCTGGGACGCCGCCGACAATGCCTTCGAAACGGATGAGGAAATGACCAAAGACATCAAGGAGATCCACCAATGGAGATCCGCACTGGGCGCCAACCGGGCCAACCCCGATGCAGGCAACCTGGTGTTGGTGGTCAGGGGCGATCTCCTGCTCAAATACCCCGATACCATTATCTACGCCCAGAAAGCCTTGTACGACCCGGTCGACCCCTCCGCGCCCAGGCTGCTGCCGGACGATATCACGGAAGACAATACCCTGTTTCCTTCTTTCTCTGCGGAGCTTACGCCGGATGTTTTCCTGTTCGGCTTTCCGCTGACCACGGAGGAGGCGGAAGGAGAGCGGATTTACGACAGTGGGGCCAATACCGCCGGTAAAAATCCGGGCTGGTTCTTTGTATTCCGGGAACGGCCGGGGCAGGTCAAATTCGGCATGGACGACTACGCCGATGAACTGGGTAATACAGACGTCATGCCCGATTCCAACCCCTCAACCTGGAACGACCTGACCTGGGAACACCTGGTGAATGCAAAAAATAAATTGAATACTTATGTGATCGATCTGAAAACCAGTGTTCAGATCGACAACCCGCCGGCAGACGGACCTGTGCCGCAATGGGCTGCCAATTCAGCGGATATGGCTTCTATCCTTTATCAGAACCCGGTAATTTTTGCCCGCCACGCCGCTGAAATGTTGTGACCCAAAATCCAAAAACGATGAGTATGATCAAAGCCAAATATACCGACCCCAAACTGGATCAGATCCGCGACGCCGTGGCCGGCAAAACGGACGGTATTCCTTTTCTGCTGCTGCCCGTCCGGATGGAAACGAGGTTCATGAAAGTCGAACGACCGGCAGCCGCCGCCGCAGGCCGGGAAACCGGAATTGAAAACCCCCTGATCAGCCTCGCCGAAAGCCAGGTCCTCCTGTCGCAAGACCTTTCCGGCATCAGCAAAAAAGAAACCCAGGAATTGTTGACTGCCGTTCAGGGTAAACTGACCAAAACAGGTGACCTGCTCGACAAAATACTGCCGGACCTGCCCTGGAAACAAAGAACCTGGATCGCAGATTTTACAACCGCCATCCGCCAGGAAACCGAAAAAATAAAACCGGCCAAAGCGGACCCCCAGCAAATCGCAGCTTTGAAGAACAACCTGGACAAACTGGAAGGGAAGCTGACCCAGGAAAAGCCGCCATTCGATCAAACCTACCAGTCAGCGTCTTTTTTGCTGGACGATATCAAAAAACTGGAGCTGCGTTTTGCCCAGGCCGGCGATCATAAGATCCCGTTCACCCGGCCGGTCCATAAAAAGAAATTGTACCGGTTCGTCTCCAACATGTTCGCCGCATTCCTTTCTTTTTATTCCAACGCGGAGTTGCAAAGCAGTAAATTAAAATTCCTGGAAAAATCTCAATTGGAGTCCATTAAAAAATCCCATGAACATATTAAAAAGATCATTCCGAAAGTCCTTAAAAATTTACAAAATATACATGCCGATAAAAACTGGCAGTCGTTTGTCAATGACCAGAAAATGCAACTGGTCAAACAATCCGCTTCCATCCAGTCGCTCGAAAAAAATGCGTTCAGCCGCCTGGGGTTTATTGCCGGACTGGACCAGATATTTGCAGACGAATTATTTTACAGGAATTTACAGGCCCTGACCCGGCTGAAAACCCTGGAATTGAACCCCGGCCTGCCGGGAGAAAACAGCCCGGCAATTAAAAAAAGAATCAAAAAAGAACTGAAAATCCTGATTGGCGCCAACCGGAAACTGATCCATGCCAACGCCCGGCAATACGGATGGCTCAAAACGGCCTGGCGCGAACTGGACCTCGCCGTCGCCTCGCTGAAAACCGCAGGCCCGCTTGGTAAAACCACCCAGACGAATTTTCAAAAAGACCTTATTATTTTACCGGACCCGGTGGTGATCGGGTATGAACCGGAATTGTCTTTGTTCAAAACGGATAAAATAGAAACGCTGTATCAATTTGATCAAACGCTTTTTAATACCCTCGGTCAATTAAATCTGATCACCCAAAACAAAGAGACCACAAAAATAAAAATTGACGCTGCCATAGACCAGGTGAAAAGCAATTTTAACAAAGGCAAAAACACCGGATTATTTCTGGTTCCGGAAAAAAGAAATGTTTTGAACGCGGGTTTCGAAAAAATCCTGGAAAATATCCAGGCTTCCAGTCTGAAACCACTCGAAAAAACGGCATTAAAAAACGAGGTTTCCGGTTTGGCAAAAACCATTGACGAAGCATTTTATCCGGCATTTTCCAATACCATCGACAATTACCAGTTTCAGGCGGAGAAAGTGTCCGTTATCCCGCTGACCGAGATCAGGAATGAACTCTGGGTGCGCATCTTTCCGGACGATATTTTTGTATTCACCCACGAGCCTGCTCTCACCCTGGAAGAAGAGACCGCGGCCAAAGATTACTGGAAAACCGTTTGGGCGGCCGGGGAGGACACCGACCTCGTGCTGGGGGTCTGGAATATGTTGTGCGCCCGTTTTGGGGTCAACCGAACCGCCTGGATCGTCCAGTCGCTCGACCCCCTGAAATTGAATAAGCCGGCCAATACCAAGGCGTTCAGGCAAAAACCGGTCAATCTGTTAAAACAGGTCGAAACCGACCTGGAATGGATCCACGAAACCTTGAAAAAAGGGGAACCGGCCGGGCGGGTCGCGCCTAAATTGCAATTGCTCGCCAATACCCTGCCGGTGAACGAATTCCTGGTCCGCCTTCAGCGGATCAACCAGAAATTAGCCGGCCTCGGCGACAAACCCCAATACGCCCCTCTGCTGGAGCGCTGTATCTTGTTGGCCCGGAACATCCATTCCAGGATTTCAGCCCTGGCCGGGAAACCAGGCGGGCCTAAGATCAGGGAAGCCGGCAAAACCACCACAAGCAAGGCCGCCAACCTGTTGAAAATTCCGGAAGCATTCCGGCAAGTGCAAGGGACTTTATCCCGCATCAGGGGCGTTTCCGCCAAACAATACCTGCAACCGGTGGAGATTCCCTTCCAGTTTCCGCCCGTGACCCGGAAATCGTCGGGCTGGACGCAGACCCCCCATTCCAAAGTCCTGCCCGACCGTTTTGCGGTCATTACCCGCTCTGCCGGCGAATTTCAGCATATCGTGGTTGGCCAACCCGTTCCACCCAACCTTGCCCTGGGGATGGACCCCTCGCTGTTCGACAAAACGGGCGAGGATGATCCCTACCAATACGATGAATTCGGAAACCTGATCGTTGAACCCGGCATTCGCTGGATGACGGATTTTGAAGAAGCGGTGAAAAAGGGCATGGGGCTCGTCGTTCCTTTGTCGGAAGCGGAAGCCGAAACAGGTTTTGACCAGGTTTTTGTTTTGGGCGTTGCGGAAAAAACGGAGCTTGAATCCCAACAATTGCTGGAAGATCTGATCCGGAACCACCATTATTCTCCAAACGGACTGGATCTGCTCAAAACCGGGACGCCTACCAACAATACGGAGACCGAAAACACCGCTTACGCCCCGGAAGATACCGACTACGCGGGCGCGCATGCTCGTGAAATGGGCGAGGGGCTTTTCGACCCCGACGCCGCAGACCCGATCGAATTCGCCGATGGGAAACGGGTTGCCGACGCCCTGGGCATCCGGCCGGAAATCCTGCAGCACATCAAAAATGCCGGAGAAACAGAGATCAGCGACGCCTTGCTGATGAACCGGGTATTGTCCTGGGCAACCATCCGGGATTATATGGAGGAAATGATGGAGGGCGTGTTCACTTACGACAATATCGAACGGGTTTTGTCTTATTTCAATACTTCCGTAACGGCCCGCGGCATCCTGCCAGCTCTTCGGGTGGGTTCACAACCTTACGGGATCCTCCCGACCTCGGCATTTTCAAGGTTTGAATTCGACGGGGTCTTTAATTCAAACAACCTGCCTGCTCCGGCCAATGAAAAAAAGCTTAAGCTCCGGTTTAATATCCGCCTGAAACAAACCCTGGATATTTTAAACGGTTATTGGACGGATATCCGCAATGAAAAAGCCCTCTGGTCCGAAAAAATAGCAGGAAACACCGACCCCCAGGGTCAATTCATGGAGATGCTCGGATTACACCCCACCTCAGCAGAGGCTTATTACCGCTATGGGGTTAACATTGCTTACCGGGGATCGGCTTCCGCCAGTTCCGGTTTTATCGGCGAATACCAGGAGGAAGACCTGTTTGGACCGGACCGCTTGTACGCCATCTTCAAACCGGTATTGGACGCCGGAATGTTCGGCGATGAAATTGTCCCACGGGCATCCGGCCATTTTGAAAAATCCAGGGCCTTCAGAAGCCGCTACCTGGAGGATAACGCCGGGATCATGGGGGAATTGGTCGACAACCAGCTTCCTTCCGATGAGACCGCGCTTGTTCCGGATGACGCCGGATTGAACTATATCCAGACCCTGCTCGACCGGAATCTGTACGAGATCCTGAAAGACAACAATGCGGCGGAATTTCCTTCCAGGTCGTTGTTGTACCTCCTGCTGCGGCAATCTGCCTTGTTGGTCTATCGCAATGCAGCGCTCGATATCCTCGAACACGAGGGGTTTTTCAGCAAGGCCTTCCGGCGGGTCATCGGCAGCAGTGATCACTACATGAGCCCGGAGCAAAAATTCAGGTCCAAATGGTCTTACCTGTTCCTGGATTTTACCCTCGATTCCGTCCAGTCCGGGGCCAATTTTTCTTTTTCCTTTGATTTTGATGCAGCGGACAGCGACATCATTTCGAACAATGTTTTTTTTGAATACCTCAATGCAGGAGCGGATAAAAAATCTCTGGCCACTTACTTGTTCTACCACGCGGGGCAGGGATTTTCAGCGCATCAGCCCTATCTCGGCCAGATCGATCAGTTCCGCGGTGAACTGGGCAGGCTGGCCACCCTGTCCACCCGCAAACTCAACCAGCTTCTGATCGAACACCTCGACCTGTGTTATTACCGGCTGGACGCCTGGATGCTTGGCCTGGCCAACCAACGGCTGGCGGAACAAAGGGCGGCGCAACCGGCCGGCATCCACCTGGGCGCTTTTTGCTGGGTGGAAAACCTGCGTCCCGGCGGAGAACGGCGCCTGGCAAAAGGCGTCCCGGCCAAACTGGTCCAGGAAGGGGATACGATTTATACCGACGCCGCTAACCAGGGGTTCATCCACGCCCCGTCCATCAACCAGGCGGTGGCCGCAGCCGTGTTGCGGAGCGGCTACCAGGCCAATGCACAGGATGAAGACCTGCACAACCAGTTTGCGGTCAACCTTTCGTCTTTCCGCGTGCGCAACGCCCTTGGCCTGATCGAAGGCATTGCCAACGGCCAGGAGTTGGGCGCCTTATTGGGTTACCAATTTGAAAAGGGCCTGCATGAAAGGTACCTGGAGACCGAGCTCGATCAGTTCATCCAGCCTTTCCGGAAGGCCTTCCCGCTGACGGTCCCGGTGGCGGGCGATATCGACCTGGCCGATACAGGGATTTCAATGGCATCCAATGTAGTGAACGGCCTGGACCTGATCAACAAAATCTACGCTGAAACCGGTCTGCTGGAATTTGCCGCCCAAACCAGCCTGTTTGATCTGCTGACCCAAAACCAGTTCGAATTCTGCCCGCAATGGCTGACCGGCCTCGTGGAAGACAACGGCGGCGGCGATGCCGAATTGACAGCCGTCATCCGGGAAATTGATCTGATGGCCGATGCTTTTGACGCATTGGGCGACCTTGCCCTGTCGGAAAGCGTTTACCAGATCGTCCAGGGCAACCACGTCCGCGCTTCGGCCATCATCGACGCGCTGGCCGCCGGTAAAGCCCTGCCGGAACCCATGATCCCCTATACGCCCAGAACCGGCATCGTCGTCAACCACCGGGTGGCGCTGTGTCTGGATCCGGCAAACACGCCCCCTGCAGGCTGGAATAAGCCGTTGACTCCCCGGGCCAAAGCAGAACCCGCGCTCAATAAATGGATCGGCGAAGCTGTCGGCAACCCGGCCGGTATCCGGTTCCTGGTCAATTTCGGGACAGGTGATCAGTCGTATTCCCTGGCAGATTTCGACCTGCATCCCATCGACCTCCTTTTCCTGGTCAGCGCCGACCCGGACGGCCCGAACAACGAACTTTCCGATTGGATCCGGTACGCTGTCCGCAAGGAAGGAAACCTGCCGGATGCAGCGGTAATTACCGTGAACTTCGAAAACCGCGCCGCAGACTGGGGAACGGGGGTGAAGACCATTTATGAACTCCAGCCGCTTATTGCGCAGATCAAGGAAATGATTGGCGGGGCGCTTTCCCTTTCATCCACAGACTTGTCCCTGCCCGTCGAAGAACCGGATCCCGATAACCCCGGCAAACAAAACCTGCCTGAACTGGTACAAAGGATCGAACCGGCAAAGGACGAATTGCTTGCGCTCTCGGCAGCGATCGCCGCTTTTGTCGCGACCCCTCCGGTGTTCAGCGCCGGGGATTTCAACCGGTCGCTGGATTGGCTGGAGCAGTGTTTTTATTTCGGCATCCCCAATACACTGACGGCAGCCGGTATCGAAACAACCCCGGAAAACGCAGGATTCCTGTTGTCGAGGTTGCAGGTGGTCTCCATCACCCTTGTCAAAAAAGTCGCTGAAATTGACCGGATACTGGTCGAACTGGCGGGCGGCCTTTCGACGGAACAACAAGTGCAAAAATGGAAAAATATCGCCCAGGCCCTGTTCGGGCGCGCTTTTAACGCCATTCCTCTTTTTGAATTCCAGGACAGCGATGGCCTTTCCGCACAGGCCGGCGCACTGAAAATATCGGACAGCGGCCTGTTTCCCCTGGACAACTGGCTTTATGGCATCGCCAAGGTTCGAAAAAACATGGCGGCGCTGGAAATCTTCCGGACGATTGAAGAAATGGAGGGCCGGGCGCCCGCGTCTTTGTCTCCGGTGCAACTGCCTTTTGCCGCTGGTGATTACTGGCTTGGATTGCCTTTTCCGGAAGATCATCACCCCGCGGGGGACAAACTCTCCCTTGTATTAGTCAACTCCGGCAACCTGTTTGACCACACCGCCAACCGGGCCGGCCTTGTGATGGATGAATGGACCGAATTGATCCCAAACCGGGAAGAAACCACCGGTATTTCCTTCAATTATGACCAACCGGATGCCATGCCGCCGCAATCGCTGCTGCTGGCCGTTACCCCGGTTCTTACGGGCAAATGGGATTGGGACGATCTGGTATTCACCCTGATCGATACCCTGGAACTGGCCAAAAACCGGGCCGTGGAGCCGGATCATCTGGAGGGAAGCGTTTTTGGGCAGGTGCTGCCTGCCGTCATTTCCGAAGTCGTACCGCCGCAATTGCGGGAAGACGAATATGCCAACCCGCTGGGAACCCAGGTCGTCCTGGATTATCTGGATAATTTACCTCCTGCCGAGGAAACCAATTGAATTGTTATGGCAAGAATTGAGTACAAAACCTGCGAGCCTTTCAGGGCCTGGAACCGGCTGGAGCCGCGCCCCCGAAAATACGATTTTGACCAGGTATTGAAATCCGCGGTGCAAGACCCGTTGTGGAACCTGACCCGGCAATGGCAATTCGGGGAATTCAAGGGAGAGGACACCGGCTCCCCCGTCTTTGCCAAGGCGCTCCTGGAAACCACCCGGGTGATCAAATACAAATTGTTCGAAGGGGGGGTGAGGCCTTATTCGGATGAATCGCCCCTGGAAGCTGTCGTGGAGCGGCAATACCGGTTATTGGGTTACCGGGAACGGGTCCAGGCCGGGAATTACTGGATCAAACTCCTTGACCATTTTGGCAACCTGTTCAACCAGGGCAAACTCCCTACCCAACCCGTTTTTGATAAAGCAGCTTATACGACCCGTTTGCTGGACCTGTTTTCGCTGGAAGCGCCTGACCTGGATGTTGGTTCGCCGGAATTGCACGTCCAAAGCGCGCAACTGGTGAGCAACCGCAGGCTGATGAATTTTACCCGGGCTTTTGCCGGACGAACGCCCGACGGCCTGAAAATATACAACAGCCTGTTGACAAACGAAACCGCGTTTGTGAATACTCTGCAGTTGGACCCGGTCCACGAGACTTTCATCCGGGAATGTGTCGCGGAATTCGGCCAATGGTTCGCCCGTACCTTTCCGGAAACGCTGGAAACAGAGGATTCCTGGGATCCGGCCGCGCTTTCTTACCGCTTCCAATGCGCCTTGCCGGAAAAAACCGGGAACAATACGGTCCTGGCGGCCAATGAATACGCTGCCGGAAGACTGGACTGGTCCGCCTTCGATGTGGAGACCCAGCCCAATATCGAAACCGGCCTTTTGTCGGTCAGCGAATCGCTGCGCAGGCAATCTGTTGAATCCAATGTCCTTTCCTTCATCCCTTCCCCGGCCGGGTTTGGCGGCATGCCGGTCAATCGTTTCTGGGAGTTTGAGGATGGAAAGGTAGATCTCGGCAATCTGTCGGCAGATACCACCGATATTTCCAAGGTCATTGTTGTGGAGTACGCTATGATGTACGGGAACAACTGGTTTTTGATCCCTTTCCCGTTAAAAACAGGGTCGCTGGCCGATGTAAAAGGGATCGTTGTGACGGACGTGTTCGGGCAAAAAACATTCATTGAACCCGCGGTTCAGGGTGGGTCTGACGACTGGTACGGTTGGGGTATGTTCAACCTGACGGCCTGGGATGCTGAAAAAAAGTTTGCGACGGAGGCTGATACACGGGTTTTTGTGCCGCCGGCCGTGCCCAAGATCCAGGAAGGCGATCCAGTCGAAGAAGTGCTGTTTGTACGGGATGAAACGGCCAATATGGTCTGGGCGATTGAAAATAAAGTGGACAGTTTGCTCCGGTTGGGCATGGACGGCCATCAGGCAGCCGTCGAACTGGCGCGTTATTTTGAAGCACTAAACCCGTACGAGCCGGCAGCCGTTGATCCCGCGGCAGCGCTGCGGTATGTATTGGGCAATTCCGTTCCTGAAAACTGGATCCCGTTCATCAGCATCCACATCGAGGGGCAGAACCGGGCGGTGCAATTGCAGCGGGCTTCCATGCCGAGGGTGGTGGACGGGGTGAAAATCCCGGTCAGGCCCCGTACCCGGCTCCTGCGTTACGGGTTTAATGACGACCCTTCCGGGGAGGTGAAACCCTATATCAACCCGGCTGCAAACCAACAACAGGCTCCTTATTTCATCCATGAGGAAGAAGTCCCCAGGGCAGGTGTAAAGGTGTTGGGCGCCTTTCAGCGGACCCGCTGGTACAACGGCGATATCATTCAATGGTTCGGGTACAAAAAAACAACAGGAAAGGGAGAAGCCGGCAGCGGTTTGAAATTCGACAACGTGAAATGGATTGATCAAAAAAAATAACCGGCATTTCGCAAGGAATGTTTACCTTAGCCAAATCGAATATTAATGACGAGTTTAAAGGCAAAAGAAGTCGAACCTGATTTGACCTTGTTCAAGACTTAGTCGTCCGGAGATGGCACTGTTTGAGTACCACAAGGAAATTACATGTACAATACCGGCCGTATTTTTTTTGGTAGACGGTGGATGGTAGACGGAGGCTGACATCCGACTATGCTAAATCTTCATCGGATGGCAGACGGTTTGGCTCCTGAGCGGAATCAAAGGGTAAATTAGTTAAAAAATACGTATAATATCTTATATTTCAAATCGTTAGCTGCTTTTTTGACGGAATTCCCCACTGGCGCCGTCATCGATATCCGGCCTGAACGGTTGTACCTAACCGGTCATATTCCAGGCGCCATGAACGTGCCGGTATTATTGAATTCCGGAAAACTTCAGCGTTTCCTGGTCAAAACCTACCCCGGCCGGCCGCCTGCTGATCTCATCGATAACCCGGAACCCGTCAGCAGGTTCCTTGGGTCGGACCAGATCCGGAAAACCTTGTTCTTTTATTGCGAGGATGGCGGCGCCCGCTCCAGGGTATTGGGATCGTTATTGATGCAGCCCGGAATAGATTTGTATTTTCTCCAGGGCGGTTTTGCCGGATTCCGGCAAGATCAGCAAAGATATTTTCAACAGCCCTGGGATATCCGGCTGTTGACGGGGTATACCGGGAGCGGCAAAACCCTGGTCTTGCAGGCTTTGGAGTCCCTTGGCGAGCAAGTGCTCGACCTCGAAACGCTCGCCGGCGAAAAGGGGTCGGCTTTTGGAAAAAATACAGCCGGCGGCCAGCCGGGCCAACAAGATTTTTACAACCGGATCTGGACAAAACTCCGGTCGTTTGACCCCGGAAAACGGATTTATATGGAATTGAAGGGCCGTCTGATCGGCGAACTGCCCGTTCCGGATGGGCTGTTTAATCAATTCAGATCCGCCAGAAAGATCCGGTTGCAGACGCCTTTGGGGCAACGAATTCAAAACCTGGAAACGGCTTACGGATCCCTCACCCCGGAAGATGCCGGGGATGCTTTGTACCGGATCAGCAAAACCCTGTCGCCCGACATCTATGCAGCTTGCATGAATGATCTTCAAAACCAGGATGCCGGAAGTTTTATCCGGCATGTTATACCCTATTATGATCGAACCAGGGGATATGCGCCCTCCGGCGGCCCTGCCGATTTGGCGGTGGACTGTTCCGGAAAATCTCCCGTGGAAATTGCGCGGGAAATTACCGAATCCGAAACCCGATCCGATCGCTTAGAGCGATCGGATCGGGTTGGAAAAGAAAATTAAATGAACAAGGAACTTTCGGACCAGATCAGGGACCTGGTCGGTGAAAACCAGTTGGAAGAAGCGCTGGACCTCCTGATAGAGAGAGAACAATCCGCCGGGCAAGAGCGGGTGAATACCCTGCTCATCCTGCGCGGCAAATTGTCGATGCTGGAAGAACAGGAACTTGCCGGGACCCTGGATATGGAAGAATTGATGCAGCAAAAGGCCAGGATCGCCCATGCGCTGCTGAAAATGACGGAGGACGAACCCGATGCGCCGGCAGAGGCCGGGCCTCCAGTCGGTACCAAACATATAGAGATCCGGAAAACCGTGCCGGCCTCCACTTCCGCCGGGAGCTCACCGGTTGTAAAATACTTATTGATCGGGGTGTTGCTGATCGCAGGGGTAGCGGCGGGTATTTCCATTGTCAGATTTTTTGGTAGTGATGGCGAAAAAGACCGGGACCTGTCCGGCGAAAAAACAGAACAACCCAAAACAGAAAACCCGGAAACATCCGACGTCCGTCCGGAGGAGGTTCACCTGCTGGATTTTCCGAACCTGAACATCCCTTTCAATTTCAGCGATATCCGGTATACTTTCCAGGAAGCCAACCTGGAAAAATATTCCGATGGCAGCGCTGCCGAGCCGGCTACCTTCAAACTCACCTTGAAGATGAACCTGGAATGCCGGAGTAACCTGGGCATTTGTTACAGGGAAACGTTCAGGATTCTGGTTGACGGGCAACCCGTCGAACCGGCCGAACGCCAGAATTATGCCGGCTGGATCGAACACAATGCCTCGGCAACCGACGTCCTGATCTTTATACTGGATGCCGGCGCCCGTGAATTCAGCGTTGAACTGGAGAAGAACAAGTCGTTCTGGCGGCGGAGCATGCCGGTTTACCGATCGGATCGCTCTGAGCGATCCGATCGGTAAACCGGCAGTTCATCTGATTATTCTATCCTGTCACCACTAAAATTTGGTCATTCGTCCTAATTTTCTTGCATTCCATACCGTTTGGCGCTTACATTTGCCTCATATTCAACAACACTTAAAAATCATTCGACTAATGAAAACCTTTCGTTTGACAGGTATCCTGTCCATCCTTTGTATTTTTTGCCTGGTTTTGACCTCCTGCGAAGACGCTGTGGACTTCTCGCACAACCCCGATCTGGAGGGCTTTGAAGAAATCCAGCTTTCCGGCGATCTGATGATCTATGTTTCCAAAGGCGATTTCGATGTTACGGTTGACGGCGCTTTAGGCGATGTAAGCGATTACCAGTTCTCCATATCCAACGGCCGTCTGACCGGAAAATACCGGCATCCAAACAGGATACACGACCGGCTCTACCTCGAAATCACCTTACCGGAAATCAGTTATATCAAATTGAGCGGTAAGTCCCACACCAATATTACGGGGTTCCAGGACAACGGTTCCCGCGATTTGAAGGTGGTGCTGGAAGGCGACGCTTTTTTTGATGCCGAAGTGGATTGCAGGGACCTGGAGTTGAAAACTTCCGGAAAAACTTCCATCTACCTGCTTGGCCACAGCCAAACCGCGGAGATTGAAATATCGGGTAAAGCCGAAATGGAAGCGTTTGATTTTCCAATCCAAACCTGTGAGGTGAACCTTTCAGGCCAGAATGAGGTCCACTTGTTTGTAACCTCGATCCTTTCGGGCCAGGTGAACGGCAAATCCAGATTGGTTTACGACGGCGACCCTGCTACCGTGACGGTCGACGCAGACGGCGGCAGCGACATTATTAAAAAATAATGGTTCCCGATCTTACCTTACCGATCCGATCGCTCAGAGCGATCGGATCGGTAAGTAAGATCGGCAGAAAGTTTTAGCTTTGCCGAAACAAACCAAAGCTTCTGCCATGCTCGACCTTCTCGCCTATATCAACTGGAACGCCACCCCTGAGATCGTGAAACTGGGGTCGTTTGCCCTTCGCTGGTACGGCCTGCTCTTTGCAGCCGGGTTTTTTATCGGTCTGCTCATCGTCACCCGGATGTTCAAAGCCGAAAAAGCGCCGGAACAATGGCTCGATAAAGTATTTATTGCGATGATCGCGGGGGCAGTGATCGGGGCCCGCCTGGGCCATGTCTTTTTTTACGAATGGGGGTATTATTCCCAACACCCGGGCGAGATCATCAAGGTATGGGAAGGCGGGCTGGCCAGCCACGGTGGCGCCATCGGTATCATCATTGCACTTTGGTTATTTTCAAAATACACCGCCAAACGGTCTATTTTGTGGATACTCGACAAGGTAGTGGTCCCAACCGCGCTGGCGGGTTGTTTCATCCGCCTGGGCAACCTTTTCAACTCCGAAATATTGGGCAAAAAGACCGACGTCGCCTGGGCTTTTGTTTTCAAGCGACTTCCGCCGGAAGAACAATTTCCCCGCCACCCCGTCCAGATCTATGAATCCCTGAGTTACCTGCTTTCCTTCTACATCCTGTACCGGGTTTACTGGCATACCGACAAAAAGAACAAACCCGGCTATATTTTTGGCCTGTTTATGGTGCTAATCTGGGGATTCCGCATCCCGTGGGAATATTTTAAAGTAAGCCAGGGCGGTTTCGAAACGGCGCTGGGCGCCGGCCTGACTACGGGCCAATGGCTGAGCATTCCCTTTGTGCTGATCGGTCTTTATTTCATGTTCCGCCCGGTTGCTGTCCAAAAGCAGGGCGGGCAGCCCTCAAGATAAGGACCGCCCGCCGGTGATATGCTTCAGAGATTTTAGCTCTGTATCTCCAACCTCCGGGTTGGAGGAGAAGAATGAATTACGGACGTGTAGTCACAACCAGTTTCTTCTGGAAGATCTCGCTGTCAATCCTGACTACGGCATAGTACAAACCTGCGGCATAACCCGCCACATCCAGTTGCAGCGTATTCACGCCGCTGAACAGCACATGTTTGGATTGTTGCATCAGTTTGCCCGTCTGGTCAAACAACTGAACCTGAGCTTCCACTTCGCGGATGGCGTTGATGTTCATATTGGTTACACCGTCAACCGCCGGGTTCGGATACAGTTCGCCGACCGCAAGGAAATCAGGGTTGAAATCCTTGATCGTCAAAGTGGAACCTGGCGTGTTTTGAGCCGTACGGGTGACTGCACAGTCGGAAACCATTACCGTACCTGCACTTTCAACCGCGCCGTTATACCCATCGATCTGAACGTAATAAACCTGTCCCGGCGTAACCGCGAGGTTGGTCAGGATGGGGGAGAAACCCGGGCCTCCGTCGTCATTGGCGCCCACTTCTGTGAAGGTTGCGAAGTTGCCGCAATCGCCTACGGCCCATACGGCCAACTGCAAGTCGGCGTCCAGTACGTCGATATCCACACAACCACTGGCCGGCGCGGTGAAGGTAAACCAAACGCTGTTCTGGACCACCAGTTCGAAGGAACACCAGCCGTTGGTGGCATCACACGATGGGGAGGTTCCTACCGTACCGGCGCCCGGGTTGGGCTCGCCTGCCTGCGCGGTTGCGCCGACGTTGGAGAACGGGGTCAATACGCCAAGGGTGAGGCAGTCGGCGTCGCATACGTTGTTATAAACGCCGTCGGCCACACAAGGCGGCGCCGGATCGCAGGAGCCTTCGATCGATAAGGTATAGTTGCCGGCGTTGCTGCCGAAACCGGTGACGAGGATGTAGTAATCCTGGCCTTCTTCCGCGTCAAATTCAACGGAAGAACGCAGGGAACTCAATGCGCAGGAGGGATCGTCGTCATCGCCGCCCACACATACCAGTCCGTTGCAGGTACCCGTGAAGACGAGCAGTTTGGTGTCATAGTTGGTGCCGGCGTTGCAGGTCGTAGCCGTGAGGGTAGTGCCCGTGCCGGCCATTTTGTACCATACGCCTGGGGCGGTATTGCCTGACGTGCCGCAGAAAGCGACGCTCTGAACCGGCCGGCCAACGGTTGAACCCGAAACGGGGTCGTCGCCACATGCGATATCAAGCGCGGTAGCGCAGGCATCGCCAGGCCCGATGGGTTCGCCGCAATTCACCGAAAGGTTGAAGTTGCCGCGCGCGCCCAATACCCCGGTAACCAGTACGTAGTAGGTCGTTCCGTTGGCAGCAAAAAATGTGACCGTGGAAGCCCGTGTAAAAGAACAACTGTAATCATTGTTGTTGCCGGCAACGCAGGTAAAACTGCCGCAGGAACCGGTAAATACGCCGATCTGCGTGTCAAAATTGGTACCGCCGCAAGTAGAAAGGGTTACCTCTTCGGCTGTGCCCACCAGTTTGTACCATACCCCGTGCTTCTGCAAGGTAAGGCTGCCGCAGGCAGGGATGGCATCGGCAGTTGCTCCCTGGTTGGTCCCCGAAACGATCGTTCCGCAGGAGATTGTGGCTGCATTAGCGCACAGGTCGTTGGCCGGTTGAGCC
>CAZLEF010000006.1:0-112189 GCA_964558465.1 uncultured Lewinella sp. | reverse complement strand
GGGACGTCGGTTTTCACTTGGCTGAGTTGCTTTCATTTGAAAACCTGGACATTGTATTAATCGATACCAATCAGGATGTGCTGGACTACGCCTCAACCCACCTTGACGTACTGACCGTCAAAGGCGATGCTTGTTCGATGGATATTCTGGAGGAGGCCGCCGTCCACCGGGCAAAGCTTGTTCTGGCGGTCACTACTTCTGAAAAAACCAACCTGATCACAGCTATTCTTGCCAAAAAATTAGGCGCCAAACAGACCATTGCCAGGGTCAACAATCCGGAATACCTGGAAGAAACCCAAAAACAATTGTTCCGGGAATTGGGTATCGACTCCCTTTTTTCACCCATTCAACTGGCCGCAGAGGAGATCTTCCGGTTGGTCCAGCAATGCTCCTTTACAGATATTTTTGAATTTGAGGAAGGAAAAGTCAACCTTGCCGGCATTACCGTCGACGAATCTTCTTCACTGGTTAACCGGCCGATCGCCGAGATCAATACCTTTCAAAAAGAGATTGATCTCCGGCCTATTGCCATTTTAAGGGGCCATAGAACCTTGATCCCCCGAGGCGACACCGTCTTGCGCAAAAATGACCATATCTACTTTATTACCAAAAAAGAAAATATCGAAAATCTGGTAGAATTTGTGGGCAAAAAGTCCGTGAAAGTGAAAAACATAATGATCATTGGCGGAACCGACCTGGGACTTGCAACCGCAAAACGCCTGGAAAACGATTACAATATTACGATCATTGAAAAAGAGAAGGAGCGCTGCAAGTATCTCGCTGAACATTTATCGGATGCGCTGATCATCAAAGGGGATTTCAGTAATATCGAACTCCTGGAGGAAGAAGGCCTCAACCATATGGACGCGTTTATCGCAGTGACGGATAATGCGGAGGTCAATATTATTGCCAGCCTTACCGCAAAAAACCATGGCGTGTATAAAACCATCGCGCAGGTTGAAAACAAGGAATATACCCATATTTCTCAAAACATCGGGGTTGATACCCTGATCAACAAAAAAATCATAGCTGCCAATAACATTTTCCGGTTTGTCCGGAAGGGGAGGGTAGAGGCGATCACCAGCCTGCACGGCGTAGATGCCGAGATCATCGAGTTTATCGTCCATAAAGAAAATCAACTTACAAAAAAAACGATCAGGGAGCTTCACTTTCCCAGCACTGCACTGATCGGAAATGTGATTCGCGGAAACGAATGCCTGATCCCGACCGGAGATTTTCAACTCATGGTCAACGATAAGGTGATCGTTTTTGCACTTCCGGACGCCATTGCCAAACTAGAACAACTTTTCAGATAAACCGATGATCCACTTTCGTCCTGTAGTAAGGGTTACCTGCATTTTGTTGTTCATACTGGGTGGTTTTATGCTTTTTGTTCTTCCGGTTTCCTGGTACCATCAGAGCGGGGACGGATGGGCTTTTGTATGGTCGGCCCTGGTCTGTTTCCTGCTGGGCAGCCCGCTGATGATCATAAAAAGGGGAAATGACCGGAATTTGAAAAAGCGGGAAGGGTACCTGATCGTAGCTATTTCCTGGCTCGTTTTGTCTACATTCGGAGCACTGCCCTACTTGTTCAGCGGCGCTATACCAGGCATTCCCGACGCCCTCTTTGAAACCGTGTCGGGTATTACCACCACCGGCGCTTCTATCCTGACCGATATAGAATCCATGCCAAAAGGCATCCTGTTCTGGAGGAGCCTGACCCAATGGATCGGAGGGATGGGCATTATTGTCCTGACTGTAGCTATCCTGCCCCTTTTGGGGATCGGAGGTATTGAATTGTTTGTGGCAGAGGCGCCGGGGCCTACCTCAGATAAACTTCATCCCCGCATTTCCGAAACAGCCAAACGGCTTTGGTTTATCTATGTTGTTCTTACTTTGGTTTTATTCGGTTTGTTGTGGCTGGCGGGAATGTCGCCCTTCGACGCCATCAATCATTCTTTTACCGCAATGGCCACCGGCGGTTTTTCTACCAAAAACAGCAGTGTGGCGCTGTACTCGCCGCTCATTCAATATATACTGATTGTTTTTATGTTCATAGCCGGGATCAATTACACGGTTTTGTATTATGCATTCAAACGCAGGTTTAAAAAAGTATGGGCCAGCGATGAATTCAGAGCTTATTTGTTAATGGTACTTGTAATCATTGCCGCGGTGTCGTTGAAGGTCTTTCATGTCGAAGGTTCTTCTTTTGAAAAGGGTTTTCGCGACAGCGCTTTTCAGGTCGTTTCCCTGATCACCACTACCGGTTTTGTAACAGCCGACTATACTGCATGGTCGAACGACCTGACCATGCTTTGTTTTATTTTATTGTTCCTTGGCGCCTGTGCGGGGTCTACCGCAGGAGGGATAAAAGTAATCCGCAATCTGGTTCTGGTCAGGAATACTTTCCTGGAATTTAAGCGGATCCTCCACCCAAGAGCGATCGTGTCCCTGAAAATCAACGGTGCATCTGTGCCGGGAAGGGTGATCACGCATGTCATTATTTTTTTATTGTTATATCTTCTTTCATTTGTAGTCGGTTCGATTATTATGTCGGTTATGGGGTATGATTTCCTCACTTCAATAGGGGCGGTGGCAACTTCACTGGGCAATGTTGGCCCGGGCATCGGAAAAGTTGGGCCTGTCGACAACTTTGGCTGGATGTCGGGCGAAGCGAAAATGCTGCTTTCTTTTCTGATGTTGCTGGGCCGGCTGGAACTGTTTACGATCCTGGTTCTGTTTACGCCTTTCTTCTGGAGGTCCAACTAAAATCGCTTTATGGATTCTATGATATAAAGCGGACGTTTTTTGATCTCGTGGTAAATGTTGGACAGATAAATGGACATCAGGTACAGGTTCAAACAGGTCACCGCAAAAAAAATAGCGATCAGCATGACAAGGTATGTCCAGCCGGAAGTAGCGGTCTGTGGATTGCCGAAAATGTCGAATCCTGTAAATTTGACTGTAAGTGCGTCAGCGGTGACGTAAATGAGAAAACTCAGCGAAAACAGAAAGATCCAAAGCAGCAGAGTGTTTAAAAAGGTAGTGAAAGAGGTAATGGCGATCAGGGAGGTGCGAAATTTTTCGTTAAAGGATTCTTCCCCGTTACGAATCAGCGGTTCGTCCGTCTCAATAAAAGTTGTATTGTAACCGACAATGGAATAAATAGCCTTCATGTACCGGAGGTTCTCCCGGAGTTTGAGCAGCGAATTGAGCGCCCTCCTGGAAATGATCCGCGTATCATGGGCTTTGTCATCAATCCGAAGGGAAGAATACCGTTTCAGGATAGCATAAAAAATGGCATACAACCACCTGACCTTAAAATTGGTCTTCCTGTTTTTGGCGCGCAGGTAAACCATGTCGAAATGTTCGGTTGTTTTGGCAAATAACTGCAGGATCAGTTCGGGCTGCCGGATAAACTCGGGTTCGAACAAAAGCGTATAATCCCCGTTTGCACGGTCCAGTCCGGCCAGAATGGCGTGGTTCCGGTTGACCCTGGAAGAAAGGTTCATTAAAAAGATATGCTGTTTGAGGGCGTTATCCAGGTTTTCAATTTCAGGATCCGGGGCCCGGCCTGTCTGGTTGTTGACCAGGATGATCTCGAAATCAGTGAAATGGTCCTTGAGAACACCGTAAACTGCCTTGAGATAGGTGGGGATTTGCCCCACTTCATGATCATAGTGGAGGACGTGGACGACCGATAAAAACGTGTTGTGCATAGCTCCTTTTGCTGGAAATCAGGCCGAAATTAGGCAATTACCGGCTTTGCCAACAAAAAATTAACCCTTTTAGCGTGGATTGAGAAAATTCATTGTTAATTTTGTATGTACAAAGGGGTGGAAACCACTGAAATATGCTTAAAAACTTCCCATTTTACCAACAACTTGATGAGATGGATTGCGGGGCGACATGCCTGCGCATGATCGCTCGCCACTACGGTCGCTACTACTCTCTGGAGTACTTGCGGGAGTTGACCTATATGGGAAAACAAGGGGTAGACCTCCTCGGGATCAGCGACGCCGCCGAGCAGATCGGCCTCCAGTCGCTGGCGCTAAAAACTTCCTTTGACCGGCTGGTCGAGGATATCCCGGTGCCTTGTGTCGTACACTGGCAACAAACCCATTTTGTGGTTGTCTATCATGTCACACCCAAATTTGTCTGGATAGCCGATCCTGCGGCCGGAAAGTTCAAACTTAAAAGGGAAGAGTTTGAGGAAAACTGGGTAAGCGACCTTGAAAACGGTGAACCGCTGGGCGTGGTACTTGCGCTTGAAACCACCCCGGAGTTTTTTGACAGGGACGGCGAGAAGATCAATAAATCTGGGTTCTGGTATGTTTTTTCCTACTTCCAGAAATACAGGCAGCTCATTGTTCAGTTGGCGTTGGGGCTGTTGCTCGGCTCCATCCTTCAGCTGGTTTTCCCTTTCTTTATCAAATCCGTGGTGGATGTCGGGATCGGTAATGTCGACCATTCCTTTTTATGGCTCATTGTGGTGGCTCAGATCACTTTATTTGCCACCCAGGCGGCCGTGGAATTTTTCAGGAGTTCCATCCTGCTTCATATCGGTGTCCGGGTGAATATCAGCCTGATATCCGATTTTTTGATCAAACTGACGAAATTGCCGATCCGTTTTTTTGATTCCCGGCTGACCGGCGACCTGTTGCAGCGGATTGTGGACCATGAAAGGGTTCAGCGTTTTTTTACCTCAACCACCTTACTCTCAGCGTTCTCCTTTTTTAACTTCCTGGTGTTTTCCATTATCCTGATCGCCTGGAACTGGACTGTTTTTTTTGTTTTTCTCCTGGGCACGCTCCTCAATGTTTTATGGGTGCTTTATTTCCTCCGCAAACGGAGGGACCTGGATTATAAACGGTTTGACCAGGCCGCCGAAAATCAGGGAAATCTCATTGAATTGATCAACGGCATGCAGGAGATCAAACTCCACAATGCCGAAAAACAAAAAAGATGGGCTTGGGAAAGGATACAGGCCAGGTTGTTCCGGACCGGCCTGAACGCCCTTAAAATTGAACAATTCCAGCGGTCCGGCGCCACTTTTATCAATGAAACCAAAAACCTGCTGATCATCTTCTTTGTTGCAAAAGCTGTTTTGGACGGGCATATGACCCTGGGTATGCTGGTGGGCATTCAATACATAGTAGGTCAGTTGAACGGCCCCATCAATCAGTTTCTCGAGTTCTCGAGGTCTTTCCAGGAAGTCAGGATCAGCCTTGAACGGATGAATGAGATCCATACCAAGGAAGATGAGGAAAACGTAGAGGATAAGATTACCCTGATGCCTGAGTTTGGCGACCTGGTGCTGGAGAATGTGTCTTTCCAGTATAACGGCCCCAATTCGCCGGTGGTCCTCAAAAACATTAATTTGAGAATCCCGAAAGGAAAAGTGACGGCTATTGTCGGCAGCAGCGGCAGCGGCAAATCTTCCATGATCAAATTGCTGCTTAATTTCTACCGACCGTCGAAGGGCGCCATTCGCCTCGGCGACGTCAATCTCAACAATATCCACAATAAATTATGGCGCAGCAAATGCGGCATCGTTTCACCGGACGGATTTATTTTTAATGATACCATTGCCAAAAACATAGCCCTGGGCGATGAAATTATTGATAAAATCAAACTGCTCAAAGCGGTTAAGGCAGCCAATATTCAGAATTTCATCGAATCTTTACCCCTCGGGTATAATACAAAAATCGGCGCAGAGGGTCTTGGTTTGAGCCAGGGGCAGCGGCAGCGGGTTTTATTGGCCAGGGCAGTTTACAAAGAGCCGGAATATCTGTTTTTAGATGAAGCGACCAACGCGCTGGATGCTTTTAATGAGATGATCATCATGGAAAATATCGAAGAGATCTTCCACGGGAAAACGCTCGTTGTGGTCGCGCACAGGTTGAATACCGTTTTGAATGCCGACAATATAGTGGTGCTGGAAGGCGGCGAGCTGGTTGAGCAGGGTACGCACGAAGAGCTGACCTACCTGAGGGGCGCTTATTTCAGGCTGGTTCGCAACCAAATGGAATTGGGCTAGTGCTTTGTAACATAAATTCGGTTGAAGAATTCCGGAGCCATTTTGCCGCTAAAGTGAAAAAAAAACGTTAAATTAATTCGGTCTGGTCGCACAAGTTGATTTGTTAAAACGCCGGAAAATCAGGGTAAATGACGCAGTATCAGGAGAATCTTGAGTTCAGAAGTGAGGAAGTGCAGGAAATCATCGGGACCCCGCCCGCATGGCTCACCCGTTACGGCACCCTGGTCGCCATGGGCGCCCTCGTACTTCTCGGCTGGCTTGGATACCTGATCAAATATCCGGATGTGGTAAGCGGCAAGATTCGGATCACTTCTGTGGAGCCTCCCAAAAAAATTGTCGCGGAAAATGCTTCCTTCATTTCAGATATCCTGGTAGAACACGAAGATACGGTCCAGAAAGGACAAACCCTGCTGGTGTACAGAAGTAAAGCCAAATTCAGCGACGTCCTGGTCCTGGATGATCAGCTTGCCAATATCAAAAGTCTGGACGACTCCACCTTGCTGGCTTTAAATCCGCAACGAGACCTGATCCTTGGCGAACTGGACGACGCAGTCTATACCTTCCTGGAAAAAAAAGAAGAACTGCTGGCTGCCACCTCCGGCAAATTCAGCAACCTGGGAATCGATCAGCTCGAACGCCAGATCAAACGTGCAAGAAGCAGTATTCAATACGAAAAACGGCGCCAGGAAACCCTGGAGAAAGAATTGGAACTCGTCCGGCAACGGTATGTACGGGAACAGAACCTTTTAAACTCGGGAAGGAGTGATATTTCAAAAGTCAGGCAGATGGAAGAGGAAGTGCTCAATTACGGCCGGATGATCCAGGGCGCTGAATCCTCGATCAAAACCCGGCAAATTGAGATCCAGATGTACGAGCGCGAGATCAGCGGGGTTAGAAGCGGTACAACAGCCTCCCGCGAGGGCGCTCTGAACAACCTGCGTGAAAGTTTTATCAACCTGCAAAAGCGAATTGATGCCTGGAAAAAGGAATTTTTGGTGGTGGCCGGTTCTCCAGGCGTTGTATACCTGACCAATGATGAAGTGCAGAAGCAACAATATGTCCGGGCCGGCGCTGAATTGATGGTGATCCTGCCTACCAATACCGATGGCATCATCGGAAAAATCGACTTGAACCCGAGCGGTTCAGGGAAAGTCAAGGCCGGTCAGAAGGTCATCGTAAAATTTGACAGTTACCCTTTCCCCGAGTTCGGCGCTGTTTTTGGAGAAGTTTCCAAAAAAGGAAAATCCCTCACCGGAGAAGAAGTGCCCATTGATGTTATTTTTCCCAACGGGCTGGTGACGACCACCGGAAACAAACTGGAACCCGCCCAGGGCATGACCGGCAAGGTTGAGATCATTACCGAGGAAAAACGGTTCATGGAATGGGTCTTCGAACGCTTCCGGAAAGTATCTGTTCGGTAAAATTTAGTCGTAAGTCTGTGACTATCGACTTACGACTATCGACTTACAACTATCGACTTACAACTTTTAAAGGTGGATCACCTCCCCATATGCCGCTGCAGCCGCCTCCATAATGGCTTCACTCATCGTTGGATGGGGGTGAACGGATTTAATGATTTCATGGCCGGTGGTTTCCAGTTTCCTGGCAGCGACCACCTCGGCAATCAATTCGGTTACATTATAGCCGATCATGTGGGCGCCTAGCCATTCACCGTATTTGGCGTCAAAGATCACCTTGACAAACCCCTCCTTTGCGCCGGCAGCGCTGGCTTTTCCAGAGGCCGAAAAAGGAAATTTCCCCACTTTTATTGCATACCCCGCTTCTTTGGCTGCCTGTTCGGTGTAGCCTACGGATGCAATTTCCGGTGAGCAATAGGTGCAGGAAGGTATATTGTTGTAGTCGAGCGGTTCCGGATGATGGCCTGCAATTTTCTCAACGCATATGATCCCTTCCGCACTTGCTACGTGAGCCAGGGCGGGCCCCGGAACGACGTCTCCGATGGCATAGATCCCGGGTATATTGGTCTGGTAAAACGCATCAACCAGAATAATGCCGCGGTCGGTTTTTACGCCAAGGTCTTCCAATCCGATATTTTCAGTATTGGGCGCTACTCCGGCTGCCGACAGCACGATATCGCATTCGATCTGTTCGGTAGCGCCGGTTTTCCTGTTCCTGACGGTCACCAGACAACCTTTTCCTTTTGTATCAACGGTTTCAACCGATGTGTTGGCCAATACTTTGATCCCTTTCTTTTGATAGATTTTACCGAGCTCTTTGGAGATCTCAGGATCTTCACGGGGTACCAGCCCTTGCTCGAGAAACTCTACCACCACGACTTCCGTGCCGATGGTGTGATAAAAATAAGCAAATTCGACACCGATGGCGCCTGCACCGATCACCACCATTTTTTGGGGTTGTTTTTCCAGGGACATGGCCTTCCGGTATTCGATCACCTTTTCACCGTCAATCGGCACATTGGGAAGGGCCTTGGCCCGTCCGCCGGTGGCAATGATAATGTGTTTGGCGGTGTAAGATTGAACTTTGCCGGCGCTGTCTTTCACTTCAACAGCCTTGTTTTTTGTCAGTTTGGCAACCCCGTTGATAACGTCTATTTTGTTTTTCCGCATCAGAAAACTGACACCCTTGCTCATGCCGTCCGCAACGCCCCGGCTGCGTTTGACGGTAGCGCCAAAATCGACCCTGGCGCTCCCGGCTTTGATACCGTAATCCTCCGCATGCTGGAAATATTCAAAAACCTGCGCGCTTTTAAGCAGCGCTTTGGTCGGTATGCAACCCCAGTTCAGACAGATGCCGCCCAGGGATTCGCGTTCGACAACGGCTACTTTCAAATTGAATTGTGAGGCCCTGATGGCAGCTACATATCCGCCAGGACCACTGCCGATCACAATAAGATCATAATTCATGAGTTATCGTTTTTTCTTCAGTTTATCAATGTACCAACCGGGGCTCGGGAAATATGCCGGCAAAGATAGACCGGCAAATTTAAAAAACAACCTTCCCGGGCCATGTTTATGGGCGGCGATCAGTCAAAGGGTGTGCCGGTCAGGGTGGGGGAGGGGCCCGAAACCGGTCCATAAACCAAAAACAAAAGGCCCCGCTGCGCAGGGCGCAACGGAGCCACTAACCTACTGATACTAATATATCTTGGTGGTTGCCCGTTTTTGTGACTATCCTTAGCAATTGATGCCGTAAAAGTAGAAAAATTAGCCTTTCCGGGCAAATATTTTTTGCAAAATTTTATTCTGATTTTTATTTTTCACCTTTGTCATTTTTTTGATTAAATTATTGATAAACAGTTATTTAAATATATGAAATAAATTTCTGTTTTTCTACTTTCAGACAAAGAAAACGGCTAAAACAAAAGGGTCTCAAAGAGAATGATAGTTTTGAGGGAACGGGTCACTGGTCGGATAAAGTAATCCGTAAAATGGCATCCTTTTGATTACTCTCTGGACCAATTTTAACAAAAAAACCAGGTTGCAATTCTGCTGTTTGACCGGATGAGAGGTCATCCGCCCGCAGGTCGATCGCTTCGGCCCATTCCTGAAACACCAGGAATTCGGGCCCCAACCGTGCGATCCGCTGGAATTGCCGGATCGCCATGGAAATCCAGAAATCCGGATCCCGGTTGATCTGTTCACCCGGAAAGAAAAACCGGAATTCCTGTTGTATATGTTCACAACCCGTTTGTTCCAGCACCAGCGATACACCGTCTTTAAAATTCACTTCCTCCTTGCTCCGGACACCGTCGAAAACAAAATCATGGCGGCTCACCTCCCCAAGGCCTTCGCCAAACAGTGCTTCGGGATTCGAATACAGGCATTCGGTTACTTCCCGTGTGTCTTCATTCTTGTTCTGGCAGCCTGTCGAAAAAAGGGCCGCGAGGATCAGGGTAAAATATTTGATCATGGCTTGACGGATAGATGAACAAGCGGTTTAAAACATAGTATGAATGGATAGCCGCTAAGAAGGGGAGAGGCGTTTTATGATGATTCAACGCCCAAGTTAACCAATTACATGATTTTACGCAAAAAGGACTTGCAAGTTGCGCCGGAACCCCGTTTTTATCGGCAGTATCCGGCGTAAAAGCCCGGTTGATTTGCCGGATACTGCCAATATTCACCTTTAGGCGCCTGAAGGCCGTTCTAAAACATTTCCGTAACTGCAAAATGGAAAGAACCCTCGATCTGGGCATTTTCATCAGAGTCGGACCCGTGCACGGCATTTTCACCGATGCTTTTTGCATACAATGCGCGGATGGTGCCCGGTTCTGCCTTGGAGGGGTCGGTCGCGCCGATCAGCTTGCGAAAATCCTCGACTGCGTTATCCTTTTCCAGAATAGCGGCTACGATCGGACCACGGGACATAAAATCAACCAATTCCTGATAAAACGGCCTTGCTTTGTGTACCGCATAAAATTCTCCCGCTTTTTCCGGCGATAATTTGGTCAGTTTCATCGCCACAATCCTGAATCCGCCTTCATTGATCCTGGCCAGAATGCCGCCGATATGACCGGCTTCCACCGCATCCGGTTTGATCATGGTAAATGTTCTGTTGCCTGACATGAGATGCAATGTTGTTTAAGTAGGTTTGAAAAAAGAGGTGCAAAAGTAATCCATATTGATTTTAATACCTAAACGCGGGGCTTTATTCTTTGGTTAAATTCATATTTTTTATCATCTTCGCGCCTTGATTTCAATAACCTATGGATTTTTTCGCCAGCGACATCAGACCAATTTTGGCTTCACCGAAGAACGTTGTCATCACTACCCACCGAAATCCGGATGGCGATGCCATCGGTTCTTCCCTGGCCTTGTTCCATTTTCTGAAAGACCTGGGGCATTTTGTGACGATCATAGCGCCATCCGAATATCCGGATTTCCTGGACTGGATGCCTGAGGTCGGAAAAGTCATTATTTTTGACAACAATCCCGAATCCAGCCAGGCCGCCATCGAAGCGGCAGACCTTTTTTTCTTCCTGGACTTTAACGACATCGAACGCATCGACAAACTGGGAGAGTTGATCAACCCCCGGCCAGGTGTCAGGATCATGATCGACCACCACCTTTACCCCGAAAATTGTGCCGACTTCATCATTTCCGACCCGGAAGCGAGCTCCACCAGTGAAATGATCTATGACTTTATCCTGGCCCTGGGCTTCAAAAGCCGGGTCGACAAAAATATTGCCCAGTGCATTTATACCGGCATCGTGACAGATACCGGCTCCTTTAAATATGCTACTTCTCCCAAACTTTTCCGCACGGTTGCAGAACTCCTCGAATTGGGCGTAGACGATTACCTGTTGCAGGATCTGATTTTCAACTGCATGTCCGTCAAACAACTGAGGCTGCTGGGGCATTGCCTGCACAACCGGATGGAAATTCTGGAAGAGTTCCAGACCGGGATCATTACCCTGACCAAAGAAGATTATGCAGCTTTCGAGATCCAACGCGGCGACACGGAAGGCATCGTCAACTATTTGCTGAAACTCAAAAAAGTTAAACTTGCCGCTTTTATTACCGAACAACCTACTATAGTCAAACTTTCCCTGCGATCCAAAGGGGACTTTTCCGTCCAGGAAATTGCCAAAAAACATTTTAAAGGCGGAGGCCATAAAAATGCTGCCGGCGGATATTCCTTCCAGGGCCTGAAAACGACCGTCAGGAAATTCAAGGAAATTTTGCCCGAATATCGTTTTCAACTCATTCAATAATCCAAATTATCTTTTATGCGTTCAGCATTAATCCTTGCATCGCTGAGTTTATTGATTGCCTTCAGCGGCTGCAAAAAAGACCTTTTGACTGCGGATGGCACTCAATATGTTATCCACACCAAATCCGGCAATCCCAAACCCAATCCAGGCGACTGGATATACTTCCACGCATACATCCGCAATGGCGAAGAGGTGATCAACACCAGCCGCAAGGGCGAACAAGTGCCCTACGCACAGCTTCCCGGCAATGTAGACGCTGAAAAAGGCCAGTCCATCCTGCAGGTGCTTCAGCACCTTGGCATTGGCGACAGCGCCACCATCCTTGTCCGGCTCGACACCATCAACCCCAAACCTCCGGGATTCGAAACGGCAGATATGCTTTACTATGATGTCGTGATCCAGGATATCAAACCGGATGCAAAATTCCAGGAGGACATGAGGGCCGAACAACAGAAACAAATGGCGGAAATGCAATTGGCACAAGCCAGGTTCCCGGCTATTGACAGCCTCACAAAAGACGTGGCCGCCCGGATCAAAAGCGGCGCCCTTGCATCTGAACTAAAACAGACCAATTCGGGTTTGAAGTACATCATCCATGAGGAAGGGACAGGGCCTATGGCCGAACCCGGTAAAAATGTTACCGTTCACTATCACGGCGTGCTGACGGATGGTAAAATGTTTGACAGCTCCTTTCAGTCTGGTGAAGCGATTCGTTTCTCCCTGGGTGTTGGGCAGGTGATTCCCGGCTGGGATGAAGGCCTTGCTTTGCTGAAAGAAGGGACCAAAGCAACTTTGTATGTTCCGTATCCTTTGGCCTATGGCGAAGCGGGCGATCCCCCGACAATCCCGGCCAAATCGGACCTGATTTTTTATGTTGAATTAATTAAAGCGAATTAAACTATGACGGTAGAGCAGCTTAAGGATCTGAAGCGCCGGCTCGCCTTGTTAGGGAGGTATCTTTGACGTCGAGGCACGGTTAATTCAGATTGAAGAGAAAGAACAACAAACGCTTAACCCGAATTTTTGGAACGACCCCCAGGCGGCTGAGAGCCTTCTCAAAACCCTGAAAAGTCACAAAAATTGGGTTGAACAGTTTACACAAGTGGCCAACCAGGTTGAAGAAGTTGAAATTCTTCTTGAATTCCTGAAAGAAGGGGAAGCCACCGAAGAGGACCTGGACCAGCAATACGCCATCGCATTGGAAGCCGTGGAGGACCTCGAGTTCCGTTCCACCCTCAACCGGCCGGAAGACGAACTCGGCGCCGTATTGGAGATCAATGCGGGCGCCGGAGGAACCGAAGCCTGCGATTGGGCCGAAATGCTGTATCGCATGTACACCATGTGGGGAGAACGCAAAGGTTTCAAACTGAGCGAACTCAACCGGGTAGACGGCGATGTGGCCGGCATAAAATCCGCAGAACTGGAAATCTCCGGCGATTTTGCCTACGGCTTGCTGAAAGGAGAGAACGGCGTACATCGCCTGGTCAGGGTCAGTCCCTACAATTCACAAGGAAAACGGATGACTTCCTTCGCTTCCGTCTTTGTTCACCCTATGGTGGATGAACGGATCGAGGTTGAAGTGAACCCGGCTGACCTTGAATGGGACACCTTCCGGTCGAGCGGAGCAGGCGGACAGCACGTCAACAAGACGGAATCTGCCGTTAGGGTGCGGCACCTTCCTTCCGGTATCGTGGTGGAATGCCAGCAGGAAAGGTCACAGCATATGAACCGGGATAAAGCCATCCAGATGCTCAAATCCCGATTGTATGAACTGGAACTTGAAAAACAACTGCAGGAACGCAGCAAGGTGGAATCCTCCAAAATGAAAAACGAATGGGGGTCACAGATCCGAAGCTACGTTCTGGACGACAGGCGGGTAAAAGACCACCGGACCGGCTACCAAACCAGCCAAACAGATCTGGTTCTGAATGGCGACCTTGACGCCTTCCTCAAAGCTTTTCTGATGCACCACGAAGGCGGCGAAACCAATGGGGATTGATGCTGCTGGAGACTGGATGCTGGATGCTGGCATCTAGTATCTAGCCTCCAGCATCCAGCATCTAGCCTCCACCACGCCGCGGCGTGGCCGGTTTCAAGCTGTTTCTGATCCATTCTTCATAGGCAGAATTGGCTTCCACCTCCAATTTCATCACACAGGGCGTGGCATACTTGTGCTGCCGGATAACCTCCTCGCGGAGCTTCTCCCAGTATGCGGGTATGGTTTTTACAATGCTCACCCATTCCCGCTCTTGCTGGATGCTGCCTTGCCACCAGAATGCGCTTTGTACAGGGAACATGTTGGCGCAGGCCACCAGTTTTTTCTCCAGCAGAATATGGCTTAACCTTTGTGCCTCCGCCTCATTTTCATTTGTAATATACACGATAATAAAAGCCATCGACTTTGAGTTTAATGGATTAAAAAACCAGACTTGAGGAAGGGACTGAACATCAGTTTTTACCAGTTGATGGTGTTACAGACCGGGGTGGTCGCGCTTTTTATCGGCAGGGCATGGCAGCACTGGTTCTGGGAAACCCCTTACCGGGCGTTGTTCTGGGATGAAACATGGATCAACCCGATTGTTGCTAGTTTGGGGGGGACGTGGAGCGACTACGTCACCAGTCCAACTGCCGATGCTGCCATTCAGGGGTTTATACATGCCGTCGGTTGGTTTTTCTTCCTTTGTGCAATAACCGCCCCGGGCATATACAGATTTCAAAGAATTTCGAGGGTTTTGCTGTTTTCCGGCGCTGCCGGGTTGATCGTCCTTTCAGCACTGTATTACAAGGAACAATTTTTTTTCATCGGCCAGTTGTTGGAATACACGCTACAATGGTCGTTCCCGCTTTTCCTGCTGGCCTTTGTCAAGGCTGGGAATCAAATAACAGCAAAGGCCTTTTTTGGCCTGAAGGTGGCCATTGCCCTGACATTTGTTTGCCATGGGTTGTACGCTGTGGGGTATTATCCGGTTCCCGGCCAGTTTGTTACCATGACGATGAATATCCTGGGGCTGGACAATCAGGGGGCCAGGTTGTTCCTCAAAATTGCAGGCCTGCTGGATTTTGTGGCATCCGCCCTTTTATTTGCACCATGGAAAGGAACCCAAAAGGCAGCTTTGTTTTATTGTGCCGTTTGGGGCCTTGCCACCAGTTTTGCCCGGGTGGGTGCATTTGTGTATTGGGCAGACCTTTTTCACGGCCTGCACCAGTGGCTGGCTGAAACGCTGTACCGGTTCCCCCATTTTGCAGGGCCTGTTTCAGGTTTTCTTTACCTGGTTGCAACAGGCATAAAACCCGGCGCCCGGGCGGCCGGTCAATCAAACATTTTATCGTAATTGCTGCCTTTGCCCTGGGTCGATTGTTCGGGCCTTACCCTGGGGCTGTCCAGGTCAAGCCCTTCATTTTGCGACTTCCGGCCGCTGTCCAACAGCATCAGCGTGCTGTCTTTTTCCCATTGTTCCAGCATTTTTAAACCCTCCTCCTGGAAAACCCCGTTTTGCAGGTCAACAGAGTCCATGATATTGGAGGACATCTCCATAAACCGTTCCATTTCCCCAACCTTGTTGGCTACATCCTCCGCCACGGCTTCCATTGCCATTTCAAACATGGCGCGTTTATCAGGGTCGCCGGAAATGACACTCATCGCCGATGTCATGGCTGAATGACTGGCCCGGATGGCTTTCCGTTCCTGTTCTTTCAGGGAAACCTGGTCTTTTGTATCTTCCAGCAACACTTCGGAATTCTGGTGCATCTTGTTCAGGATGCGGTACAGAACTTCCATTTTCTGGTACAGCACTTTGTATTTTTCATTGCTGTCCTTGAGCCTGGCGGCTTTCCGGGTGGACAAAACAAATTGCTGATCCTTATCCTTGTCCCGGGCCGCTGCCGCCAGTTTAAGGTTTTCCTGGATTTCTTTTTCGTTGGACTCCATCAGGGTGGATATCTTCCGCATCTGGCCGCGGAGGATGCCGATCTGCTTCCGCATCTTGACCAGGTTGTCGCTGAGGTCCTCTACATAACTTTTCAGGACGCCGATGGGGTCGATGTTTACAAATACGCCGGTTATCCAGCGCATGGCGCTTTTGTACATATACCAGATCAGGTTGCGCATCTTGGGATCCAGCACCACATACAACAGGGCCCCGACGGCCATGATGGTCAAAGCCAGCCAAAGGGTATTTTGCAAGAGCAGGGCCAGTTGGGCGCCAAACTTTACGATCAGAAAACCAACGCCCAGGGCGGCGCCTGCGAGGAATAAAAGCCCGGTGACGCCTTCAGGCCGTTTCCAGAATGATTTTTGTTTGAATTCGTGGTTGTCGTATGGCATTATATCGGACATTTTGCGTTCGGTTGATTTTACAGATGCTGCTGGATATGCTGAATATCCACCTGAATTTGATTCATCAGGCTTTGCAGGGTTATTTCAAAGGCTTCGCCGGTGGCCTCAATCCGCTCTTTGTCATTCTGGATCTGTTCGTCGGCCGCGTCGATGACTGCCAGTTTTTTATTAATGGCGTCCTCCAACTCTTTGATTTTGGCCCGGTGCTCTTCCACCTGCTTTTTTAATTTTTCTACCTCGACCCGTTTTCCTTCCACTTTGCTCCGCAGATTTTCCTGGAGGGCTTTGCTGAATTCCGCCTTTTCTGCCAGCAATACCTTTTTATAATGTTCGGCAGTTTGTAAAAGTTTTTCCTTGGTCAGCCCCATGGTGGCAGCCGTGGCAAAAGCGGATTTGATCGCCAGCGCTTCGTCCATCTGCATGCCGGACAAAGCCGCCATGGATTGTTTGAACTCCAGGTAATCGAATCCGGGCAAATTCGCGGTTTCGAGGGCTTTGGTCAAAACGTCAATACTCCTATCGTCCAGTCCGTGATGATTTCCAAAAATGGTTTTTAAATTCTTTTGCATATGTGTTTATTTTGAAAACTCTAATATAAGCCAAATAGTTAAAGATTTCCAACCCTTTTTCGATGAGCCCTTCACAATTATCGGTCAATCCTAGCAGAAAAAGGAAATTGAACCTCAAATGATAGGCGGAGGAACTGAGGAATTTTTAACCGCCAGCAGGGCGGTGAGGAACTGAGGAATTGAGGAAGGTTGGCGTATTTGAACAACTCCAGGCTCCATAAATCCATTCCAACTGCCGCCTGCGCTCTACCCCCGAAGCTCCACCAGGCTGAATCCGTTACCTCTTTTATGTACCTGTATCTGCACCCCGATCCGTTCCTTCAATGCCGGAACGTGTGAAATGAGGCCGATCGTCTTTCCGGTAGCCTGCAAGTTCTCCAGCGTGGTGATGGCCAGGTCGAGGCTGCTGTCGTCGAGGGCGCCGAACCCCTCGTCGATGAACAAAGAATCAATACGGGTGTTTTTTCCGGCCAGGTCGGAAAGCCCAAGGGCCAGGGCCAGGCTGACCAGGAAGCTCTCGCCGCCCGACAGCGTATTCATCGAGCGGATATTGTTGGCCTGATACGTGTCTACGATATCCAGTTCGAGGTCGTCGTTGCTTCTTTTCCGGATGAAATAACGCCCGTTGAGTTTTTCAAGCTGTAAATTGGCCAGTTGCACCAGTTTCTGGAGGGTCAATCCTTGTGCAAATATGCGGAATTTTTTGCCGTCGGCCTGCCCGATCAGGTCATTTAAACGCCCCCAGCGCAGCCATTCTTTTTTCCGGGCTTCTATTTTGCCGGCCAGTTCCTCTGTTGCTTTTTTGCGCCTGGACTGTTCCGCCAGTTTCTCCCGGATGGCGCCGGTTTCCACCAAGGTGTTTTGTTGAATGGATTCCTGGCTTGCCAATGCCTGTTCAATCTCATTTTTTGGTGGAAGATCCCTGAGCTTCCGGGCCACGAGTTCAGATTTTTTCAGGGTATCTGCCAGGGATTCGGAATGGGCGATCTCCCGCTGTTCTATTGCTTTTTTAATTTCCCGGATATGGTCTTCCTTTTCCGGGGGCAAAATGGCGGATTGAAGTTGCTCCAGGGATTCAAATCCGGCTGCCGCTGCATGGGTGGTCAAACCGGGTATCAGTGTGTCCAGGCGGGCCGTCAACCGGGTCAGTTGGTCCTGTTTTTCCAGCAGCAGGTTCCGGGTGGATTCCATTCCGGACTCCAGTCGCCCCATTTCCGTTCGCAGGGTTTTTAACTCGCTTTCGGTCTGGTCGAGGCCTGCAGCTACCCGTTCCTTTTCTTCCAGAGGGTTTTTGTCTCCAAAAAGTTGGGTTCGTTCCGACTCCAGGCCGGACAAGGTGTTCTTGTTTTTATCCAGGGCGCTTTTGAGCGTTTTCAGTTTTTGTTCAAGGTCATTTTGCTGTTCGAGTTGCTGGTCCAAAGCCTGGAGGCTGAGTTTTTTTTCTTCCTGAAGGCTGGTCAATGCCGATTTGGCCTGGCGGAAAGCGGTCGACATGCCGCTTAATTCTTCAAAAAGGGCCTTGCCGTTGCCGGGGTCGAACGTCATTCCGAATCTGGCCAGCATTTGGTTCAGGCTTTCTGCCCCTTGAGCAAATTGCGCCTGAAGGTCCTTGCGCTGGGTATCCAGGAGGGATTTTTTTTCCAATAGATGCCGGAGGTCTGCCGTTTGTACGGTCAGTTGCTCCTGGATGGTCTGGTTGCTTTTTTCCAGCCCCTCCAGTTTTTGGTGAATTTGATTCAGCAGGGTTTGCACTTCCCTGCGCGCCTGGATGAGGTTGGTCCTTTCCAGGATGCGGTTCCTCAGAACCTGGCCTTGCGCCTCCTCAAAATGCCCGGGTAACAGGTGTACTGAGAATTGCTGGAGTTGTTCTTCAAATTCCAGGATGCGTTCGAATTGTTTCCTCGCCTGGCCGCTTTTTTCCTGGTAATCCTGCCCCCTTAGTTGTCCGATCTTGGTATTCAGGGCGGTTTGTTCGTCCAGCAGGTGTTTATGCCGGGCGTAAGCGGTTTCATATTTTTTGCGGACGGCTTCCATCTCCATCCGGGCCTGGTCAGTAAAAGGTTTGAAGTGTTCGTGCTCCCGGAAAGGGTGGTGGACCGACAAACAAACCGGGCAGGGATCACCCTCTTTCAATGCGGCCCGGTCTTTTTCATAACTGGCAATGGTCAGTTGTTGCTCATAAATATTTTGTTTAAACCGGAGTGTTTCGCCAAGGATGTCGAGCGGCTCCAGTGAATTCATGATCTGTTTGTTCAACTCGAGCTCTGCATTGAGCAGGCTTTCAATTTCCTCTTCGGTTTCGGAAAGGTCGGCCAACATCCGCTGGTATTGGTCGGAGAGCCGGAGCAACTGCTCCAACTGCTGTTTTTCCTCGTTCAGGCTATCAATTTCTTTATAAAGGAGTGTAATGAGTTCGGCCCGTTCGCTGGCAAATTTCTCCGGGATGTTTTCTTCGAAAGCCTTCGCATATGCCTCTCGCTGCTGTTCGTTTTCGTTCAAATCTTTTTGGAGTGCGGAAATACCGGCTTCGTTCTTCTTTATGGCTTCGGAAAGGGCCTCCGACTCTTCCTCCAGGGTTTTCTGGCGCTTAAAAACCTCCCGGAGTTGGTCCCGCCGGATCTCGAACCCCGGCAATTCAGCGGCCAGCCCCTCCCAGGTTTCTTTTCCGGTGAGCCAGGTCTCCAGTTCCTGTATTTTCCGGTCGGTGGTTTTTAGTTTTTCCGCAAGATGATCTTGTGCCGCCCGGACGGCAGAATGGCTCCCGGCCAGTTCCATGAATTCGGATTCCTGAAGGCCGAGTTGCTCTTTTTTTTCCCGGATGCGGGTATCCAGTTGAAGAACCGTTTCGTATACCTTTTGGAAAACCACCCATTCTGACCGCAGATTTTGCCAGTTCGCCTCCTTTTCGGCCAATTGCGCAGCGTTCAACGCCAGTTTTTCAGCTTGTTCGCCGAGGGCAGCTTCCAGTTGTTCCTTGTTCTGGAGCACCTTGGTTTTTTCCTCTTCCCAGTCGGAGATCCTTTGGAGGTCCGTCCGGAAAGGGACCGTTCGACCGCTCCTTTCCAGCGCCTCCAGATCCGGTTGCAAAGCTGTTTTTTCCAGTTGCAGTTCGGTTTGGCGCTGCTGGAGGATCGTGAGCTTTTGCTGAAGCTCTTCCAGGCTGATCCAATCCTGGTAATGCAGACGGAGTGTTTTCAGGTTTTCTTCCACCGCGGCAGCCACATTTTGCAGGTCATCCAGGTTTTCCTCCAGAACCTGGATTTCTTCCGGCAACAAAACGGTGAGATGCTCTTTCTGCCTGCGCAATTGTTCGAGCAGGGCGGTCTCTTCTTTATATTTTTCAAAAGCGGCGACAGATAATTGGGTGTAAATCGCCGAACCGGTGATGCGCTCCAGCAGGTCGCTCCTTTCCCGTTCGCCGGCGCGCATGAAGGCCGCAAAATCACCCTGGGACAACAGGGCTGACCTCGTGAAGCGGTCATAATCGAGCCCGGTGGCCTTTTCCACCTGTTCGTCCACTTCTTTAATTCTTTCCGCGATGATCTCAAATACCTCTTTTTCAGCGTTCCACAGGGCGAGATCCCGTTTGGGGCCCTGGATGCTGCCCTCCGGTTTTCCGCGGCTTCTCCAGATGTTCCAGGCGGCCCGGTATCTGCCGGAGGGGCTTTCGAAATCTACCTGGGCGAGGCTTTCAACCGCTCCGTAACTCATGACCTCCCGGACTTCCTTATTCCGGTGGACGCGTCCGTACAAGGCCAGTGTGATAGCGTCCAGAATGGTGGTTTTACCCGCCCCTGTATCGCCGGTGATGGCAAATAAACCAACGCCCCGCAGCGGCGGCGATTCAAAATCGATGGTGACCGCCTCCCGCAGAGAATGGATATTTCTGATATGGATCTTTAGAATCCGCATCTTTCGCAAACGGAGGATTTGAGGGTCATTAAAAGAATTAAATTTATTGAATAAAATTGGGATGAATATCCAGGGTAATGCGGTTTGAACTGTTCAGCCTGGTGTCGAGCCCGGCCGTTTTAACCAGTTCATATTCAAAAAAATAGGCGGCTGTATACAATTTTCCTTTGTAAAAGTCGATATCCCCGCCAGACGCCGCTGTTTTCAGGCCCGTATTGGCTGCAACAGCCTGTTTCAGCCATTGCCATCCGATCACGACCAATCCGAAATATTCGAGGTACAAGGTTGCGTCGGCCAAAAATACTTCGGGTTTTTCCTTTATGGCCAACAGCATCAGCGCCGATGTGGTTTGTTGCAACCTTTGCGCAGCTTGTTCCAACGACCCGGATATCCGTTCGAGACCGGTTTCTCCCCTGGCGGATTGCAGGGTCTCCCGGATCTCTTCCATCAGGAAACCGAAAGCTTTTCCGCCTTCCTGCATCACTTTCCGGCCCAATAAATCCATGCCGTGAATGCCCGTGGCGCCTTCATAAATGGCGTTCACCCGGATATCGCGGTAATATTGCTCGACCGGGAAATCATCGCAATATCCTGCGCCGCCCAGGCATTGCATTGCAGCGCTCACCGCCTGGATGCCCATTTCAGCCGGATAGGATTTGGCAACCGGCGTCAGGATCTCCAGCAACAGGTGGGCTTTTTGTTTTTCTTCTTCGGTTCCGACCATAGCAATATCGGCGTATTGGCTGCATTGCAGCAACAAGGCGATGCTGCCTTCCACAACAGATTTCTGGAACAAAAGCATTCTTCTGACGTCAGCGTGTTCCACGATCAGCACCTGGGGTTGCGAGACGTCTTTATTGGACGGAGGCCGGCCCTGCGGCCGTTCGTTGGCATATTTCAGGGCGGCGTAATAGGCTGCCGAGGCGGCGCCGATGGCCATGATGCCGGTGGCTACACGGGCTTCGTTCATCATCAGGAACATGTGCGCCAGGCCCTGGTTGGGGGAGCCCACCAGGTATCCCCTGCAATTGTCGTGTTCACCCAGCATCAGGTGAGCTGCCACATACCCTTTCTGGCCCATTTTGCCAAATATGCCGGCCGTCAGTACGTCGTTCGAAACAAGAGTCCCGTTTTCCGGCCTGAATTTCGGAACCACAAAAAGGGATATGCCCCTGGCGCCTGCCGGAGCGCCATCGATCCGGGCCAACAGGAGGTGGACTATATTGTCGACAGCCTCGTGGTCGCCGCCGGATATATAAATTTTCTGGCCTTTGATGCGGTAACTGCCGTCGGGCAAAAGTTTGGCTGAGGTGGTGATATCGGATATGGAACTGCCGGCCTGGGGTTCCGTCAGCGCCATGGTGCCCTGCCATGCGCCGGAATACATGTGCGGGATAAAAATCCGGTTCAGATCTTCACTGCCGAAACTCCGGATCAGATTGGCGGCGCCCCGGGTCAGGAAGGCGTAACTGGCTGCGTTGCCGTTTGCCGCGTAAAAAATCAGCAGACATGCGTTGAATACCGTCCAGGGCATTTGCTGCCCGCCTTCCTCAAAATCATCCGTTGCGCTGATCCATCCGCCTTCCGCCAGCGCTTTGATGGCGCTTTTCAGGCTGGGGTGCACCCAAACGCCGTCTTCCTTGAAATAAGCCTTCTCCTTGTCCATTATCCGGTAAAACGGGAACAAGCGGGTATCGCCGATCTGGCGCGCCGCGTCCATGGCCATGTCGATGGATTCCCGGTCGTAGGCCTGAAAACGCTCGAACTGCCGGAGGCTTTCAGCGCCGAGCACCTCGTGAACCACGAACCGCAGGTTGCGCAGATGGATATATTGATAACTCATTTATTAAAAAATTTTACTCATTCAAAATTTCCTCACAAATTTTATTCAAAAGAAAAATGATAACCTCTGACAAAATCTGTGATTTGCAGCCGTTTGCGGCCTTGCAACTGCAATTCCAGCACATCAATGAAACCGTCGGGAGTAGCAAATTTAAGATAGGTCCGTCCGTCTGTCACCAAATGACCGGCAGGGTAGGAGTGGGATCCGGTTTCCGGCCGGGCCTTCAGGATCTTCAATTCTATTCCGTCGAGGAGCGTCCAGGCGCCGGGGTAGGGGCTGAGCCCACGGATAAAGTTGTGCACCTGGATGGCCGGCTTGTCAAAATGGATCCGGCAGGTTTCCTTGAAGATCTTGGGGGCAGGGCAAGCTTGTGATTCATCCTGTTTTTTCAGTTCATACTGCCCTGATTCGATGGTTTTCACTGTTTTTAACACCAGTTGGGCGCCTAATTCCATCAGCCGGTCATGAACTTCGCCGGCGGTTTCGTCGGCCCCGATGGAAAACCTGGCCTGATGGATTATATCGCCGGTATCGATCTCGTGCCGGATAAAAAAGGTAGTGACGCCGGTTTCCTTTTCACCGTTGATGACCGCCCAATTGATCGGCGCAGCACCCCGGTATTTGGGCAGGAGAGAGCCATGCAGGTTGAAGGTGCCCAATCTAGGCATATTCCAGATCGTTTCGGGCAGCATCCGGAAAGCGACGACAACCTGGAGGTCGGCATTGAGCGACTTCAGGGTTTCCACAAACACCGGGTCGCGCAATTTTTCCGGTTGCAGCACCCTCAGCCCGGCCGACAGGGCGTACTGCTTGACCGCCGGAGTCAAAATTTCCTTGCCGCCACGGCCGCCCGGCTTGTCTGTAGCTGTGACCACACCCACAACCTCGTATCCGTTCTCCACCAGTATTTTCAGGGAAGGAACTGCAAATTCGGGGGTTCCCATGAAGACGATTTTCAGATGCATGCTTTTTTTGGTACAAATGCTAAAAGGCCATAATTTAGGCAGCGTAAAAATAACAATTCTTAACAACTACTCTAGCCTTGGTGAAGCCAATGAAGTTGTCCGCGTACGGGGAGATGGGGTGTGAGGTCCGGTTTACCTCTGTGGCGAGTCTGCCTTTGCTCCTACCGCCAGGTTTCTCCTTTTTCTGAAGGCTGCTGAAATATCCATCAAGGCTGAAGCGGCATACATCAGATAAAAAGGTTCAAGTGTGATGGTCCGAAATCGGCTCATGGGCCAGAAAAAAACAAAGAAAAAGAACATCGTGAACACAAGGAAAGCCATCCACCAATGGTCGGTAATATGGATGTAAAACGCTTTCCATAGTCCATAATAAGCAAGGAAATAAAAGGGAAGACTGATGACCAATGTGGCCAACCAGAGTTTGAACGGATAATGCGCGAAACTCAATCCAGGCGTAAAGAAGCGTCTAAAAGCAAACCATTTTAATTCAAGGAATTTCCGGGGATGTTCTTTTATCCACTCCCGGGCCATCTGAAAGTGACGCACTTGCATTTCCTTCTGTGGCAATTGATTCACTTTTCCATATTTCTCAAAATCATAGTCAGGATAAAAGGCGAAAAGAATTCCCGGTTTTCGATGACCTGTAATGCTATCCACAACAGGAAATGTCTCTTTATAGCCTTCATCGCTATGGTGCATATGATAATTTGAACCAAAACCTGTACTGGACAGAACATATAAACCATTTGTCCTCAAGTTCCATAACCCATAAGGCAACGTAAAAACCAGACAAATCAACGCGTACAGCGAGGCTCTATACAAACGCTTGATAAATGGCAAATTTTGCTGCATCAAAAATAACAATGCAATAAAAGGCGCATATAACAAACTGTGCGATTTGGTAAGAAAAGCCAACGAGAAAAGTACTGCCGACCAGATCAGCGCACCCTTCAGGTTTTTAAGGGCAGCTACCAAAAAATAAATAGCGCCGATGAAAAGCGCCTGAAACAGAGTCTCCTGGGATAACGTATAGTTGAGCCATAAGGTATTGGGAAATAAACAATAAAACACAGCGGTTGTCAACGCAATTGTCTTATTTTGAAAAAGCAATAATGACAAACGATACAACCAGACACCCGACATGGAAACCGCTGCAAACTGGATGCAGACCATAGCCAATTGCCAATAATCGCCGGAAAGGAGTTTTATTCCAGCTACTAAAAACGGATAAAACGGGGCAACGATAAAAGCATTAACATTCAGATTGTAATCTCCTGAAAGTATCCGGTTGCTCAAATCATCATAACGGTAGGAATCTCCAAACAACTCAAAATTATCGTAACCGCTTACCCATTTGAATATGCAGCGGCTAAGAAAAAAACCTAAAAAAATAAGCCATTCTATTTTTAAAAAATTGCCCCCGCTAAATAGTTGTTTCACCCTTTCAGCACCCCCAATGCTCTCCCTACCTTCGTAAACGCCGCCACCGCCTTCTCCAGATGAGCCTGCTCATGCCCGGCAGAGATCTGAACCCTGATCCGGGCCTTGCCCTTGGGCACTACCGGGAAAAAAAAGCCGATCACATAGATCCCCTCATTCAGCAGCTGGTTGGCGAATTGCTGAGCCAGGGGCGCGTCGTAGAGCATGATGGGTACGATCGGGTGTTCGCCGGGCAGGATGTCGAAACCGGCTTCCGTCATGGCTTTGCGGAAATACCGGGTGTTGTTTTCGAGTTTGTCGCGCAGGGCGGTTGAAGAACTGAGGAGATCCAGTACTTTGATCGTGGCGCCAACAATGGCGGGTGCGAGGGTATTGGAGAACAGATAGGGTCGCGACCGCTGCCGGAGCAGGTCCACGATTTCCTTCCGGGCTGCTGTAAAGCCACCGGAGGCGCCGCCCAGCGCTTTGCCGAAGGTGCCGGTGATGATGTCCACCCGCCCCATGACGTTCCGGTATTCGTGGGTACCCCGGCCGGTTTTGCCCAGGAACCCTGAGGCATGGCATTCGTCGATCATGACCATGGCGTCGTATTGGTCGGCCAGGTCGCAGATCTTGTCCAGTTGTGCGATGGTGCCGTCCATGGAGAATGCCCCGTCGGTGGCGATCATTCTGCGGCGGGCGCCCTGGGTGGATTTCAAGATCGCCTCCAGTTCCTCCATATTGTTGTGTTTGTACCGGTAGCGGGCAGCCTTGCACAGGCGAATGCCGTCGATAATGGAGGCATGGTTCAGTTCATCTGAAATAATGGCGTCTTCCTCGCCCAGCAGGGGCTCAAACAACCCTCCGTTGGCATCAAAAGCAGCGGCATACAGGATCGCATCTTCCGTGCCCAGGAATTCAGCGGTTTTTTGTTCCAGTTCCTTGTGGATATCCTGAGTACCGCAGATAAAGCGCACGGACGACAAGCCGAATCCATGGGAATCAATGGCAGCTTTAGCGGCCTTGATGACCTCCGGGTGCGCGGATAACCCCAGGTAATTATTGGCGCAAAAATTCAGCACATCTTTGGCGTTGGTCCGGATTTCGGCGCCCTGAGGGCTGGTGATGATGCGTTCGACCTTGTACAATCCGGCTTCCCGGATCTCGTTCAATTCTTGCTGTAATGCGGGTTTTACGTTTTTGAACATTTGTTATTTGGTTTATCGTACTGCAAAATGATTGTTCATGATTGTTCCTCATCGTTGACGGACGTTAACCAAAATGAACAATAACGAACCAAAATAAACTTTTAAACCATCAGATACTGTTCCTTTAAATGGAGGATCATATCCTCGGTCATGCCCTGCAGGTCATACTCCGGTTTCCAGTGCCAGTCGCGCCGGGCAGCGCTGTCGTCGATACTTTCTGACCAGGATTCGGCGATGTTTTGCCGGAAATCGGGTTCGTAGCGCGTAACAAAACCGGGATAATGTTTTTGAATGGCTTCCACCAGTTCGGCCGGTGTAAAACTCATAGCGGCCAAGTTGTAACTTGTCCGGACGGTGACCTGTTCCTCCGGCGCGTTCATCAGTTCCAGGGTCGCCCGGATGGCGTCGGCCATATAGATCATCGGCAGGCGGGCGCCTGGTTTAAGAAAACAGGTATAGGGCTCGTTCCTGACAGCATAGTGGAAGATCTCCACCGCATAATCGGTGGTGCCGCCGCCGGGCATCGACTGGTATCCGATGACCCCGGGGTACCGGAGGGAGCGCACGTCGACCCCAAATTTCAGGTGGTAATACTGGCACCAGTTCTCACCTGCGGCTTTGCTGATGCCATACACCGTTTCCGGGTGGATAATGGTTTCCTGGGGGGTATTCTGGCGGGGGGTATGGCTGCCGAAAACTGCGATTGTACTGGGAAAAAACAGGCGCAATTTTTCTTCGCGCGCCAATTCGAGCGCATTGAACAGGCCGTTGATGTTGACGTCCCAGGCGAGTTTCGGGTTTTGCTCTCCTTTGGCGGACAGAATGGCGGCGAGGTGGTAGATCTGCGTGATCCTGTATTTGCGCGCCAGCCGGTCCAGTTGCCTGCGGTCTACGATATCCAGGAGTTCGAAAGGGCCTTCCTCTTCCAGGGGCATCCGGATATCGGTGGCCAGCACGTTATCGGTTCCGAATTGATCTCTGAGTGCGCGCGTCAGCACTGAACCTAATTGACCATTGGCGCCAATGACCAGAACTTTGTCGTTTTTCATGCATGGTGGTTAGGACGGGGCAAAGATAGAGCATTTAAGAAACCAAGGCGCTGCAACACTCAAATAAAAAATCGCGAAGGCTCCGGTACAGCAACCGGCCTTCCGGTCCTTCCAGGAATTCCTTCGGCAGCATCCAGACGCCCTTTTCGATATCTTCTTCCGATTGCAAGGTGAGCGCCGTATCGCTGGATTCGATAAAATACCAATGGGTCGTTTTCAAGACCCGCTTTTTGTTTTCAAGCCGGTAAGTATGGTAGGTTTCGCCTGCTTTGGCGCCGAGCGCCAGCCGGTGCAACCCGGTTTCCTCTTCCACTTCCCGCAGGGCGGCTTGTTCCACCGTTTCGCCTTCATCCACCTTCCCTTTGGGCATATCCCAATACCCGCGCCGGAAAATGAATAACATTTCGTGACCGGCGTTTAAAACAAGGCCTCCGGCCGCTTCCAGATGCTTGAAGTGGCCGGTAAAATCCCGCTTCATTTGTTCAAAATCTTCGGCATACAGGGTAACGGATTGCCAGTTTCCGGATTTCTCCAGCAGGTCGATATAATTGAACAACATTTTGGGTTTGCCGGAATAACGAGCCGACAGGTGGCCATCCCTGGCCGACTGCCCCGCCTCCCATTGCCCTTGCTTGAGGATCAGGGGTGTGTCATTGATGTAAACTTTGTACATTTGCCGTTTCTTTTGAATGCTCTGTTCCTTGAGGGCAAGTTTAATTCACAAGCCCCCGCCCCGAAAAGCAGGTAAACGTTGAATAGTATGAATGTACCCGCCGAAGTAGCCGGCCGACTGTTGCAAATAAAGGCAATTAAATTGAGTCCGCAAAACCCCTTTACCTGGGCTTCCGGATTGCGTTCCCCGATTTATTGCGACAACAGACTGATCCTGTCCCATCCGGAGATCAGAACCTTTGTCATCCAGTCTTTTGAAACCTCTTCTTTTGCTTTTCAGCCTTTTGACGCAGTAGCCGGAGTGGCGACCGCAGGTATCGCCCATGGCGTTTTGCTGGCCGACCGGCTGAACCTTCCCTTTGCTTATGTCCGTGACAAGGCAAAAGGACACGGCCGGCAAAATCAGATTGAAGGAGAACTGAAGCCCGGGTCACGGGTCCTGGTCATTGAAGACCTGATCTCAACCGGCGGGTCAAGCCTGGCGGCAGTGGAAGCATTGCGGTCGGCGGGTCTGATGGTGACCGGCGCACTGGCCGTTTTCACCTATGGCTTCGATCAGGCTGCCGCTGCATTTGAACGTGCAAATTGCCCGCTGGAAACGCTTTCCAATTATGATGCACTGATCGAACAGGCTAATTTTCAAGGATATATCGCGCCTTCCGAACTGGAAACCCTGAAATTGTGGAGGCTGGATCCGGAAGGCTGGAGCAGGAAGTGGACTGATACGCATTCATAGTTTGAAATAATTATTATTTTTACCCCGTTCATAAGGTGAACAAAACGAATATGCCAATCCTTAATTCCCAATCAGAGGCCTTTTTAAGGCAATATCTCAACAACGCTTCTCCAACCGGGTTTGAGTCGCAGGGGCAAAAACTGTGGCTGGAATACGTCCGGCCTTTTATCGACGACTGGTCGATCGATACCTACGGCACCGTCTATGGAGTGATCAATCCAGGCAAGGATTTCAGGGTAGTCATCGAGGGCCACGCGGATGAAATCTCCTGGTTCGTACACTATATAACCGAGGAAGGGTTTATCAATGTAATCCGCAACGGCGGCTCGGACCATATGATCGCACCCTCCAAACGGGTGAATATCCATACCCCGAAAGGCATAGTCAAAGGGGTCTTCGGGTGGCCGGCCATTCACACCAGAAGGGGAGAAGATGCCAAGCTGATGCCGAGCATTGAAAATATCTTTATCGATGTCGGCGCCAAGAACAAGGAAGAGATCCTCGAAATGGGCATTCATGTTGGTTGCGTCGTTACCTATGAAGACGAGATGATCGTATTGAACGACCGGTATTTTGTGGGGCGTGCACTGGACAACCGCATGGGCGGCTTTTGCATCGCGGAAGTGGCGCGGCTCATCAAAGAAAATAATATTGTTCTGCCTTACAGTCTCTATGTGGTCAATTCAGTGCAGGAGGAAGTCGGGCTCCGGGGGGCAGAAATGGTCGCTCAGACCATTAAACCCCAGGTTGCTATCGTAACGGATGTAACCCATGACACCCATACGCCCCTGGTCAAACCCAAAGTTATCGGTGATATCCGGAGCGGGAAGGGGCCGTCCGTTACCTATGCGCCCGCGGTCCACAACAAACTCCTCCAACTGATCATTGAAACCGCAACTGAAAAAAATATCCCCATCCAGCGCGAAGCTTCTTCCAGGGGAACGGGCACCGACACCGATGCGTTTGCCTATTCCAACGGCGGCGTGGCTTCGGCCCTGATCTCCCTGCCTTTGCGCTATATGCATACAACGGTGGAAATGGCCCACAAGGAAGATGTAGAAAATGTCATCAAGCTGATCTATGAAACCCTGCTGAAGATCGAATATGGCCATAATTTCAAGTATTTTTAGCAATTAACCGGCAATGCGCAGGTTTTATGCCATCATTGACCTGGCCCTTTACGGCAATTTCTGGATTGCAGCCTGCGCCCTGGCCATGATCTTTCAAACTCAGTTGCTGCTGAACGGTAAATTCCGGTTCACCCCTGTGGCGGGATTCGTTTTTTTCGGAACACTTTCTTTATACGGCGTTCACCGGATTGTCGGCCTTAAAAAGGTCCGCGGCTTTCAGGAAAAAGGCCGGTTTGCTGTTGTTGCCCGTTTTAAATCCCATATTCTGGTCTACTCCGCCTTGTCGGCGCTCGCCGCTGCCTGGTATGCGTTTCATGTCCCTCCGGAAGTCTGGCACTGGCTGCTATTGCCTGCCATTTTGGGCGCCGGCTATGTTCTGCCGGTTTTCAAAGGGAAACGACTGCGTGATTTCAGCTATATCAAGATATTTTTGGTGGCTGTTTCATGGACATTATTTACGGTTGCGGGCCCGGCAGCAGAACTGAAACTCAGCCTGAACGGGGTTGCCTGGATCATGTGCCTTGAGCGAATGGCTTTTATTTTTGCATTGGCGCTATCTTTTGACCTGAGGGATCTGGAGATCGACCGGATCAACGGCGTCAAAACCTTGCCCGGCATCTGGGGAATAAAACGAACACAATGGATAGCCGCTTTTTGCCTCGGTCTTGTTCTGCTTTTTGCAGGACTGAACAATAAAATAGAAGCCTATACCGACCCCGTATGGTTTGCGATTGCCATTACCTCGATCCTGACCTTGTTTTTGATTCAGCATTCTGCTGCAGAGAAACACGATTATTTTTATTCCGGATTGGTGGATGGCATGATGATCCTCCAGTTTCTGTCAGTCTGGGCAACAACCTTATTTTTATGAAAAATGCTTTCAAATCCTGCCGGCCCGCTTCAATTGCATTTTTATGGGGCCTGACACCTCTTTTTTTGCTGCATGGCCAAACGGTCAGCGAACTGGCGGATATCCGGTTTTCGACGGTCAATTTCAATCCGGAAAGCTTTATCAGCCGGTCGGGCGAAATGCATCCACCTGCCTTTGCTCATCCATTTCTGTCCTACCAGATCGGAGCAGATCGATTGAGCACCCACTCCGCGACGGTTCTGGTACAACATCCGGATTCAACGGTCTTGAAAGCCGGGAAATTGGAAATAACGGTATCCCGGGAGAAGGCCGCCCAACCGGGGTGGAAAACACGGGTTACCTTCAGGAACAGCTCGAAGGACACCCTTGAACTGCACAACGTTGTCCCTTTTGGTGTTGCTCCTCAATATCCCTTCATCACCGGCCAGGGGGACCACGGGCTTTCGAGGACCCATCTTTTTTTGCCTGAGCGGGAACCTGTCAATGTAATTGTCCCCGATAATGCCTGGGAGCTTGGTTATTCCGGGTTCCCTCTGAGAAACGGCGAAATGCAGGTTGCGGCCCTGTCCCGCCGGGTTCAATGGGATAAAGACAAAGCTCAAAGGCGGAGATTTACTACACGATTATTACCCGGCGGGTGGGTTACTTACCGGATCTGGGCGGATTTTTATTCAGGCGACTGGCAGGAAGGACTGCGATTGATGTTCCAAAAGCGATACCTCTATGATCTCGATCAATTTGACAATACCCTGTTTGACCGGGAAGACCTGAAGTGGATCCGGCATTCCTACGCCATGCACCTCATCATGGCATGGGACCACCAGTTTTATGACCACAACAAAGGGGGGTACCAACTCCGGCAATTCCTGGAACAAGCAGAGAAATGGTACGGCGGCAACGAAGTCGTGGGCATTTGGCAAAACTGGCCTACGCTTGGCCTGGATCAGCGAAACCAGTGGGATCTGTTAAGGGACCTGCCCGGCGGGACTGCAAAGATCCGGGAGCTGGCAGAGATGTGCCGGAAGAAAGGAAGCCGGCTCTTTATCTCTTATAACCCCTGGGACGAAAGCACGCGTTGGGAAGACCATCATGCCGGCATGTCGGAAATGATCGCCGAAACGGGCGCCGACGGGGTCGTTCTGGACACCGAGGGGAAAAGCAGCCCCGAACGGCAGCAAGCCGGCGACAAGGTCAAACCCGGAGTGGTGATGTACAGTGAGGGGATGGCCGTGCCCAGGGATATGCCTTCCATCGTATCGGGCAGGGTGCACAATGCCCTCTATTACCCGCCCATGCTGAACCTTAATAAATTCATTAAACCTGAATTTGCCATTTTCAGGGTGGCCGAGTTGTACCTGGAGCGGATCAGAAGGGAATACGCCCTTTCTCTGTTCAACGGATACGGTACCGAATTGAATATTTTCCGGCCCGGACGTCCGGAATGGGCTGAAGAGGACTACCGGTTCTGGGGGCAAACTTTGCGGATACTCCGGGAAAACACCTCCAACTTTGTTCAAAAGAATTACACACCGATCATCCCAACCTTGACCGACCGGATCTACGTCAATCGATGGCCGCTGAACCAAAAAATTGTTTACACCTTGTTCAGCCTGCTGCCGGAAGGATTTGACGGCCCCCTTTTTGAGGTGGAGCCCATTGAAAATCATCATTTTTATGACCTCTGGAACCATCAACCTGCACTTTTGGATACGATTGCGGGTAAGATTTATGTGTATGCTCAGACGGACGGGTTTTCAAAAAAATGGCTGGGCACAAATAATGAAGGCTCGGTCGGCGCCATCGCGCGTCTGGAAAAAGTGATCCACCTCCAGGTGGAAGGCGACTTTCTGGAAGTATCGGCTGAAAAAGGGGATTCGATCAAGATCTGGGCCGGCGCCCCTTCCTACGACAAGGCGCCCCTTGTGATTCCGGCCGGGCGTCATAAAATCGGGCTTTACCGCACCTTCGGCCGGTATGAAGGCCGGTTTGTGGTACAGCTTTTTACGAACGCGGAATTGACGGACGAAGCCCGATTTGAAATAAAGACCGGGACCGCCCGCCTGATCAGCGCGGAAGAGCAAACAAAAAAATACATGAAAACCCCGGCCGGAATGGCAATGGTTCCTGCCGGAGAGTTTACCCTGCAAACGACCTTTGGGGACAATTTTATTCCAAACCCCGACAAACGGACAACGCCTTTAAAAATGCCGGCATTTTATCTGGATAAACATCCGGTGACCAACGCGGAGTTCCGTACTTTTTTGAAGGCATCCGGATACACGCCCCGGGATACCTGCAATTTCCTCAAACATTGGGATGGAGGAAAAATACCTCCCGGAGCGGAAAATTATCCGGTGGTCTATGTGGCTTACGAAGACGCCAAAGCCTACGCTGCCTGGGCGGGAAAACGCCTTCCCACAGAAACAGAATGGCAATACGCAGCCCAGGCGGGAGATGGCCGGAACTGGCCCTGGAGCAAAGACGCGAGGGTCGAACGCAAAGAACAATATGTGACCAACACCCTGACGGTTTCGAAACTCCAGGTCGATTCGGTCCTGTGCAATACCGGGAACGGGAAACTGTACCCCGTGGGGTCCTACCCAAAGGGCGCCAACCCTTATGGCCTGGAAGACCTGGTGGGTTGCGTCTGGCAAATGACCAACGATCTGTACGATAATGGAACCAACTATTACATCATCCTGAAAGGCGGGAGCTATTTTTTACCGACTTCAAGCTGGTGGTACGTTGAAGGAGGGCCGAGGGAACTGACCTACCAGCAGAAATTGTTGCGGGTCTCCCCGGGGTTTGAAAGAAACGCTACCGTTGGATTCCGGTGCGCGGCCGACCGGTAGTTTATTCTTTTTCCTTTTTGAGCAGGGGCGTGCCCGCTTCCTTCCGGAGTATCCAATAGGTATTGCTCAGGTTGCTTTCGAGCATGACGTAAGCCTGAACAAACTTCCAGCCATGGCTGCTCATGAAGTTCAGCGCATCGATCATGGAATTGAACGTTTTGATCCTGCCGGTTTGTTCATCCCGCAGCCTCGTATCCTGGAAAAACGACCTTTCTTCCCCAAAATCGATGGAAACACTGATCTTATTGGTAAAAGCACGCGGCCGGCCGATTAAAAGGCAATACACATAATCCTTGTCGGCCTCAACGGCAGAGGCCGGCGTTTCAAGGGCCGGATTTTGTGCGGAAAGGGAAGCCGGGAAGATCGCAGCGAAAAGCAAAAAAACATAAATAAGCTTATTCATACATTTGTTGTTGACGTGAATGCCCCAAAATCATAAGTCGGAAGGTTGACCCCTCCGACTTATGACCGTTGCTGAGGAACAGCGCAAAGTTAGTGGATAAATGGATCGCTGTACCGGCCATCCTGAATAAATTCCGGGTCCGTAAGGGTTTTCAGGAAAGCTACCAGGGCAGATTTCTCCTGATCAGTCAGGTTGAGTCTTCTGGGTTGATCCGGATTAAAAGGATCCCGAAGCCGTTGGTCGAGGTTGGGGTGGGCCTTTACGCCGGAATTATAATGTTCGATCACTTCCTCGAGGGTAGCAAAACGGCCATCGTGCATATAAGGGCCTGTTAGGGCAATATTGCGCAGGAACGGCACTTTGAAACGACCTGCGTCAAAGGCCATGCCTGTCCGGTCGCCAACTCCGTTGTCCGAATATTCCAGATCGAGGCCATTATTGGCGGCGATCTCCGTCAGGGTAGTCATATTGGCGCTGTGGCAGCCGCCGCAATGCTGTACAAACAAAGACTTGCCCAGGTTTTCTTCAAAGGTGAAATTGCCAAAATTAATGTTCGGATCCTGAAAATGGTTGCTGTTCAATCCTTCATCGAATTTGGAGCCAACGCTGAAAAAGGTGTTGACAAATTCCTGCAGGGATTCCAGGATGCGGTCTTCATTGATGAAGTCGTCGCTGTACGCCTTTCTGAAAAGGATTTGATAATACTCTTCATTCCGGAGTTTAACCGTCAGGTCGGCGAGGTTCATACCCATTTCAATATCATCCTGGATGGTCTGACGGCTTTGATCGTGAATGCTTTGGGCGCGTTCGTCCCAGAAGAACCCGGCCTTGAAACCAAAAACATTGCCGCCCCCGCCGCCATAGGAGGATTCAAAACTTGCAGTTGCGCCCAAGGCAAGGGAATTCCTTTTGGTCAGTTCGCCGTTAAATCCCTTGCTGAGGGCAACGTCATCGGAAAAAGCAAGGTCCTGTTTGTGGCAGGAAGCGCAGGAAACCGTATTGTTGCGAGAAAGTTTGACGTCGTAAAAAAGCACCCTGCCAAGGGTGGCCTTGGCATCGGAAACGGACGGGGCGGTGAAACCCATGCGGGTCATATGAAGTGGGAGCTTGGCCTGATAACTGTCCCTGTTTTGGGGAAGGTCAAGGGTTTTGGCCAGGGTCTCATATTCCTGGTCTGTGTAGTGAAATTGCTGCACCTCTACGTTGTCTTTCAGACAGGAAGTGAGAGCGGCGGAAAGACCGGCAAGAAGTAATAAGGTAAAGGTCCTGGTATTCATAAAAAGGTTTTTTCTGTAAGACGGCGATTCAGACCAATAAAGTTGGCTTTTTTACACTGAACTGACAAAAAATTAACGAATTTTAACCTTTACACGGCATAATTTTTAACTTCGCGCCGAACGAAAACAGCAAAATGAAACTTTTACAGGATAAAATAGCGCTGGTTACCGGCGGATCCAGGGGCATCGGAGCGGCCATCGCCCATCGGCTGGCCGAAAACGGAGCGTCGGTGGCTTTCACCTACCTTTCTTCTGAGTCGAAGGCAAAAAGCATCGAGGATGCATTGACCGCAAAAGGGGTTAAAGCCAAAGCGTACCGGTCGGATGCCGGCAACTACAGCGAAGCGGAGACTTTGGTCAATGCCGTTTTGGCAGATTTCGGCGGGTTGGATATTTTGATCAACAACGCCGGCATCACAAGGGATAACCTGATGCTGAGAATGTCTGAAGAGCAGTGGGACGATGTCATCCAGACCAACCTGAAGTCTGTGTTTAACCTGACTAAACACGCGCTTCGGCCGATGATGAAAAACCGGGGAGGATCCATTATCAACCTCAGTTCTATCGTTGGGGTCACCGGCAATGCAGGTCAGGCCAATTATGCCGCTTCAAAAGCGGGCATCATCGGGTTTTCCAAATCAATCGCCAAGGAAATGGGCTCCAGGAATATCCGGTGCAATGTCATTGCGCCGGGCTTCATAGAAACGGATATGACCGGTGAACTGGATGAAAAAACACGGGACGCCTACCTGGCCGGTATTCCGCTTAAGCGACTTGGCAAGGCTGAAGAAGTGGCAGATGTCTGCGTATTTCTGGGCTCCGGGTTGTCCAGTTATGTTTCCGGACAGGTTCTCAGCGTTTGCGGAGCGCTGAACTGCTAAAGTCGGGCTATATAAAAGCCGGAACACCTGTTCAATGCTCCGGCTGATATGGATGTATTCACAAGGATTAATACGCCGGCGCCATTTCACCCGGACCGATTCCGTGAATTTGACCGGCGATGGCTGAAATTTCACTCAATCTTCCTTTGTTCAGGATGAATACTTCCCCACCGGGTGTGGGAATTACATCCAGAGCGCCTGTCAGGCTGATTTGACGGATCTGAAATTCCACTTGTTTTTCCGGCAACCCGGTGGCAAAACTGATTTCCGTTATGGAAGCTTGTTTGGAATCCATCAAAAAGTCCAGCAACGCCTGGTTTTTGTCCTTTGACAATGTTTCAAGGACGGTGATCGCGCGGTCAAGCAGGCCGGCGCCGCCTTTCGATAAAGTGTTCCATGTGTTCATAAGAAATGGGTTTGCAAATAATCTTTTCAGGACAGCCGGCCATTGATATCAAAGCGGCCGCATTTTTTCCTGATGGAATACTTAATTCGGAAGATGGCCTGGACAGAGGGCTAATTTGTTTGAGCTAAACACGGGTATGTAGGAAACCTATCCGGTTAGAATGAATTTAATCACTCAAACGCTGGAATCAAATCAAGGTTTCAAAATACATATTTTTTTTTAAACTTTTTAGGGAATGTAAACTTATCGCCCGAAAGTGGTCGTTCTTTTCAAGTTTAAGGTAATTTTGCCCTCAATAAAAACCGAACCGAATATGCCGATCAGAATGGAGCAGGACTCGCCGCAGCGGGACCAAACGCCCAACCCGCGACAACCAGGCGGTAATGCCGGACGTACTTTGGCGCAGCTAATTCCTTTTTTATTGCTTTTCCTGTTTAAAAGGCCCAAACTGCTCATCCCTGTGCTTCTCATTGGAGGCGTATGGTATTTTTTTCTGGGCGGGAAGGAAATGTTGGGCGGCGGAGGGTATCAGGACGATGGAACTGATTTTCAGTTCGGGGCGACCCTGGATCAGGAAAGATTTGACAAGGCTGAAGTTTTTGAACCGATCGCCTACGGATTCAGCGGCAATGAACTGCCGGGCAAGGTCACCCTTCAAAGTTACATTCCCAGGCGCCTGCACCAGGGGCAGCAAGGTTCCTGCGTTGGGTGGGCCTCAGCTTATGCAGCCCGTACGATACTCCAGTCAAGGGCCACCGGAAAAGATCCGAATCAAATCGCCTTCAGTCCGGCTTATTTGTACAACCAGATCGCCCTGGAAGGATGCCAGGGCGCCTATATGCTGGATGCGATGAAAGCCATGTCAGAGAATGGAGCCGTGCCATTCCAGGATTTCCGGTATACCGACAGAACCTGTTCTTCATACCCCGCCCAGGATGATCTTGAAAAGGGTCGCCAATTCAAAATAAAAGGTTATAACCGGCTTACCATGGGCGCCAGTGATTACCGGCCCGACATCTGGGCCATCAAACAAAACCTGGCGCAGGGCGCTCCGGTGGTGATCGGCATGCAGGTGGGCGGTACTTTCATGAGCCGGATGCTTGGTCAAAAGGTCTGGACGCCCAGCGAACGGGATTATGCTATGCCCAACTTCGGCGGACATGCTATGTGCGTGATCGGATATGACGACAATTACCAGGGCGGGGCCTTTCAGATCATGAACAGTTGGGGCGAAGATTGGGGCGACCGCGGGCTGGCCTGGGTAAAATACCCTGATTTTGAATACTTCGTCAAAGAAGCCTACGGCCTTTATCCCATGGGCAGCCCGGGAACCGACCAGGCCGCTCAGGATAAGATGTCCGTCGAGTTCGGTCTGCTTGACCTTGCAACCCAGAAAACCATCCCGCTCAAACAACAGGCTGATATCGTATTCCGAACGGCCGGACCCATCAAAAAAGGCGATAAATTTAAGGTACTGGTAGCCAATTCCATCGAATGTTATATCTATGTTTTTGGCCAGGAAACCGATGGCTCCAGCTACGTTCTGTTTCCGTATACTGAAAAACATTCTCCATACTGCGGCATTACCGGAACCCGGTTATTCCCCAAAGACTACTCTATGAAAGCGGATGAGATCGGGAATACCGACTATATCGCCATTGTCGTCTCGAAAAAAGAATTGAATTTCAAAAACTTCAACGCGCTGATCAACAACAGCCGGAAACCTTCCTTCCATGAAAAACTGAAGGAAGCCCTTTCGGGCCAGCGTATCGAACAAGTGGCTTTTCAGGCCGGGAACACCATTGCTTTCCAGGCTGTTTCCAAGGATAAATCCGCCGTAGGAATGGTGATTGCGCTGGACAAGCGATAAACTGTGCGAATGAAACTTTTTTTGGTTTTTCCGTCTAAAACACTATAGCTCATTTGACCACCCTGAAAATCACAAATCGTATGTCAAGATTCCTCATTTCTTTGGCTCTCCTGGCAGGATTTTTCCTGCCGGCAATCGCCCAGACACCTGAAAAAAAATCCGCCAATGAACTTTTTGCCAAAGTAATTGGAATTGATTATGGCCGCCCGAATGATATCGAAGGCCAAAAAATCACTTATGGGTTGGAACTCGGGGTTACCCACCTTTTTAACCGATATTTCGGCATTAGCGTACCCTTTAAAACGGGGGTAGCCGATATCGGGGATGATATCAACAATCGCAATTTTTTTAAACTGGACGGGTTACTCCGGCTTCAGTATCAGCCTAAAGACGAAACAATAGTTATTCCCTACATTTTTGGCGGAATTGGCGCCAGTTTTGAAAAATGGGAATACCATAATACTCAGTATCCAATGGGAGGCGGCCTGAATTTCAGGGTAGGTAAAACCTCGCTGGTCACCCTGCAAGGTGAATACAGGATTTCAAATGCCGAAATGCGGGATAACATCCAGGTGGGTGTTGGCTATATCTACCGGCTGGGGAAACTGGACCGGGACGGCGATGGGGTCGTTGATAGCCAGGACCTCTGCCCGGATTTGCCCGGAGCTGCGTCTGCCGCCGGTTGTCCGGACCGCGACGGCGACGGTTTGACAGATGCCGACGACCAATGCCCCGATACGCCAGGCGCCCTCAATGGTTGCCCGGACAAAGACAACGACGGTCTGGCTGATCACAGAGACGATTGCCCGGATACGCCCGGAACCCTGAACGGCTGCCCCGACCAGGACAATGATGGCTTTGCGGACAAGGACGACCAATGCCCGGAGATTGCCGGCGCCCTGGGCGGCTGCCCGGATCGGGACGGGGATTCCGTCATCGACCTGAACGACCAATGCCCGGACGAAGCCGGTCCGGTTGACAACAAGGGATGCCCCGTTACGGACCGGGATAAAGACGGAATTAACGACAATGAGGACGAATGCCCGGATGTGCCCGGGACCTCCCGCACGATGGGTTGCCCTGACCAGGACAAAGATGGTGTGGCCGACCGCTACGACCGTTGTCCGGAATTGGCCGGGGTATACGCCGGTTGCCCGGATACGGACAGCGATGGTATCCACGACGGAGACGACAAATGCCCCAATCAGGCCGGCGCCATTACCAATGATGGGTGCCCGGAAATCAGAAAGGAAACCCGCGACGTGCTGAAATTTGCGATGCAGGCCGTCCAGTTTGAAACGGGCAGCGCCAACCTTTTACCGCAATCCTATTCTGTATTGGATCAGATTGTCGGAGTAATGAACGAATATGTGGATTACCGTCTGGCCATTGCCGGTCATACCGATAACGTCGGCGACGAGAATAAAAACCAGGTATTATCCGGGCAAAGGGCGAAGGCTTGTTATGACTATCTGGTTTCGAAAGGCGTTGACCCCGCACGGCTGGGTTTCCAGGGTTACGGCGAGGGCGTCCCGATTGCCGACAATAATACCCCGGAAGGCCGCCGGAGAAACAGAAGGGTGGAATTCAATTTGTATATTCCGTGATCATGATTTGCACCTGGCCGATGATTTGTTTATTTGTTGATTTGTTTATTTGTTGATTCGAAGTAGAATCCTCAAATAAACGAATAAACGAATAAACGAATAAACAATTCCAGCCCTCAATGGCTGAGGTAGAGAGTCTTTTCATGGGGTTCCAGATCAGCCAGTTTCATCTTTTTGACCCGGTCAAAAATGGCTGTGGTTGACCACGGCCATTTTTGAAGTTCGCCTTCCAGGGTTTGCAGGTAAAGCCATTGCATGTCAAAGCTGAAATTGGCCGACGCAATTCCGGGCGCCTGCAAATAAGGTTTATTCGGATCTTCTTTCCGGGTGATGGTCAACCCATAGTTGCTCATGATCAGGTACCATTTGCCATCCGGGCTGGCATTCATATGATAGATGCCGTTGTTGCCGGATTCTTTGATCGACCTGAAACCGGATGACTGGTCGTTGTACAGCATAGCTTCCGCATGGTTCAGCAAGATCCAGTCGGAAGCGTTGGGAACGGGCAGGAAACCCCATACCGGCAATATGGATTTGGGCGCCTCGGTCCGGCTCCGGCTGCCGTTTTTTAAATTGACCTTCAAAATATGCTGGGCATCTGTTTCATCGGGTTTTGAAACCAAAAGCATCTCATCGGGATTGGCCCCGGAATACCCCAATCGTTCGTATTCATCTTCAAGTGAAACTTCCGGTAAAAATTCCAGCGTTTCGGCATTCAGGAAACGGACATGCCGGCCGGCAACCCAGGCCAGGGTATTTCCATCCGGAGAAAACCGGTAATCCAGGATAGGCTGACCGGCAGATCCCAGGGTTTTGACAAGATTTCCCTCCCGTGTATACAGGTACAGTTTATCGGCGTTTTCCTGAAAACGAACCGCAAAGTGCCTGCCGGAAGGACTGAAATTCCATACGGGGTTATTGTCGGGTTCATACACGCTTCTCATGATGGGTTTGCCGGAATCGATATCCTGGAGGATCAGGGAATCCGGATCTCCGGCGGCAGGATAAATCTCGATCCGCATCCCCGCTTCGGGAAATACCTGGTATAAAACTGAAAAATCCCCGTTTATCCTTTTCCTTTTAAAAAGGGTTTGATAAATCCGGTTTTCCGGATCCAGGTCCCAAAGATGAATATCCAGATTCAGGCCGGTAATCCCGGGTTCAAGCTTTTCAGGGTGCAGCAGGAGGTGGTATTTATCCGTACTGCCTGCATTAAAATCGGTTGTGGAATAGTCTTCACTTTCCGGATCAAGCCAATTCCCGGTGAATATCCTTACAGTTCCTTTGGAACCCAAAAGGATCAGACGGCCCTGGAGATCGATATTCGCATCGATGACATCTTCATCCGGGAGCGAAAAAGAATTGTTCAGGGTAAGGCTGGGATCCGGCAGGCCGGGGCAAAAATCATAAATCGATACCCTCTGGAGACTGCTGTATTGCGCAATAATCCGGTAGCAGCCTGGATCCGGGGAAATAAAGGGCTGAAATTTGAAGTTGTCCGGATATTCGCTCTCTTTTAAAACCAGGATGGGGTTTCCATCCGCATCCAGTATTTTAACCGTATCTGAAGCGGTGAGGGTCAGGTATTTGCCATCCGGCGACATATCGAAATTGGGACCAAAACCTGACCGGACCAAAGTATCAATCCTTTTTCCTTCGGTATCGTAACGAACCAGATCGCCCTCCAGAGACATCGTATACCAATATTGATTGAGGGGATTGAATTTGACAGATTTAATGGGGTGGCCAGTGCGAATCTTTTTGCCGGTTGGACTGCCATCGCCATTCCAAAGGATAAAAATTGAATCCAGGCCCGCCGTGGCGATCCATTTTCCATCCGTTGAAAAAGCGGCGTCCAGGATAGCGTCCTGGTGGCCTTCCAGCGGGATGAATTCCGAAAAATCCGGTTTCCAAAGCCGGGCCTCGCGTCCGGTATAGGACCAACTGAGCAATGGGTAAGGCGCTACGGGCGAAAAGACCGCATTATCGCCGGCATTGTTCAATTTTTGAAAATAATAAATACCCGGGCTGTTGTAAACGGATTTTAACAACGCTCTGCGCGTTTCATCATTCTCATCAATTTCCACAGCATAAACCGCACATTTTAAAGACATTGTATAGTCATTGCTTATCTGATGCTCCAATGCCTTGCCGGCAAGCGCCAGGGCGGCAGACCGGCGCTGTTGCATGCGCGATTTGCTCCGTTCGCTGAGGGCCCAAATGCTCAGGGCCGTCAAAAAAACAATGGCGCCGATGGCCACTCCGGCCATTATCCTTTTTCTCAGCCTGATTTTCGCCTTGCTTTTCCGGATGAATTTTTCTTCCTGTTCGGAGAAAGCAACAACAGCGATAAAAGGCTGGATCTCCTCCAGATCTTCTTTGCTGAGCAAGATGGCAGGGTTCTCTGAATGGCGCTCCAATTGGCGGGTTACCAGGTCTTTGGCTCTGCGGCCTGCTTTCAGTTCCGACGCGGCCTTTTCGAAAACCTGATGCGCTATACTGTCATGGGATAATTCGTACTTCATTCATCCGTACTTTGAGGCATAAAGTTATTGTTTTTTATACTTCCGGCAGGAAAAAAGAGGCAAACCTGTAATTTGGAAAGCCAGGACCAGAATTGCAGACGAAGCTTTCACCGTAAACCGTTACCCGCCATCACCGGATTCCGGTATTTTGAAGGAATACCGCATGAAAAGGCAGCAAATGCGTGTTATATTGTCGTTGAAAATGAAATTCGTTCTCATGAACAAGCTTTTGGTTTTTGGGTGCATTTGGCTGTATATGGCCTTTCCGGGCTATGGACGTGCAGATTTTTTGTCTCCGCCTGTTCAGATCGATTCGAGTTTCAGCTATTCCATGTTGAAAAAAGAAGTCAGGTACCTGAAGCTGGAAAAAGGCCAGCACCTTCGCGCCCGGGAGGTTTTTGAGAAGGCTGAAACGGAATTCACCCGGATGGATAAACCCGGTTTTTTTTTCGGGCTTGAAGAGCATCCTGTCTGGCTCAAATTTGATGTGAAATTCAATATCCCACCCGATAAAGAGGCGACTTCCTACCTGGTGGAACTCGTCAATCCTTATCTTGACAGCTTGTCGTGTTATGTATTTGAAGGGGAAGACCGGATTTTTTCCACCAAACTGGGCCCTGAAGCCCTGGGTGGAGCAAACCGGCACCGAAACTGGCAGATACGGCTTGACACCATTTCCATCTCTTCGACGGACAGTCTCACCTTTTTACTGTATATCCCGCCGAGTAAAACCCCGCTCCAATTTGATCTGTATCTTTGGGAGAAAGGCGCCAGGAGCGGGCAGCAAAACCTGGAAAACCTGGTGCTGGTGGCGAGTTTCACGGTCCTTTTGTTTTTTCTGGCCCTGGTCCTTATTGCCAACCGGGTGATCCGGTTCAACTCCCTTTGGTATTATGCGGTTTATGTGGCCCTTGGCGCCTTGCTAATCTTCAGCGACCTGGGTCTTGGATTTCAATATTTATGGCCCGGGTGGCCCGGGTTCAGGCAACCCTCCAACTTGCTGCTGGCCAACCTTTACCTGCTGGCCGGGTTGCAATTTGTCAGAACCTATTTCAGGGCGCCCCATTATTTTCCCAACATCAATAAAGGCATGGTGATTGTGATGGGCATTTCGACGGCTCTGATCCCGTTCACCCTGGCAATGCCGTATATCGACCGGATCCGGTTTGCACACCTTTTGGCGTTGCTGCATTATCTTGTTTTCCTTGCGGGTTCGGGGTTGGTCATCGCCATATTTGTCTATTCCGTCATCAGGCGGCAAAAGATCATGGCAGGCTGGTTTCTGATCGGTTTCGGTTTGCACGGACTGGCGATCTTGCTGACCATTCTGCAATATTTCGGATTGTTGCCAACGATTTCCTTTACCAGGCTCTTATCAAATATGGGGCAACCCCTGACTTTTTTTACCCAGCTTCCGATGATACTGGGGTCTCTGATCGAGGCGCCGATCCTGTTTTATATCGCTTTTGTAAGATTTAAAGGGCTGTACGACCATAATGCCAAGCAGGCAAAAGAACTGGCCAATTGGCGCGAAAACAACTGGGACGCCTTGCTGATGGGCATCGAATCGGAAAGAAAGCGGGTGGGACAAGACCTCCACGATACGCTCGGCGTGCAGCTTGCAGCTGCCAAGATGCGATTGTCCATGATTGCGGAGAATTCGTCGAATGGTCATCAGGACCAACTGAAACAGGTTACCAACGACCTGGAAACGGCGCACGCCGACCTTCGGCGGATTTCACACAACCTCATGCCCAGGTCCCTCGAAAAACTGGGCCTGGAGGCGGCCATCAAAGAGGACCTGAACCGGATGGAGGTGGCGCAACCCGGGCTGAAAACGCATTTTTATACCAATATCTCCCTTGACAGACTCAAGTTAGTGCCCAAATGGAGCCTGTACAGGATCCTGCTGGAATTGTTCGCCAACGTGGTCAAACACGCCGGCGCAACAGAGCTGAACGTACAGATCGTAGGAACCAATGATAATAACCTGTTGGTCACGGTTGAGGATAACGGCGCCGGATTTGAACTGAAAAAAATGAACGGAAAAGGGATCGGCATCAAAAATATTGAAAACCGGGTCAATATCCTCGACGGGCGGTTTGACCTGGATTCTTCACCGGGAAGGGGTACAATCGCCAGCATTGAAGCACCGTTGACCCCGTTGCTGGAACAGGCATTCAAGAGCATTTAAGGGGCGTTGACCGCTAGATCAAATGCCGGTCTTTACCCATCTGGATCGCTTCGACAATATTTTTAGCATTCAGCTTTGCAAGAATGTTCTTGCGGTGGGTCTCAATAGTATTGATGCTCAGATACAATTCCCGCGCCAGATCGCCGCTGGTTTTGCCGGCCGCCAGCAAAGAGAGGACCTCGGTCTCGCGGGGCGTGAGCGGGGAAGGCCCCTGTTTTTTTACGGGTCCCGTCATGCTATCCGTGATAATATCCCTGACGCGAGCGTCGAAATACCGTTTTCCGGAGTGCACCACCCGGATCGCCTCTTCCAGTTCTTCCTTGCTGCTGATTTTTAGTACATATCCCCTGGCGCCTTTTTGCATGCTTTCCTGGATAGAGGCGTAATCTTCGTGAACGGTTAACATGATGACGTTCAGTTCGCCATTTTGCTGCATCAGTTTTTCAAGGGTTTCAAAACCGTCCATCCCCGTCAGGCCAAGGTCCAGCAAGATCAGATCCGGTTGGTTCAATTTACAGAATTCCAGCGCTTTTTCACCGTCGGTCACTTTGCCTGAAACTTCCAGCCCGTCGATCGTAGACAAAAGAGCGGTGAGCGCCTCCAGCCACATTTGCTGGTCGTCGACAATCAGGATCCGGATCGTTTCTTTATCTTTCATATTTCAGGTTTTTGGTTAGCTATCCCCGAGTTCCCTTAAAAGCCGGAGGCGTTTGAACGCGTTCAGGCAATAGGTCAACTGTGTGCCGGTCAATTGCCGGTTCGGAGAGAGGTTTCTGAGAATCTCCTGTTCGTCCATTCCCTGCTTGGTGCCGTCTTCGGTTACCAGGGTAAACAAAATTTCAAGGGGCAACCCTTTTGCGTTGTTAACTCCGACCTTCCCAAGCCCAGCTTCCACTTCGGCCAGTTGCTCGTCTAAAAAACTGGAAAGCACGTTTTCCATTTTTCCTACCTCTTGTACCAATTCCGGTGTAAAAACCACTTTACTTTCCGGAGCGGCAGCTTTTTCCGCAAACTTCCTGTAAAGACGATCGAGGTACACTTGAAGGTTGGTCAGGTCTACGCGCTCGTATTTATCCCTGAGGTTATCGATGATGGCCAGGATGGTCTCTCTGGGCGGGCGGATCTCTATGCCTTCAGCAGTTGCGGTCCCGGCAATCACCCGCGCGATATTCAGGTCGTTCATCCGCTCAACCCTGAGGCGGTTGTCGAAAAGCGTCGGAACATATTTTTCAAAGTCATTCAGCCAGGCGATCCATTCCTCCCGCACAATCAGGATTATTTTTGCCTGAAGGCCGGCGGACAACAACCCTGCAATGGTTTGATAAAAAAGAACCTGTTCCTCCTTTTTTCCAAGGATAAACAATTCTTCAAACTGGTCGAAGATGAGGTAGACAGGTTTGTAATGGTCGTGATAAAGTCGCCTGATCCGGTCCTCAATGGGGTCTTCCTCCGCATCGGGCACATTCGGGGGGCTGATGGCAGCCGAGGTTAATGCAGCGTTAAACGAAAGGTTCAGGTTGTCGCCCCTGCGGATGAACAGGGGCAGCCAGTCTGTGTCATAAAACTTATTGGCCAACCCGCAATTGATCAGGCTGGTCTTTCCCGTGCCCGATGCGCCGTACAGCAAGGTCAAATTGGAGGCAAAAACCGAATTGTACAATTGAGCGGTCTCTTTTTCCCGGCCGAAGAACCGGTTCAGGTCGTTTTTGCCGTAGGCATCCAGGAATTTGAACGGACTTTGCATTACAGGTTGAAATCGGTTTTAAGTTGTTCAAATTGGGTTTCAAGCAAGGCAAAAGCTTTGGGGCTGTCCTTGAGTGCCGGGGTTGCGCCGGGCAAGCCAAACGCATCCTCAAATCCAAACGAATCACCGCCGCCGGAGTTGCGGGTAATATTGGCGCCCTCTTCAAAATCCGCCATCGTCAGGCTGGTGTCGATGATATCGGTGCCCTTTTCGTTGTCCAGGGCCTGAAAGAAGCCGTGGTTGGTGGTCAGATAATAATACCGTCCCTGGTCTTCGTAAGTAAAAAAGAACGCATCGATATGATCGTTGTTGAGAAAAGCGTTTTTATCGATGATAAACGGCGAAAGGTTCAGGGTTTGGCGCATGTCTTTTTCTGACGGTGCAAGGATCACGGAATTGCAATTTGCGTAGGAGCTCTTCCTTCTTTTATCCACATCTTCGTACAAGCTCAGGCTGGTGCTGACAATAGCGTTAAGGGCCCCGAGCTTCAATTCGTACACCTCTTTTGCGTGCCTTGGGTAATCGATGGAAATATTCCGGACCGTCAACATTTTGTAATCAGCCAGAAAGGCCGCTTCTTTCAACAGGATTGCCAGCGCCTGTTCGGCCGACAGGCAAAGTTTTTCAATATCCTGATTTGCAGCCTGTTCAAAATTCTTTTTCAACTTTTCAAAAAATGCCCATGCTTTAGCCGCATGGGTGTTTTTGTCTTCGAGTTGCTGACAAAACCTGACCGTTTCCGGCATAAAAAAGGAGGCGTCCATCTCCGTCATGAGCCGGTAAATATCCAGCATGGTGGCGAAGAAGTCGAATTCCCGGATATTCTCTTTCCCAGGCAGCAAATTTTTATTGAATCCGTTTCCGACCGGGAAGCGGAGTTCTCTTTTCTCATCCCAGCAATCAGAAAGCAGGATATAATACAGGGTCATGGCCAGGGAGACATAAACGCTGAGCAACTGTTCGAGCCTGCCGCTGTCAGCCTTATTGTGCTGGCGCAACAACTGCAACTGGGCCCCGATCACCCACGGAAAATTCTGGATAACCAGGTCGAGGTAAGTGCTGGAATCTTTTTTTTCTTCATTGCCCTCGCGGATTTCAACCATCTGGCTGTAAATATCCTTGTTGTAACGGCACATTTCATCCAGCACCAGGACAATATATTTATTCAGATGGAGCCGTTGGTTGATATAGGAAATCATATCGGCCGGCAAACCAATTTCGCGATAATAGGGTAACGACCAGTTGGCAGTCTCATCAAAATGAGCAGCCGGGATGTATAACCCCCAGGGCAGGATCTCCTCAGGTTCTCCTGCGCTCAGGTCGAATCCGCGAAATATTTGTGGCTCCGGTATGCCGGATCTGGCGGTCTCCAGCGAAGCGGCAGCAAACTGAAAAGCCCTTGAAATCCCTCTCTTATTGCTGAGCGCCCTGTAAAAGGCAGTAGCAAACAGCGAGGCCTTGTCATCCTGGATCGGTACGGAGGTAGCAATGACGGCCTTGACGCCGGCCTTCAGCAATTGTTCCACCTGCCCCTTGGTGGAGCACCCATTCAAAAAGACCAGAACCAGGTTTTTTTGCCCGCCAAGCAGTTTGGCCAGACCGCCTGATTGTGCTGGGCCGTCCTCAAGTTCAAGCAAATGATGGCCGGCATGACCGCTGTAATGAAAGACCGCAATCTGGTCGGGAAAAGCGGCCAGGGTCTTTATGATATCGGCGGTACGGGTGCTTTCTTCCCGTTCAACCCTGATAAACCCTCTGCTTTCGGCAGGTCGTAAAATATCCTTGATTTGATCAAGTTCTTCCCTGAGCAGCGGCAAATGATTATCCGCCTGATTGGCAAATGTAAAATAAAGCAAAGGTACGGGCATACGATCAAGGATGTTTCGGTGGTATTAACCGGCAATTATATGGTAAAATTAATAAACTGTCCGCAAATTCTGCCCATGCGCCTCGTTTTATCTGCGCAATACCTATAAGGATCCTTGGCCGAAAAGCAAATATTCGGTTTTGTCTATATCTTCACCCTTTGAATTTTTTATCCCATTGGCTGCACGGATCATGTCGGAAAATTTACTCGAAATCAGAAACCTGAAAATTGAATTTCCCGGAAAGCAGGAGATGTTCACGGCTGTTGACGGTATTTCTTTTACCCTGCAACGGGGTGAGACGCTGGGCATTGTAGGCGAATCCGGCTCAGGGAAATCGGTTACGGCTTTATCCGTCATGGGGCTTTTGCCGGGGCAGGGCCGGATCACATCCGGAGAAATCCTGTTTTGCGGGAAAGAACAGGATCTCCCCGTTGATTTATTGCAAATGGATCCGGATACCCGCCGGACCTACAGGGGCAACCGGTTATCCATGATTTTTCAGGAACCGATGACTTCCCTCAATCCGGTGTTCAGGTGCGGCCGTCAAGTGGCTGAATGCCTGGAAATCCATCAAAAAACCAGCCCAAAAAAGGCCCTTGAAAGGACGATCGAACTATTTGAGCAAGTCAACCTTTCGGACGCCGCCAGGATTGCCAATGCCTATCCGCATCAATTATCCGGCGGGCAAAGACAACGGGTCATGATTGCCATGGCCCTGGCCTCCAGTCCGGATGTGCTGATCGCAGACGAACCGACGACTGCCCTGGATGTTACGGTTCAAAGCACGATACTCAGCTTGTTCAAGGAACTGAAAGCGGCCATTGGAAGCGGTGTCGTTTTCATTTCACACGATCTGGGCGTCATTGCCGAGTTGGCAGACAGGGTATTGATCATGCGGCACGGCCGGATTGTGGAATCCGGGCCCGTGGAAACTGTTTTTTCCGCTCCGCAACACCCCTATACCAAAGCCCTCCTGGCTTGCCGCCCGCCCCTTGACCGGCGTTTAAAACAACTGCCAACCGTTGAATGGTTTGAAACCCCCGGTCCCGACAACCTTGCCGACCGGATCAAATCCTTTGAGATGTCGGATCAAGCGTTGAAAACAAGGAAGGCGTTTCTGGCCCACCAACCGTTTCTTTTGCAGGCGGAGGACCTCAACGTGCGTTTCCCTTTGGCCGGCCCCTGGATAGGCGCCCCCAAGGCCTGGGTGAATGCCGTGGAAGGGATTGACCTGTCCATCAAAAAAGGGGAATGCCTGGGGCTGGTAGGGGAGTCCGGCAGCGGAAAAACCACTTTGGGCAGGGCTCTGTTGGGACTGCAATTGGCGGATTCAGGCAGGATATCTTTTGAGGGACGATCCATCGACCCTAAAGATGAGCAGCAATGGAAGGCCCTCAGGAGCGACATGCAAATTGTTTTCCAGGACCCCTATGGCTCGCTCAATCCAAAGTTGCCGATCGGGGATTCAATCGCCGAACCTATTACGGTTCATCGTCCTTCCCTTTCAAAACAGGAGGTGAAGGAAAAAGTGTTTGCATTGATGGAAAAAACGGGGCTGCAGGTCGATTTTTATCCCCGTTACCCGTTTCAATTGTCGGGAGGACAGCGACAAAGGGTTTGTATTGCAAGGGCGCTGGCTGTTGAACCCAAATTTATCGTCTGTGATGAACCTGTTTCAGCGCTGGATGTTTCTATTCAGGCGCAAATCCTGAACCTGCTGGCGGGTTTGAAGGAAGAATTTAACCTGACTTACCTGTTCATCTCCCATGATCTTTCGGTGGTGAAATTCATCAGTGACCGGATCATGGTGATGCAAAACGGAAAAATTGTTGAACAAGGCGACCCGGACCAGGTGTATCAAAACCCCCAACACGCTTATACCCGGAAGTTGATTGCGGCAATACCAGGAAAAATTAATTTTTTTTAAAAAAAAAGCCGTTTTGAGCAACGATTTTTCTGTTTATACCGTCTATGTAAATTGAATCTTGTCTGGTATTTACCGGCGATTGTCGAAAAAAATAAACTCCAGCGCCTGATTCTGAATAATTTTACCTACTGTACTGATCATTAGGCCATGGAAAAAAAATCTGCCCGCACTGCACTGCTTGTTCTCATTGGCGCCGCCAGCATATCTTCCTATGTATACCTTCAGCAGGTAAAACAGTTGGAAACCTACCGTGATACCAGCCAGATAACCCTTGAACAGGAAGAACCAACGGAAACCCTTCAGCAAGAGATCACCCTCCCGGATGTTCAAATGATCAAAAAACTGGTGGAAACCGGTAAACGGCTGATTCCCGGTTCCTGATCCGGTTTCTTTCAGGATCTGCGAATCCGGTCGGCATTTCTGTCCAAACCTCCCGGTTTTTTTTTCGAAAATCCTCCTAACTTGTGTTTTTATTTCAAATCGCCGGATTGGAAATGAAAATCACGATTCCCATTCCAAAAGGAACCAGAGCCCATGAGATGGTTTCTTTGCCCGGATTCTGGTATAATTTGTCCAGAGTAGATACTGGCGACCTGAAAATCACAAGGTTGCAATACGGCAAACATGGCCGGCAGTATTTGCTCAGGGTGAACCCGCTGCCCGGGGCGCCGCGTAAGCATGCGGTGGTTGTATACTTTCACGGAGGCGGATGGCGGTTTGGAAAACCGGAGTTTTTTCTGCCCAACGCCAAAGTTCTTGCTTCCCGGGGTTATGAGGTTTACCTGCCGTCCGTCCGGCGCATTCCTGTTTATAATTTCACCCATATCCGGAATGACCTGGCCGCTCTTTTGAAAAAAATTCTGGCAGCCGGTCAATCCGAATCGGGTATTGCTCCGCGGATCATACTGGGTGGCATGTCGGCAGGCGGAAACCTTGCCGCATTGACCGTTTTGGATGAGGAATCCAGAAAAGGCACAGGTCTTTCCAGGACCGACCTTGCAGGCCTTTTCCTTTGCGGTGCGCCTTTGAACCTTCGGCAGATGGCGCCTTCACTGATGCTCACCGGTTTTGCGGGCCAAAGGGAAGGCCCGCTATTCAGTCAGGCAAACCCCTACGACCAGTTGACCAGTCATGAACGCATTCCCGTGTTATGCATCCACGGTGAACAGGACGGCCTGGTGGAATTCAAATCAACCTGTTCGTTTATACAAAAGCTGAAAGAAGTGAATCAGGCCCCGACGGTGTTCGAAGTGGTACCCAACGGCACTCATCTGGATTCCTGCGCCTGGGCACACGAGGACGGCCGGCTCAGAGCGCTTTTGCTCGATTGGCTTGAACAATATTGCAATTCGTAAGATGAAGGTATTTAAAGTGTTGATATTTAGTTATTTAAATTCATTTCTTCCTGTCGTCTAGGTCGTAAGTCTTTCACAAAAAGAATTCTGCGGACCATAGAGCCGTCTTATTTTTACCGCTGCAAAATTACAGATCCCTAAAATGGATGGATTGAATAAATATAGCCGCCGGGTAACGCAGGATGAAACCCAACCCGCCGCACAAGCCATGCTGATGGGCGCAGGGTTATCGCTTGCGGATATGCAAAAGGCCCAGGTCGGCATTGTCAGCACCGGTTGGGAGGGTAATCCCTGCAACATGCACCTCAACGGCCTGGCACAAATTGTAAAACAAGGGGTAGGGGAGAATGACCTGGTAGGGTTGATTTTCCACACCATCGGGGTGAGCGACGGAATTTCAATGGGTACTTCCGGAATGCGGTATTCCCTTCCTTCAAGAGATATCATTGCTGATTCAATTGAAACGGTGGCTTCCGCCCAATGGTACGACGCGGTCGTGCCTGTTGTCGGGTGCGATAAAAACATGCCTGGCGCCATGATGGCAATCGGCCGCCTGAACCGGCCTGCCATCCTTGTTTATGGCGGCACCATCAGCCCCGGGCATTACAAAGGCCAGGCGCTGGATGTGGTATCTGCCTTTGAAGCGCTGGGCAGGCGGATTGCAGGCAGCATTTCAGAGGAAGATTTCCGGGGGGTGGTCAACAATGCCTGCCCGGGGCCGGGCGCCTGCGGAGGCATGTACACCGCCAACACCATGGCTTCTGCGATTGAAGCGCTGGGCATGAGCCTGCCCAATAATGCCTCTTTTCCTGCGAACGGTCCGGAAAAACTGGATGATTGCCACCGGGTCGGTAAGGCCATCCGGCATTTATTGGAGAAAGATATCAAACCCCGGGACATCATGACCCCGGAAGCCTTCGAAAATGCCATAACCGTGGTGACGGCCCTGGGCGGCAGCACCAATGCTGTACTTCACCTCATTGCCATTGCCAAGTCGGTTGGCGTGCCTTTGACCATTGACCACTTCCAGCGCATCAGCCAAAAAACACCCTTTCTTGCCGACCTTAAACCAAGCGGCAAATATGTAATGGAAGACCTTTTCAGGGTTGGCGGCGTACAGGCGGTCATGAAATTGCTGTTGGAAGCCGGGTTTTTACATGGTCATTGCCTGACCGTAACCGGTAAAACCCTGGGCGAGAACCTGGCAGGGGCCGCACCGCTATCTGGCGGGCAAACCATTATCCGCCCTGTTGACACCCCTTTGAAACCCACCGGACATATTCAAATCCTGTATGGCAACCTGGCTGAAAAAGGCGCCGTCGCCAAAATAACAGGCAAAGAAGGTGAGCTTTTTGAGGGCCGCGCAAGGGTGTTTGACGGGGAAGAAGCCGTGAACGAAGCCATTAAAAATAAAAAACTGCAAAAGGGCGATGTGGTGGTGATCCGTTATTGCGGTCCCAAAGGCGCCCCCGGAATGCCAGAAATGTTGAAACCCACCTCGGCCATTATGGGAGAGGGACTTGGCAGTTCCGTCGCTTTGATTACCGATGGTCGTTTTTCCGGCGGAACCCATGGTTTTGTGGTCGGGCATATCACCCCTGAAGCCCAGGAAGGAGGCTTGATCGCTTTGTTACAGGATGGAGACCTGATCACCATCGACGCCGCTAATAACCGTATACATGCCCATATCGATCAGCAGGAAACCGACAGAAGAAGGGCTGCCTGGACAGCGCCTCCGCTCCCGGCTACTTCCGGGTTATTGAGAAAATATGCCATGACCGTGTCTTCGGCCAGCGAAGGCTGCGTAACAGACGAATTTTAAAATAAAATCCGGCGAACCATGAGTGCCATTAGCAAAAATCAGATGGATTTCGAACCCGTTCCGACGCCCCCTGCTCAACAGATCAGCGGAGCAGAAGCGGTTCTGCGTTGTTTGTTAGAAGAGGGGGTCGATACCATTTTCGGGTATCCCGGAGGCGCTATTATGCCCGTATACGACGCCTTGTATGATTACCAGGACAGATTGCGGCATATCCTGCCCCGGCACGAACAAGGCGCCATCCATGCTGCCGAAGGCTACGCCAGGGTAACCCGGAAAACCGGTGTTTGCATGGCTACCTCCGGCCCAGGCGCCACCAATCTCATTACCGGTATTTCCGACGCCATGATGGACTCCACCCCGCTCGTATGCATTACCGGGCAGGTGGCCAGTCATCTCCTGGGTTCTGATGCGTTCCAGGAAACGGATGTCATTAACTGTACCATTCCATTGACCAAATGGAACTACCAGGTCACCAGGGCCGCTGAAATTCCATCCGTTTTTGCCAAGGCCTTTTATATCGCCAATTCCGGACGGCCGGGGCCGGTAGTTATTGACATTACCAAAAATGCGCAGATTGAAAAATTCGAGTTCGCCTACGAGAAAAAGCCCTATATCCGCAGTTACCATCCCTATCCCAAACCAAGTAGGGAATCCCTTCAGGCAGCTGCCGATCTGATCAATTCGTCGCAAAAGCCGATGATCCTCGCCGGACATGGCATACAGATTGCCCACGCCCAAGAGGTATTCAGACATTTTATCGAGAAAACAGGCATCCCCGTTGGCTGTACCATCCACGGGTTGTCGACCATTCCTGCAAGCCACCCTTTAAACATGGGCATGCTGGGCATGCACGGCAATTACGGCCCGAATATCAAACAAAACGAGTGCGACGTACTGATTGCTGTCGGCATGCGGTTTGATGACCGGGTAACCGGCCGCCTGGACAGTTATGCCAAACAGGCAAAGGTTATTCATATCGAAATTGACGCTTCGGAGATCAACAAAAATGTAAAAGCAACCGTTGCCGTGCATTCCGACGCCAAATTGGCGCTGGAAGAGTTGCTGCCGCTTGTACACGAAAAAACGTATCCGGAATGGATAGAGTCCTTTCGCGAATGTTTCCGGACCGAAACGGAATTGGTGATCCACAAAGACATGCAACCAGGCGCTGACAATCAGATCAGGATGGGCATGGTGGTAAAAGAGGTTTGCGATCAGACAGAGGGTCTGGCGATTGTTGCAACCGATGTAGGTCAGCACCAAATGGTTGCTGCACGTTATTACCGGTTTGAGGATACGAATCAGTGGGTTTCTTCCGGAGGCGCGGGTACGATGGGTTACGGGCTGCCGGCTGCATTTGGCGCCAAGCTGGCTCAACCCCACCGCCAGGTAGTGGCCTTTATCGGGGATGGAGGCTTTCAGATGACTTTGCAGGAATTGGGCATGTGCTCCCAATGGGAGGTTGGCGTCAAAATTGTTATTCTGGACAATAACTTCCTTGGCATGGTTCGGCAATGGCAGCAATTGTTTTTTGACCGGCGTTATTCATCCGTAGAATTGAAAAACCCTGATTTCGTGAAGATTGCGGAAGGGTTTGGCGTTCCCGGAAGGAAGATATCGAAACCAGAAGAATTAAAAGGCGCTGTTGCAGAAATGCTGGCCGCCAGCGGTCCGTACCTGCTTCATGTACAGGTGGAAAAAGAAGACAATGTATTTCCAATGGTGCCTTCCGGGGCATCCGTCAGCGAAATCAAACTCACCCAGGAGCATTAAACTGCAGGAAATGAAAAAATATACGCTCACCGTTTTCACGGAAAACCAGACCGGGCTTTTATCCCGGGTGGTTTCTATTTTCACCCGCAGGCATATCAACGTTGAAAGCCTGACGACCTCCAAATCCTCCATGCCCGGCATCCACCGCTTCACGATCGTGGTTGAAACGACGCACGAAATGGTGGAAAAGCTGGTGGCGCAACTAGACAAACAGGTGGATGTACTGAAGGCTTTTTTTTATGAACCCCACGAAATTGTATATCAGGAAATTGCCTTGTACAAAGTGCCTACCCATATTTTCACCAACAGCGACAAAGTGGAGACCCTCATCCGGTCATACAACGCCAGAATTCTCTCCATTGAACCGGAGTATGTGGTCATTGAAAAAACAGGACACGAGCGGGATACGGAAGCCTTGCTGGCCGACCTCCGGGAAATCGGAATTTATGAATTTGTCCGTTCGGGGCGGGTAGCTGTTGTAAAAGCAATGGAACGCCTGAGTACCTATCTCCGGTCGCTGGAGAAAAATTCCAGCCAGAATTAAGATAAAAGCCGGTTGAACCGCGTTTAACTTGTATAACCCTTTTCCGAATGATAAAATATTGTCTGATCATCAGCCTCGTCGCCGGAGGCCTTTTATCTGTTCCGGCACAGAAAATTTTCCTGAACAATGCATCTTTCGAGGGAGAACCCCAGGATGCAACGGTACCGGTTGGCTGGCATGGCTGTGAGCCCGGCACCACCCCGGATATATTACCCGGCCCCTGGGGGGTTTTTAATGAACCATCGGAAGGAGAGACCTACGTCGGGCTGATCACCCGGGACAACGGTACCTGGGAAAGCATCGGCCAGCGCCTGAAAGAACCCCTTACCGCGCCGGATTGTTATACCTTCACTTTTGACCTTGCCCATTCCGATACCTATTCAAATTACAACCAATCCATTAAAATCAGGGTCTGGGGCGCTGAAACGGTCTGTGGCAAGGACCAACTCCTGTTTGAGAGCCCGCTCGTCGAGCATCCGGACTGGAAGACATACGAAGTCCGGTTCACCCCTGAAAAACCGGTCCGGTTTATCGTCCTGGAGGCATTTTTCAGTGAAAAGCGGTTTTTAAGGCGTGGCAATATCCTGATTGACAACCTTTCAGCTATTAAAAAATGTCCGAGAGTGTAATCAAATTAATTACATTCCATCCCTGGTTAATTGATATATCAGCGTCTGCGGGGATTTCAGACCCGGTTCCTGGGGTCTGAACCGGTTTTCGAGGCGTTCGTCCAGGATTCTGGCCTTGCAGGTGTCTTTGAGCTGAATATCAACGATCCGCCTGATCTGCGCCTGGATCCTGGGATTGTACACGGGGATTGCCACCTCAATTCTATGATCCAGATTCCGGTTCATCCAGTCTGCTGAAGCCAGAAAGATCTTTTCCTGTCCGGCTCCGCCAAAAATAAAAACCCTTGCGTGTTCAAGGTAACGCTCAACAATGGAAGTCGCCTGAATATTTGGGCTCAGACCTTCTATTCCGGTCTTCAGGCAGAAAATCCCCCTGACGATCAATTGGATCCGCACCCCTGCCTGACCGGCCTGGTACAACTTGTCGATCATTGCTTTATCTTCAAGGCTGTTCAGTTTTGCGATGATGATTCCTTCAAGCCCGGATTTCGCCCGTTCAATTTCTTTGTCGATTAATTGATAAAACCTCTCCCGGAGATCAAAGGGCGCGACAAATAAATGTTTGGTATCGGGTTTGATGATTTTTCGCTCCAACAGATTAAAAACCCTGACCATATCTCTGGTCAGGCGCGGATCGCAGGTGAAAAGTGCATGGTCGGCGTAGATCCCCGCGGTTTTTTCATTAAAGTTGCCGGTACTCAGGTACCCGTAATAAAACGGAGTCCCCTTCCGGTCTGATTCGATCAGCAATAGCTTGGCGTGTACCTTGATGCCCGGATAGCTATAATAGACTTTGGCGCCGGCCCGGGTAAGCATTTCCCCGGCTTCCAGATTGGATGCCTCATCAAACCTGGCCTTTGCTTCGATGAATACAACTACTTCTTTTTGATGATTACATGCTTTCAGCAAGGAGGTGATGATCAGGGAGGGTGTAGCCAATCTGTACAAGGTAATCCGGATGGATTTGACGGAAGGCGTGGAAGCGGCTTCGTCCAGCAACCGGAGGACATAAGCATATTTATGATACGGAAAATGCAAGACCTGGTCTTCCCGTTCCATCAATTGGAGGATAGAGTTTGCCCGCTCCATCTCCGGGTGGGGCAATGGCGGTTGTGGGGCATCATGCAGGTGCGGGCGGTCCTCAGGGCAGGGGAATGCAAAAAAATCATTAAAATTGTGGTACCTGGCGCCGGGGATCATATCATTTTTATTCAGCCCCAGGAGATTTTTAATTTTTTGAACAAGGGTGGCAGGAGCGCTGCTGTCGTAAAGAAAACGAGTGGGCAGGCCGATATGCCGGTTTTCGAGGCCTTTTCGGATCTTGGCTACCAAATCTCCGGAATATTCATCTTCAATATACATTTCCGCATCCCGGGAGAGTTTAACGGCAAAAGCCCCTTCAATGGGTCTGTGCAAAATCTGACCCAGGTTCAAGCGGATGACATCATCTAAAAAAGCGACCGCCAGCCGCTGTCCATCTGCGGGGGGCAAAATGATGAACCTTTGAACAGCGGCGGAGGGGATCTCCATCAGCGCAAGATCTTCGGAGCCGGGAAAACGGATGAATAAATAGATGGCCTTATTTTTCAAAAAGGGAGGGGGTGTTTTATCAGAAAGCCAAATAATATCAATGGCAGGCTGGATTTTTTCTTTGAAAAAATTTTCGGCAAACAGGGTTTGTTCCACGCTAAAATCCTGTTCTTCCAGCAGGAATATCCCTTCCCTTTCCAGAGCGGGCAATATTTCCAGCTTAAAGATCCTTCCAAATTCCAGTTGCTGGGCTTCAACAATAGCCCGGATCTGTTTCAACTGCCGCCTTGGTTTTACTTCCAATGCCTTTCTGGTCGCTTTTTTCAATTGCCGGAAGCTGCGGAGCGAGGCCACTCGCACCCGGTAAAATTCATCCAGGTTGCTGCTGAAAATTGCCAGGAATTTGATCCTTTCATATAGCGGCGTAGCCGGGTTCTGCGCTTCCTGCAATACCCGGTGATTAAAAGAGAGCCAGCTGATGTCGCGGTCGAGATAAAGGGATTCGTGTAATTCCATTCGTGTCATTTTTCGCAGCAAACCGGGTTGACAATCGAATTGCAAGGTTACCAAATATTCAAACATTCCCCTGCCTGTTTTGAAATTATCCTTGAAAAGTTAACATTGGGTTAACTGAATATGAATTAATTTTGTTCTGCGGTTTGCTTCACTCACCAAAACAAGTTTATGAAAAGTTCATCTTTACGCCCATTCTGGATTTTTATCCTGATGCTGGGATCTGCCCAGCTATTCTCCCAGGTAACAACGGCAACTTTGAACGGGACTGTTTTTGACCAAAACAATGACCCACTCGAAGGCGCCACGGTTGTTGCTGTTCACCTTCCTTCCGGAACCCAGTACGGGACGACTACCCGGGATGACGGAAAATTTACCTTGCCCAATATGAGGGTGGGGGGACCATACACGGTACAGGCCAGTTTTGTAGGGTATGAAAACCATAATTTTGACAACATCACCCTAAGCCTGGCCCAGAAATTGAACCTTGAATTCACGTTAAAGAGCAGCTCCGTCACAATCGAAGGGGTGGAAGTGGTTGCCATTTCAGACCCCTTGTTCAACGGCGAAAGAACAGGCGCAGCCACCAATATCAGCTCGGACCAATTGCGCAACCTGCCAACCATTTCAAGATCTGCATTTGATTATACCCGCCTGACGCCTTCAGCCGACGGAGGGTCATTTGGCGGCCGGAACGACCAGTTCAATAACTTCTCGCTTGATGGCACCATCTTCAACAACCCGTTCGGCCTCGATGCAGCTACACCGGGCGGCCAAACCGATGCTCAACCCGTTTCGCTGGATGCCATCGACCAGATACAGGTTGCCATTGCACCGTATGATGTGACCCAAGCTGGTTTTACCGGCGCTTCCGTCAATGCGGTTACCAAAAGCGGTACCAACAATTTTGCAGGAACCGTTTTCGGATTTTACAGAAACCAGGATCTGACGGGAGCCAAAGTCAACAAAGAAAAGATCTTCGTACCTGATCTGACCCAATTTCAGACCGGGTTCAGCCTCGGCGGGCCGATTGTAAAGGACAAACTTTTCTTTTTTGTGAACGCCGAATTGGAGAGAAGGGAAGACCTGGGTTCCAACTTTATTGCAGCCGCAGCAAACCGGACAGGTGAAAACGTATCCAGGGTGGAAGCGGCCGACCTTGAAGCAGTTTCCGACGCCCTCTTCCAGCGCTTTGGGTACGAAACGGGGCCCTATGAAAATTACAACCACAAAACCCATAATCAAAAGGGCATTGTGAAACTCGACTGGAACATCAACTCAAGCAATACCCTGACGGCAACGTATAATTTTCTGGATGCTTTCAAGGAAAAACCGGCGCATCCATCCGCAATCGGCCGGCGGGGACCTGATGCCGTCACCCTCCAGTTTTTTAATTCCGGCTACCAGATCAATAATGTTATCCACTCCGGGATTGTGGAGTTGAAATCCCTGTTCGGGAATCAATTCTCCAATAAATTTCAGGCAGGCTATACCTTTTTTGACGATTCCAGGGATCCGTTTTCCGATCCTTTCCCGGTGATCAACATCAACAAAGGCGGAAGCCGTTACATTGTAGCGGGTCATGAACCGTTCTCCATTCACAACCGGCTGGAGCAAAGGGTCCTTCAGTTGACGGATAACTTCAATATTTACGCCGGCGACCATACCATAACGGTAGGCGCCTCCCTGGAGCGCTTCAGTTTCGATAACTCTTTCAACCTGGGCGTTTACGATTCTCCCACCAATGCCGGCGGTACTTTTGCCCCGGGCTGGGAAAGTACCGCCGCTTTCGTCACCGCCATCCAGAACGGGGAATTTGATGACGAAGTTGCATTTGCAGAAGGCGTTTTTGCCGCTAATGGCGGTGATGAAGGGGTGGAAGGCGAAGGATGGGCCCTGGCCGAAACCAATCTGGGGCAGTTGGGGGTCTATTTGCAGGACGAATGGGATGTCACTGACCGGTTCAACCTGACCGTTGGCTTGCGGATGGATATGCCCTTGTATTTCGATACGCCTGAAAAAGCCCAGGAAAATATCGACCGTCAGTGCTGTTATGATCCAAGCGTAACCTATTTTGATGAAGATGGGAATCCCATCAAGTTTGACCACACGGTATTTCCCGACCAGAAGCCTTTGTTCTCTCCACGTGTCGGTTTTAATTACGACCTGATGGGCGATCGCAGCAGCCAGTTGCGCGGCGGCACCGGTTTGTTCTCGGGCCGTTTTCCTTTCGTTTGGGTAGGCAACCAGGTAGCCAATCCGAACTTTTTCTTCTACACCGTCACGCGGCCGGATTTTAAATTCCCTCAGGTTTGGCGCTCAAATCTTGGTTTTGATCAGAAATTTGCCAATGGATGGTCCGCCTCGATCGACCTTGTCTATACAAAAGACATTAACGGCATGATGGTCCGGAATTACGGTATCAAACCGCCAAGCGGCAAATTATCCGGCGTGGATACCCGGCCGATTTATCTCGCATCCGACCGGACCACACCCTACAGCAACAATGCCTATGTCTTTACCAATGTGGACATCGGTTATACGTTCAACGCATCCATCCAATTGCAAAAAACCTGGGCAAGCGGGCTTTACCTAAGTCTTGGTTATAACTTCCTGGATGCAAAGGATGCCAGCTCGATCGAAGCTGAAATCTCCAGCGATGCCTTTGACCGCAATCCGGCCCTCAATCATGTCAATGAAGCGGTATTGGCGCCTTCTCTTTACGGAAACCGGCATCGGGTAGTGGGTACCGCAATGAAGAAATTTTCGTACGGGCAAGGCGCCTGGGCTACTTCTTTTGCCTTGTTTTTCCAATATGCCCAGGGAGGCCGCTTTTCTTATACCTATTCGGGGGACATCAATAATGACGGTTCTTTTCTCAATGACCTGATCTACATTCCAACCGAATCGGAAATCGGGCAGATGCAATTTACGGGGACACCTGCCGAGCAAGCATCCCAGCGCACCGGGTTCAACAATTTTATTGCCCAGGACGAATACCTGAGCGAAAACCGGGGGAACTATGCCGAAAAATACGGCATTCTCAGCCCCTGGTATTCCAGTTGGGACCTCCGGATCCTCCAGGATCTGAACCTTCAATCAGCAGGCGGAAAGACAAAAACGGTTCAGTTCAGTATCGATATCCTGAACCTCGGAAATTTGATCAGCAGCAAATGGGGCGTTCGGGAATTGCCGACCAATACCCAGCCGGTCAGCGTTTTCACCACGAACGGCGTCCCTGCTTATACATTTGATACCAGCTTGCAATCTACCTTCAGCTATGATTTCAGCCTTTTCTCCAGGTGGCAATTGCAAGTGGGTCTGAGGTATATTTTCTAATGTAACCTTAATAAACAAATAAAAAGGCCGTTTCGGGTTTTTAACCCGAAACGGCCTTTTTATTTGATGTTTGAAAACAGATACTCCGCTTTAAAAATCAGTTGGGCAACCGATTCCCCTGCCGCTTCCGAATCCATTTCCGCCGCCGCCCAGCAAAAACGAAACGGTAACCCCGCCGACATAATACCAGTCTTTATACTCCCCGCCCCTGACATAGTTCAGATCGGCGTCGGGGGTATCTTTAATATTCGGATTGCTCAATTGAGCCGCCAGGGTGCCATTCCCTTCAAGGATGTCCAAATAATTGACCTGACGGGCAGAAACATCGTCGAGGTGGTCTGTAAAAAGTTTGCGGCCGCCAAATTCAAACCCAAGGCTCCATGCATTTTTGAAAATGAAACGAAAACCTACGCCGAAAGGGACGGCGATCTGGGTCAATTTGTAGGGTTCTTCATACCCGGGCAAACCTTGTCCTTCGGTTCCCAGAGGCTGCAGATTGACATAATCCCCGTCGAACCTGGCCTGGGGGTCGAAATGGTAAATTGCGCCGCCGCCAAACAGGTACGGCACAATCTGGGCGCCTCTTTCGTTGCCCATATGGGCAAGGTTGATCTCAGCGGTAAGAGCAGCTTCAAAAATATTGGTTCTGAAGTTCAGCCCCCGTGTTTCCCGGCCATTTTCGAGGTCGTCAGCGTCCAGTTTGGCGCTGGTCAGGCCAAAACGGAGGGAAACCGGTTTAACAATATTTAACCGCCCGAAGACCCCGAATGCAGGGTTCAACTGGTCAAAATAAACGCCAAATTCTTCTGGCGAAAGATCTCCGCTGTAAATGGCCGCCCCCCCCATTACACCGAGTTCCAGTTTCTGGGCGTAAAGAAAGGCGGGCAAAAGGAAGACAACCAATAGACATGATCTTCTCATAGGATTATTTATTTAACATTGCAATAACGCTCTGTACTATAGGATTTAGTATGCAGTTTTTTGCCGATTGAACATCAATATGTTCAGAAAGCAAATGAATCCGTTTAAAGGAATGTAAAAGGGCGGCAATATTTCTGCCTCAAAAGTAATTAAACCTTTCTGAAGATCTGTAACAAATTTAGACCAAAATCCAGTAACTTTTTAGTTGGCTCAGATGTTCAAATGGGGTAAAATCAAGACACTCAATATATGGGAATGCGAAAAAGGAGGGGAGAAGACGCCTCGCCTGCCAAGATCAGCAAGGACAAAATCAAAAGGGCCTTGCGCATATTCAGATATGTGCTGCCCTACAAATGGTCCTTTATCGGTGGGATGGCGTGCCTGGGATTGGGCAGTCTGATTTTCCTCGGCATCATGAAGGTTCCGGGTGAAATTTTTAATGTGGTTTCCGGGGAGTCGCAATATGGGCTGAGTCTGGGGCAATTAATGGCGATCCTGTTTGGTTTGCTGGCCATTCAAAGCGGCCTTTCTTTTTTGAGGGTGCAGTTATTTGCCGTTGTCAGTGAAAAAAGCATGGCATTGCTGCGTCAACAGCTTTTTGCCAAACTGATCACGCTGGGCATTCCTTTTTTTGAACAACGCAGGGTAGGGGAGATTACCAGCCGCCTGACAACGGATGTGACCCAGGTACAGGGTGTCTTTTCGATTACCCTGGCGGAATTTGTCCGGCAGGTCATCGTTTTGATCGGCGGCATCGGCATTATCGTATTCACCATGCCGAAACTGGCGCTCACCATGTTGGGCACATTCCCGCTGGTTGTTGTTTTAGCGATGTTTTTCGGCAGGCATATCCGCAAACTCATGAAAAAGCGCCAGGATCAATTGGCGCTCACCAATGTGGTGGTGGAAGAGTCTATGCAAACCATTCAAACGGTCAAGGCCTACACCAATGAAAAATTTGAATGGCTCAGGTATGTAGAAAGCCTGAATGAGGCCGTCCGCATTTCCCTCAAAACGGCATGGATGCGCGGACTTTTTGCAGCCTTCATCATTTTTGTCATGTTCGGGGCCCTGTTTTTTATCATGTGGCGGGCAGCTATTATGGTCCAGTCAGGCGCTATGCTCAAGGGCGATCTGGTGGACTTTGTGGTATTCACCGGCATCATTGGCGGAGCGATTGCCAGCCTGGGTAACTTTTATACAGAGCTGATTTCGGCGGTTGGCGCCACCGACCGGGTGCTGGAAATCATGGAAGAAACATCCGAACTCGAAATATCCAAAGAACCAAATACCCAAAAACCGGCACGGTTTGAAGGTAAGATCACCTACGAAAACCTGCATTTTTCTTATCCCACCCGAAAGGACGTGATGGTTTTGAAAGGGATAAATCTGGAAATAGAACCCGGCAAAAAGGTAGCATTGGTAGGCGCCAGCGGGGCAGGAAAATCGACCATTGTCCAGCTTTTACTTCGTTTTTACACGCCGGATGAAGGCCGGATTCTGGTGGATGGCCGACCGATCGAATCCTTTGACCTTGCCGATTACCGGTCGAACCTGGCCATCGTGCCCCAGGAGGTACTGCTTTTCGGAGGCACAATCCGGGATAATATCCGCTACGGCAAACCTGATGCAACCGACGAGGAGTTGATACAAGCTGCCAAACTGGCAAACGCCTGGGATTTTATTCAATCCTTTCCGGAAGGCCTGGATACCATTGTGGGTGAAAGGGGCGTGAAACTTTCCGGAGGTCAACGCCAACGCGTTGCCATTGCCCGCGCTATTTTGAAGGATCCTGCCATTTTGTTGCTGGACGAGGCAACCTCCAGTCTGGATGCCGAATCCGAAAAAGCTGTTCAGGAGGCCTTGAACACGCTGATGGAGGGCCGTACTTCCATCATCATTGCACACCGTCTGGCGACCATCAGGGAGGTAGACTGCATTTATGTAATCGATAACGGCCGGATCGCAGAAAGCGGCACACACGAAGAACTTTCGCTGCTGGATGATGGAATTTACAACCAGCTGGCAAAAATGCAATTTGAGAGCGCCGCACATTAGTGTTCTGCCAAACGATCATTATGAATATGGATGGCAAAAAATGGCTTTATTTTATTCTGGCCCTGGTTTTTTTTGGGATAATGTGGATTTATGCCAATGAGCTCTCTTTATTCAGCAGATACCTGGACTCAAAAAAACTGGTTGTGGCTTCCCTGGTCCTGGGTCCGGCTTTGGGTGTTGGCCTTGCCTGGCTGGCGAACAAAAGGCAGAAGGAAATTTACGAAAAAGTCCGGCTGGGTTTGGGCGCTGTTGTCCTGACGACCGCTTTCAGCCCATTGGCTTTGAGTCTTGTCAACAGAGCCTTTGCCAGCCGCAAACCGGAGATCTTGCCTGCAATCCTCGCCGTTCATGAAGCCCGTTTCACTTCCCGGTTCGGGGTGCCTTCGGGAAAAAACCCGGAACCCAACCAGCATCATTATTTTTTTTACCTTGGCGCAAAATTGAGGCGCATTACAGTTTCAGAACCGGTCTGGGAAAATTATGCACCAGGAGACACTGTTCCCCTGGCCATAAAAAGAGGAGCACTGGGCTGGGATTGGATCGCTCTGAAATGAAATAACCAGTTGACCGCATTCCCAGGATGATCCGGATCGAAGAAAATATTTCCCTCCAACCTTTCAATACCTTTGGCGTTGGCGCCACAGCAGAAAGACTGGCCATCCTTTCGGATACAGGTGATTTTGACGAACTCCTGAATTCGGGCCGGACCCGGGACATCAACCTGATCCTGGGGGGAGGCAGCAATATCCTGCTCGTAAACGACGTACCCGGCCTCACGCTGATCAACCGGATTGCCGGCATTGAGATCGTGGAAGGAAATGAGGACGCCGTCCTTGTTGAGGTATTGGGGGGTACCGTTTGGCACGACCTGGTTGAATGGAGTCTTGTAAACGATCTGGGCGGCATCGAAAACCTTTCTCTCATCCCGGGTTCCGCAGGCGCTGCGCCCATCCAGAACATCGGTGCTTACGGGGTGGAACTTCAAATGGTCTTTGAAAGGCTGGAGGCTGTGGAGGTCAGGACCGGCCAGTTAAAGACCTTTTCAAAAACGGATTGCCGGTTTGGATACCGGCATAGTGTTTTTAAAAATTTCCCCAGAAACCAGTTCTTTATCACCAAAGTTTTCCTTCGCCTCACCAAACGCAACCACCGCCTGCACCTTGATTATGGAGCGATCCGCCAGATGCTCGAACAGACCGGTGTCAAAAATCCGACGATCCAGGACATCGGAAAAGCGGTCGTTGCCATCCGGCGAAGCAAATTGCCCGATCCTGCGGTGTTGGGTAACGCCGGCAGTTTTTTCAAAAACCCTGAAATTTCAACGGCCGAATTCGAGCGCCTGCAGCAGTTGTTTCCAGGCATCGTTCATTTCCCGGGCAGTAATGGAAAAATTAAACTTTCAGCCGGCTGGTTGATAGAACAATGCGGTTGGAAGGGGCGTAGGGTGGGGGACGTCGGGTGTTTTGAAAAACAGGCCCTGGTTTTGGTGAATTATGGGGCCGGAAGGGGCGCCGACGTGGCACGGTTGGCAGAAATGGTTGCTGGGGATGTAAAAACCAGGTTTGGTATTGAACTTCGGCCCGAAATTAATATCCTTTAGCCGCAAAAGCATGTGGAGTCATCCCGAATTACAAAGCTTCTTTACATAATTCGGGATGACTACTGTTTAGTTTATTTCACGACAAATTTGGAACTGTAAATGCTTCCTTTCTGATCTTCTACAACCTGAAGGATATATACCCCCGGTCGGAGAAGGCTTATGTCTGCCTTTTCGAGTACGGGGCCTGAAATCCACCTGCTTTTCACCAACTCTTTACCTTGTATGTCTTTTATGAGATAATACCGGTCCCTTTCATCCGGAAACAGGATGTTCAGCCAGTCGCTTGCAGGGTTGGGAAAAATGGAGATTTCATCAGAATTGATCCCGTTGTCGGGCGCCTGTTTATAACCTGAAGACCTTGAAAAAGTATAATTTCTGTTGGTGATCACGTTGTTGCAGGCATCATAGGCCTTTACATTAAAGGTCACACTTTGCCCGGGGTTCAGATAAAAATAGAACCCTGAACAATTGGAATTGGAGCAGGCATAATATACGGCGGAACCGCTGGTTTTTGTCCAGGTAAAATGGTGCGCCTGGTTGCAGGTAACATTGGCAGTATTGAAGTATGTACTGACATAGTTAAAGGTGCTCAGAGGAATACCGTTGTTATAAGTCCCGCTAATCGTGCAGGAAATGTTACAGTTGGGCGGCGGCGGCAAACAGGATTGATCGATGCCTTTTGCATGGCCTGATGAGGCCGAAACGTACTTGAAAAAGCGAATTCCCGTATTCCCGCATCCAATATTATTTAAACCATGCCGGTACAAATCCGACCCAAAGTTGGCCTTCGATATCAGGCATCCACTGGAACGAACTACGGCAGAGTGGTCGCAGGGGTAGAAAACAGCATTGGCTTGTGAAGGATCCGTGACTTCAATAAAAGATGGATCGGAAACAATGGAAGAACTGGAGTGAGCCGAAAAGTTATAATTGGTAGCCGGGATCCAATCACCGAAATGGTTGCCCTTGAAATAAGCCTTGACGTACATGTGGCAGTTAAAATCGTTTCCTGCCTGGACGTATGATGCTCCTGAAGCGATGGACTGAAGGGTCATGCAGGTGCAGGTCTGTGCCAGAAGTTGGTTGCCCGAAAGGAGAAAGGCGATCATGAAGAAGCCGGTAAATTGTTTCATACACTGTTTGATTTTATGTGAAAAATAATAAGGATGACGTGTGTCGGGTTTAATTCCATAGCAATATACCAGAATTGAAACCGAAAGCGGCATCATAGGAATCCGATTTTTTTATGGTATCAAAAGAAAAGAAAACGGTCTGATATTGGTGCCGGAACCGAAAAAAAAACAGTCCCGTAGGAAAGGCCTGCGGAACTGTTCAGCGCTCAAATAAAGCCCGGCAGTCTCGGGTTATTTTAAGAGGGATACATCTCCTTCATAGAGAATGATCTCCCCATCCCTGAATTCAACCTCCACATAATACACATAAACGCCAGGGTTCATGGGTCTTCCCCTATGCCTGCCATCCCAACCGTATGCGGGATCATTTGGTTGGAAATCATACAGTTCCATCATAGTTTCCCCCCAACGGTTGAAAACCAGGAAAGATTTGATCCGGGAAACGGAATTGTCCCTGGAATGAACATAAAACAGATCATTAAAACCGTCGTCATCCGGTGAAAAAGCATTTGGTATGAATACCGGCCTTACCTTGCGAACAAAGATGGTCTCATCGTCAGCGTCCATACAACCATTGGTATCTATTATCGTTACCGAAAATTCTGTGGTCGCGGTCGGCATCACAGAAATGGATGTCGGGTTTCCGCTCAAGGCCAAAGAATCCGGTTGCCAGATGATGGTATCCAGGGTGACGTTGGGATTAAATACCGCCCTGAGTGTGATCGACTCACCTTCTTCAATGGTATTTTGCCCTGCTTCAAGGTCGGTTACGAGGGTAACGGTCAATTCTTCTGGCTGGGTCAGATTGATGGACAATTCGGAGAGGCAACCATTTTGATCCCTCACCACCAGCGTATAGGTTTCAGGCCCGAGGAAGGCAAATTGGGTTTGGGAATTAAACGGACCGCCGTTGAAACTGTACTGGTATGGAGGAGAGCCGCCATTGACATCCTCTATCGTAATTGCGCCGTCATTGGCCTGGAAACAGGAAATCTCAGAAATTCCGATCTCTGCAACAGGAGAAGCATTTTCGGAGGTTACCTCAACCTGATCCGTCGATGAACACCCCAGTTCATTGGTTACCGTGAGGGTGTAGACCCCTGGTTGGTTCACATCGATCAAGGAGTTATCAGCATCAGGAATAACTATATCCGGATTATTGACCGTCCAGGCATAGGTGATCCCGGTACCGGAGGAACTATTGCCTCCCAGGCTGACGACGCCAACCGAGCAAGTCAATAACTGATCTTCGCCGGCTACGGCCTTTGGTGTTGCTTCAACGACAACCTGTACCGTGGTTTCATCATCCGCACAGGGAGCGGCAGCATCGAGAAAATAGCGGAACTGGTAAGTCCCGGCTGACTGGCTGGCCGGGTTGAAGGCGCCGGATGCGGCGTTAAACGCACCTCCGGTAGATGGAATGGCCGATACCTCCGTCCAAATGCCGCCGTTTTGTTCACCGGTGATTAGGTCCGCCAGATTAACCGGGGCGCCTTCTCCCTGGCAAAACCTGGCAGCAGCTTGCGCCGTGCCCGCGTCGACAGGCTGGCTGACCGTCAGGGTCCAGGTGTCGTTGCCGGGATATACACAATTGGCATCTGCGCCATCCTGGATGGAGATCACTTGCAGGGTGATGTTTTGGGTAACATTGCTGAAGGGTATAATACCGTTATCGGCAAGAGTGACCGGCGCCTGTTGGGTCCCGTTTATGGCATAGGTCACGACAAAAGGCCCTGCACTGGAGGTGTTAAAGTCAAACGCCAATTGGGTAGAGCTGCCCGCGCATAAAGTCTGTGAAGGTGAAAGGGTCAGGTTGAGCGGAAGGCAATTATTGGCAATGCAACTCGCTTCTCCCGGCTCACTGTTGCCACATGGCCCCGTACCGACAGCTATCACTTGAATGGTGATTTCCTGGTTGGGTGTCAGGTTATTGATGGTATAGGTGGTCCCGGCCAGAACGCCTTGCGGGCCATTTAAGACGGTTACCTGATAGTCCGAAGCCCCTGCAACCGGTTGCCAGCCAAAAGTAATACTGCTTGTACTGGTTGTTTGACATTCAACCTCAGGCGCTGCAAGCGGCTCGATCACTTCCACCTCTGCTGTATACAATCCGGAAACACATCCGTTATCCGTGATCGTCAGCGAAATCGTTTTTGTTCCGGGATCTGCCCATGAAATAGTGTAAGGGCCGGCGCCACTGCCTCCTTCTACCACACCCCCTGCAAAACTCCAGTCGTATTGGGCCAAAGGCCCGGCCATGCCGTTAAAGACCACCTGGGTGGTCGCTCCTGCACATATTGGGCCTGCAGCAGTAAAGGAAGCAACGGGCACAGCAGATACATTCAGATCCAAGGTTGCCGAATAGGTGCAAACCCCTTCCTCGTAGGTTACCGTAACCGTAAAAGATCCTGGTCCGGCGGCAGCCGGGTCAAAGGCTCCCGACGGGCTGGTAATTCCCGGCCCTGACCAGGTCAGATTACCTCCTCCCTGCTGACCGGTAATATTCACCGTCAGGTTTTGCACACCGCTATCTGTACACAAGGGGCCTTGATCAACGGGGGCAAGAATGACCGGAGGGCAAGGAGCTGCCGAACAAGTCAGATCAGTTGAAACCGGACCGCAAACATTGCTTGTATTGGCGGTCACCCGGATGGTGACGGATTCTTCAGGCATCAACCCTTCAATGAGAAAGCTGTTCCCGTTTTGGGTTCCAGCCGGCCCGTTCAAAACATCCACGGTGTATCCGCTGGCGCCCGGAACATCCGCCCAGGCAAAAAGTACGGAGGTTGTGGTAGACGTACAATTGATTACAGGCGCTCCAATGGGGGATTGAACCGCTACGGTTGAGGAAAAAGGTTCGGAAGGGCAATTATTTTCTGCAACGATCAGTGAAATATTTTTGACCCCGCCGGTTGCCCAACTGACCTCGTATGGGCCCGCTCCCGATCCGCTGCTGACTGTAGCGCCATCAAAATCCCAGGTAAACGCAGCCCCCGGCCCGGCATTCCCGGTAAAAGTGATGGTGCTTTGATCGTCTGTGCAAACCGGCTGTTCAGCCGTGAAATCAGCAGTTGGCTGCTCGTTAACAATGATGATAATGGAGGTGCTGTACGGGCAATTTCCTTGCTGATAACTAAAAGTAATGCTGTGATTGCCCGGACCGGCTACCGCCGGGTCAAAAATCCCCTGACTGGTATTGATAACCCCTGGACCGGACCAGGTTTCGACCCCAGTTCCGTCCCCACCGGTTACCGTCCCTGCAAGGTCAATGGGGTCGGCAGAAGCATCCAGGCAAATCTCGGAAACCGGTGTAACTGCAAGGGTAATATCCGGACAGACCTCCGCTGTACAGGTCAAAGTATCCACGCTGTTTCCGCAAGGGCCGTTGCCCAGGGCAATGACTTCTAACTGAACCATATTGCCCGGGACCAATCCGCCGACCGTAAAGGAATTGCCGTTTTGAGTCCCGGTTTGCCCGCTTAAAACATTGACCTGGTAACCGGTGGCGCCGGCCACATCAGCCCAACTGAAGGTAATAGCATCCGGACTCGGGATACAATTGATCACCGGAGTGGCCATTGGATTTTGTACTTCGACCGTTTGACTGAAAACCGACGAACTGCATCCGTTCTCCGTGATGGTGAGGGTCACTGTTTTTTGGCCGGAAGTAGGCCAGGATACAGCGATCGGACCCGCCCCGGATGCCGGGTTAGCTGTTCCGCCGTTGAAATTCCAGGTGAATGTTGCATTGGCGGCATTTGTTACCGAACCATCGAAGGTCAGAGTTGTGGCCTGGTTGATACAAACGGGCGACTGAGAGACCGTAAAACTTGCTACTGGAGTAGCAAATACCTGAACAACGATGTCCTCGCTTTCAGAACAAGGACCTTCTGTATAGGTTGCCGTCAGGGTATGGCTGCCCGCACCTGCCGTTGCCGGATTAAAGTTTGTACCCGTCACACCCGGACCGCTCCAGGTCAAGGTTCCATTTCCGGCGCCTCCCGAAACAGATGCGACCAAGGGGACTGGCGGTGCGCCGGTCACGAGACAAATCGGCGCCACCGGGGTAATATTGAAAACAAAATCAGGACATGGGGCTGCGCTGCAGGTGAAATTGCTGGAAACCGGGCCGCAAGGGTCATTTGTTTCTGCAATCACCTGAATCTCGACCGGTTGCCCCGGGTTCAAGCCGGTAACCGAATAGGTTGTTCCGTTCAGTGTTCCGGCCGGTCCGCTCAATACATTCACGGTATAACCGGTTGCGCCGGCCACCGGGGCCCAGTTAAATTCCACGGATGTAGTAGTTGAAAGACCACAGGTTATGGCGGGCGGCGTAAGTCCAGCAGTGATGTTGATCATTTGATTGGAGACGCCGGATACACAGCCGTTTTCCGTCACCTGCAAGCTAACCGTTTTGGCGCCCGGGGACGCCCAACTTACCTGATGCGGCCCCGGGCCCGTACCCGGCGCCGCCGTACCGCCGTTGAAATTCCAGGTGAACGTTGCATTGGCGGCATTAGTTACCGAACCATTAAAAGTGAGGGTTACCGGTTGATTGGTACAACCAGATGATGGTGAAGCCGAAAAACTGGCAACCGGAGTGGCGGAGACCTGAACGACAATGCTCTCGCTCTCAGAACAGGGTCCCTCGGTATAAGTGGCCGTCAGGGTATGGCTACCCGGCCCTGCCGTTGTTGGATTAAAGGTAGAACCGGTCACACCCGGACCGCTCCAGGTCAGCGTTCCGTTACCGGCGCCTCCCGAAACAGATGCAACCAGGTTGACGGAAGGGGCGCCGGCTGTCAGGCAAATGGCAGCCACCGGGGTTATGCTGAAGATGAAATCCGGACACGAGGCTGCGCTGCAGGTGAAATTGCTGGAAACCGGGCCGCAAGGGTCATTTGTTTCTGCAATCACCTGGATCTGAACGGACTGTCCCGGGTTCAAGCCGGTAACCGAATAACTCGTGCCGTTCAGTGTTCCGGCCGGGCCGCTTAATACGTTCACGGTATAACCGGTTGCGCCGGCGACCGGAGCCCAGTTAAATACCGTTGAAGTTGTGGTCGAGGTTCCGCAGGTAATATTGGGCGGCGTAAGTGGAGCGGTTACCGTGATCAAATCACTGGAGACGGTTGAAGTGCAACCGTTTTCGGTCACTTGCAAGCTTACCGTTTTGACGCCCGGGGATGACCAGCTTATCTGGTGCGGGCCGGGGCCAATACCCGGCACAGCGTTACCGCCGTTAAAATTCCAGGTATAAGTAGCGCCTGCTCCGGCGTTGCCGGTATAGGTCGCTGTTGCCGCCTGGTTATTGCAAATCTCGGTATCGCCAAGGTTAAACGTGGAAGTTGGGGTTTGAAAAACGCGGATCTGTAGGGTATCCTTGAAGGTACAAAGACCTTCTGCATATGTCAGAATGATCTGATGTGAGCCAATACCTGCTGCTGTGATATCGAAAATGCCGGTGGCAGCATTGATAATTCCCGTCCCCGTCCAGGTACTTGTACCCGAGGCGCCGCCTGTAATCGTTGCCTGAAGGTCAATGGGCGGTAACCCCGGCGTAAAACAAACATCGGCTACGGGGTTGATGGCTACATTAACAGGTGGGCAGGATTGGGAAGAACAAGTTTCAGTATCCATGGTATTCGGGCAAGCCGCGTTGGGGCTTACCGCGACAACCGTAATGGTTACCGGCGTGCCTGGGTTGAGGTTGTTCACGGTGTACGTTGTACCCGATAAGGTACCGGTTTGCCCGGTATTGACCGTTACATTATAGCCCGTGGCCCCGGCAACTGCCGGCCAGGTAAATTGCACGGAACTCGGCGTGACGGTTCCGCAACTGATTACCGGCGCTGCAATAGGATTTACTACGGTAATGGTGATCTCTGCATCGTCCGTACAACCAGCTGCATTGGTCCCCAGTACACTGTAAGTCTGGGTCGCATTTGGCGAAACCGTTATGGAAGGTTGATTAGTCTGGCCGGTACTCCAGTTGTAGGTCTGTGCGCCGTTCCCGGTCAGGGTCACCGAGGATCCGCGGCAGATGGTAGTTGCCGGCGCCGAAATAGTGACGGTGGGGGAGGGGTCAATAAATAATTCGAGTTCGCCTTCAGCCTGGCAGCCATTTGCGTCCTGCCCAAAAATTTGCATACTGAAAGGCCCTGATTGGTTAATCACAAAAAAACGGGGGTTATTGGTCAGGCCGTCCTCCCAGAAATAAGTACTGGCGCCTAAAGCGGTGACCGAAATGCTGCTTCCGACGCACCGGTTTCCGCTGATGTTAAATGTAATTTCAGGAAGCGGATTCACGGTTACAACTACCTGATCCGTTGCCTCGCATCCATTGACATCCGTGCCTGTTGCCAGGAAGGTAATCGGGCTATTGCTCAGGTCGGTTTGGGTCACGGTGTAGACCAGGGGGTTGTCATTACCGAGGTTTTGACCCGTGTTCACGATTTCCCATTCCACGTTGACCAGGTCCGTGCCGAGCGCAGTCAGGACAACGTCCTGCCCCAGGCAAACACTAGCATCTGCTGCCTGGGCATCGATGGCGAAAGTGAGAAATTGTGCGGTCACGGTCTGAGGTTGGGACTGGCAGCCATCCACGGTAACCCGCAGGGTATAAACGCCGGCCTGGGCTGCCTGGACTGTTTGTCCGCTTTGGGAAAAACCGCCTGGCCCGGTCCATTGATATTGAATGGAAGATCCCGACAGGTCTGTGCTGCCCGTCAGGATAAAAGGATCCCCGGGACAGGGCGTATTGACGTCCGGAATTGCAGTGGGAACAGGGCCGTCCACGATCTCCACCGGCTGCGGGTTTACGCTCAGGTTACAACCGCTGGCGATGTCCAATGCTACGATACTGTAGCTGCCTACGGCCAGGTTGTTCAGGTTGACGATATTAGAGGTAGGCGGAACCGTAATGAGCGGTGAAGAACCGTTGTTGAAAAAAACATAATACTGATATGGGCCGCCGCCCAAGGGGTCAATCTGGATCCTTCCATTATTGGCGCCCGGGCAGGTAGTTGGGGTAGGGGTTGCGATCGGTTCGATGCCGGAGCAGCACACGACAGAAGCCAGAAAATTGAATGTAAACCCGGAATTGCACCCGGTCTGGTTCCAGGATCCGGAGTCCCCGTCCGACCAAATATTGACGACCATGCTGAGGTCGGATCCTGTTACATTGGGGCCGCCGGTATCCTGACAATCGGCGACAGAAACCGTCCAGCAAAAAGTTAAGGGAAAACCACCGAAGTCCTGGCAGGGGTCGCCCCAGTTATTGCCCGGGTTTCCGTCAAATGGCCCCCCATTACTGGAATCATAGGCAAAGCCGGGCCCAAAAATCGTGCCTGCGTTGGCAGCATTGGTGGGGGTCCAGGACTCATACCAGTCCCATTGCCCGTCGCCATCGCAGGAACCGGGGGGTGATGGGTCCAAAGTGTTGAGGTCCCATCCCGGGCCAAATTCCACCGTAACCGCATGCAGCCATTCAATGGTGGCTGTTACGTCCCATTGGTTGATCGTCATACATACCGTCACATCCTGCCCCGAGGAATAGGTGCCGTTGATAGGCGGCGGAGAAACCGTGAGGGTCTGATCGAGCAAGCAGGGATTACAATTATTCCTGCTTCGGATGGTGAGGGTAAAGTTGGCCTGGTCAGCCACGCTCCCTCCGGATACCATTAAAAAATAACGCTGTCCGACCAGAATATTTGTGGTAAAACTGAGAGCGCCTGCTGATCCCCGGTCGCAGTTCAGGGGTGTAAGAAAAGAACAATCCTCCCCAGAAAAGAGGACGATATTGGGTGTGGTCATTCCTGAAATGATAATATCGATGATATTGGAAACACCATCAAACGCATACCAGACTTCGGCAGCAGGCGCGCTGTTTTGGTCGCCGTTGGTACACTGCAACTGGGGATAGGGGGAAATGGGCGTAGCGTTAATTGTGGTGCCGTTGATCACCGTGTTGGCAGGAGTCGTAGACGGGCAGGGCGCCGGCGCATTGAGGTTGATAAATTGCGGATTAGAGCAGTCATCATTCGCCGGCTGGGCCCAGGCCCCTGCCAAAAAGCAAAAGAAAAGTCCCAAGCAAAGGGTAAATTTTGCCTTCATATCCAAAATTTAATGAATTTTCATTTTGTAAGAGCAATCTGAAGAGGAGAGCCAGTTATGGGGTATCCAGTATTTTGAAACAATGGTTGGCAGGTGCAAAAATGAACGTTGTGATCAATCAGTCAGCTTAATGTGATTTTCTCCCCATAGTTTTGCTCTCAAATCGTTATCCAAATATTATTCGGAGTAGGTGTCGAATATAGAACGCCGGCAAACCGGTTAAAAAATAGACGGCGCAATTTACGACTAATTTAATATTCTCCGAAAGAATATTTGGAAAAGTTACCCGGCCGTCAATTTCAGCATACTATGCCTTGCAATATCCCGTTAAAAGGCATTCAAGGTTAATAACTCCCGACAAAAACAGGCAGGTAGAACTGCAAATTGAGCGGGAAACTTATCTTTGCCAAAAAGTATAACCGTTATGAAAAAAAATGGGCTGTTTTTTGCGCTCCTGATGTTGTTTTGTTTCACTTTCAGTACGACTTTCAGCCAGGGGGGGATATCCACAACCAGCAAGAAAAAATCAGAATCCAGTTTTGGTTACCGCCTTTGGTACGGGAGCCATGTCACCTTGAGTTTCAACAGCGGATTCGGGGAAAGCTTGTTCAATTTCGGCCTTGCGCCAATGGCCGGCTATAAATTAACCCCCTGGCTGTCGGTTGGTCCTCGTGTATATTTCCTGTATTATGGTTACCGGGTCAATTATGGCGGCGGGCAGGTGGAAAAAGTAAATACTTCCGAATGGGGCGGCGGCGCTTTTACGCGAATTCACCCTATTCCCAGCTTTTTTGCCCAGTTGGAATATGACTTCCAAAACGAACCGTTGATCAATCAGGATCTGACCGTTGACCGAAGGACCCGGGGGGCGGGTTACGTCGGGTTGGGTTATTCCAGCGGCGGCGGCGGCCCCTGGGGGTTTGAGGTATTGTTGATGTACAATGTGAACCAACCTTCGAATACCATCGAGTCGCCCCTTGACTACCGGGCGGGCATCACCTACAATTTTTAGGAATTTGACCCTTTTTCTCCGAAATCAGTTCTGTCAATTATGTTCCATTCAAATTTTTTTGCCGCCCTGTTGGTCGCCTTAGCTTTGTTCCCCGGGGTTTGCCCCGGTCAGGAACAGGATACTGCACCTGCACTTATCCGGCATAATCTGGCACTTTTCATCCAGGCCACCGAAGATAAAAACTGGGAAGGGGTGCTGGACCTGACTTATCCCAAATTGTTCGAACTGGCGCCAAAAGAACAGATGCTGGCATTGTTTCAGCAAATGGAAGACTCGGGTATGAAATTCAATTTTGAAAACATGCAGATCGATTCCATTTCACCCGTATTCAGATTTGAAAACCAGGGGTTTGCCAAGGTTGGATACAACGCCAATATGACCATTTCTTTTGAAGGCGAAATATATGGGGAGGATGTCATGCCTTTCCTGAAAACCAGCTTTGAAACCACATACGGCAAAGAAAACGTAGGTTACGATCAGGAGAAAAAGACCTTTAAAATTTTGGCGCTTAAATCTTTGTTCGCGATCACCGAACCAGACACAGAAAGATGGTTTTTCCTGGAAAACAACCCGGAGCAAGAGGTAATCCTCAACCTGCTCATACCGGAGCCTGTTCGCCGGCATTTTTCAAAACAATGATTTTTCAAAAATCCCGGAAAAAATTTGTCAGTTCAGCGATAAAGTGTACCTTTGTCAGGAATTATGAACTACACTGATAGTTTGCCTGGCGTTCTATCCTTAGATCTGGCGCCAGGTTTTTTTTTATACCCTCCCTCCAATAGGTTTTCCTGATGCTCCAAACGGATATTTGTATTGTAGGCGCCGGCCCCGGGGGTGCAGCAACCGCCTTAAAACTCAGTTATTCGGGTATTCCTTCTATCCTGTTTGACAAATCGGCCTTTCCCAGGGATAAAATTTGCGGAGACGCTGTCAGCGGAAAGGTCACCACGCTTTTGCAACGGCTGGATCCGGCGATATTGAAACGGTTCAACGCTCAGCGCTTCCAGACGGGGGTTTGGGGCATTCGTTTTTTTGCCCCAAATGGGAAGGTTATTGACGTGCCGTTCAATAACAGCGGCCATGAGAAACCTGTCGAATCTTTGGATGAGCCTGTCGAATCCCCGGGCTATGTATGCAGGAGGCTTGATTTTGACCATTTCCTGGTCAAAGAAGTATTGCTGAGACCGGATATTGATTTCCGGCCGGAGACCCCTATAACCGGATACCAGAAAATCCCGGGCGGATGGCAACTGGAAACCCATAACAGCCGGCCTGTTGCAAGGTGCAAATTGCTGATCATTGCCGATGGCGCCCATTCATCTTTCAGCCGCAATATCGGGGGCCTTACCAAAGACCCCAAACACCACGCAGCAGCGCTCAGGGCTTACTACCGCGGCGTCACGCAGTTCAGGGACGGCAATTTTATCGAACTCCACTTTATAAAGGAAATCACCCCCGGTTATTTCTGGATATTTCCTTTGCCGGATGGCTATGCCAATGTCGGAATCGGCATGAGAACCGATATTCTGAAAAAGAAAAAGATCAATCTGAACAGGGTTCTGGATGAACTCATTCAGGAGCACCCCTTGATCAAGGACAGGTTTCAGAATGCCGAAAAGATCGGCAATACCGTTGGATACGGGCTTCCGCTGGGCTCCAGGCCAAGAAGACTATCGGGAGATGGATATATGCTGGTGGGCGACGCAGGACACCTGATCGACCCCCTCACCGGCGAGGGTATAGGCAACGCCTTTTACAGTGGCTTCATTGCTGCGGATCAGGCCATCCTTTGTCTGAAAGCAAATGATTTCAGCGCTTCATTCCTGCAGGATTACGATAAAAGGGTTGCCAGGGTATTGGGATCTGAAATGCGCCTGAGCCGCAAACTCCAGGAAATAATGCGGTATCCGGCAATTGTCAATTTGATGGGGGCCGTTATTTCCGGCAACCGGAAAATGCTGGCCACCCTTTCCGACATGTATACGGATTTTAACCTGAGAGAGAAACTCCTGACACCTTTGTTCTGGTTTCGCATGCTGATAGCAGGCAATCAGGGTGGCAAAACAGGCAAAAAAGGGTGAATTTTATGGTTTTAAATTTTTTTTAACGTATATTTTTGAAACATTGACAATAAAATTCGAGTATAAACCCTTATATTTAGGTGTTCCGGTTCATTGCACAACATGCAATCTGCCGCAAAAAATGTAAAGTTGGCTTTAGTTTCATAAACTAGTGAGTGTAAAGTTGGAGCCCCGCAGCAATGCCGCGGGGCTTTTTTGTTCACTATGACCAACCGGATCAGGCTGGCTTTTTCATGCCGAGCACCCAACCGACCACACCACCTGCGACTCCGCCGACTACTGCATTGAGCAGTGAATCTACTATTGCGGAATTCAGGATGTACATGTTTGAAGTAGCAAACGAAACCAGGCTGTAGCTCAACCCCATGAGCAACCCTATAGTTGCCCCGGCTTTAAGGCCGCCGACAAAAGTGCTGATGGAAGCCCATCTCCCAAAAATGATAGCAAGCAGAAGGCCGGATAATAAATTCCCGGCAATCAATGCCCACCACACCATTTCCGCCTCCGGTTTCATCAGGTTTGTGGCAGACCCCATGTTGCTTTCAAAATAGCTTCTGAATACGATCCCCCACAGCAGCCAGCCCATAAGAAAGGAAGCAATACCCCCCGCAAGTCCTGCAAGTAAAATTTTGTTGGTTTTCATATTGTTGATAATTGGTGACGAACCTGAGCAGAAGGAACGCGGAGCAGAAGTGATAGAAGCTGAAGAGAAGCAACGGTTTATGAGCAACGAATATAACTTTAAAAATTGGATATCCAACAAAAACCTTGAAAAAATGCTTCAGTGCCTCAAAATTTTTCAGGATGGGCAATATTTAAAACAGAAATCATTATCTTTGCCCCGCCCGAAAAAGAAACATCCATTGAGCAAGCCATTGAGGATAGGTACAAGGGGAAGCGAGTTGGCGCTTTGGCAAGCCCGGCATACCCAACAAGCTTTATTAGAAAAAGGAATACCGTCGGAATTGGTCATTATCAAAACGAAAGGCGATCAAATCCAGCATCTCGGTTTTGATAAAATTGAAGGAAAAGGTTTCTTTACGAAAGAAATAGAAGAAGCATTACTCCTGCACGAAGTAGACCTGGCAGTACACTCCATGAAGGATTTGCCTACCACAAATCCGGATGGCCTGATGATCGGCGCGGTCTCCTACAGGGAAAACCCGGAAGACTGGCTGATCTGCCGAAAGGATACCCTGACTAAAGAAAAACTGTTCGGGTTGAACGAAGGCGCACTGGTCGGTACTTCCTCCAGCAGAAGAAAAGCCCAGTTGCTCTTTTTCAGACAAGATATCCGGTTTCTGGATCTCAGAGGAAATGTGCCAACCCGCCTCCAGAAATTGCGTGAAGGGCAGGCTGAAGCTATTATGCTGGCAGCTGCGGGCCTTCAGCGATTAAACCTTGACCTATCAGATTTTCATATTGTTCGCTTAAATCCCCGTGAGTTTGTACCGGCCCCCGCGCAGGGTGTCCTGGCCTGGCAGGTCAGAACCGATGACCTGGCAACCCGGAATATCCTTAAAACGATACATCACCCGGACGTCTCGGCTGTTACAAATATCGAACGAAAAACCCTCCGGCTATTGAATGGAGGTTGCCAGCTTCCGCTTGGGGTTTTTTGTGAGAAAGACCCGGCCGGCAATATTCACGCCTGGGCAGCCAAAGCCGACACCTGGGATTCCCCTGTTAAACGTGTTCAATTATCCGCCAGTACCAGTTTCCAACTTGCCGAAAACCTGGCGGAGGCATTATCGAAATAAACCTGACCCGGCTAATTCCCTTCCCAAAACCCATAATTTGCGGATTTTATAAGTATAACATAAATTGAATAGTTAAGATGCGAGAAAAGATGTTAAGAATTGGTGTGTTTTACGATGGCAACTATTTTCTGCACGTAAGCAATTATTACAATTATGATCACCAGCGGAGAAGACGGCTGAGCGTTTCCGGTCTTCACGAGTTTATCCGGCATCAGGTCGGCCAGGAAGAAAATACGGACGTCCGCCTCTGCCAAATTGTTTCAGCTCATTATTTCAGGGGAAGACTGAATGCATTTGAAGCCAAACAAAGGGGTGATACCCTGTACTGGGACCGCGTGTTCGATGACATCCTGATGTCTGCCGGAGTCATGACCCATTTCATCCCCATCCGGTCCACCTTTGGCCGGAGGGAAGATCGGGGCGTCGACGTTAATCTTGCGCTGGAAGCTTACGACCAGGCAGTCCACAATGTTTTTGATATTATGGTTTTGATCAGCTCCGATGGCGACTATGCCCCTCTGATCCGGAAACTGAATGCGACAGGGGTAAGGGTAATGGTCCTGAGCTGGGATTTTGAATATGAAAATGAAATCGGCAAAAGGATGATCACACGAACCTCCCAGGAACTGCTCGAAGAGGTTTCTTATCCGATCGCCATGCATGAGATGATCGATAATCGTTTAAAACGAAACGATCCGTTGATCAACAATATCTTTGTTCAGACGGAAGGCAAAAAAGCTTATCAGGTCGCATCTGAAACCCCTGCCAACGGCCATGAGGTTCTGGAGGAATTTGAAGAAGGTGAGATCCTGGTGGGTGAAATTTTCAGCCTGAAAAACGGATACGGTTTTATCAAGTATCCGCCGAATAATCTTTTCTTTCATCATACCAGTGTTGTTGACGGCGACTTTACAGAGCTCAGGGAAGGGGATGAGGTGGAATTCACCATCGGTCGAAATGACGAAGGCGAACCGATTGCTGAAAATATCCGGTTGCTCTGGGAAGAGGAATAAACTTGATCCTTAAAAGCCCCGAATGAAGGTTTTTATTACCAGGGAACTCCCTGCCGGCAGCGTCCTCCGGGAAAAACTGGAAAGTTCAGGTTTCCAGGTGACGGGGTATTCCTTTTTATCCTTCCGGCAGGTTTTATTTTCTGCAGTGCCTGATTCGGAATGGTTGTTTTTTTACAGTAAAAATGCGGTTTCCTTTTTTAAATCCGGGCTTGAAACGGCCGGACTGAACTGGCCTGCTGCCCGGATTGCAGCCCTTGGCCCGGGCACCGGCCAATTCCTTTCCGGGATCGGTCGACCGCCGGATTTTACCGGCGCAGGTTTACCGGAAATCGTCGCCCTGGATTTTGTCAGCCTTGCCAGAAATAAAAGGGTGTTGTTCCCCAGGGCACAATATTCAAAACGTTCGATCCAAAAACTGCTGCACAAAGAGATCGTATCCATCGACCTCGTTGTTTATACCAATGAAATCACTGCACCAGCCACTTTTCCCGAAGCGGATATTTATGTTTTTACCAGTTCCATGAATGCAGAAGCATTTTGTGAGGACGCCGGTCCGGTTGCCCTCCACGCCAAAGCAGTCGCCATCGGCCCGGCAACAGCCCAAACCCTGGCAGAGTGCGGCTGGAAGAATTTTGTTGTTTCAAAATCACCTGACGAACCAGCCCTGCTGGATTGCATCTTTTCCCTGATCCGGTGAACAGCCCTGGTCGCGGGGTGCTGTCACTTTTAACTGATTTTGCGTTTTCTACAAAATTGCCAATATGAAACCCTTGATTTTCATTTTGTTCGCATGCGCTGTATTCTCCTGCAGACCAAAGGAAAATAGCGCTGAACCAACCGGAAATCTTCCGGAAGATTTTACAGCTTTTTACCAGCGATTCCTGACCGACAGCCTTTACCAGATGGAACATATTGTTTTCCCGTTGGAGGGCATTCCGGACAATGCGGATAGCGCCACCATTGCCGGCGGAGCATTCAGGTGGCTGCCCGAAAACTGGGTCATGCACAGGCTGGTTGATCCCTCGACCTCGGATTTTGATATCCACTTCGAAACTTTCGGGGCGGATATTGTCACCGAAAACCTGATCCACCGTTCAGGTCAATATGCCCTGCGCCGCAGATTCGCAAAACAGGGGACGGAATGGAACCTTATTTATTATGCAGGTCTGAATACCCTGAATCAATAACCTGTTTCAGCACAGGTCAAAGAGATTTCTGATGCCGGGGGTACGCCCGGCATTAAACCCCTCTGCAAACTCAAACCCTGCAGGTCTGCCGTATGCAGCTGCCTTGGCCCTCAGGAAATCCAGGAACTCCCGGCCGGAGATCGGAGAATCCGGTTCGTTTGAATATTCCGAGGCGCCGGGATCGTAAAACTGTGAGCGGAAGGCCAGAATGAGCTCAAATTTCCGCCCGATGAACGGCGTTATGTCTACGACAAAATCCGGCTTCAGGTTGTGATCCTGGATATAGTGATAAACCGCGAGGGGACGCCATCTTTCCTGCTTCAACCCGTTCTGATCATAAGTGATCACCTTTTGAAGGCCGGCAAAAAAGCAGGCGTCGGCAACCAGTTTCGCCGCCCGGCCATGGTCCGGATGCCGGTCTTCAAGTGCGTTGGCCAGGACAATCCCGGGCTTGCAACTCCGGATCACACTTGCGATTTTTAAAATATTTTCTTTTGAACTGGTGAAAAATCCGTCTGCCATTTCAAGGTTTTTCCGAAACTGCGCACCCATCATCTTAGCGGCAGTCAGGGCTTCCGAGTCCCGGATCTCCGCCGAACCTCTCGTTCCCAATTCCCCACGGGTCAGGTCCAGCAGCCCCACCGTTTTTCCTGTACTGATATGGTGCAAAAGGGTTCCGCTGCAACTCAGTTCCACATCATCCGGATGAACACCGACTGCGAGGATGTCTATCTTTGTTAATTGTTCTGAAACCATGTTGAGTTTGTTTACAGTTCAAGTTTACCATTTTTGGCCGGAAAGGCCTTTTAAGAGGTAAAATAAGGGGATAACCAGGATCGCCGCAACCACCAGGGCAAGCCACCCCGGTGCAAACAGAACCAATAAATAGTGGCCGCCACCAACAAAACCTATTGCAAAGGTACTGATGAAAGAGGCTGCTACCTGTCCTCCTTTTTTGGCTTCCTCCCAGGGTGTTGAAAGCGGCAATGCGCTTGTTGTATATGCAATGATGGCGCCAATCAGGGTTAAATTGAGCAGGGCCAGTATGATATGGGGAGTGGTTTTTAAACCCCAGAACCCCAGGGTAAAAAGGGCGGCCAGTGTATAAAAAGGGAGAAAATACCGGGCCATTACAGCTTTGAACGCACCGGAAATCAACTGACCCTTTTTTTGTACAGGGGTCACAAAAAATATCCAGGAAGCTTTGTATTTATCAGAATGCCGCACACTGAGCAATGGCGTGCTGATCGCAACCAGGAGCATATACAGCAGCAACAGGAAATGGTTGCCGTTTTTGATTTCTTCGATCCGCTCCTGAATGCTGCCTTCCCCCTGAATCGCCATGTAGAGAAAAAATACCGGGATGAAGCCAAAACTGGGATACACTTTCACCTTGAAATCCCGGCTTCTTCCGGTAACCAGCCACGTCAGGTTGAAGGCAGCCTTTTCTGCTGAATCCGAACACAGCAAACCGCCCAGTTTTTCACCCCATGTTGTCCGGACTGTTGCCGGCTGAATGATTTTGGCATTCTCGTCTTTCTGGCCCAGGCTGATCGCCATCAATTTCCGGTTGAACCCCGAAGCGAGGTAACGGATCACCAGCCAGATCCCGGCTACCGGCGTCGCAACGCCCAGAAATGCCCTGATCAGGGTATTGGGATCCGCAGCGCCATCCCATAAAAGGGTCCAGATACTGCCCAGCCAGGCCGGAGGCAAAAGGGTGGCCAATGGCTTTTCCAGAAAATTCACGGCTGCCACCCTGTCCCAATCCAACAACTTTGGGGTTAGGTAATAGGCAGCAAAAATGAACACGGTCAGCATGATTTGAAAATATCCGATCATGTCTTTGAACCTTGCAGGCGTGGCAAACCGAAGAATGCCCAGATAGACCAGGTTGATGCCAAATACCACCATCAATTCACTCAACAATTGTAAAAACAGAAAAATAATGCTGCCGGTCAAACCGAATTGGATCAGGAAATAAACCAGAGCCGGCAAAATAAACGGCAGGGTCAACCCCATCAGGTAAATAATGATGTGCAACAACCGGGCAGTACTGATGGTCCGGTCGCTCACCGGCCTCGGAAGCACAATATAATTGTCCCGCACATCAATCAGGACATCTGTAAAATCGCTGATCAGGGTAATGGAAAAAAAGACCATCCAGATGAGAAAGTACAGGGTAATGCCGGATCCGGTATGGTCAAACCGGGCGATCGCCAATAAAGCGCCGGCGCCAATCAGGAAAAAAGATAAATAAACAAGCCAACCCCTACCCCTGGAGGATGAGGGCTTGTTTTGTTGCCAGGAGACCTTTCGCCTGCTTTCCATCAACAGCCTGGCCTCCATCAATGCAGCAAGATGACCTGGGTGGACGTCAAGCCGGCGCCACAACGGATTTAACCACCGGATGATCTTTAGCCAGAATTTCACCATGTTTTACGGTGTTCCAAATGATTCCATAAAATCTCCTGCCAATTGGTCCAGATCCTGATGGCCGGTAAGTTTGGAAAAAACCTGCTCGAGCGATTCACCTTCCTGCTGCTTGAGTTCCTGAAAGGTTCCGTCTGCGATCACTTTCCCCTGATCGATCAGGATGATCCGGTCAGATACTTTCTCTACTACGTCCATCATGTGCGAACAGTAAAATACCGTTTTTCCCTGCGCGGCAAGCCTGGAAATGATTTCTTTGACGAGGATCACGGAATTGGCATCCAACCCGGACAGGGGTTCATCCAGAAACAGGATCTGCGGATTGTGCAGGAGGCCGGAAATCAGCAAAACTTTTTGTCGCATCCCTTTGGAAAAGGTGTCCATCCGGTCATTCCGGTTTCCATCCAGGCCAAAAAAACGGAGCATCTTTTCGCTGCGTTCCAGAATAACCGGATCAGGGATGTCATGAAGCCGGCCGATCATAGTCAGGAACTCCACCGGACTTAATACTTCGTAAAGCTCGGCCAGTTCGGGAACGTAACCAATCAACCGCTTCACGCTCAACGGATCCTGCTGTACATCAATCCCGCCAACTTTTACCTTGCCCGTAAAATCTCCGTCAAGCCCGGCCAGAATTCTTACGGTTGTCGACTTTCCGGCGCCGTTGGGGCCAATATAGCCAATGACCTGCCCCGGGTATATTTCCAGGTTGATGCCATGCAAAACCTGGAAGTTGCCGTAAGACTTGCTGAGGTTCTGCAGGCTGATGACCGGCATGCGGATAGGTGGCGGCTCATTCATAAGATTCTAATATTTTCCTTCCAATTTTTCGACTTCCTGGACTTTCCCGAGCCTGAATTTGATCGGAATCTTTGCCATTCGTTCCAGTTTGACCTCGATCCGGCAGAAAAAAGCGAGTTCGTTAAATTTCCAGAATTCCGGAGTTTTCAGGGGGTGAGGCAAGGTTGCACCTGGCTCTTTTTTTTCTGCCTGGAAAAAAAAGAGGGCGGGCCGGAAACCCGGAGAGGGCGTGACAAGGCCGTCTGCACGCAGTTCGGCCAGGGATTTGCCGGCAAACAAATACCACGGTTTGTTTTGCGCAAACAATGTGATACTGCAAAAACATAATAAAAAGGGCGCCAGGACTTTCAGGTTCATTCTTTTGTATCTGATTTTAAATGCAGCGCCAAAACCGGGGTATTGCAATGATAGGAAAGCATCTTTGTTTTACTGTAATGAAACAGTTCCTGGATGAAATTCCGCTTGTGGGTGACCATAGCCAGGAGATCAATGGAGTGGGTTTCCAGAAACCCGATCATGGCTTCCTGAAAATCCGTACCGTCCAATACATGGGTTATGATATTTCTTCCCTTGGTTTTAAGCGCCGGAACAAATTGATCCATCCGGTGAATTATGTTTTCGGTATGCGCCAGGTCCACATTGACACAGTGAATTTCAGGGTGAAAAGGCGCCAATAGTTCAATCAGCCGGTCCAATGCCTTAACTTCCTCTTGCTGGAAACCAGTGGCAAAGGCAACTTTATTCAATACCCCGTCGAATTCTCCTTTTTCAGGTACCGCCAGCACAGGACAACAGGCATTTTCAAGGATTTCCCCGGTGACACTGCCTATAAAAATTTCCTTCAAACCGCGCGCTCCCGTAGTGCCCATCACGATCAGATCAATTCCGTCCTTTTCGGCTACCGAGAGGATCGACTCTACCGTCTCGCCTTCCATCAGAACGTGTTTCAGATCCACCCTTGAAAACCCGTAAGCATTGGCCATTTCCACCAGGGACGGGATTGAATCCTTATAGTTTTCGAATTCATACAGATCCACCGAATCATAGAATTCCTGCAGGGCGCCGGGTAAATGAACGGCAGAAATATCAGGACGGCTATAAATGTGTATGGTAGTTATGGACGCTCCGGTTTTGCCGGCCAGTTGGAGAGCGTAGATGAACGCCCGGTCGGCAGCTGCTGAAAAATCAGTTGGAAACAGGATCTTTTTCATCATATCGGCATTTAGGGCAAAGAGAATCAATTTTAACAAAAGAACCCAACCCCGGGCAAAATTATTTGATAAAAATAACAAATGGATAGATCAACCTGCAAAGAATAAAAATCACTGTTTTAGCTGATTTTTGTCATGATAAAAGCATCTGTAATGCCTTTATCTTTGCATTGCAAGCGATCGAAGTTCAAAATATAATAAGATATAGGTCAATTGGGTGTTCAATTGTTTAAAGGAGATCAGTTATCTCCTGGTCTGTCGCCTTGGTTTTTCGGGGCGACAGTTTTTTTTATACAAAATGGTCGTTTGTCTATTAACTTGCCGAATTCGTAGAAAATATCCCGGACACGCCCCTTTCATGCACCCGGATTTGTTTAATTTTGTCTGTTCTTTAATCATCAGCCGGCCTGTACTGCTTTTAATTGTTCAGATTAAAACCAAATTGTGTTTCTCTACCTGTTTCTGGATTTATTAAGGGTTCACCCGGCGCCCGGCGCGGGTTACAGGAATCAAGCAAATTCTCATTTTTTTCATCTTTTGGCCAGCTAATCGCGCTGATAGAAGCGTTTGGATTGGCGTCCAAATCATATTATTCATTCACCAAATCGTTTGTTATGCTGAAACGTTTCACCCTTCTGGCTGTTCTTTTAGGTTTCGTTATGGGGCCTGCCTTCTCCCAATCCGGAATGTACTTCAATCCGGATGATATTGAAATTCCCTACAAAAAATTTGTGCTGCCAAACGGCCTCACCCTGATCGTGCACGAAGACCACAAAGCGCCGATCGCTGCGGTCAACGTCTGGTATCATGTAGGGTCAAAAAACGAAAAGCCCGGCAAAAGCGGGTTCGCACACTTGTTTGAACACCTGATGTTCAACGGCAGTGAAAACTTCAATAACGATTATTTCCAGGTGCTGGAAAGGATCGGCGGAACGGATTTGAACGGTACGACCAATACCGACCGCACCAATTACTTCCAGAATGTCCCGCTGGCAGCCCTCGATCAGGTGCTCTGGCTCGAAAGCGACAGGATGGGCCACCTTTTAGGGGCGATCGACCAGGCCAAACTCGACGAACAGCGCGGCGTGGTGCAAAATGAAAAACGCCAGGGCGAAAACCAGCCCTATGGTAAACAATTTGACCTGATGACCAAAGCCATGTTCCCAAAGGGGCACCCTTATTCCTGGACGGTTATCGGTGAAATGGAGGACCTCAACGCCGCCTCACTGGAGGATGTCCATGAATGGTTCAAGTCGTATTACGGCGCCGCCAACGCCGTTATTGCAGTTGCCGGCGATGTCAATACGGAAGAGATCTATAAAAAGGTCGTCAAGTATTTTGGAGATATCCCTGCAGGCCCCACTATTGTCCGGCCGGAAGTGGATATCCCCGTGCGTACGGTGGATACCCGCCAGACTTATCAGGACCGGGTTCCCGAATCCCGCATTGCCATGTTCTGGAACACCCCGGAATGGGGTACCCCGGAGGCGATCTACCTCGACCTGGCTTCTGACATCCTGTCCGTAGGCAAAAACTCCCGCCTGTACAAGCGTTTGATCTATGAGGACCAAATCGCCAGCACGGCCAATGCTTTTGTATGGACCAAGGAAATTGCCGGCAATTTTATCGTCCAGGCCAACGTCAAACCAGGCCAGGATGTGGATAAGGTAGAAGCGGTCATGAACGAGGAACTCGAAAAATTCCTCAGGGACGGCCCTACCGAAAAGGAATTGAACACAGCCAAATCACAATATTTCGCCAATTTCATCAAAGGGCTGGAACGAATCGGCGGTTTCGGAGGCAAATCGGATATCCTGACGGAAAACGAGGTTTTTGGCCGCAGCCCGGATTATTATAAAAAGACCTTGAATATCATTTCAAAAGCAACTCCTGCAGATATTCTGAAAGCCTGCCAGAAATGGCTTTCCAGGGGCCGCCATACCCTTGTTTGCACCCCCTTCCCGGAATTCTCTACGGTAGCCTCTGAGGTAGACCGCAGCAAAGGATTGCCTGAAATGGCCGAACCGGCCAGGGCAAAATTCCCCGACCTTCAAAAGGCAACCCTTAAAAATGGCATGAAGGTCGTATTGGCGCAACGCCAGGATGTACCGACGATTGTCATGAATATGATTTTCGACGCAGGTTATTCTGCCGATAAAGCCGACAAAGCAGGGGCGGCTTCCCTCGCAATGAATATGATGGATGAAGGGACCAAAAAACGGACCGGCCTTCAGATCAGTGAAGAACTGCAGGTGTTAGGCGCCGGGATCGGTACCAATGCCAGCCTGGATGCAGCCTTTATCAGCCTCAATACCCTGAAACCTACCCTTGATCCAAGTTTGGACCTCTTCGCAGATGTGGCGCTGAATCCTTCTTTTCCGCAAGCAGAATTTGACCGCCTTAAAAACGAGCGGCTCGCGCAGATCAAACGCGAGAAATCTTCCCCCATGCAAATGGCCCTCAGGGTCCTGCCCAAATACCTGTACGGCGAAGGCCACGCTTACAGCATGCCGCTTTCCGGTTCGGGTTATGAGGAAACCGTCCAGACGCTGACCCGGGAAGATGTAATGAAATACTATAACGACTGGATCAAACCCAATAACGCCACCCTTGTCGTCGTAGGCGACCTAACTATGGAGGAACTGCTGCCCAAACTGGAACAGCGCTTCGGCCAATGGCAAAAAGGCAAAACACCGGTCAAGAACATCGCCCAGGTCAAGACCGGAACCAAAGGAAAATTATTCCTGATGGACCGGCCGGAATCGCAGCAATCTATGATCCTCGGCGCTTACCTGGTAGAACCCTACGGTCAGATTTCCGAAATTGCCCGGGAAGCCATGGTGAATGTTTTGGGAGGTGAATTCACTTCACGGATCAACATGAACCTTCGCGAAGACAAACATTGGTCTTACGGCGCCGGCGCCTTTGTCCCGGATGCCAAAGGACAACGCCCGTTCATCGCTTATGCGCCGGTCCAAACGGATAAGTCCAGAGAATCCGTTGAAGAACTTATGAAGGAATTCAAACAGATCGTCGGCGATAACCCCATCACCCAGGAAGAATTTGCAAAAACAACCCAAAACACGGTGCTTCAATTGCCCGGACAATGGGAGACCAACAGCGCTGTACTGGGTTCTTTATTGGATATGGTGGAGTACAACCTGCCGGATGATTATTTCAAAACCTACGATCAAAAGGTCCGGAACCTGAAATTGCAAGATGTCCGGGATCTTTCCAAAAAACTCGTTCGCCCGGAGGATTTGTCCTTCATGGTGGTCGGCGACAAGGAAAAGATCCTGCCGGAACTTGAAAAACTCGGAATGGAGATCATTCTGATCGATACCAACGGCAATCCGATCCCGAAACCCGGGAGGGCCAAGCCGTAATCGATCGATTTATCAGTCTTTCAGTTCGTCAGTTGGCAGTCGACAGACTGTGGAGTGGCGAACTGAAAGATTGCCAACTAGTGCCAAAGGCCGTAAGTTCCATTACAGGCCAAACTATTGAAAATCAGCAGATAAAGTAAAAAAAGCGTTAAATTAATTCGGTCTGGTCGCACTAGAAAAAAGGCCACCGCTCCAGCGCCATAATCAGGGCTGGCCCGAATACCGCCCCGGAAACAAACAATTTCCAATCCCATCGCCTGACCTTCAACAAATCAAAGGCCAACCAGGTCAGCAGTAAAATAACGGCTACAATACAAAGCTGGCCCAACTCCACTCCGATATTAAAAGCCAGCAACTGGTAAACCAGATCGTTTTCCTCGCCGGGCAAAAGCGCCGAACGGAGGAAATTTGAAAAACCCATGCCGTGGATCAACCCGAATACCAGCGGAAGCAGGTACAAGCCCATACCCGCGCCCTTCCCGGCAGAAAAACGTTCACTCATCAAAATATTGTAAAGCGCGGTCAGGCAAATGGTGACCGGAATCAGAAACTCAACCCACTCCGTACGAAACCGGATCATATCCATCGCAGCCAGCGCCAGGGTGACAGAATGCCCAAGTGTAAACGCTGTTGCCAGCAGGGCTACCTTTTTCCATTCCGCCGGGCGATAGATGGCGCATAAAGCGACAATGAACAGGATATGGTCGTACCCTTTCAGGTCGGCAATATGTTTAAACCCTAGTTCCAGATAGATTTCGAAAACAGATCCCATGCTTTTTAGAGCAAAAATAAACGATCAGAACTGAAGATTTTGTACGACCATATCATCTGCATATAAATTAAATATTAATTTTTTAAATTTTTATAGCCCCTTGCCGACTTTTTTTGAATAAAGGTTTTATCTTTACCCTTGTATTTCCCTGCTATCGGTTAAAGGCTGTCTGCATCCGCCCGGAATCAGAATATCTGAAGTTTCCATTCCAAGACACTTGGCATTGGCGCTAAATCATGTTTAACTATAAACACTAACTTATGAATCGGTTTCTACCTATCATCCTTTTTTTTACCATGGGGTTCTCCATGCTGGTTACCGCACAACCATCGGGTTGTAACGATCTGTTCTTTTCAGAATACGTTGAGGGAAGCAGTTTTGAAAAGTACATCGAAATTTATAATCCGACTGCCGGCCCGGTTGACCTTTCGGGTTATCAGTTGCGGTTATATTCCAATGGTGCAGCCACACCCTCTCAAACCCTTACGCTCAGTGGAATACTGGCCAGTGGAGCAACGATTGTTGTAAGGAATGGATCTGCGACCGGGTATACGGGCGGAGTTGTAAGTTCTACCGTCGTCAACCACAACGGGGATGACGCCTTCGATCTTTATAAAATTTCAACCGGCGCAGCAGTGGATATCTTCGGCAGAATTGGCAATGACCCCGGAACAGCCTGGACGGCGACCGGGCTTTCCACCCTTGACCGGACCCTGCGCCGAAAAGCAACGGTAACCGGAGGGGTGACCGTCAATCCTGCCGGAACGGGCCCAACTGCTTTTATTACGCTGGAGACCGAATGGGAAGGGTTTGCCAACAACGATGTCACAGGCCTCGGCGCCCATACCAGCAATTGCATCATGATCGAATGTATTATTTCCGCCATCAGTGTGGATAATATCAGTGAATGTGACGGCCAAAACTCCATTGGTACCGGCGATGATACTTATACGGCAAACGTAACCGTTACTTTCTCCGGAGCGCCAGGGGGCGGAACCCTGGACCTGACGGGCGATGGCAGCGCCAGCGTATCCGTAGGGGATCTGGATTCCGGAACCTCTCATACCTTCCAGGGGGTAGAAATGCCCGCGGACGCCGGCGCCATTCAGCTTACCGCCACTTTTTCAGAAGAACCTGCTTGCACCCTTACCGATAACAACCTGGGCTCAGCCCCCGCGCCTTGCTCAGTCATTCCCGATTGCGGGGCTTTGTTTTTTTCCGAATACGTAGAAGGCAGCGGCAACAACAAATGCCTTGAAATCTACAACCCGACCGGCAGCGATATTGATCTGGCCGATGGCGGGTATCAGGTGAAAATGTATTTCAACGGGAGCGCTTCTGCCGGTTTGACGATCAACCTTACCGGTACGGTTCCCAGCGGAGGCGTTTATCTCTTATGCAGTAGTGGAGCAACCGCAGAATTCACCTCGTTGGCCGACCAGCTTTCCGGCGCCGGCTTCTACAACGGAAATGACGCCGTTTCATTGAGCAACAGCGAAGGTACGCTCGATGTCATCGGACAGATCGGCAACGCTGCAATTTTCGCAGAAAATATTACGCTGCGCCGTTTTTACTCCGTTCAAAAAGGAGATAACGAGGGATCTGACGCCTTCAGCCCTGCTGCTGAATGGTCAAACTACGCCATCAATACTTCCTGGGGACTGGGCTATCATGCCACCGATTGTCAGCCGGCTCTTCCGGAGGGCTGGAATCCTTTTGCCATCGGGTGTTCCGGTGCAACGACCATTGACGATGGAGAATGGACCCAGACAACCAACTGCGTCAGCCCGGGTGCAACCGACGATAATGTGACATTTTCCTTCCAGGAGCTCTGCGGCAACGGCGAAATTGTAGCAGAGGTGGACGTGAATAATTACAACGCCTCTGCGGGGATAATGATCCGGGAAAGCCTTGCGCCGGGGGCAAAAATGGCATGGATGTTCCGGCGCCAGGGCAACCAGGTGTATTTCAAGGCACGGTCAGCCACCAATGGCGCAGCTTCCATTTTTGCAAAACCCTGGCTCCCTTCCTACAAGTATATCCGGTTAATGCGCAACGGGACCAGTTTTGCAGGCTATGTATCCGGAAACGGCGTCTCCTGGATCAAATTGTTCCAGGTCTTTATGAATCTCAATAACTGCACCTTTATCGGCATCGCGACGGAAAGCAACGTATCGACCAACACGGTTTCTGCAACCTTCAACGATGTTGAGATCTCAGGCCCTCAAATGAACCGGCCGGAGTTGCTGGAAACCAGTTTCGAAAACGCCAACCCGGCCCAAAACCTGGGTATTTATCCCAATCCGGCCCAAAACGAACTGTTTGTGGAATTGCCGGCCAATTTGCAGGGACAGGTGGGCGTGAGCATTGTCGAACTGAATGGGAAAGTCCTCTTCAATATGCTGACGGAAGCAGGCGACCGCAACCTCCGAATAGATCTGCAAAGCCTGAATCTCAGCGCCGGCATATACCTGATCCGGGCAGAAAACGGCCAGGAACGTTTTATTCAGCGATTTGTGAAGCAATAAAGATTGTAATTAAATAAAAACAGAAGGGTAGGGGGCAGTGCCTCCTGCCCTTTTTTGTTGCAGATAAAAGTCCAGAATCAGCGGTCCGCGGCTTCAAACAACAGGGTTCCGATCCGGACCATTGTGCTGCCTTCCTCCAAGGCGATCCTGTAGTCGGCGGACATGCCCATTGAAATTTCTTTAAAATGGGATTTGTCCTTGAAAAAGCGATCTTTCAATGACCGGAATATGCCGGCAAGGTTTCTGAATTCCTGCCGGATCTGTTTTTCATCGTCCGTAAAGGTCGCCATACCCATTACACCGCAGATCCGCGCATGAGCGAGCCGGCTGAAGAGCGGGTCCTCCAGCAGAGCGGAAGCCGCCTGAATGCCGTTCAGCCCGTATTTGCTTTGTTCTTTCGCTATTTTAAATTGAAGCAGGCAGTCAATGATTCGTCCGTTGGCCAAAGCCCGTTTATGGATCTCTTCCAGAAGGTCGAGGCTGTCGACAGAATGAATAAGGTGGATAAAGGGCGCAATTTGTTTCACTTTGTTGCTTTGAAGGTGGCCGATTAGATGCCAGCGGATGTCGGCGGGCAATTGGGCTCTTCTTTCCAGCAGGTCCTGAACTTTATTTTCCCCGAAGTCCCGTTGTCCCTGGTCATAAAATGCCAGAATTTCAGGAATGGACCTTTTTTTGGAAACGGCGACCAGGCTTGCGTTGAATGGGCGCAATTCCTCGGTTAGTTCAGCAAACATGATAAGCGGAATTAAAAAGAATGGGAAAATCGGGTGGTCTCGCTAGGAATCGAACCTAGATCTTGGGTTCCGGAAACCCACATACTATCCGTTGTACTACGAGACCCGGCAACAGCCTGTCATCCAGACTGTAAAAATTGCGGCTGCAAAGGTATCAGACTTTCCGCAGAAATGCAAATAGAAATTTAGGTTCTGCGCTTCAATCTGCAAAAAGGCTATTCCATGGGTTCAACGACCTTGCCTGCCATATTCTTTTTAACGTAGTTGACGACCCTGCGAACGGTCCTTCTTCTGATTTCTTTTTCCAGTTCCCGGTCGCGTTGCATCAATATATACTGAAACTTCAACAGAAGGCTATCCTTCCGGATTTCAACGATCCGGAGATAGAAGCTTTTAGGTTCGATATAATTATGATGGTCATCCAAAGCTTTGACCAGATCACGTTCCAACTCCTCGATCGTTCGAAGGGAGGCCAGCGTGATTTCGAAGGGTATGCTTACCCGCCGGATTTCCCGTTTGGTATAGTTGATGACCTCATTGGAATATACCTTCGCATTAGGAAGATAAACGACTTCGTCATCCTCATTCAGCAAGGCGAGTTTGGTGAGCATCAGGTCCGTTATCCGGCCTTTATGTTCGCCGATCTTTACATAATCGCCGATGGATAGTTGTTTCGAAAAAACGATAATGATCCCGCTGATGATCTCAGAAAAATACTCTTTGGAAATGATGGCGATTGCAGCGGCAATGATGCTGAGGCTGGTAAATAAAGTTTTGTGATCCATGCCGAAAAAGCTGGCAAAGGTCATGATGGCGGCGCCTGCAAACAACAGGTAATAAATATTTTGAAGACCGGCGATGACATTGTCGATCCGGTCTTGCGACAGGTGTTTGTTCCGCCTGTAAAACCAGATCAGGATGATCACGATCAGGTTGCAGGTGAGCGTGAAGATCGCAAACCCTGCGATTGACTTTAAAAGGAATTCTCCCTTTGGAAGGTTGTCCAGCAACCCGTAATGATACCGGATCAGAATTAGCCAGGTAAGGATTACCAATTTCGAAATGAAATAGAATATTTTCATTTTTGTAGTGATAGCTACAGTAAAACGTTAATCGGCCGGAGGTAGTTTTCTTTATTGTCCAAAACTAGTTTATTTTGGCGGGAAATGCCGGATTTTATTATTTTGTCGGTTGAAAGATTTTGCTGAATTGAAAAATCAGATTCCATTCCGGTTAAATACGAAACATTTCCGCTCCCCATTCCCCTCGTGGGCAATCGCTGCTGTCATTTTTCAGGCGATACCCTTTCTAATATGGGCAAGCGATGAAATACCCCGTATTGTTTCCTTTGACGAAACGCATTACCAGGGACATAGCCAGACCTGGGATATCACCCAGGCGCCCGACGGGATCATGTATTTTGCCAATTCAAGCGGACTTTTATCCTTTGACGGGGTGGAATGGCAGACTTTTTTATTGCCCGAAAAACAGATTGTCCGGTCGGTGGCCTGCGACCATAACGGATGGATTTTTACAGGGGCTTATGGTGAATTCGGATATTGGAAACGAAATTCCAGGGGCTATCTTTTTTATACCTCCCTCAGCGCCTCCTTCGACAATGAAAATGCGGGGAAGGAAGAAATCTGGCACATTGTAACAGGCAAGGGCTGGGTCTTGTTCCAGTCTTTTTCAACCATTTTCCTGTTCGACTACAAAACCGTCAGGGAGATACATCCACCCGGCAACCTGATGTTCATCCAGAAAATCGGAGAAAAGGTATTGGTACCGGTGATCGGAACCGGACTTTTTGAATGGAAGGGAGAGAGCACCTTCACTTTTGCAGGGTTCACCAAAAATTTATCTGCTTACCAGGTACAGGGTATGGCCGCCTGGAAGGACGGATTTTTGATTGCAACCGAACAGAATGGCATCTGGGAATACGCGCCGGGAAAAGACGCAAGTTATTGGAAGAACCCTCTGAACCACGGCTTTTCGAATAACCAACTGAACCGCATTCTGGCGTTGAGCAACGGATCACTGGCAGTTGGGTCCGTTCAAAATGGTCTTTATTTTTTCAACCCGGCAGGATCCTTTACTTATCATATCAATAAAATCAATGGGCTGCAAAACAATACGATCCTTGCGCTATATGAAGACAAGGCCGGCGACCTTTGGGTCGGGATGGACCGGGGAATAGATCTCGTGCAATTGAGCAATCCGCTCCGGTATTACAGGGATATCAACGGCAAATTTGGTACTGTTTTTACAACAATTTCATTAAACAATACTCTTTATTTGGGTACAAACCAAGGTTTGTATCAGCAAATAGAAGATAATTTTCAATTGGTTTCGGGCACACAGGGCCAGATATGGGAAATCAATGTATTTGACGGGCAGATTATTTGCGGGCATAACAACGGCACTTTCCGGCTTGAACAGGGAAGACCAGTCTGGATTTCAAGCGTCACCGGCGGATGGCAAACCAAAAAGGCGCCCGGCGAACAGGATCTTCTGATCCAGGCAACTTATACCGGAATGGTCATTTTTAAAAAAAATAAATCCGGAAACTGGGTTTTCAGCCACAGGATCAATGGCCTTTTGGCGCCGCTCCGGCAATTCAGTTTCGACAAGCAAGGCTACATATGGGCGGTAAACCCTTATAAAGGCATATACCGGTTTCAATTAAATCCTGAGAAGGACAGCGTCATCCATTACAGGGAATTTTCAGTTAAGGATGGGCTGCCGACCTTATCCCGGCTTCGGCTGGTCAATTTGGATGACAACGTTTTTGTCCTGTCGGATACGATTTTTCATGAATGGGACTCCCGGCAGAACAGGTTTTTGCCCATCACCATGTTAAGGGGACAAAAGTTGTCCGGTGTTCAGAACATTTGTCCAATTGATAACGCCGAGCTCTTTTTTATCAAAAAGGACAAAATTGAATGGATCAGGTCGGACAGCCTGGTTGCCACCCTGCCCTTATCCCTTGCCTTCGATAACGACCGTGCAATTGTGCCTGGAAAAAATGGGAACGAGCTTTTTTTCTGCCTGAGCACGGGTTATGCAATCCTTGGGAAACAATATCCTTTTTCTTTGGATAAAAACAGGAAACAGCATTTACCATCCGCCATGATCACCGAAGTCCGGATCAACGGGTACCCTGCCAAAAACCTCGGGCTGATGCCGGAGATGCAATCAGCCCCCCTGAAGTTGCTACCCAAAGAGAACAACCTGTTGTTCCGGTTCACTGCGCCTGTTTTTTCCGACCAGCCACAGTTTCGTTTTAAACTGGAGGGCTTTGACCCCGTCTGGTCGGATTGGCAGCGTGCCCATACACGCCAATACACCAACCTCCATTCAGGGTATTACCGCTTCCTGGTGACCAGTAATACGGGGGGCCAGGAAGCGGTTTTCTCCTTTGTAATCCTGCCCGGGTGGTATCAGACGATTTGGGCAAAACTCTTGCTGGCAGGCATCCTGGTCTTGTTCGCTTTGGCCGTCGGCAGGTGGCAGAAATACCGGCTCAACCAGCAATGGGCTGCACTGGAGAAGGAAAGAGAACAACAATTGTATGAAGAACGGATCCGGAATAGAAACGAACAACTCCAGCTCGATATCATCAGCAAAAGTAAACAGTTGGCCAATTCTACCTTTAACCTGATCAGGAAAAACGAAATCCTGTTTCAAATCAAGGGTGAACTGGAGCAGACCAAAAACGACCTGGGCGCCCGCTTTCCGGAAAAATACTACTACCGGCTCTTGGATCTGATCAACAGACAACTCTCGGATAACCAGGACTGGGAGGTTTTTGAGACCAATTTTAACCTGGTCCATGATGCCTTTTTCAAAGAACTGAAAAAAGAATTCCCGGATCTGACGCCCGGCGAACTTCGGCTGGCCGCTTACCTGCGCATGAACCTCAGCACCAAGGAAATTGCCCCTCTGCTGAATATTTCAATCCGGGGTGTTGAAAACAAACGCTACCGGTTGCGCAAAAAACTGGGGCTGGACACCGACGCCAACCTGACCGATTACTTGCTCCATGTTTAAATCCCCTCTGGTTTGAATGGCGTATTGTCTTATTTTTTACCACTATTTTAATTTATTGAATATCAATATTTTATTTCTTAAATTTTATAGATTGGCGTAGCAATGCCGAATAAAAAAAACAACTGGCGTAGTATTGGTGAGGTTGAATAATTGACTTTGGCGCAGCGAAATCGTAATATTGTATCAGAATACGAAAGCAAGGCAAAAATTTCTTCCGCAGGTTTATGCCCTTGCCAAAGATTATTACAATTATTACAGGAAAAGAGCTTTGATGGAATATAAACGCAACAGTTGTTCTGCTAACGTCTTTTTTTGGGGATTGTGCTTGTTGCAAGTTGCCTTTGCCGCACCCGTGTTTGCCCAACCTGTCGCACCTTCAGGTTTCAAGACCACAGGCTACGACAGCCATATTGAATTGCGGTGGAACAAAAATCCGGAGAACAATATACTCGGTTACCGGGTCTACCGGCAAATAGAAGGGGAACCGGACTTCTCTTATGTCACTTTTCTGAATTTCGAACAGACCTACTGGCTTGATTTTACCGGACAACAAAGCGGCGAAAGGATTTACAGGATTAATGCTATCACCAACACCGGTCAAACCGGCCCTTATTCCGTCCCGGATACCGCAGCTACCCAACCCATGACGGATGAAGAACTCCTGGATATGGTCCAGGCCTATACCTTCCGGTACTTTTGGGATTTTGCCCACCCGGTCTCCGGATTGGCGCGCGAACGCAACACTTCCGGAGAAACCGTGACCATCGGCGGCTCGGGGTTTGGGGTCATGGCCATTCTGGTGGCCATCGAGCGGGGGTTTATTACCCGGGAAGAAGGGCTCCAGCGTTTGCTTAAAATCGTATTGTTCCTGGAAACCGCAGACCGTTTCTATGGCGTTTTCCCACACTGGATGAACGGAACTACGGGTGAGGTCGTACCATTCAGCAGCCTGGATAACGGCGGCGACCTGGTTGAAACGGCGTTCCTGATCCAGGGCCTGCTCACTGTAAGGGAATATTTCAGCGGCAATTCCGTGGATGAGATCGTCTTACGGACCAAAATCACCCAAATCTGGGAAGGGGTCAACTGGAACTGGTACCGGAAACAAAATCAGAATGTCCTCTTCTGGCATTGGTCGCCCAACCACAACTTTGCCATCAACCACCAGATCAGAGGTTACAACGAAGCGCTGATCATTTATCTCCTTGCTGTGGCGTCGCCGACCTACGGCGTACCGGCCCAGCTTTACCACCTCGGATGGGCCGGCGGCAATTATACCAATGGATCAACCTATTATGGATACAAACTGGATGTCGGCCCCGCCAGGGGCGGTCCGCTCTTTTTTGCACACTACTCTTTTATGGGTTTCGACCCCCGCAACAAACACGACAACTATGCTGATTATTTCGACCATAACCGGAACCATACCCTCGTCAATCGCGCCTATTGCATCGACAATCCTGAAAATCATCCCGGTTATTCCGAAGTTTGCTGGGGTTTGACCGCCAGCGACGACCCTTTTGTGGGTTACCTGGCACATGAAGCCACCGCCGACCGCGACAACGGCACCATCAGCCCGACCGCCGCGCTTTCATCCATGCCTTATACGCCGGCTGAATCCATGGCCGCGCTGGTTCATTTTTACCGGGACCATGGCGACAAAATCTGGGGCCCGATGGGTTTCTACGACGCATTTAATATCGGGGCCAACTGGTATGCCAAAAGTTACCTCGCCATCGACCAGGGGCCGATTATCAATATGATTGAAAACCACCGGACCGGCTTGTTGTGGGATCATTTTATGGCCAACCCCGAAATTCAGACCGCCCTCGACAAAATAGGATTCGTTTCCGATCCCGTTTCCGTCCAGACAACAACCACGAATTCCATTCAATGGGATAACTTTCCCAACCCGGCTAAAAATACAATTACCTCGCGTTTTCAATTGGTACAGCCAAAAAATGTTACCTTGCGGATATACGACAGCACCAACAGACTTCTTTTTACCTGTATTGACCGGCAACGCCTGGCCTCAGATCAACGCGAAATTGACCTGAGCGGGTTCGAGCCGGGGATTTACTTTTTGCAACTATCGACCGATGAAGATTCCTGGACCAGGAAAGTATTCCTTATTCATTGACAGAAAACCTAATCAAGCACTTATGAAAAAACATTTACTTTCTCTCATCCTCATTTGTTTGCCCTTTCTGATGACATTCGGGCAGATAACTTACGAAGATTTTGAAACCGACACGCTTCCCTGGAATGGTTCGTTTGGCGACGGTACCTTTACCGTGGTCGCCAACCCGCCGGACAGCGACCCGCTCGGTATCAACCCGAGCGCCAATGTCGGCTCCTACACCAAAGAAGCTGGCTTTGCCTATAGCCTCCTGATCGCAATCCTGGACCAGCCCATCGACCTGACCGTCAACAACCAGTTCAAGATCCAGGTCAACGCCCCCGTTGCCACCAAATTTATCCTGAAACTGGAAGGCGCAGGCGAGTCCATGGAGCGGACCAAAAACATTGCCGTGACCAATACCTGGATCGAATACAATTTCGATTTCAGCGGGGCTGCCGCTTTTACCACCATCAACAAGATTATCCTGTTTTTTGATCCGGGTGTAGCCGCCAGTGGCGACACTTACCTTTTTGATAACATCGTAGCCGGACCGGCGGGCGCATGTGCAGGCGTGGCGGTTGACGCCAAGATCGTGGACGACTTTGAATGCCAGCGAAACGGCACGATCGGCAGCCCGGGTTATTATGACGTTTCCCCGGTCGCAAACCCTGATCCGTCGGGAATTAATACCAGTTCAACCGTAGGAGAATACCGCGATACGCTCGGGGCCTTCCATGCCCTGGTTTACGATTGGGATTCGCCCGGCGATTTTCCCTTCGGCGAAGGGGCAAGTATTGTAAAAGTCAAGATTTGGGCCCCCAAAGCCGGGAATTTACTCGTCAAATTGCAGGGTGGCAGTTCGCCGGCGGTTGAAACGGCTGTGCCGGTGAGCCAGCTCAACCAATGGGTAGAATATTCGGTGGATTTTTCCGCGCAAATCGGAGCAAGCCACCGCCAACTGGTCCTGTTTTTTAATGCCGGTCAAAATGCCGTTTCCGGCGATGTCTATTACTACGACGACCTCCGGTTTGAATCTCCGCCAACTGCGTCGGTCTTAGAGGATTTTGAACCCACTGCAAAAATGTTCTGGGAGTCACTGGGAGACGAAGGGGTTTTTGGCGCTTTCGGCGGCGCACTGGCCAACCCTGCCCCGAATGATGTAAACGATTCGCCCACCGTCGGTAAATATACCAAAGGCTCCTCCGCGTTTGGCGGCCTGAAAGCGGGCTTGCCCACCGGTTTCTCTATCGAAACCTTCCCGCAGATGAACCTGCAGGTTTGGGCCCCGGAAGGCGCCGACGAACTGGTACTGAAATTGTTCAGTCCGAGCCAGGGATTGAAGGATGTTTCTCAGCCCATCCCTGCAACCGGCGAATGGGTGCAGTTGAATTTTAATTTTGTCGACTTCCAGTCCATCACCGATTTTGAACGGGTGGAGATCTCCTTCGACCCTGATCTGGCTACGACGGATGTCTGGTATTTCGACAACCTCGCCCAGGGGATCGAAACGGTTGATCCCTGCGCCGACGTGGAACCTATTACAAATATCGTCGATGACTTTGACTGCCAGCGAAACGTCGGGATTACCGGCGGCGCCGATAAACTCAAAGTGATCGGAAACCCGTTCCCGGGTGGCCTGAACCCCGACCCGCTCGACAAAGTAGGGGAATATACCGACCCCAACGACGAATGGTCGGCACTGGTGTACAATTACGGCGCCCCCCTCGACTTGTCCTTCTACAACCAGTTGGAAGTGCTGATCTATTCCACCAAGGTTGTACCCCTCTTGTTCAAACTGGAAGGCGGTACCAGCCCTCAAAAAGAAATCTGGACGGAAGTTTCCTCCGCAAACGGCTGGGTAAGATACCGCATCGATTTCAGCGACCAGGCTATGGCCAACCATACCCGGCTGGCTATTTTCTTCAATGCAGGCCAGTCTCCTGGAGGGGCAACGGATGTTTATTATGTCGATGATGTGGCCTGGCGCCCCGCACCCTATACTGCCTGCGTTTCCAATTTTGAAACGCCGCAGTTTTCTGTGACCAACTGGCGGTATTTTGCCAACGGATCCCTGGAAATGACGCCTTTCACTACGGTTTCCAACCCGGACCCGGATGGTGTAAACGAATCTGAAACCGTGGGTGTATTCCTCGAATCCAACGACGGCGCAACCTTCGCCGGTATGTATGCCGACCTTCCGGCGCCGATCGTCATGCTGCCTGGCGCCAAAGCCATGACCATGAAGGTATGGATGGACCACGCTGCAAAAGTGACCATGAAAATGGAAGGGGGCATCGACGGCGCCCCGGGTTCCGGCGATAATAACGAGGATTACTCTACGCCAAATGAATGGCAGCTGATGACCTGGGATTTCTCCGCCCTGCCCGACAACGCACTTTACGGCAGGATCACGCTGATCTTTGACATTGAGAATATTCCAACCGAAACAAAAACCTACTATTTCGACGAGATTTCGGTCAGCGAAGAAGTTGAGGACGAATGCAGGGGCGTTGTGAGCGTCTTCAACCCGGTCAAAGTGGATGCACTCAAGGTGTCTCCCAATCCGGTCAGCGATGTATTGACGGTCGAAAGCGACTCTGACACTTATCTGTTCAGGGTGACCAATACTTTTGGTCAGGAAGTCGGGATCATTCAGACGGTCAATGTTATAGGCGTCAATTCCATCGATGTTTCCGGTTTTGTACAGGGCGTTTATTTCCTCGCCGCCTACGACCGGGAAGGAAAACTGATCGGGAACGCCAGGTTTGTAAAGCATTGATTTGTACACTTCATATTAAAAGATGAAGTTTTCCAATTGGCCGCGGGTTTTGCGGATCGAACAGATCAAATCCGTTCGATCCGTATGATCTGCGGCTAAAATGACTGCTTCACCCGCTCTTTATCCTATTTGCACAGCGCCGGCATAATAGCTGTTATTTTTTTCTCCACACTCAACCATGCATTATGAGAATACTGTCCCGGGCATGCATCTGCACGGCATTTCTGATCTTGCTGTCCTGCTGTTCCCGGCCGGCAGCCCCACCCGAACAAACCATTGCAGGCGTGCCATTTTCAATGGAGGAACTGCAAAAAAGGACTTTTCAGTTTTTCTGGGATCTGGCGCATAGGGATAATTTCCAGATCCCCGACCGCTATCCAACGGATAATTTTTCAAGCATAGCCGCCACTGGTTTTGGGCTGACAGCCTATATCATTGGCGCCGAAAAAGGATTTGTCAGCCGCGATCAGGCTGCAGAACGGGTGCTAAAAACGCTGGAAACTTTGTGGGGCCTGCCGCAGGGCCCTGAAGCGACAGGAGTGAGTGGGTACAAAGGACTTTTCTACCATTTTCTGAACACCAACGACGCAAAACGTTTCAAACAAGTTGAACTTTCCACCATCGACACCGGCCTTCTGATGGCGGGCGTTTTGTCGGTACAATCCTATTTTGACAAACAAAACGAAACAGAAGAAAAGATCCGTTCCGTAGCGGATGCCTTATACCGGCGGGTTGAATGGGACTGGGCGCTGAACGAAGCGGGTAAACTCAGCATGGGCTGGCATCCTGAAAAAGGTTTTCTGGACGCCGAATGGCACGGTTACAATGAAGCCATGATCCTGCTGGTGCTGGCCATTGGCTCGCCAACCCATTCCATCCCGCCTGAATCCTGGGCAAAATGGTGCGAAACCTATGAGTGGACCACCTACCAGAGCCAGGAACACCTCAATTTTTCACCCCTGTTCGGTCACCAGTACAGCCAGATGTACCTGGATTTCAGGGGAATCACCGACCCTTATATGAAAGAAAAAGGAATCGATTATTTTGAGAACTCCAGGCGGGCCACCTACGCCAACAGGGCGTATTGCCTTGAAAATCCCGGCCGGTTTGAAGGTTATGGGGAAGATCAATGGGGTCTGACGGCTTGTGATGGCCCCAAATGGGAAAAAAGGTTATACAAAGGCGATACCATCCCTTTCAAAGAGTATTCTGCCAGAGGCGCTTCGGCCATCTATATCGATGACGATGGAACCCTGGCGCCGACCGCAGCCGGAGGTTCCGTACCATTTGCCCCTGAGATTTGTATTCCGGCGCTGGAAAATATGTGGAACAGATATTACGGACAACTGGTGCAGGAATATGGGTTCAAAGACGCTTTCAACCTGAGTTACACTTTTTGTGAAGGTTGCGAAAACGGTTGGTTCGACAAGGACTACCTCGGCATTGATCAGGGCCCGATCCTCATCCAGACCGAGAATCACCTTTCAGGCCTGGTCTGGGAAGTAATGAAAAAGAACCCCTACATTCGGAACGGATTAAAACAGGCCGGCTTTACAGGAGGCTGGCTGGATGAAAAATGACCGTCACATTCGCACATTTCCTTTGTCCAGCTTATATAATTCATTCATTATGAAAAACATACTTACACTTACAGCCATTGTTTTACTGCTGCCGGCTGCAATGTCGGCCCAGCATCAGGTTTCCGGGGTCGTCAGTTCCTCCGATGGGGTCCTGATCGGGGTCAATATCCAGGTAAAAAACACCCAGTTGGGCGCCATTACCGGGATAGACGGAGACTTTGCGATCGAGGCGCCCAAGGCCAGCGACACCCTGGTCTTTTCTTACGTTGGTTACATTACAAAGGAAGAACCGATCAACGGGCGTTCCATACTGAATGTCAGCCTTGATCTGGAAACAGAGTTATTGGGCGAAGTCGTGGTGGTGGGTTACGGGGTCACGCGCAAAAGCGACCTGACGGGGTCTGTCGCCCGCGTCGAATCCGACCAGATCACCCGCATCCCAACCGCCTCCTTAGGCCAGGCGCTCCAGGGCAAGGTTTCCGGTGTGCAGGTCACCCCCGCTTCGGGCGAACCCGGAGCAGACGCCATCATCCGCGTCCGCGGCGTAGGGTCGTTTCGCGGAGCCGACCCATTATATGTGGTGGACGGCATGATCGTGAACGACATCACATTTGTCAATCTGCAGGACGTTGAGAATGTTTCCATCCTGAAAGACGCTTCGGCCACGGCTATTTACGGTGCAAGGGGCGCCAACGGCGTGATCATCGTCACGACCAAAAGGGGAAGCTTTGACCGCGATGCCCAGGTAAGTGTCTCTGCTTACCGAGGTTTCCAGGATGTCATCAAAAAAATTGACCTGACCAACGGGGTGGAATACGCTACGCTTGCCAACGAACTGTCCGTCAATGAAGGCCGGAAAGCGCCGTTCGAAAATCCCTCTGTTTTCGGAGAAGGCACGGATTGGCAGGATGTTATCTTCCAGCAAGCGCCCATGCAGAATTATCAGGTCAGTTTTACCGGCGGCACTCAGAAAATGGCGTACAGCATCAGCGCCAATTATTTTCAGCAGGAAGGCATAATCCGCGGCTCCGACTTTGAGCGGTTTACGCTTCGGTTCAATAACGATTATCAATTGAAACCTTATCTGAGGTTCGGTCATAACCTCGCCCTGGTGCATACCCACCAGAAGATCGGGGCAGGCGTTCTGAATACCGCATTGCGGGCCGACCCGTTAACCCCGCCCATCGATTCACTGGGCAAATTCGGGGATGCCTCCGTTTATTCTTCTTCCGCAAATGCAGAAGCCAGTATTTTTTACAACGATAACTACCAAAACGGGTACCGGGCTGTTGGAAACGCCTATCTGGACATCAAATTTCTGAACGGGTTTACGTTTAAATCCAATATCGGCCTTGACTTTCTTTATTCCGACGGCAAATCATTTGTGCCCGTTTTTTTTGTGTCGGCCATCCAGCAAAATATCCAGAACGTACTCAATGTCAACTCAGCCAGAAGTCGCAACTGGTTGTGGGAAAATACACTGGCTTATAACCGTACCTGGGATATTCACCGGATCGACGCCGTTGCAGGGATGACGGTTCAGGATAATTTTGCGGAATTCCTGGGCGGCGCACGGCGCAATTTTGTTGACGAATCCGAAGAACTCCAATACCTGAGCGCAGGCGAGCAGGGCACCGAATCCAATTTTAACGGCGTTGGCGGCGACTGGGCGATGATCTCCTATCTTTTCCGCGCCAATTACAGCCTGCTCGACCGTTATTTATTCACGTTTTCTTCGCGGGTGGATGGGTCTACCCGGTTCGGCAAAAACAACCGTTACGGGTTCTTTCCTTCGGTTGCTTTGGGTTGGAACCTGACCAACGAACCTTTCCTGGCGGATATTCCGTTCCTGAGCCGGCTGAAACTGCGCGCAAGCTGGGGTATAACCGGCAACGACCGGATCGGGGATTTTGAATATACTTCCCTGGTGCAACTGAATCAAGGGGCTGTATTCGGCCCCAATGAAACCCTCAACAACGGCGCCACGGTCACCAAGCTGTCCAACCCCGATTTGCAATGGGAAGAAACCACCCAATCCGATATCGGCCTGGAGATTGGTTTGTTCGACAATAAATTCCAGGCGGAAGTGGATTATTTTCACCGCGTTTCCGACGGCGTTCTGTACGAAACGCCGATCCCCGATTACCTGGGCGCAGACGCACCTGCGCAAAACACGGCGAAGATCCGGAATACCGGTTTTGATTTTGGCCTGAACTGGCAGCAAAGGTTGTCCGGCAAACTGAGTTACCACCTGGGTGCAGTAGTGTCCTTACTGAATAACGAAGTCCTGAAAGTAGATGACCAGGGCAGCGATCTTTTTGGCGGCGGCGGATTGCCGGGAGGGCAACTGGCCACCAATTCCCAGGCGGGCTGGCCGGTTGGCGCTTTTTACGGATATCAGGTAGACGGTGTTTTCCAGAATGAAAACGAACTGGCACAATTCCCGAGGTTGGGCAACCAGGTGGTCGGCGATCTCCGATTCGCCGACACCAACGGCGACGGCGCCATCACCCCCGACGACAGGACCCTCATCGGCAACCCCACGCCCAATGCCATCTACAGCTTCTCCGGCGGCCTTGAATTTTCGGGCATTGACTTTGTCGTCGAATTCAACGGCCAATCCGGCAATGAACTTGTGAATGCCAAGCGAATGGGACGTTTTGGTCTCTATAATTTTGAGGCGATTTACCTCGACCGCTGGAACGGAGAAGGTACCAGCAACAAGGAACCCCGCGTAACGACTTCCGGCATTAACTACGAATTCTCCGAGCGATTCATTGAGGATGGGGATTTTCTCCGCCTGCGCAGCGTCCAATTGGGGTATTCTTTGCCTCCAGCCCTGCTCGGCAAACTGAAGTTGAGCCAGTTCAGGGTGTACATCAGCGCAACGAACCCGTATACCTGGCAAAAATTTACCGGGTTTTCACCCGAGATTTATAACAGCAATGTCTTTGATGTCGGCATTGACACCGGGGAATACCCGATTGCCAAAACCTGGCTTGCCGGCATAAATGTTTCATTTTAACAATTCCTCAAAAATAGTATACATCATGACCTCCAAAATTTTTACGCTATCTATCCTGACCATTCTTGCCTTGGGTTTCTCAGGTTGTGCGGAGGAAGTACTGGATCGCAAACCCAAAGTGGTCATTACATTGGAAAACTTTTTTCAAACCGCAGAACATGCTGAATTAGCGACCAACGCGGTATACAGCTTCCTGCGCAATTGGGAAGTGCACGTGTTCAGTTATATCGGCATGACGGATATCGCCTCAGACGACGCCGACAAAGGAAGTTTTCCCGCAGATGCCTTCTTTTTGCAGGAACTCGATGATTTTACGCATACCCCCAGCAACCTCGCGCCGCTTACGGTTTGGAGTGGTTATTTCACAGGTATCTTCAGGGCCAATCTTGCCATTGACAATATCCCCGCTATTGAAATGGACGAAGCCCTCAAAACCCGGCTCCTGGGAGAATGCCAATTTCTTAGGGCCTATTATTATTTTAACCTGGTCCGTTGGTTTGGCGATCTGCCGCTGATCACCCGAACCCTTGGCGCCGACGAATTCCTGCAGGAACGCGTGCCGGTCGAACAGGTTTATACCCAGATCATTCAGGACCTGACCGACGCCATTTCGTCCCTGCCGGTCAAACACGCCACCGCCGACCTTGGCCGGGCCACCAAAGGCGCCGCCCAAAGCCTGCTTGCCAAAGTTTATCTCACCCGCAAGGACTATGTAAACGCTGAAAAATATGCGCTCGACGTGATCAACTCCGGACAGTACGGCTTGTATCCCGATTATGCCAAACTTTTTCAGCGGATTGGCGAGAACTCGGTGGAAAGTGTTTTTGAAGTTCAGACCGCGGCTTACGATGCAGGCGGCGGCGGCAGCCAGTACAATGAGGTCCAGGGCGTCAGAGGTACTCCAAACCTGGGCTGGGGATTCAACCGCCCTTCCGACAACCTGGTAGCCGCCTACGAACCGGGCGACCCCCGCAGGGATGCTACCATCCTTTATGTAGGTGAAATCCTGCCCGACGGCTCCGATGTCGTCCAGGACAACCCCGATATTGTTGGCGAGCGCTACAACCAGAAAGCCTGGGTGCCGGAACATACCGGCGGCAACGGCAACGGCCCGGGCAATATCCGCCTCATCCGTTATGCCGACGTACTGCTGATTGCGGCTGAGGCCCTCAACGAAAATGACAAACCTGCACAAGCCCTCCTTTACCTCAACCAGGTCAGGGCGCGCGCGCGCAAAGGCAATCCGAATATCCTTCCGGATGTGACCGTTACGAACAAGGATCAGCTCCGTACCCGGATCTGGAATGAGCGCAGGGTGGAACTGGCCCTTGAGCAACACCGTTGGTTTGACCTTGTCCGGCAGGGCAGAGTGGCGCAGGTAATGCAGGCGGTGGGCAAAAACTTTGTTTCTCCCAAACACGAACTCTGGCCGATCCCCCAGCGGGATATCGACCTTAGCCAGGGAGCGTTGGTGCAAAACCCCGGGTATATTTAAATACCGGCTTAGATTGACTTGTTTTATCGATTGGATTGAAAACCTCCGGGGAGATAGCTTCCTGGGGGTTTTCTGATTTTAAAAATGCCTACCTTTGCGCATCATTATTGTTTTTGCATGAAAAGGAACCAACCCTCCAAAAGCAGGCGCGACTTTATCCGCAACGGCGCTTTATTCTCTCTCGGAGCCGCCGTTTTGCCAGGTTCATTCTCCTGGTCGCCCGACCGCCTTTTTCCCGTTGCCGACACGGACCTTCCCGGCAAACACCCGGGTTTGATCCTGTTGGGCGACCGGCCCGTCAACGCTGAAACACCCGCCCATTTGCTGGATGACAAGGCGACCCCCAACGACAAGTTTTTTGTGCGCAACAACGGCATCCCTCCGGTTTTGGAGAAAATCGACCTCAAATCCTGGACACTCGCCATTGAAGGGGAATCCGTCAAACAAAAGAAAACCTATTCCCTGAACGATCTGAAGACCAAATTTGAAAAGCATACTTACCAACTGGTGCTGGAGTGCGCCGGAAATGGCCGCAAGGAGTTTAACCCGCCTACCCACGGCAACCAATGGGACTTGGGCGGGGTAGGGTGCGCCGCCTGGACCGGCATCCGGTTGAAGGATGTATTAAATGACGCCGGCATCAAAAGCGATGCGGTTTATATCGGTTATTACGGCAAAGACACCCATCTGAACGGTAGCGATGAGGTGGTCATCTCCCGGGGGGTTCCCATGGCAAAAGCACTCGAGGACGAAAGCCTGATCGCCTGGTCGATGAACGGGGCCGACATCCCGTATTTAAACGGATACCCGCTGAGGCTGGTATTCGGCGGGTGGCCGGCTTCCTGTTCGGGAAAATGGCTGTCCCGTATCGTCATCCGCAACAAGGTGCACGACGGCCCCAAAATGAACGGTGATTCTTACCGGCTGCCCTGCCGGCCAATTGCGCCCGGCGCCAAGGTGGAAGATAAGGACATGTGCATTATCGAGCGGATGCCGGTCAAGTCCATCATCACTTACCCCAAAACCGGGGCAACCATCAAAAAGAACCAAAAACTCCCTGTTCGCGGACACGCATGGGCAGGAGACACCACAATTGAATCGGTTTACTGGTCAATCGACTTTGGCGCCACCTGGAAATCCTGCAACCTCAGCCGACCAGTCAACCGGAACGCCTGGCAACATTTTGACGCTGAAATCGCTTTTCCGGCCGGCGGATATTACGAAGTCTGGGCGCGCGCGGTCGACGCTTCCGGCATTTCCCAGCCTATGCTGTTGCCGGGTTGGAACCCCGGGGGATATCTCAATAACGCTTGTCATCGGATAGCCGTCAAAGTGATATGACTCAAAACAATGAAAATCAGCAACTTGAGTCAAGACAGTTGACGGAACGCGAGAAGGCTGCGCTACTCAATCGCCTGCAGCGCCTCAACTGGCTGGCCGGGGCTTCTGTCATCGCTTGTTTCATTCTTTTGCTGTATGCCGGTTTTCGCAAACCGCCCGTCGCCCCTGTGCCGGATGCCATCCCCGGAACGCTTGCCGCCGACACGGTGGAAACATCCGGCGATAGGGTAGTGGACGGCATCCACGTGGCCACAGGCCTCGTCTACGCCGATGGTTTTGAAGCTGTCCGGAAAAATTGTACCGGCTGCCATTCCGGCAAGCTGGTCACCCAGAACAAAGCAACCCGGGAAGGCTGGGAAGAAACCATCCGCTGGATGCAGGCCACCCAAGGATTATGGAACCTTGGCGATTCGGAAACCCAGATTCTGGATTACCTGGCCACCCACTATGCGCCCGAACAAACCGGCCGGCGAAGCAACCTGGATGTGGATGCCATTGAATGGTATATTTTGGAGCTGGAATAAAAACGTTTGATTGACTACAACCTTTCCAAAGCCGTGTTCCAGGGTAACAATTCCATGTTTTCAAATTCCACAGATTGGACGCCTGCATAAACGATATAGTTTTTTGAGGTCAGTTTGTTACTGACTTGAATCCACTTGGACAAACCAGACGCCAATCGGGTATTATAAGTTTGGCTGCTTTTTATTTCAATGGCTGTAAGGTTCCCTTCTTCTTCAATTAACAAATCAACTTCATTGCCATGTTGGTCCTGCCAAAACCAGAACACAGGCCTTTTGCCTGCATTTGATCGTTTTTTATAGAGTTCGGTTATTATGGTATTCTCAATAATATTCCCGAGATAATGATGCGTCTCCAATTGTTTGGGCGAAGCAACTCCCAGCAGATGACAGAGTAAGCCGGTATCAAAAAAGTAAAACTTTGGGGATTTGATCATGCGTTTGCTGAAATTTTCGTAAAAAGGCGAAACGTAAAAAATTACATAGGAGGCCTCCAATACGGAAAACCAGGATTTTACGGTATTGACCGCCAGACCCAGGTCATTGGCCAAATTGCTTAAATTTAGCGGTTGACCGACTCGCCCTGCACAAAGCCGGAGAAAGCGGGTAAATACGGTTAAATCGCCCACGTTTTTTAGCGTTCGCACGTCTCTTTCAAGGTAGGTCTGGATATAATTGTTGAAAAAAATATCGCGGGGAATGTCCTGTTGGTGAAGTGCCGGAAAACCACCCCGCCATGCAAATGAATCAAGGTCGGTGATGAGATTTTCAGTGGATGCAATTTCTGCAAAACTGAATGGCAAAAGGTTCAGGATACCCACCCGGCCTGCCAGAGATTGGGTGATTTTTTCCATCAGCAGAAAATTCTGAGAGCCGGACAGAATATACTTCAGTTGTTTATTTTCATCTACCAAAACCTGTAAATAGGAAAATAAATGGGGAACCCGTTGCACTTCATCTAATATCGCGCCGCCCGTAAAACCTTTCAAAAAGCGCCGGGGATCTTCTTCCGCAATTAATCTGG
>CAZLEF010000005.1:24180-116273 GCA_964558465.1 uncultured Lewinella sp. | reverse complement strand
AAAGCAGCGGAAAAACAAAAATTATGTCAAACTATTTAGTGCCGGAGGCACTAGTTGGCTTAAGCGTGTAGACCGGCCCTGCAATACGTTCAAAGGAAGGGAACTGCCAGGAGATGAGGTTGCTGGGCAGTTCAGGAGCCGAAACGCCGCAATGCGCAACGACCAATTCGCCGCCGTCATAAATACCTGTGTTACCGACCTTGAACCAATGTTTTTCCTGAAATGGTACCCGCCACCTTTTGGGCGGAAGCGTATGAAATTTCAGAAGAACCGGGGTTCCTTCAATGGTTTTTGTTTCCAGATTTACGCAGCAAAGGGAATAATGAAAATTGATCAAAATCCTTTGAGGGTCAGATATTATTCCCAAAACATGGGGCGGGTCTATTTCTTCCGGGAAGACCCATACCTGTTGACGTTCAAGCGTTGCGGCATCGTAAATAGCCAGCGCAGCAAATATCACACCATATTTTTCACATGTAATCATTTGTTTCCCCCCGTTCAGCCATTGTATGGCCCGGACAGACCTGGCATCGTTCAAAGTCGTCGAACCCCAGATCGAGGGATCACCTTCACGGAGTATGGGTCTCATTTTGACTTTAATTAAAACGCTTCTGTTTGGATTGCAAAATAATAAATCCCACTTTCTCAATAAGGGAATATATTCCAAAAGGGCAGCGGTCATCTAATCCTCAAACACCCGCGCCTCATATCGCCTGCTCCGCCCCGATCCAACCGGAACGAGCGCGCCGATCTTGGCCAGATGCTGCAAGTCGCGGGTAGCCGTGGCCTTGGAAGTCTTGGCGATTGAGCCATATTTTTTGGCGTTCATACCGCCTTCGAACCCGTCCAAGCCGGTCGCCAGCATCCGGTTGAGTACCTTTTCCTGACGAGGACTGAGTTGTGCGGCGAAGCGGTCGAAAAACCGGGATTTGGCAATCGTGAAGCGGATCTGTTGCGTCACCAGTTCCTGAGCTTCCAGAATGGTTTGCATAAAATACCGGATCCAGGGTGTAATTTCATTGGATTGTTGGGCGGTTTTCAAGGCTTGGTAATAGTCCTTGCGTTTGAATTCCATAGCGTGCGACAAACTCAATAAAACGGGACTGCCCAACGTCTGCGACAGCGCTTTTTCAGACAAGGCTCTTCCGATTCGGCCATTTCCATCTTCAAACGGGTGAATGCTTTCAAAATAGAGATGGGCTACCGCAGCGCGTACGGACGCATAGATCATATACTCCGGTTGACCCGGGGCCGTCCGGTTAAACCAGCGTATAAGTCGTTCCATTTCACCGGGGACCCTGGCAGACGGGGGCGCTTCGAAATGGACGATTTCTTTTCCCGCCGCCCCTGAAACCACCTGCATAGGTTCCGGCCCGGATCTCCACTGCCCTTTGTTGATATGGGCATAGGGTTCCATCACCATTTGATGCCAGGTGAATAACATCGTTTCCGAGAGCGGTTCGGTATAATTTTCTCTGGCATTGACCATCAGGCGAGCCACGCCTTCTGCCCTTTTATCTTTTATTTTTTCGGGCAGCCGGTTGAGCCCCAGGTTGTTTCTGATAGAGGATAGTACTTCTTCCCGATTGAGATACTCGCCTTCAATAGCTGAGGTTTTTACAGCTTCTGCCACCAGGATATCGACGACCGACCGTTCTTTCATGTCATCGGGAAGCGCCTGCAACAAGCCGGAAATCTTGCCTTGCCCCTCTGCCAATTCGAGGAGCAAACCTTCCAATCCGGAAAGATCGTATCTGAAATTGGGCCAGTCTTCTTGCTGCCAGTTGTACTGCATGAGCCGGTAATTTGGACTAATCGGCTCAAATATACGATTTTTTTGAGCCGATTAAGCGGGTCGACCGGCTCATTTTTACCGCATACCCAATCAAATACCTTAATTGTGCAGCCCGCTGCTGCACAATTTCCCCGGGTTATCCACCATTTGTCCGGCAAAAAATTACCTCATATATCCATTTCCCGTTATCTTTAACCCCGACACCTTGCTTTGGAGTATGAGCAAAGACCTCGAACATAAAAGTAAACGAATCGACTTCTGGACTAAAGTTATCGGCCTGGCCATCGCCATCATCGGCCTGATTTCTGTTCTGGCATCGATTTTCAATAAGGATCCCGCACCCGCAAAGGATCCGCCGGCGAGCTTGTTGCAGAACAAGGATACAATCTTCATAGTTGATCCTCCCAGGGAGGAACCTCCTGCCGGAAGTTCGATTAATATGAATGAAGGGAGTTCCGCCCCATCCGGGGAGTCCGCTCCCCTGCCGGTTCTTTCCCCAACTTTTGACACCATCCGGCTGATCCTCCCGGCAAGGCTGAGCGCCTCTGACACAAAGGTTGACGGTGCGCCGGCAATTCTTCTCGAACGGACTCCCACCATTGCCGTTATCCGGGTCCCACGCGACCCGGATAACCATCGAATTGCGGTGAAGGACGGCGCCCGGAATTGCGAAATTTCTACTTTCATCGACGGGAATAAAACCCTCGCCATCAACCTGGAAAACTGTAAATAAACCTTCGGCATGAAATTAATCCATCAATCTTTCCACTTTCTGAAACTGCCTTTTTGGACAATGATCTGGCTATTGGTTTTTCCCGGTCAGGCCAAATCCCAAACTGCTTCTGTAGTCTATGTCTGGGAGTTCACCACCCGCAACGGAGAAAGGAACGACCTGACGATGTCCCTGACGGAAGAGTTTGAAGAAGCCCTGACCCAATCCGAATGCTGTAATATCCTTCAAAGGCGGTATTATTCCCGGCTGTTCGATCAAAAGGAAAATGAGCGGGCCATTTCAAATCTCGGCGCCGTACCTAAAACCGCAAAGGATGGTTTGAAATCCCTGGAAGCAAACACTGTGGTGTTCGGAGAGGTGTACGACGATACCAACAGCGGCCAGGTGCGAATCTCCGTTTCCTTTGAATCTTTCGAGGGCAAGATCTTGAAAAAGGCCAGCAGTTATCTGCCCAAATTTGCAATTGCCGATCCTTCCAAACGGGAGGAAGCCGTCGACAAATTAATGACGGAATTGAATTTTTCTGTCGGGAAAACGAATCCGGCGGTTTCGTCCCTTCCCAAAAAAGAAAAAATGGAGGAAAAGATTTTGGGGACCTGGATATTTGAGACTCAGTACACCCATCTGCTCTACCCCAACGGGTTAAGAAAACCTACTGTTGCTTCATATAAATATGCTGTTCGTTTCACGCTGGAAGAAAATGATTTGTCAGGAGAATCTCTTTGGCTTGAAACCCAATATGACAATTGCGGAGCAAAGGATACAAAAATATCAGGCAAGATTATTGAAAACAAGGTTGATTTGATCTTTGAATTTATCGGTAATTGCTGCAAGGGAACAAAAAGTCAGGTAATGGGAGAATTTGTTTCTGATAATAAACTTACAGGAAAGATAATACCATTCGGACCTCCGACCGGCGATTGCGCCAATGGTTGGGCAACCTTTTCCGCTGTCAAGGAAAAATAAAAGCCTGCCGCCGGGAACATTAGGTCGGTCGAAGATTTCTGAACCAATTTCCAGCACTTGGGAGCCGGTCAACGCTGCGGCGTGACACAAAGTTCGACTCCAAGGGGGTCCCCTAGGCAATCTGCCTCGCCTCAAAAGGCTGGTTACCTGCTGCAGGCCCGGCTACCATTCACCATCCCTCCGTCTCTACGGCCGGGCATGCCCCATCAAAATCGCCCCAACCCCCGCATTCCACAACACCTGATTGAAGGCGGCAAGATCCTTGTCCAGCAACTGGCGGGCAACGGTCTGGAATTTTGCCCACTCCGCGTCCAGTTCCTGCCGCCGTTCGCGCACAGGTTGGATAACTCTCGGAATATCGCTCTCGGTCTGGTTGATCAGGAACAGGTAATTGGCGGACAGCTTATTCGCGAAATTCTCGACGTCGTCGTAGGCCTTGGACTTGCGCTGCACCATCTCGCCGTCCCAGTCGGTCATCCGTTTGAGCAGGGCCTGGCCTTCCGCCCGGATGGACTGAAAGCGGCTTTCGCCGGGCAGTTTTTTCAGGATGGATTCAAGCTGTTTGCGCAGGTCGTACATCGTATTGATCGTCTGGTGCATATCATTCAGGATACCGGACATGGCGGTCATGGCTTCGTGGTATTCGTCGTAGGTCGCCGCGTCGGTTGGGTACAGCGGATTGGGTTTTACTTCAACGGTGGTGGAGGCCTCCTGTTTGTCTTTTTTCAGGGTCAGGGTATAAGTCCCCGGCACGACCTTGTGTCCGTCAAAACTGCCTTCGATATAAACCCCGGGCACGCCGGTCAGGGTCGGATTGCGCAGATCCCAGACAAACCGGTTCAGACCTTTCGCAGCAGGCAGCACAGGCTGAGCGGACGGCCCTCCGTCCCATTCCTGGAAGGTGCTGTCCTTTTCGGAGGTAAAACGGCGGACCAACTGTCCCCGGGCATTTTTGATCTCCAGGGTGACGGGTGTTTTTTCTTTAGGTTCCGGCAACTGGTAATAAATAACGGCCCCGTTGGCCGGATTTACCCCCCTCAAAGGATGGGTTCCCTTGAATTCGGGGGAGGAACCGTCCAACTGGCTCGATCCGTTGACCAGCAAGGGAGGTTCGGGTTGGAACAATTTGAAGGCTTCCGCGGTGTTTTCGTATTGGCGCAACAGGGCCAGATCGTCCAACACCCAGTACGACCGGCCGGAGGTGGCGGCGATCAGGTCGCCGTGCCGCGCCATCAGGTCGGTAATGGGCGTTACCGGCATATTCAACTGGAAGGAGGTCCACTCGCGTCCACCGTTCCAGGAAATAAACAGCCCGGTTTCCGTTCCGGCGTACAACAGGTCTCTGCGCCCTTCATCCTCCCGGACCACCCGGGTAAAGGCGCCCTGGGGAATGCCTTTGCTGATATTGGTCCAGGTTTTGCCGTAATCGGTGGTTTTGTACAGGGCAGGGGTATGGTCGTTGAATTTGTACCGGGTGGTGGCGATATAGGCGGTGGCCGGGTCGTGGGGGGATACATCGATGGCGTTGATCAGGCATTCGGCCAGGCCGGCGGGCGTAACGTTCTGCCAGGTAGCGCCCCCGTCGCGGGTGATGTGCACAAGGCCGTCGTCGCTGCCGGTCCAGATTACCCCTTTTCCATGGGGCGATTCGATGATATAACTGATGGTTCCGTAATTTTCGGCGCCCACGCCTTCGTTGGTATAAGGAACCCCGGGTTTACCTTGTTTGGTTTTGTCATTGCGGGTCAGATCGGGGGAGATCTCTTTCCAGGTATTACCCATATCCTGGGTGCGCAATACGTATTGGGCGCAGTGGAAATAGGTGTTAGCTTCGTGCCGCGACCAGATAATGGGGGCGTTCCAGTTGAAGCGGTAACGCATATCCTTGGCGTCCATGGCCAGATACTGGATGGGCGCCGACATGATATTGGTTCCGGCTTCCGCCCTGGTGTCCAGCACCTCGATCGTACCCTGGTAACTCCCACCCAGCACATACCGGGGGTTATCGGGGTCGAAGGCCAGGAAGGCGCATTCGCCTCCGGCGGAATAGGTCCAACTGGTCTGCCCGATGCCGCCGCTGTTCAATTCCCGGGAAGCGATCCTGACGGAGCTATTGTCCTGCTGTCCGCCGTAAATCCGGTAAGGGAATTGATTATCCACATTGATCCGGTACATTTGGGCAGTGGGCATATTGTCCTGGGTCGACCAGGTTTTGCCATAATTGAAGGTGATGGAGGCGCCGCCGTCGTTGGCAATGACCATGTTCTTCGAATTCCGGGGGTTGATCCACAGGTCGTGAAAATCGCCATGAGGGGCCGAAAGGATTTCCCAGGTTTTGCCGCCGTCGATGGAGCGCAGGGCCGGGGCGCTCAGAACGTAGACCGTGTTTTCGTCCGTTGGGTCGGCAAATACCTCGATATAATACCAGGCGCGTTGTATCAGCCGGTGGTCGTCGCTCACCCGGCTCCAGCTTTTGCCGGCGTTGTTGGACACAAACAGGCCGCCGAGTTCTTTTTCGGAGTCGCTTTCGATGAGGGCGTAGACTTTATCGGGGTTGGACTGGCAGACGGAAACCGCCATTTTGCCTTTTTCTTCGGGCAGGCCGTTGTGGATTTTTTCCCAGGTATCGCCGCCGTCCACCGATTTATACAGGCCGCTGCCGGGGCCGCCGCTGATCACCTGCCAGGGGCGACGGCCGTATTCCCACATGGCGGCATAGAGCGTCAGCGGGTTGTTGAGGTCCATCGACAGGTCGGCGCAGCCGGTTTGTTCGTTGACATACAGGATCCGGGTCCAGGTAAGGCCGCCGTCCTTGCTGCGGTACAATCCGCGTTCGGTACTTTTGCCGTACAGGGCGCCCTGGGCTGCGACGTAGACCGTGTTGGGGTCTTTGGGGTGGATGATGATGCGGGCGATATGCTGGGTCAGGTCCAGGCCGATCTTTTTCCAGGTTTTGCCGGCATCCGTGGATTTATACACGCCGTCGCCGTGGGAGGTCATGACGCCGCGCACGGCGTGTTCGCCCATGCCGCAATAAACAATATTCGGGTCGGTTTCCGCCACGGCCACGGCGCCCACCGACCCCGTTTTGAAAAAGCCGTCGGAGATATTGGCCCAGTACTGGCCGGCGTCCTCGGTTTTCCAGAGTCCGCCGCCGGTGGTCCCCATGTAGTAGGTCAGAATGTCGCCAGGTACGCCGCAGGCCGCCACGGAGCGCCCGCCGCGGAAGGGGCCGATGTTGCGCCATTTCAGGGGTTGGAAGAAGGTATTGGGATCGGTCGGGGTTGTTTTGGTTGCCGTATTCTGTGCAAAAACAGGGCTCGCGCCGATCAACAGCAGACAAAGGAGGAGGAGGTTTTTCATGCTTGTTCCGGTTGGTATTGGTTTTGCGGGGTGAAAGTTAGGGAGAAGTCATTAATTTTGCAAAAAACCTTCATGAGGCAAACCGAACTCGAAAAATTGATCCGGGAAACGGAATCGGACAGGTTGGAGAAAACTGTTTCTACCACCAATACCGATAAAAACCCGGCTGCGGAGTTTGAGTTTTCATCCGTTTTGGTTAAAGTGAAGGTATGGAAACGGAAGGAGAATTTGGAGGCTTAATAAATACACCATCGAATCCGCTGTGATGAATACCGGGGAAGAGCATTTCCGCCTCAAGGTAACCCCGCCAAAAACCGGTCAAGGTTTTCCCGGTACTGCCCGCCGACGGGCAAGGATCTCCGCCCGATCAGGACGCTGGATGCGCCGAATGACTCCACTTGCCTGACACCGACGATGTAGGACCGGTGGATCCGGATAAAAAGCGGGGCCGGCAGTTGTTTTTCCAGGTCGCCCAGCCGCTGGTAGGTCACGATGGAAGACTGGTCGGCCAGTGCCAGTTTCACATAGTTGCCCATGCCCTCGATATAAAGAACGTCGTGCAGGTTGACCCGGATGGTTTTGTTGCCGGATTTCACATACCAATATTCGGGCCGGCCGGAGTTGACCTTTTCTACAGCTTTTTGAAAGCGCTCGTACCGGATGGGTTTGAGCAGGTAGTCCGCGGCATTCAGTTCGAAACCCTCCACGGCAAACTCGCGGTAGGCTGTGGTGATGATCACCTTGGGCGGGTCGGACAAACTTTTGATAAACCCCAGGCCGCTCATCCCCGGCATTTCGATATCGAGGAAGATCAGGTCCACCCCGGGGTGTTTTTCCAGAAACTGTAAACCCTGGGCGGCGTTCCTGCAGCTTCCGGCAAGGCGCAGCCCTTCCGTTCGCCGGATGTAATTTTCAATAATGCCGGCAGCTACGGGTTCATCCTCTATGATCAGGCAGTTCATCGGTCAATGGTATTTCGATCACTGTTTGAAAATAATCGCCCCGGCGCCCGGCTGAAAACCGGTGTTTCCCGGGATATAAAAGTTCGAGGCGCCGTTTTAGATTGGTCAGCCCTAAACCGGAACGACGCTCTTCCTCCTTCTCATTTCCACCGCCTCCATCGTCGTCCGGGCCCAGACTGTTTTTAACCGAAAACCGGATAAAGTCCTTTATTTCCAGGTCGACCGCTACCCAGGGCCGGTCGGCGGATTGCCGGGGGCCGTGTTTGAACGCATTTTCCACCAAAGGCAAAAACAGCAAGGGGGGTACTTCGACGCCGGTATCGGGCCCGTCAATTGAGAAACGGATCTTCAGGTTGTCGTCGAAGCGCAGTTTTTCCAGGGATATATATTTTTCCAGGATTTCCATTTCGGTCTTCAGCGGAATTTGCTGTGTTTTGGAGTCATACAAAATATAACTCATGATCTCCGACAGCCGCAATATCATTTCCGGGGTCTCTTTTGAATTTTCCAGCGCCAGACCGTATAGGTTGTTGAGGGTATTAAAAAAGAAATGGGGGTTGATCTGTGCGCGCAGCAAATCCAGCTCGGTATCCAGTTGTTGGCGGGCCAGTTCGGTCGCTGTGTTTTTCTGCCGGTAATAATGCCCGAGGATCTTGATCGAACCTGTAAACACGACTACGTTAAAAGCCAGAGCAGTATATTGAACCCAATACGAGAAGGCCAACGGGCGGGGGCCGGGCAGATCCGGGTAGATCATGGGCCATAAAACGTATTTGGACAGCAGAGCCTGCATTCCCGCCGACAGCAGTATTGCGACCGCCAGGAACAAGGCATACCGGAGCATCTTTTTGTTGAACAGGAAGGTGGGTATCAGAAAATACAAGTTGAAATAGATCGCCGCCATTTTACCCGGCGCCGACATGAATTCCGCCTTCAGTGCAGCCCCGAAACTACCCGGGAACCCGGTCCGGATCACGGTTTCCCGCCCGTCGATACTCCGGAACACTTCCTCCGTTTCAAAAAACTGCATCATGACGGCGGCCTGCACCGTGAAGTAGAGGATCCAGAAAAGCACATGCCGTCCTGTCCTGGGTATGCGGTAGTACAGGTCCATCCGGTAAAAATACGAATCCGGCGCCAGGGAGAACAGACGTCCTTATTTATTTTTCCCATTTATGCGTTTCACATAAAAAATGGCCGGTTTCACATAACCGGCGCAGGGGGCGTGAATATTTGAATAAAAAAGCCGCCGGTTCGGATAAAAATTCTGCCGGGTATTCCGGGCGGGCTTAGTTTCGCCCAAAAGACCGAACGATGACAAAAATGAAATTCCTTTTTTTCCCGATATGGATCTTCTGGACCTGCGGCATGGCGCAACCCGCTTACTTCAATACGATTGATCAGTTCTTGAATCAACTGACAACGGAACAGCATTTCAGTGGCAGCGTTCTGGTGGCTACAAAGGACGGGGTATTCAAAAAAGGTTACGGCCTGGCCGACCGCGATCTGAAGACGCCGGTCGCGCCCACTACCGTTCTCGAAACCGGCTCGGTGACCAAACAATTCACCGGCGCCGCCATTCTCAAACTGGAGATGATGGGCAAACTCTCCGTTCAGGACCCCATCGGCAAGTATTTCAACAATGTACCACCCGACAAATCCGGCATCACCCTTCACCATCTGTTGACCCATAGCAGCGGCATCATTCCCAATATCGTGGACGATTACACCTCCATTTCACGGGAGGAATACGTATCCAAAGCCCTGCAGGCGCCCCTCTCGTTCCAGCCGGGCACGGCCTACGATTATTCCAACGCGGGTTACAGTTTGCTGGCCGCCGTGATCGAGATCGTCACCGGCGAGCCGTACGAAGCATTCCTGAACCGGTATCTGTTCCAACCTGCCGGCATGAAAAATACGGGGTATCTGATGCCCGGTTGGGATCAAAACAACGTTGCCGCCGGGTACCGCGGTGATCAGAGATGGGGAAAACCCAATGAAAAACCCTGGGCATCGGATGGTCCTTACTGGAATTTGCGCGGCAACGGCGGCATTTTATCCACCGTCGAAGACCTTTACCTGTGGCATCAGGCTTTGTCGGGCGATCAGATCCTGGATCAGAAAGCCAAAGAAAAATATTACGCCCGGCATATCGAAGAAGGAGAGGGCGCCGGTACCTATTACGGCTACGGATGGGCTTTATTCCCTACCCCCAGAAATACCTGGCTGGTTACGCACAACGGGGGAAACGGCATTTTTTTCTGCGACTTTTTGCGCTATCTGGAAGAGGAGGTGACGATCATCGTGATGTGCAACGCAATGCAGCGGCATTTCCATCCATTGGCCGGCCAGATAGCCAGAGCCGTCTTTATACCGGGGTACCAACCTGCTTTACCCAATTCGGTAAAGGATGTCCCCGTCGCCGGCCTGGACGAACATCCGCAAGGCGGCCTGATCAAAAACTTTCTCCAGACCATTTCATCGGGGAACGACGAGGCCATCCGGGCATTTGTTCAGCAACATTTCACCCGGCAAATGATCGGGATGGCGCCGATGGAAACCCATTTAAAATTATTGAAATCGGCAGGAAACGATCTCAAGGGTAAAGAAATCGCGGAAATTAAGGTAAACGGCGAGGAAACCCGGCTCTCCTTCAAAGACGTTCCCCTCCGGGCAACTATTTTGATCGCCGGGGGTAAAATTGCGGGGATGCAACTTGAAGATTGATTCCCTTGAGGCTGGGCGCAACTTGAATGAGTGGTTTCAATTTTGATCGGTGAAAGTTGGGGGAGAAGTCATTAATTTTGCAAAAAACCGCCATAGGGGGGCCCGAACTCGTAAAATTGATCCGGGAAGCTGCGGAGTTTGAGTTTTCATCCATTTTGGTTAAAGTGAAGGCGTGGAAGCGGAAAGAGAATTTGAAAGTTTTGTAAACAAAAACCAGGGCCGTTTGTATCTTCATCACTCAAAACCAATCGTTTCGATTATGACAGAACCACATCCGGCGTTACAACCCCTTCTCCACACCATCGAAACCGTCGTGTCAAATACCTGGAAAGAGTATCCCCGGCTTTCCGACAAGGATATCGAACTGACCTACGAACAACTCAAGGAATATTTCCGCAAAGTATCACAGGGTAAAGATGTGGATGCTCCGGTTTCCGCCGCCGATTCCAGGATGACGTTGATCGATGCCATACTGGACGCTATCGAGGTGCGGGAAGACCTCCACGCCGACGATCACCTGGTAATGAGTCCGAATTTTCAGCCGGCGGGCTACCTCGTTCCCTCCCTGGAAAGCCTCTATGTGATGGCGTTCAACCGCCTGGTGGAATCCGTCCGGTTTTGGCGCAAAGAGGCTGGTCGGACCGGGTATTTGAAGTATATCTCACATTTTCTTTAACAGGGGCTTTGCCCCATGCTAAAGCATGTCGCCTCGATGGGGCTTCATTGGAATTTATGCACCTGTTGACTGACAACTGAACTTCGAATTCGCTCTGTTCCCGGCAACTGACAACTAACTAAAGCATCCCGTCATTCACCTGTTTATGGAAATAATCCACCGCCCTGGCCGTCAGCGCCATATAGGTGATGCTCGGATTTTGGGTGCCTGAACTGGTCATGCAGGCGCCGTCGGTCACAAATACATTGGGGACTTCGTGCATCTGATTCCATTTGTTCAGCACGCTGGTTTTGGGGTCTTTGCCCATGCGCGCCGTACCCATTTCGTGGATGCAGGCGCCGGGGGCGGTAGCGTCGTTATTGTACACAATTTCCTTGCATCCGGCGGCTTCCAGCATTTCCACAGCGCAGCGGACGCCGTCTTCGCGGAGTTTCATCTCGTTGTCGCGCAATTTGGCGTCGAAGGTGATAATGGGCAAGCCGTTTTTATCCTTTTTGTCAAAATTGAGGAACATCCGGTTCTCGTGATAAGGCAGGAGTTCACCGAAACAGGTCATGCGGATATGGTAAGGACCAGGGTTGAAAAGGGTGTTTTTCAATTCCGCTCCGAGAGCGCCTTCCGGGGCATTGGGCCCGCGGATGGCGCCGCCCTGGTAACCGAAGCCGCGGACGTAATCTTTCTGCCGGGAAGCCTCGTCGATATTCCTGAACCTGGGTATATAAAACCCGACGGGTTTCCGGCCTTTGTAATACGTATCCTCAAAACCCGGCAGAACGCCTGAAGCGCCCATGCCGTAGTGGTGGTCCATCATGTTATGGCCCAGTTCGCCGCTGCTGTTACCCAGGCCGTCCGGGAAGGTTTCGGAACGGCTGTTGAGCAATATGGCGGTGGTGCCGATCGTACTGGCATTGCAGAAGATCACCCGGGCAAAAAATTCAATTTCTTCGCCGGTATTGGCGTCTTTGATCCGAACGCTGCTTGCTTTGCCTGTTTTTTGATCAAAAACAATTTCGTGTACGACGCTGTCCGGCCGGAGGGTCAGGTTGCCGGTGGCTTCAGCAACGGGTAGGGAAGCCGACAAACTGCTGTAATAGGCGCCGTAAGGGCAGCCCCTTACGCAGCGGTCGCGGGTCTGGCATTGGCCCCGGGTCCCTTTGTGTACCTCCGGGTTGTATTCCGACAGGTTGGCGACCCTGCCCGGGGTAATCACCCGCCCGGGATAAACCTTGGCCACGGCTTCACGGAGGTGCTGTTCGGCGCAGTTCAACGGGAAGGGCGGCAGGAATTTCCCGTCCGGCACTTGTTTCAGCCCTTCCTTCTGGCCGCTAACGCCGACGAAGGTCTCCACGTAGTCATACCAGGGCTCGATGTCTTTGTATCGGATGGGCCAGTCGACGGCAATGCCTTCTCTTGCATTCGCTTCGAAGTCGATGTCGCTCCACCGGTAACAATGCCGGCCCCACATGATCGAACGTCCGCCGACGTGATGCCCGCGAATCCAGTCGAAACGCTCCACCTCATCGTAGGGATATTCGTCGTCTTTATTGATAAAGTGTTTATGGTCTTCCCGGACCCACCAGGACAGGCGGTTCTGTTTGAAATAATGCCTGGCGATCTCCTCAGCGGTCACCATGTTCTGGTTGGGAATGTCCCAGGGGTCCAGGCCTGCAGTTTCATATTCCCCGTGTTTGACCATTCTTCCCCGTTCAAGCACCAGGGTTTTATACCCTTTTTTGCAGAGCTCCATGGCCGCAAAACCGCCGCTGATACCGGAACCGATGACGATCGCGTCAAAGGTGACCTCGTTTTGTCCTTGCATATTAAAGTTCATAACGCCCAGGCTTTTCCACCCGCTTCTTCCAGGGAAATACAAGGTTCGTATTTTCCGGGTACGGGCAAATAGGTTAAAAATTTGGCGCCGATCTCTTCGCTGGAAAGGTAGTAGGCGACCGTTTGCTGTTTAAAGTCCAGAAAGGCCTGGCGAGTGTCTTTCAGCTCATCTGCCCGGGACAATTCCAGTTCTTTCAGCAAATTCAATTTTTTATCCGGCGCCAGTTTCGAAAAGCCGGATGTGTTAAGGTAGCCGGCCAGGGCGGCAAAACCGTTTTTATAGGCTTCCCGGTCCTTTTCAGGGTAAACCTTTCCGACCATATGATCGATCATGTTGTGCACACCGACATCGGAAGCAGAGGGGCTGTCCGTTTTGGGCAGGATGAGGTCGGCAAGTTCTTTGACCAGGGAAAATTCTTCCCGGCTGAAAAACTGCAGGGCGCTGTCCGACGCATCGGCAGCCGCTTCAGGCCGGCAACCGGCCAGCAGGGAACTGACCAGCGGAGCGGCGACCGCGGCGCCTGTAGCCAGCGCGGTGTACTTTAAAATGTCCCGTCTTTTCATGATTTACATTGTGGGTTGAAAGGTAATAAATTTTCTCAAGAATATTCCCTGTTCTATCTCAGGTTTATTGAAAATGCCGAACAGGAGGGCGACCAAACCTGGAAACACCTCAATCAGACCCAACCCTATAAAACCTGGAGCGGTTACGCTTTTGAAAGCATCTGCCTGAAACATATCCCCCAAATAAAAAAAGCCCTGGATATAGCCGGCATCTATTCCCTTTCATCTGCTTTTTATAAACCGGGAACCGCCAACGAACCCGGCCTGCGGATTGACCTCCTGATCGACCGGAATGATCAAACGATCAACATCTGTGAGATCAAGTATTACAATCAGGAATATACGGTGACCAGGAAGAATGCTGAAAAACTGATTGAAAAAATGGAAATTTTCCGGGAAGCCACCAAAACCAAAAAACAATTATTCCTGGTTCTCATCACCACCTTCGGACTAAAGGCCAACGAACACAGCCTGGGGCTGATCGACAAAACTCTGACGATGGATGATCTGTTCAACTAAATACTCCCGTCACCCGCTTTATGCTGAGCCTTGCCGATTTCGTCATCTCACTCTCACCCGACGAAGCTTTCTCCGACCGACGTAGCCCGGCGAAGTTAGTAGGTAGTCGGGGCTCTCACCCTCTCACCTCTCTCACCTCTCTCACCCTCTCACCTCTCCCACCCTCTCACCTCTCTCACCCTCTCACCCTCTACCCCTCCCCCCCTCCCGCAACACCTGCCCGACCCTGCTCCCGCTCCGGTAAACCGTGATGCCCTTCGCCCCGGATTTCCAGGCCGTGAGGAAGGCGCCTGCTATGTCATCCCGGGTAGCATTTTCCGGCAGGTTGATGGTTTTGGAGACCGCGCTGTCGGTATGTTGCTGAAAGGCGATCTGGTGCCGGACATGGTATTGCCACGGGATCTCCAGACTGGTTTTGAGGAGGCCCCTGAGGTGCTCGGGCAAGTCCGGACAGTCTGCGACGGAACCTGTTTCCTGTATCTGGCGCGCCAGTTCGTCCGTCCAGAAACCTGCAGCCCGGATCTTTTCCCGGACCACCCGGTTCAGTTCCAGTTGACTTTTATGGTCCAGAATGCCTACCCGGCGAAAGGCCAGCGCATACAGCGGCTCGATGGAGGAAGACGTGCCGGCAAGAATGGAAATGGTGCCGGTAGGTGCAATGCTCGTCCGGGTGGCATTGCGCAGGGGTTGGCCCGGATAATAAATGCTTTTGTCCCAGGCGGGGAAAGGGCCGCGTTGGCGGGCCAGTTCCGACGAAACTTCGCGGCTCCGGTCGTTGATGAACTGCATCAGCCGGGAGGCGAGTTGTACCGCTTCGTCAGAGGCATAAGGGATATCCAGCCGGATCAGCATTTCCGCCCAGCCCATCACCCCCAACCCGACCTTGCGGGTGGCCCTGGTAACCCGTTCTATTTCCGGCAAAATGTACTGGTTGATCTCGATCACATCGTCCAGGAAACGGATGGCGGTTTTGACCGTGGTTTCCAGTTTTTCCCAATCGATGCCGGCGTCCTTTTCTTTGATCATCCTGGAAAGGTTGATGGACCCCAGATTACAGCTTTCATAATCCAGCAACGGCATTTCCCCGCAGGGATTCATACCCGTGACTGCGCCGAGGCCGGGCACAGAATGATAGCGGTTGACGGTATCAAAAAAGATCAGGCCGGGGTCGCCGGTTTGCCAGGCCTGCTCCACCAGTTGCTGCCACAATGTTTTTGCTTTCAGGGTCCGGGTAATGGCCTCCGTGCGCGGGTTGATGAGATTCCATTCGCCGTCCTGTTCCACTGCCGAGAGGAAGGCATCGGTAACACCCACGGAAAGGTTAAAATTCCGGAGTTTTTTGCCGTCGGCTTTGGCGGAGATGAAAGTTTCAATATCGGGGTGGTCGGCGTTGAGGATACCCATATTGGCGCCCCGCCGCCTGCCACCCTGGCGGACGGTTTCGGTGGCAAAGTCGAAAATGCGGATGAAGGAAACCGGCCCGGAAGAAACCCCGCCGGCGGTCGTTACCCGGTCGCCTTCAGGCCGGAGCCGGGAGAAGTTAAACCCCGTTCCGCCCCCGCTCTGGTGGATGAGGGCGGCATTTTTCAGGCTGGTGAAGATGCTTTCGAGGCTGTCTTCAACAGGCAGGACGAAACAGGCGCTCAATTGGCCTTTTTCCGTTCCGGCATTCATCAGGGTTGGGGAATTGGGCAGAAAATCCAGGTCAAACATCAACCGGAAAAAGGATTCGCTCCAAAAATCGACGGCTTTCCGGTCGCTCCATTTCAATTCGGCAGATGCAACCGCGCCGGCTACCCTGCGGAACAGTTGCTCCGGGGTTTCACAGATCTTCCCGTCCGGGTCTCTGAGCAGGTAACGGCTTTTCAGGATCTGCAGGGCATTGTCGGTCAGGAGGTCCATCTTGGCTGTTTTTCACACCGTCAACGCCCGGTTGTTCAACTCCTGCATAAGGGTAATGACCTCATCGTCCTCCACCTGTTCAAAGTCGTCATAAAAGGTACTTACACTATAGAACAGGCTCGGGGTATACAGGCAAATAAAGTCGTCCACCAATTCTTCAAAATCCTCAGCCGCGGCTGCCGGAGCTACCGGCACGGCAACCACCAGTCGTTTGGGGTGTTTTCTCCGCAGGAGTTTGATGGCGGCTAAAATCGTCCGCCCGGTAGCAATGCCGTCGTCGACAATGATGACCGTCTTTCCTTTCAGGTCGACAGGTTGCTTGCCGCCCATGAATTTATAATATCGCCGCCGGAGCTCTTCCCTGATCCGTTTTACCTCACTTTCCACATACTCCTGCGATACCTGGGAGGTATCCTCCAGGATGCAGTCTTCCAGCGTGACCGCGCCGATGGCGTATTCGGGTTGCGAAGGCAGCCCCAGTTTTTTGGTCATCAGCAGCTCCAGCGGGAAATTGAAATATTTGGCGAGGTAGTGCCCGATGGGCACGCCGCCTCTGGGTACGGCCAGCACTACGCCTTCTTCATTTCTGTATTTTTCCAACATGGGCGCCAGTTGTATAGCGGCATCAATTCTGTCTCTGAATCGCATGGTTGGTTTTTTTGGCAGTAAAAAATCAGGTTTTATTTTCCCGCATCATTCCATCTTCTCCAATTCAGGCTGGAGGTACCTGTCGAACCATTTTGCAGCCAGAACCGCCACTTCCTCCAGCTTGCCCGGTTCCTCAAACAAGTGGGAGGCGCCCTCTACAATTTCCAAATGCTTCAGGCAATTCAATTGTTCATATGCCTCTTCATTCAGTTCAATGACCTGTTCATCAAACGAACCGACAATGAGCAGGGTCGGCGCCTGAACCAAAGGCAAAGCGTTTTTTGCCAGATCCGGCCGCCCGCCTCTCGACACCACCGCAAAAATCTTATCCGCCCACATTGCCGCTGCCCGCAACGCTGAAGCAGCGCCGGTACTGGCCCCGAAGTAACCCACATGGAGGTGCTTCAACTCCGGTTGAACCGTTACCCACCGGGTGATGCCCGACAGGCGTCGGGTCAGCAGGCCGATATCAAAACGGGTTTCATACCGGTCATCCTCCCCGCGGGTGAGCAAGTCAACCAGCAAAGTCGCTATGCCGGAATGGTTCAATTCTTCCGCAACGAAGCGGTTCCGCGGGCTAAAACGGCTGCTGCCGCTGCCGTGGGAAAACAAAACGATACCTCTTGCTTTTTCCGGAACGGTGAGGTTGGCGGCAAGAACAACGTCTTCCAAGTGGATGGATACGTCCGTTTGTGTTTCTGTTTTCATAACGCAGGATTTCATTGTTACCATTATACGCATGTTGACAAAAATTTACGATGACCACGATCATACCTGGTTCATGATTGTGGTCATGGCAAAAATCAGGCAGATTGCATTTATTTAAGGGAAAATGACGCCATGAACAGTTTCATCATAAAAGATAGCGGTGAAATCATTCAATTAGCCGACCTGATCCAAAAAAATTCGCTCCCACTTGATGAGGAAAGCGCGATGGATGCCTTGATGGAGGCCATTGGGGAGGCCCGTTATGTATTGCTGGGCGAAGCCTCGCACGGGACCCATGAGTACTATACCTTGCGCACTGCGATCAGCAAACGGTTGATCACGGAAAAAGGGTTTTCTTTCATTGCTGTAGAAGGAGACTGGCCCGACTGTTACCGGCTGAACCGTTTCATCAAGGGGTATCCCGATTCCGGCGGGTCGGCAATGGAAGTACTCCACGCCTTCAACCGTTGGCCAACCTGGATGTGGGCCAACTGGGAAATTGTTGCGCTGGCCGAATGGTTGCGAAACTTCAATACGGGCAAACCCTCCAATAAAAAAATCGGGTTTTACGGCCTGGACGTGTACAGCCTTTGGGAATCGCTGGAAGCCATTATCGGCTATCTGGACAAGGCCGACCCGGCTGCAAAGGAAACAGCGCTGCAGGCATGGAAATGTTTCGAACCCTACAACGAAGAGGGTGGCGGTTACGCCCGTTCAACGCTCAACCCATTGGCGCCCGCATCCTGCGAAAACGAGGTGGTGGAATTGCTCGGGGAAATTCTCCGGAAAATGGAAAATTACAACTCCGACCCGGAAGCCGTGATGAGTACCGAACAAAACGCATTTGTGGCAGTCAATGCCGAACGATACTACCGGACGATGATACAAAGCGGCCCCAGGTCCTGGAATATCCGCGACCGGCATATGGTGGAAACGCTGAACCGCCTGATGGATCACCACGGCCCGAAAGCCAAGGCGATTGTCTGGGAACACAATACCCATATCGGCGATGCCAGGGCTACCGATATGCGCAGGGAAGGAATGGTGAACGTGGGTCAGCTGGTGAGAGAAGACCACCCTGAAAAAGCGGTTTTTACCGTCGGATTCGGCGCTTATCAGGGTAGGGTAATCGCAGGGCGGCATTGGGGCGACGTGATGCGCGACCTGCACATGCCGCCGGCCAGGACAGGCAGTTGGGAACACCTGATGCACCAGGCCGGTGAAAAAGACTTGCTCCTGCTCATGTCGCCCGAAATCCAGATGGTGTTGGGCAACAAGACGTTCGGGCACCGGGCGATCGGGGTCGTTTATCATCCGGACCGGGAAGCGGGCAACTATGTACCCAGCATTATTCCCAATCGTTACGACGCTTTTATCTTTCTGAATGAATCAAAGGCGCTGCATCCGCTTCATATTGAGCCCGACGGCCATCAGATGCCGGAGACGTATCCTTTTGGGGAATAATGCGATGGCGTAGGTAGATCGGGATTTTCCATAAACTGTCATTTCAGATATTTTCTGACCGCAGCCATCCCTTCCATCATTATTTCCCTGGGGACGTCTTCAATTGGATTGTTATCAATAAAAGGGCGGCGCTTTCGGGCAAATGATCGAGCTCGTTATAATAAAGATCCAGGACTTTCAGCCTTTTCAATTGGCCGATATCTTCCGGCAAAACACGCAAATTGTTCAGTGAAAGGTCCATTATCTTTGTCCAAAATTATCATTCCTTATGGCGACTGAAAACATCGTTTCACCCGCTTCAGAAGGCCGCTTCCAATCCCTTGATTTTTTCAGGGGCCTGACCATGTTCCTGCTCATCGCCGAATTTACCGCCTTGTTTGAACACCTGACCGGCCCGGCGCTGGAAGGAACCTGGATCTGCCAGGCGGCCCTGCAGTTTCACCATCACCCCTGGGCCGGATTGCGTTTCTGGGACCTGATCCAGCCTTTCTTCATGTTCATCGTCGGCGTGGCGATCCCTTTTTCTGTTGCGAACCGGCGCAAACGCGGACAAACCCGGTCTCAGATCCGAAACCATGCGCTGCGACGCGCCTTGCTGCTGTTGTTCCTCGGTTGGGGTCTTTATTGCATGGGGCCGGGCCATATCGTGTTCCGGTTTCAGAATGTGCTGGCCCAACTGTCGGTCACTTATTTGCTGGCTTTTCTGATAATGGAGAAACCGGCCAGGGTGCAAATCCTTTTCTCCCTGGTCTTGATCGCCGCCACGGAGGTCATTTACCGGGCATTCCCGGTGGAAGGCTTTAATCATCCTTTTACGCCAAATGAAAATTTCGGGACCTGGCTGGATCTGCAATACGGCGGGGCCGACCTGGGAGGGCACTGGGTTTCCTTCAATGCCATTCCCACGACCGCCCATACCATCTGGGGTGTGCTGGCCGGTCAGCTGCTGAGCAGCGACCGCACCAGTCTGCAGAAATTAAAAATATTGTTGATCGCCGGCGCGGTCGGCGTCATTGCCGGTTATGCGCTCCACCCAATCACCCCCATCATCAAACGAATCTGCACTTCTTCCTTTGTCCTGGTCAGCGGAGGCTGGACCGTTCTGGCGCTGGCTTTTTCCTATTGGCTGATCGATATCAAAAAATGGAACAAAGGGGTTCTGTTCTTTTCCATCGTCGGCATGAATTCTTTGTTCATTTACCTGTTTGCGCACGTGGGCGGCGCGGATCTGATCCGGAATATGGTGATCCCGTTCACCGCCTCCCTGCTGGGTTGGACCGGGGAACCAATTACGGCTATCATCACCAGCCTGCTCGTTTTGGCGCTCCTTTGGTATTTGTGTTGCTGGCTATACAAAAAACGGATATTTTTCCGGATTTGAGTCGTGAGTCCCAACTCAAAGCTCAAAACTCAAAACCTGGAAAACAACTCCATAAACTCCTGTTTCCGGCTACGCGAAATACCAATAGTGGCATCGTCATCCATAATAATGTACCCCCCTTCACCCCGCACAAATTTTTTAATCCGGTTGATATTGATGAGATAGGAATTGTGCACCCTGCAAAAATCATTCCCGCTCAGCGCTTCGTCGATTTCCTTGAGGACTTTGGAGACGAGGATCTTTTTACCGCTGGACAACACCACGACGGTATAGTTACTTTCAGCCATACAATAAATAATATCGCCGGTGGGCACAAAGATCAACCCGTCGTTGGTGGTCAGCGCGATGCGTTGCGGGGTGTTTTTGCCTATTTTTTGTATATTTTGCAACAGCAATTCAAACTGTTCGCGGGTGGGAACGGCCTTTTTTTCTTCCAGCCGGGCAACCGTGATTTTCAGGTCTTCAGGGTCGACGGGTTTCAACAGATAATTGAGGGCGCTGTACCGGAATGCCTTGATGGCAAACTGGTCGTAGGCCGTGCAGAAAACCACGTCGAAAAACAGTTTCTCGAAACGCTCCAGCATATCAAAGCCGTTCATCCTCGGCATTTCAATATCCAGAAAAACCACGTCGGGTTTGTGTTTTTGGATCGCTTCGATGCCCTGTTCTCCGGACATGCACATTTCCGCGATTTCCACCTGAGGGCAGTAGGTTTTCAGCAGCCACTCCATCATCTCGAGGGCGTTGCGTTCATCGTCTACCAGGATGCACTTGATCATAAGCTTGGTATTAATCGTCTACAGGAATTTTTAAAATAACGCGGGTGCCCGCAGGCGTTCCGTCTTCCGTTTTCAGGTCTTCCACTTCCACCGAGGCGTCCAGTTGCGCCTGTTTATTGAGCAGGGCAAGCCGGTCTTCCGTCAGTTTCATGCCCAGGGATTTTTTCGTCGATACATTTTTGCTCCTTAACTCCCGGGCCTTCTCCCGCCCGATGCCGTCGTCTTCAATGACACAAATGAGTTGGGATCCGGTTTCCAGGTACATCCGGATGGTCAGCCGGCCTTCGTTCTCCTTGTGCAGCAGGCCATGCCAGATGGCATTTTCCACGTAGGGTTGTATGATCAGCGGCGGCACGCAGATATTGTCGGCCTGAACTCCTTCTTCCACCTCGATCGAATAACTGAACTGCCGTTCAAACCGGATACTTTCCATTTCGATGTACAGGCGCAGGGCCTCCAGCTCGTTGGCAAGCGTCACCGTCTTGCTGTTGGAATTATCCAGGATCAGCCGGATCAGCTTGGCAAAACGGGTGAGGTACAGGGAAGCGGTCGCCTGATCGCTTTTGACGATGTACCGGTTGATGGAATTCAAACAATTGAAAATAAAGTGCGGGTTCATTTGTGCCCGCAGCGCCTGCATCTCTGCATCCGCCATTTTTTCTCTGGTGTCCATAAGGATCAATTCTGCTGCTTGTTTTTCGGCTTCCGCCCTGGCTTTCACCATTTTACCGGCACAAAGAGAGGCAATTGTAGTCAATATGGACAAATGCTTTTGAGTAAAGAACGCTTTTTTTGAGTGTTCGCAGTCTATGACGCCTAATACTTTGCCGTCCGACACGATCGGGACGGCAATTTCGGACATGCGGGGTTTGTCGTCCACAATGTACCGTGCATCCCTGGTGGTATCTTTTACCAGTTCTGCCCTGCCGGCGGCGGCGGCGCTGCCTGCTATACCTTTCCCCAATGGAATTTCGAGCGGTTGGAAAATGCCGGCTTGACCGTTGCTTTTGGGGCCGAGCGCAGCTTTCTGCACCAGGACATTCCGGTTTTCATCCACCAGGTAGATCACACAATGTTCAAAATTCAACCGGCCGATGCAGTTTTTCACAACACCCCAAAGGATTTGCTCCTCGGACCCCTCTTCCGACATGCTGGAAGAAAAATAATGGATGGCCTGCTCGGCTTCCAGATCCTCCATTTTTTCCGCTATTTTTTTATTCCGGTTACGGATGAAAAAGGTTAATCCGCCGGCCAGCAGGAGCCCCGAAAACAAAATAAACCACCAGGTCAGCCAGAACGGCGCCTGGACGCTGAAGGAGAAATGGTTTTTTGCCGCTACCCAATCTACATTGTTCAGGGTGGCTTCCAGACGAAGGGTATAATCGCCGGGCGCGAGGGAATTGAAACGTACAAGATTGTTGTTGCCGGTATATTTCCAGTCGCTGTCGAAACCTTCCAGGCGATACCTGAATTTTACTTTTTCGGCATTGTTGAAATAGGGCGCCACAAACTCGGCTTCGAGGGAGCGCTGCGCGTAACGCAGTACCGCTTTTTGCCCCGGATGGTAAACCACAGAATCGACTGTCCCGTTTCTGACCCGGTGGATAAATACCTGGAGGGATTCGTTCTGCAAATCCATGGATTCAGGCTGCAGATAGTTGAGGCCGTTGATGCCGCCAAAAAACAGGAAACCTTCCTTCGACCGCAACCAACTGTTGCCGTTAAAACCATACCCCTGGACGTTGTCGGAATAATCGAACCGGTCCATCTTCGAAGTTGCCGGATCGTACCGGTAAATGCCGTTGTCGGATGTAGCCCATATCGAGCCTTTCCGGTCCTGGTACAAAGTAGCCAGAAAGATCCCGTCAAAAACGCCGGTGAATTTTTCCAACGCGACAGCGGGCCGGCCGCCGGTTTCATAGTACCGGGCGGTAAAAACGCCTTTGGCGCAGGAAAAAAGCAAACGGTCATCCGGCAATACACAGCCCGCCGTTACCGGATTGGCCTCCGGCGGCAAGGGAACTTTGAGCCGGTAATTCAGGCTTTCGTCGAGGCAATGCAGGCCGTATGCAGTGGTCAGCCAAACGACGCCGTTGCGCCCCTGGAATGCGTAGTTGAGGTTTTCGCCGGAGGCCGGCGTTACCACCTGGCTCAATTGGTAGGTTTTACCATCAAGCCGGTACAGCGCGTCGCGGCCCATTACAAGGTGGTCGCCGCTGCGCAGGGTGAGGATGTCGTCGATAAAATCCTGGACGCTCAGATTTTTGGTACCCTGGGAGTCGTAGGCCGGCCGTCTGTATCGGTAAGTTTTGGGGTCGAAAAGCCACAACCCCAGGTCGGCAGGGCCGAGAATGAGATATTTCCCGTCATAGGTCAGGCCGCGGATAGACGGGTGGTTCAGCCGGTCGGTCGCTCCGGGTGCAGGCAAAAAAAGAATCCAGTCGTCCCGGTCCTTTTTCCAGCAGACAAAACCGCTGCCGGTAGCCAGCCACAGGTTACCCTGTTCATCTTCCACTATTTTCCGGATATTGTCGATGCCGGCAGGAAGGTCGTCATTGAGTTGCCGGATGCGGATCAGGCCAATCGGGGGCTTCCGGATGGAAAAACGGGCAATGCCGTCGATAGCGCCCAGCCAGACAACGCCTTCCTTGTCCAGGTGGATCGAATTGGAATAATCGTTGGTCGCCACCTGACGACCGTTCAAAAAGAATTTTAACCGTTTAAATACCTGCTGCCGGCTGTTGTATTCCAGAATACCGTCGCGGGTAGCCAATAAAAAGCGATTGGGCTCAAATTCTACCATGCTGCGCACGCTGAAGGTAGAAGAATACGGGCTTTTTACGGATTCAGGGGGATTGGCCGTCGTCAGGACCCCGGAGCGGAAATTGTACCAGAAACTGTTGTTTTGCCACGTGGTCGCCAACAAGCTGTCTTCATTCAATGGAAACAGGATCTGGATGTTTTGATCGGGCAAACTGTCCAGTTTTTTTTCCTGGGTTTGATACCGGAAAAGTTGATTGCCTTTCCTGAAAAACAGGGTGGACCCGTATGCGCCGAAAATCCGGACCCCGATAGGATATTTCAGCGGCAGATCAGTCAGGATGGGGGCAAAATGCCGTTCCCGGGGCCGGAATTCATAAAACCCGGCAGTCGTGATCACAGCAACCGGTTTGCCCGGCATTTGGAAAAGATGGCCGATCACCAATTGGGAATCACGCGGAGCAAGGGAAATCTCCCGAAATTCGCCTTGATGCTCCTCAAACCGGAAAATTTCTTTTGCGGTAGAAAGCCATATCCGGCCGTCGGCATCGCTGAACAGGTGTTGAAAATTCCCCCCGGATTTAAAGACGACGGCTTTGTTGCCATCGAAGCGCTGGATACTCCTGGGATAAAGGATCCATAAAAAACCCCGGGCGTCCCGGGCGGTAGCCATGATCATTCCGGGCCGGATACCAGAGGTATAATCGAAGAGTTGGAGGTGGTAATCGGGCAATTGAGCCCGAATCTCTCCGATGCTCAACGCCAGGAAAAGGAAAATGCCCCAGATCCGTCCGGACCGGCATTTGCTTTTACATGGAATTTTAACGGTGGACGGTCGAGGGCTGACAGCTTGCCACGCATTGGCGCGGGTCGAGGGAAAATGCTCCATGTTGTCAACATTTGCTCCGGACATGGCTTTGGCCGCCCTTAAAATAGCGACTCGTAAAAATACCATTTCAGGGTATAATCGGAAGAGAGAATTGAGCGGATGGAGGAAATATTGAGCGGATGACGCCAATGCGTGCCACGCCACCACGCCACGGCGTGGTGGAGGAAGTGCGTGCCACGCCACCACGCTACGGCGTGGTGGAGGATGCGCGAACTCCAAACCATCAAAACTCCAAACTTTTCCCTCAACAATTCCCTACAACTCCGTACTTTACCCCCTCAAAACGAAAAAACCATGCAACGTTTCCTGGCCCTTGACGTCTTCCGGGGAATGACCATCTGCCTGATGATCATCGTGAATACTTCGGGCGACTGGCAATATACCTTTTCACCGCTCCAGCATGCCGTCTGGCATGGTTTTACGCCGACCGACCTGGTGTTTCCCTCTTTCCTCTTCGCTGTGGGCAACGCCCTGGCTTTTGTCAAGGCCCGTTGGGGAGATCAGCCCTTATCCGCGGTATTCGGCAAGATCCTCAAGCGGACGCTCCTGATCTTTCTGCTGGGGTATACGATGTACTGGATCCCGTTTTTCAGGTGGAACGACGCGGGCGGCCTTTCGTTCATCCCGTTCAGCGAAACCCGGATATTGGGTGTATTGCAGCGCATCGCGCTTTGTTATTTCATCGGTGCAATAATGGTTTTTTACCTGTCCAGACGCCAGTTGTGGATTGCTTCCGGGCTGCTCCTGGCGGGCTACTGGATCGTGATGTACGCTTTCGGGGATTACACCCTGGAAAACAATTTTGCACGCACGCTCGACCGCTGGATATTCGGCGACAGCCACCTGTACATGGGCGAGGGCATTCCCTTTGACCCGGAAGGATTGCTGAGTACCTTTCCGGCTGTGGTGAATGTGTTGGGCGGGTACCTTGCAGGCAAATACATCATCGAGGGCGGGTTGAATTATGAAAAGTTGTCCAAACTCTTGCTGACCGGCGTTGGGCTGTTGATCCTTTCTTATTGGTGGGATCTGGTCTTTCCGGTCAATAAGAAGCTGTGGACCAGCTCTTTTGTCACCCTCACGGTCGGGATCGATCTGGTGTTGCTGGCCATCATCATATACACCACCGATTTCGTAAAAAAGCCGGTCAACTACCGTTTTTTCGAAGTATTCGGCAAAAACCCGCTGGCCATTTATCTGTTGTCGGAATACCTGGCCATCTTCATGTGGTTCATCCGGGTGGACGGAGAAAAACCGCTGTACCGTTTTGTGTACGAAAAAGGGTTCCAATGGATCGGCCCCTATTTTGGCGCATTCGCCTTTGCAGTGGCTTTCATGCTGCTTTGCTGGCTGGTGGGTTGGTGGCTGGACCGGAGGAAGATTTATATACGGGTTTGAGCCTTTTCCCGGACAAGAAGCACAGGAATGATAAAATTTGATCAATATTTGCTTGAACAGGTTCTTTTTGAAAAGAACAAACGCAGAGAAATTGAATTATCCGGACGGAGGGAGATCGAGCCCAATCTGAAAAACATTTCCAGTGTTCTTGATAATTATTATATATACCATAAACTGAATTTATATTGCAGCTATCTAAGTTATTCAGGGCTCGTGAAAGAAGCCCAAATTCCCTATTCCCGGTCGGATTTTTTATTGCTCCAGGAAATTCTGGAAATCATAGAAAAAGAAGGATCACAGCACCCCATTGTATTATTGTACAATGAAATCAGGAAATTATTTGAACTCAATTTTCATTCGGGTCAGGATTGTGAAACATATTATACTGCTGTAAAACGGATGATTGAGGCGCATTCTTTCTCAATTGCCAAAGAAGACCTGATTGAGATTTATTCTTTTTTAACCAATTTTTGCATCAAACAATTAAACAAAGGACAAGGCAATTTTTCAGAATTCTTTTTCGAAGCAGACGTCCAGATCATCAACCTGAAATTAGAGATTGCAAAAACGGAAAAAACGTCTTATTGGCTTGTACCGGGTATTTTCATCAATCTGGTCGTCACGGCATTGTCCGTTCAAAATATGGAAGTATTCAACCGCGCCGCAGTAACGGGTATTTCACCCGATCCCGGGGAAGACGGATTCAGAGACCCCATGGAATGGACACAAAAGTTCATCCGTTACTACAGCCGTTTTTTAGCCCCTGAATTCCGCAAAACCTATGCCACCTATTGCATGGCGCTGCTGGCTTTCCGGCAGAAGAATTTTGAAGAGGCTTACCGGTTATCAGGCGTTCCCCTGCGGAAGCAAGGCATATTCATTAACCTTAAAGCAAAAACGCTTCAGTTGATGATCCTTTATGAACTGTTTATCAGGGATTCAAAACTATTATCAAAAGATAAGATTGACATTGAAAACGTCCTGGATGCATTGCGCAAGATGATTGGTGATGAGGGGAGTAGAAAAAACCAACTTGCTGATGACCGTTTGGGGCGATACAAGGATTTCGAGCAATGTTTCAAGCAACTTTACCGGTTTTATGATATCACCCGGAGGATCTACAAAAAAAAAGACCGGGAATACCAAACCAAATGGAAAGAATTGGAGGACAGAATAGCCGGATGCAACCCGGTATCCAAGGCCTGGTTGGAAGAAAAGATCATTGAGCTTCAATAAAAAAATTCCAGCGATCAGGTTGATCGCTGGAATTCAATTCATGCGGATACCGGATTCCGGTCGATTTGTTGAATGATCCGGAACACCCCAAAGTCAAGAATGATGTAAATCCGTCCCGGCATGGCGACTGTTGTTTGGATCTGGTACCGGCCAGGGACAAGTCCTGCCTGGTTCAATACTTCGACCCCCTGGTCGTCTGTGATCCGGAAATCGAAGAATACGGGTTCCGTTGCATTGGATCCATTCGGATCAACCCGATGAACCTCCAGGTTAATTTCATCCTGGCCGGCCGAAAAACGCAGGATAATATCGTCCTGATGGATTTGGGCCTTTCCCTGATTCACCAGGCAAAACTGTAAAACAAAAAACAAAAAGAATGTCTGCAAAAAGAGCTTGATTTCCATAACAGATTCTCTGAGAAGTTATGGAAGGCCTTCCGGGAATCAACTGCGCAATTGTTTTTAATTTACCGGCGAATTCAAAAATAGGCTGTACGGGAGCGGAAACCTCTTCAAATCAAATTTGAAATTGAAATGAAAAATGAAAACTTTACAACCTTTTGGAAATCAATAGCGAATGATATTGAAAAGACTTTTCCGTTTGGACATCCCACACAGTGGACCCAAAAAAAATTTGAGGATTTTGAAGACAGGATGAGGGAGAAAATTCTTCGGATTGTCGACGCAGACCCAATTAAAAAACAGCGTTGTTTCCCGGGCCACCGGCCTAACTCAAAGCTTAAAACGCCCACCTCAAGTTCATTATACCGGTTTTTCAAAATACATAACTCCAAAGGCCGTCCTGCTGTCCGCGAACAATTTGCCGTTTTATTAGGGTTTGATTCCTATATGGATTATTGCCGAAAAAAAGATATCCCCATTGAGGTTGAGGTCGGGAAAAAATCAGAAACCGTATCTCTTGACCTTTCTCAAAGGATCGATCGCCTCAACAAACAGCGGCTGGGACAAATCCGGAGTTTCTATCGTTCTTATCCGCTCGAAAAAATCTATCTCCATCCTGCCTTGGCGGATAATTTCCGGGGGCGCGTGGAGCCGGCTTTGGAAACCTTGATGCGCCAGGATTCAAAAGTCCTTGTTCATTCGGACAGTTTTACCGGCAAAACCACCTTGCTTCATTATTTTTCGTTGGAAAAAGGGTCGCCATTTACCAGGCTCTATTTGCCCCTGTCGGCGTATCAGGGCAGCCTTGCGGCCCTTGCAGCCTGGTATTACCACCTCGACGAGACCGAAGCCGGCGCCTTGGTTCACCTCAACGACCATACGGTATTGCTGCTGGACGCTTTTGACGAAATCGCTTCGGATACGCTCCGTTCGGAATTGCTGAATGAACTCGACTATACGATCAGGTATGTTTTGACCTCCCGCAGCAAGTTCATCGCAGGCAAAAATACCGGGGCAACCCTTATACTTGAACTACTCCCCTATTCCACCGAAAGCATTTATCTTTTAGTCGACAAGCTATTGAACAATACCGGAAAACTCCTGACCTTTTACAACGCTTTCCGCAATAACTCCCGGTTTGAATCGAGAAACCAGTTGCTCAGGTACCCCTGGCTAGTCATCTTTCTGATCGAACACTTCACGGACGGGCAGTCGCTGGACGAGGATTTTTTCATTCAATTACCAGCAGAAATTTTTTACAGCCTGAAAAACCGGATGCTCGAAAAAAGGTACCAGGAGCAATCCCTCGAAGAAATGTGCAGGAAGCTGGGAAAGCTGATCTTTGATAAACAGTTTGCCACCCGCGAAGAGGTCCGGTATTTACTGGATGGCGAACTGGACGAGGATCAAATGCATTTTTTGGACAAGTTGGCTCATTTTGGCGTTGCCAATGTTTTTTCACTTGCAGCCAGCGCCCGGAATTATCAATTCACTATTCCATTTGCCAGCCAGGTCTTTGCTGCCTCTTACATCTTTAGCCTTTCACCCGATGAACTAAAGAACTGCCTGAACCGGATCTTTTACATTCCGGCTTTCAAACAGGTAATGGCCCTGGCCTTGCTTTTAAGGTACCATAAAGGAAAGGACAACCGCCTTTTCTGGGAACCCAGGGAAAACCTTCCGGCAGGCATCCAATGCCTGACACCCTACGAGGACCTGGTCCGGTTATACCTGCTTTCTTACCTGCCCAAAGGCGCCGTCAAAAAAGGGAAACCGCCCCGCCGCCCCGGTCTGCTGCCCATTGTTGATAAAGACCCGGAATCAGACCTTATCGTCCCCTATGAATTTTTGACCAGATACCTGGAGCAGGTCAGGTCCATTTTACAATACAACCCAGCGTCTGAAAGAGTGGATAATCTGCTTTCCAGTTGGAGCCCCGACAAAAGCCTTGAAAATGATCTGAAAACCGCCCTGGAAGAAGTCCTGGTTTCTTTTATCCCCCTGGTTATTCAAAAAGACCCGGACCTGGCGGAGGAGTTTTGCGGCTTTTTTGAAAACCTGGCCCTGCACGATTCAGACCCTGTTTACGAGCGTCATTTTTATTTAATCCGTGAACAATGCGTACGAACCCAGGTATTCCAGCGGAAAATACTGGCAGCCATGACCCAAAATGAGGGCGTAAAATTTCATCATTATATCAACGCATTGCTTTCCTCCCCTTATCAGCATACTGAATTGAATAAAATTTTATTTGCGCGTTTAAAGGATTTTCATAACCGGATCGAGCAGGAAATGGATGGGCATAACCGCAGGCTAATGTGGGATGATTACCTGGACGAATTTTCTATCCTGATACTCATGCTCAAAAAAGGAAACCTGGCGCAGGATGAGTATTCATTTTTATTGCACTTACTCAATTCTTTGAGTATACAGCAAGAAGACGACCAATATTTCAGAAGTCATATCGGCAAATTCCAAAGCCTTCAGCTCACGGAACAAATTGCCGGCTTTATGCTGAAGGCGCTGAACAACCCCGCTGCGCCGGGGTCATTTTCAAATCTGCTTTACCTTTTGTCGCCCTACACCTTTGTGCATGAAAAAAGTACAAAGCTCGTCGATACGCTCAAAACCATTTTACTGCGGTTCATAGATAAATGTGACCGGGCGTTTTCAAAAGGCGAAGACCTCGAGCCGGCCATCGAAACTTCAATTCAGGCCTTTTTTACCCATTTCATCCAGTTCCAGCGGTTCGGGCCGATCCTTGAACTTGCTGAACAACTGCTCAAGGTCTGGGCAAAGGGGTTTCATCTGCACCCATCAGCCACCAAGTCTGCAAAGGGCGCCCTAACGGCCTTTCTGATCCACAACGAAAGCAAGGCCTTGATCGAAGTGCTTGAAAATTATCGGTCGTGGTCCAATCGCGTGATCGTTTACCTGGCCCAGGCGCTGGAGCCTTCCCCTCCCTGGAACCATATCCGGCCTGACCCTGCCTACCTGTCGGAATTGCATCATACTCTTTTGCGTTCCTGTCCGTACGAAGGCGATCGCCAGACCGTTGAAAAAATCATTCAAATGCTATCCGGATTTCAAACATCCGGGCACGCCGAAAAGAACGCCGGAGTTTCTTCTTTTCACGACCTTATCCGCACATTTGAAACCGAAGGGGATTCTTACGCACTGTCAATAGCCTGCCGTTTTGATGAATTCGAAGATTATGTCCGCGAAAGCGGCTCCCCCAAGCTGTTTCCTTACGCCTTTCAACACGCCATATACAATATCAAACCACTTTTCATCCGGGTAACCGATGGGGCAAACCTGGAATATTTTTACGCACTTTAGTTTTTTTTTCCTTCCCTGCATCCCGAGCTTTCCAACTTTAACCAACTGTTTATCAATAAAATAATCCGGAATAAGTTAAAATTTGCTCAAAACCGTGGATTGATCGCCTATTCTTTTCTCCTTGGTATTGAAAAAAAAAACATACATTTTAGCTGCGTATTTTCAACCAGTCTAAAATCAGCGAAAATGGCAACCAGCATTATTAAGGTCTACAACAGCAAATACGGCCGGTGGGAGTCGCGGGCAAAAGTTGTCCTCGGGTGGGATGGTTTTGTCAACTCTGGTATGAGCGGTCAGGTTTATACCAACGACCATGGAGAAGCCGTGATCAACCACAGCGCTACAGGTGAAGCCACCGTCTACATTAATGGGAAAAAGCAAGGAAAAATGAGAACGCCGGGCGCCGCAACCTTTACCATTTGAGGCGACGGCCTGGTTCAAACCTGCAACAAAAACATGGGCGCCAACCAATGAAATTTTAATACAGCTCCGGTAAATGGAAAAGCCAAAGTCCGCATTCGAAGAAAAAATGCTTTCCTGGGTCCAATGCCAGTTGGAACGGCAAAATCCGGAATGGGCCTTAACGGTTGCAGATTGGAAAAGAATCAAATTGCTGGACCGGCGGTTGGATGTTTTCCTGGATGCCCTGGCTTTATTTCCGGCAAGCAATGCCGTCGATGCGATCCTATGTCTTATCATCGATGACCTTAAACATGATTTTGGCCGTTTTTTCAGGCTGATCAAAATTGGCTGGGAAGATCGTCCCGATGAAATGCCTGAAGCATTGAAGACCTGCCTTTCTTATTCTGTCCGGCAGGCATCCGACCAGTTCGCCATGATTGAATTTCTTTCGGACAAAACCGATTGGGCTGCTGATTTCACTTCATTGTCCAGACAAGTCATTTTCGGAGAAACAAAACAATTGGATAAACTGGGGACGTTGTTGGGCGCCCTCATGAATAATAAGGATTGGGAATTGTCACTTGCCTGCGCTTACCGTATGATCGGAATTGCTGAAAATCAGGGTCGAACAACCGAAAAAGCCGGGGTTGCCGCCCAATTAATTTTATGCCATATCAACCGGAACGAACCGGAACCGGCTGGAAATGCCTACAAAAAATATTGGATGGCCAATAGTGTTGATCAGCCTTTCCCCTATGCGGGCCCCCTGGTCCGATCACAGCATCTGATCGACCCGAATTCCGGGATAATTGCTCATGTCTGCCGTCACCTGGATGCCGAAAAACACCAGGCAGACCTTGCCGCCGAAAGTCCGTGGGCAATTTTACTGGAAGCGAAAAGACTGGAATTCGAGGAAAACTGGAGTGAAGCTCTCCAATATTGGGATAAATTATTGGGCATATCCGATCCGGAATGGCAGTTGTCGACGGCCTGTTTTATTGCAAATAACGGCCTGAAAACCAAAGATCATCGTATCGTTGAATTTTTTGCCTTGCCTGTTTTGAAAGGGTCGGCCGACAAACGTTATCAACGAATCGCTCTAAGTTTACAAATTTGTGCTACCCAAGGGCTCTCCGACATGGCTGCGCTCCGGGAGCTTCGAAGGGAATATGGCCAGGGAGCGGACCTGGAAAAGGCGGAGTTATTACCTGACGAAGGCCAGATTTTTTCCGAGTACCTCATCCCAAGGGTTTTGGAAGCCCTCTTCAGCATGAACCATAGAGCCGCCTTTCAAAACTCCCTCAACCTAAGAGTTACCCGCCGGAGGTTGCCCAAATATGACCGTTTATTTCTCACTTGGCTGATGCGGATCGACCAACAACTGGCCGCACAAAAACAAAAATTTACTCCTGATGAACTCCGGGAACTCATTTTCAATTTTGAAAGCGCCCTGAAAATACCGGTCGACGACCGCAAACTCCTCATCCTGGCTGAGAAAATCGTTGAAGCTGACCCCTTTATCCCTAAGGACAGTTTCGGGGTATACGAAGACATCGATTGCATGCACCTGGGCAATGTCCTGGTGTGGTTGGCCGCCTTCCGGGCAGAACAACTTTTTGAACAAAATAAAACTAATCTCTCTTTGGAAAACCGGCAGCGGATCAAAGAAAAAATTCGCAGGCTCGATTTGCAATCCGCCGCCGAAAATCTCAGAAATTTAACAAACCTGAATTCAAACTGATTTGATCTGCCATTAAAATTAAAAATGCCATGTTTGGACCCATCCAGATTCTGCTCGGCCTCATTTTCATGACCACAGGCGCCATAGCTTTTTTTCTGTACCGGCACCTCCGGCGGTCGCAGGAATCCCTCCGGAAACTCGATGATCACGCCGCAGGGCTTACTCAAAAATTAACCGAACACGAAAAAGCCATCCACCAGATGCCGGCTTCATTCAACGGCGTAATAACCAATGAACTCCGGTCGGGTCTGCACGACACCGTCCGGTCGGTGGCGGGGTTGAAGGATGAACTGGGTCAGACTCATCTCGCCTTCCAGCAAATGGCCAACAATATCCCTCACCTGGATACCATGCCAGAATGGCTCAGCGATGTGAAAAGCGCCATCCAGCCCCTCCAGACCGCCGCACACGGATTGAACAGCCTGGATGATAAAATAATTGAGCGGTTCAACACCTTCATGTCGGGTCGCGATAAAATGGAAAAAACATTCGATGAGGTAATGCACCTGATCCAGGAATGGACCGAAGCCTCTGTCGTTGACCGGCAGGAATTCAAACGGCTGGTCGGCGGCCATCTGACCAGCTTGGCGGAACAAACCCATAAAATGAAAGAGGCCATGGCCGATTTGCAACTGTTTGCCAAAACAAATGACGGCCTGATCAACAGTATGAAAAATGATATCCCGGATACCCTGAGCGGCCTGAAAAACTTGACCCGACAGGTAACAGATTTTACCGAAGATGCCAGGCAAAACGCCCTTAAAATGACCCGTCTGATCGAGGTCTGGGAGCATAAATCAAAGAATCAGCAATGGCTGCTCTGGGTCGGCTACGGCCTGATGACCCTTAATATGATTTGTCTCGCCGCATTCTTGTTATTCAAATAGAAATGGAAAAGCACAACATTACCCAGGCGGAAAGAAGGGCTGCCATTCAAACCTTCACAGGTACAGGAAACAAATCCCCTGTGGAGAAAAAAGCAGCCATTCAGGTACTGAAAGCCTTGCCGCCGCAGGATGAAATTGCCGTCAGAACTCTCATCCTCGCCCTGGAGGATCCCCACGTGAAGGAGGCGGCCCGGACATCTTTGCTGGAAATGCTCCACCGTGCCCGGTCTTCAGCGTCCAAGGAGGTGGTCATGCGTCATTTGACTGCCAGCGTCTTTGACCGGTTCTTCGACCAGGAATTCGAAGGGCATAAAATCCTGGACGAACTGATCCATGTTGCCACCAGCAAAGAAAATATTCCTGAAACAAACGACCTGGTAGCCTGGCTGTTGCTGGATGCCGGAAAAGGCCGGAAAATGGAGCATGTGAATCAAAAGGTGTCGCATGTTTTGGTTGATTTCTTAAACCGCGATTTCCTGCCCGACAATCTCCGCTCCCGCAGGGCTTTCCAGGAAGCAGGCTCGGAGATTATCCTCCGAAGCCTTATCGAACCCCATACCGCTTCCGGAAATTTCATATTGGAGGCGCTCCACCGGTTCTCCAATTACACCCTGCCGGAAGTTTCCTTTGAAATTATTGCAGCCCATGCAACCCTGCCGTTCAAGCTAGCCTATGATGACCAGGGTAACCGGGAAATCATCCGCCAATGCATCGCCAACCTGCATCAGTGGGCCGGCGCCTTGTCCCAATCGCCCGACAAATTGCTGCAGGATCTCCGCCTGCTCGAACAATGGCTAGGCTCCACAACTCAAGATCCGGCGCCCCTCCCGCTGCCGGTCCTGCACCGCGTGGGGTTAAATTGTTTGATCCAGAAACCTGTTTCGGATCTATTGACGGATAAAAAACCAAACCTGGCGGATAAAAGCCAGCTTTTTGAAATACTGGCTAACCTTCACACCGTCCGAAGCTGGGCCGAGATCAACAAAATCTGCACTTACATTGAAGATCGCCTGAAAAACAGGGATGCGCCGGCTTCTTTCCCGTTCCCCGCCGCCATCTCATTCTTAACCAGCCAATTAGTTGGGCTGAACAGGTTCCAGCACCTCACCCAGCAGGAAGAAGACCGGTTATTCGGCCGGAGAGACGAGAACCAAAGGCCGCAACGGCTTCAAATAGATGCCATAAGCATCCGGTATGCCGAACGCATCAACCATTGCCTCAAAATCATCGTTTCCACCCCTCATTGCCCGTTGGCGGCCAGAAAAGAAGCGCTCGCAGCGATCATACGACCAGTTCCCCATCAATTATTGGAGACCATTCAGGAGCTGTCTTCCGTAATTGAAACCGAAACCGAATTGCGCAAAACCCTTTATCAGGAATTCGGAAATATCCGGTACATCGACGGACTCGCCTTGCTCAAGTCCGCCTGGGAAAGTCGCCATGAAACCGAAAATAAACAGGACATCCTCAAAGCCCTGGGACAAATTGGAACCCGGCAGCTTTTAGGCACCTACCGCGAAGAGAACGGATATATAGAACCTGATTTTTTATTGCTGGCGGCTTTTGAAGAACCGGACGCCCAAGTCCGGGAACAAATTAAAAACACCCTCATCCGGGCCGGTTTCCAACCCGAGATCGAACGGGAAGAAAGGAGGCGAAAGATCCTGGAATTAACCGAAAAAGCAGAGCAAACCGCCAGGAAAATAACGGAAAGCGAAAGCCAGGCCCACCGGATGATCCTGGATATCAACGATCAACATGCCGGGTTTGGAGAAAATCTGTTCCTGATGCGGCGCCATATTTATAACCTCGACCTGATTTGTACCAACCGGGGATGCGACTTGCTGGAAACAGGAATAGATGCAGCCGAATGGCGCAGTAAACTGTCTGTCCTCGAACAAAAAGCCCGTGCACTGAATACGGAAATCAGGGGGCTGACCAATGAGGTCATTGACCATCAATCCCACGCCCGGAAATTAAACGATGAGATCAACGGCATACAAACTTCTCTTGGCTTAAGGGATAAAGAAATTGAAAACGAAAAAACAAATATCCGGAAAGCTGAGGAACAACAAAAAGAGGCAGAAAAAAAGATCTTGAACGCCCAGGAAAATATTCAAAAAACAGAGCGTGAGAAAAATCAGGCTACAATCGAGCGGTCCAGACTAAAAGGCAGGCTGGATAACCTCGAAACTCAGCGGAATGGAATCCGGGACCACCTCACCCGCCTCCTTTCAAGCAATGATCCTTCCGGCCAACTGGCGCCCCAGATCGAAAAGGCCAAACAGGATCTGCGTTCATTTGACGGCAAGATCAGCCAGGTAAAAAGTGAATCCCAAAGCCTCATCAGCCAAATTAATCAACTCGATCAAAAACTCAGGCAGCTTAACCAGATCATTGCCGGCGCTAAAGACCAACAAAAGGCCGCCCAGTCCACCGTCGCTAAGAGCGCCGTCGTGATCAGCCGGATCCGGACAGATACCGAATCACTTGAAAAGCGTTTTGCTCCTTTGCCGCTGGCCCTCCAAAAATCCCAGGAAAAAATCAACCACTACCGGATCGAGGCGAATACCCGAGTCGTATCGCTTGAGGCGATCAAACAAGAGATCAACCTGATCCGGGATCAAATCCGCCGGATTCAAAATGCACAGGAACAAACCGCACGTAATTTTACGGCAGAACGCGATGAACAGCGCAACGCCATTGATCGCTACAGCAGCCGCGCAGCCGCCCTGGAACGCAGTTTGTTCCAACTTAAAGATACATTGACCCAGACCCAAACCACTATTGAAAACGATAAAACGAACCTTCAACAGCAAATTCAACTCCAGGAAACCTACAGGCGGGATTTTGACGAACTGGGCGACAGGTGTTTCGAGGAAACCTTCCGGGCCAATCAAACCCATTTATCCGAAAGTCTGGAAACCCGGCTCAACCAACTGGATCAGGACCTGAGATCCCATTTCCTTTATCAATCGCTAAAAACCCCCGATACCGGCCTCAAGTTTGAAGCGGAACACGAAAAAGCAATCCATATTTCAAAATCAAAAGAGCATATATGAGCCAGGGAGATAAACACCAGAGGGTCACACCCGAACAGGAAAGGGAATTGGAACGGCAGAAAGAAGCTGAGCGCCTTCGCCTGGAAAAGGAGGCCGAAGCCTTGCGCAAAGCCCGGGAAGAAGCTGCCCGCAAAGAAACGGAGGCAAAAAGCCAGTTGCGCAGGCAAATTCCCGCCTTGGAAAAGGAACTGGCATCCGCCCGGGAAAACCTTCGGCAAACGGAGCAACATTTTGCCGCCCTGAGCGAATCGATCGATCATTCCTCCAGCCGGCTCAACCAAACCAGAGCTCAACTGGCTCAATTACAAAAAACGCAGTCACACCTGTCCAATTCAATCAAAACGCTGTCTCAAACCCGGGAATTATCCCTGCTGGATGTTCAGAACCTGCAACGACAGGTAACAGCCGGACAAATCCTGGCGAAAGAAACCATGGGGCAATGGGCATCCACTCTCCGCGAAGTCAAAAATGCACGCCTTTTATCAACGGAAGTTTTAACCCGGATCAATCAGGCAGAAAAAGAAATGGATCTTTGTTTAAATGGATTGGATCAGACTGCCGGTCTTATCGCCCAATCAGAAAAAGATCTGGACGCCTTCAGTGGTCAACTCAGTCAGATGGACCAGTCATACGGCCTTTTATCAGGCCAGCTCAGCATGCTCAACAACGCGACTGCAGCCGGCACAGCCGCTTTTATTGAAATCCAGGTGCTCCGGAATCAAGGGTATCAATTGCGGAGCTTGCAGGCTGGTGAAGAATTAAATCTTTGGTTTGAGGATTTAAAAGGAGAAAAGAAAATTGCCGTAAAAATAAAAAACACGGCGAAAAATGAAGGCTTGAGCTGGCTTAGAGAATTGGACCTCTCCGGGTTCCGCGAAGATGAAACCAGAGCCTTTTCACTGAGAAACGTAGAAGAATTGGAGGACCTGGGCGTCGAATACGAATTGATCGGCCGGAGGTCTCCTCGCAATCCCCCGCCCGGATCCATGGAGGACTGGAAAAGGAAAATTCAGAACAGCCAGACCCGCATGGATAAAATTTAAAAAGAAAGCCATGGATATGCACGGGACAGTTGAAAAATACCTCAGGGAACTGGATATGCTCAAAGGCGATATCCTGCAGTTCAGTCCGGCTTTAAACGAAAAGGTCAACGAATCAGCCGCCATTTTAACCAACTGGAATGGACTTCGAAAACGTTGGGATGAAATGCTGGAAAATGGGCGGTCCTGCGAAACACAAATCGTCCAAATCAACCAAGTTCTCCATACGATAAACGAAAATCTTAAAAATCTCCACTCCCTGATCCACCAAACTGAAAAACAAACAGGTGAGGATAAGACCAGATTGGAAGAATTGCAGGCAGCCAGGGCCGACCTGGAGATTTTGATCCGGGAACTGTTCAATGAAAGCCTCCGGCACCCTACCCCCGGCTTGACCTCGGCGATCGACCACCAGATCCGTTGTTTGTATTTTTTAAGGGTTCGGCCTAAAGCGGAAGAAACAGCAAAATGGATTGAAAATCAACGACTCGCATTCAGAATTCAACCTGAATTAAAAAGTCCGTTACTGGCTTCAACCACCATTCCGGACGAACTTTTATTTTCGAATGAAACAGAAAAGCAGGCGACCCAATCAAAGGACCAGAAGAAGGAATCCGGGAAAAACGCCGATAAAAATGCTTCCTCCAGATCACAAAAATCAACAGAATGAGTTTTCACCAACAAAACAGGGAAACGGAAGTGGCGGACGCTTTATCCGATGCCCGTTATTCCAACATTTTTGCAAAATTGCTCCTCGAACAAACCGATAACCCGGTCATATGGAAAAAAGCTTTCCCGAATGGAAAAATCCCCGACTGGATCATCGATCCTGCAGAAGAATTCAAAATGGCAGAAACCTGGATCTACAGGTTTTTTAAATATACGGAGCCCGCCGGCAGATTTTTATGGATGGAAAATGCCTTTCTGGCGCAGGAAGACCCCTGGCTGGAAGACCTTTGGATCAAGTGGCGAACCGGTATAGCCAGTGTATTTTTCATTACGGGCAATATCAACGATTATGGGTTTAACCGCCTTAAAGGATATATGCCCATTGCCCACCTTATTTCCGAAGAATTTTTAAACAGGGTGCAGGGTTGCCACCAGGTGATCCGTTATAGCCTTTCCCGGTCTTTTGAGTTTGTATATCGCGAGGATCTGGCGGCCGATGTCAAATCAAACATCGAGCAGGAAATAAATTTGCACAATTCCGTTGCCCCTCAAAATCAGCATACCTGGGACAAGCTCATTTCCGATTTCCAGGTTCTGGACAAGTTGTTATCCAAGTTCCCAAACCTGATCCTGATTATTGAGAATGCCGGTCTTATTTTTTCAGCCGACAGCGGGAATATCATTCAAAATCTGCTGGCCGATTATCTCCTGCATTGGTCCTTTTCAACCGATCTGGCCTTTAAAAATAATGGGATCATCCTGCTCTCCGAAGCTGCTGAAGATATCACAAGGCACCTGGTTTCACAATCCAACAAAGTCGAATTCATCCATATTCCCCGGCCGCAGGAATCTTCCGAGCGGCTCAAATTTTTGTTGTATATCCATTCCCTGAGCAAGTTGCCCGATTTTAAAAGAACGGCCAATACCCGGGCAAAATCCCTGGCAATCCCGCCTGTTTCCGGCAATACCAGGCTCGGCTACCTCCCCACCCTGGAAGAGGACCTGAAATCCTTGTCTAAACTCACATCAGGGCTGAATTATATCGGGATCGAAGACCTGCTTCTGCAAATTCAAGCTACCGGGTCTAATACCGAAACGACCATTAATAAAATTAAAGGCAATATCTTACAAACCGAAAGCGCCGGTCTTCTTGAACTTGTTCAATCGAAAAAGGATCTCGACCACGACATCTGCGGATACGATGAGATCAAGCAACAACTGAACGCCATCAGCAGGATCCTCAAAACCCCTTCTTCCACTGCATTGCAACAGCGAACAGTCCCAATGGGCATCTTATTTGTTGGCCCCCCGGGAACCGGTAAAACAGTAGTGGCTGAGGCATTCTCCAACAAATGTGGAATGAATTTTTTAAAACTCGGTGACTTTCGTTCCAAATGGGTTGGAGAGTCCGAACGCAACCTATCTAAAGTCCTCGATCTTATCCGAGCCTATACCCCGGTAATCGTTTTTATGGACGAATTGGATCAGACGGAAGGCTCCAGAGGGACCAACGGCAATAACGATGTCGACAAACGATTGTTTTCCAAGTTATTACAATTCATGAGCGACACAAAAAACCGTGGAAAAGTCCTCTGGATCGCTGCCAGCAACCGGCCTGATCTGATCGATGCGGCCCTGAAACGCCCCGGAAGGTTCGACCTTAAAATCCCATTTCTGCCCCAAGGCCCTTCCGACAGACGAAAAACCTTTGAGCGATACCTCACCGACGAAGACAACACTTTAACCACCAGGATCTCTGATTCGGAATGGGATGAAATCATAGAGGCAACCCATGGTTTTACCGGGGCGGAAATAGAAGAAATTGTCAATGGGACCATTCGAAAAAAAATGATCATGGCGCCACCCGGTAACTCACAACCCCACATATGTTTAGCCGGAGAAGACCTGAAGTTTGCCTGTACCCGCTTTAAACCCGGGATCAATACCAAAGATTTTAACGATATGATTGAGGCAAGCCTCACGGATGTAACGTCGGAAGAGTTTATTCCGGAAAGCTGGCACAATTGGAAAAACCCTTTCAAATATGGAAGACCCCAACCTTAACCTCCATTACCTCCTCCAGGATAGCACCGTAAACGGCCCGGGCTTCCGGGACGTTATCTGGGTTCAGGGATGCGCCATCCAATGCCCCGGCTGTTTTAACCAGGCGCTTTGGAGTTTTGAACCTAAATTTATCATCCCGGTTTCTTCATTGATCCGGAAGTTTGGCGAACGCAAAAACAGTATTGAAGGAATTTCAATTCTAGGTGGAGAACCTTTTCACCAGCCGGCAGCCTTATGCCTGTTTCTGGAAGGTTTGAAGGCCTCCGGATTAAGCACGGTTGTTTACACCGGCTTCACCTTTGAATACCTGCAAAAACTGAAAAATCCAATGGTCAACCGCATGCTGGAGGCCACAGATATCCTTATTGACGGTCCGTTCAAACAGGATTTGAAAGACCTTTCCCTGGTTTGGAGGGGTTCCTCTAATCAACGGATTTTATTCCTGAGTTCCAGGTATTCGGCCAAGGATTTGCCCCCGATTGAATCCTGCTTCAATAAAGAAATACATGTGTTTTCAGATGACGGCCTTTGGAAAAAACCAACAGGCATCTGGGATCTTTCTGCAGAAAATACGGATCCTTAATCCCGCAACTGCTCATTTCAAAAGAAAATACTACTTTTGAAAATAAAAACCCACTGCCATGTCCACCAATACCGCCACCGCCAAAAAAGAATTCCGCAACTACGAAACCGGCGATACCATTGCCGCCGTGCGGGAACATTACCGCAAAATGCGCTCCCGGCAAACCTACGATTATGTGCAGCGCATGAAGGCCAAATACCTGACCTTCAACCACCCCCTGCACCTCTGGGACGCGATGACGGAACTCAACAAACTGGTGGATGTCAGCGACCCGGACCTGAACCTGCCCAACGTCCAGCACCTCCTCCAAAGCGCCGAGGCCATGCGCGCGCAGGGTTGCCCGGACTGGATGCAGCTCGTAGGCCTCATTCACGACCTCGGCAAGGTCATGTACCTTTGGGGCAGCGACGAGGACGGCACCAGCCAGGCCGAACAATGGGGGCTCGTCGGCGATGTGTTTGTGGTCGGGGCGGCTTTGCCGGACACCTGCGTATACCCGCAGTTCAACGCCCTCAACCCCGATATGGCCGACCCCCGGTACAATACCGAACTCGGCGTTTACGAACCCGGCTGCGGGATCGACAACCTGCACCTCGCCTGGGGCCACGATGAATACCTCTACCAGGTACTCAAGAACCATCAACCCAACCATATCCCTGAAGCGGGCATGGTCATGATCCGGTACCACTCTTTTTACCCCTGGCACAACGAGGGCAGTTACAGCCAGTTCCTGAACGAAAAAGATGCGCAGTACATGGATTGGGTGAAGGAATTCAACCAGTTTGACCTGTACACCAAATCCACAACGATCTATGATCTGGACGAGATGAAGGATTATTATATGCCGATCGTGCGGAAATATCTCGGCGACGGTCCGATATACTGGTAAGGTTATAGTAATTAGGTTAAAGGTTATTGCAGATGACGAGACTACTCCACACTGCAGGACATCCCTTAACCTTTAACCTTCATCCTTTAACCTTTTTAGAAATGACCATCAGCACCTTAGACCTGATCACCTTCATTGCCTTTCTCGCAATCGTTATCGGCATATCCGTCTATTATTCAAAAAAACACGAAAGCGCAGCCGATTATTTCCTTGCCGGCCGGACCCTGTCGTGGTGGATGATCGGACTTTCCCTGATCGCTTCCAACATTTCTACTGAGCATTTTGTAGGTCAGGCCGGACAAGGTTTCCGGGCCGATATGGGCCTGGCCATCGCCAGTTTTGAATGGATCGGGGCTGCCGCATTGGTATTGGTAGGGTTGTTCCTGATGCCAAGGTTCCTGAAGGCAGGCATTTTTACCATGCCGCAATACCTGGAACAGCGTTACAATACGACAGCCCGACTGATCATGTCCTTTACCATGTTGCTGTTTTATGTGGGCATTACGATGGCTACGGTGTTGTATGCCGGCGGGTTGGCCATGCACAATATTTTTGATATTTCGCTGGTGCAGGGGATCTGGTTTATTGGGGTGATTGCAGGCGGCTATACCATGCTTGGAGGGTTGAAAGCGGTGGTTTACACCGATGTCATGCAGGGTACCGCGTTGCTGCTGGGCGGATTACTGGTGACCTGGCTGGGCATGCAGGAACTCGGCGGATTCGACGTATTCATATCCAAATCAGAAGGCAGGCTGCACACCGTTATGCCGCTCGACCACCCCGAGCTGCCCTGGCTGGCCGTTTTCCTGGGCGGCATGTGGATCCCCAATATCTTTTATTTTGGGCTCAACCAGTTCATCACCCAGCGGGTACTGGGCGCCAAAAGCATATCCCAAGGGCAAAAGGGCATTTTGTTTGCCGCCAACCTGAAACTGATCATCCCCTTCATCATCATTTTTCCGGGTATCATCGCCTTCGAACTGTACGGCGACCAGATCGCCAAACCCGACGACGCCTACCCCACCCTGCTGAAAAACGTGTTGCCGGCCGGCCTGACGGGTATTATGCTCGCCGCCCTTTTTGGCGCCACCATGAGCACGCTCGACTCCCTCCTCAATTCAGCCTCCACCATTTTCACCGTCGACATCTGGAAACATTTCAGGAAAAACGCGCCCGACAGATCGCTGATCCGGGTGGGTCAATACAGCACCCTGGCGTTCACTTTGCTGGCTTGCCTCTGGGCGCCCATCGTCGCCACCTTTGAAGGCGGGTTGTACATTTTTCTGCAACTGTACTGGGGGTTCATCCAACCCGGCATTGTAGCCGCTTTCATCTGGGGGATCGCCTGGAAAAAGGTGCCGTCAAAAGCCGCCATCATCGGCATGATCCTCAACATTCCGGTTTACGGCGCATTGCTGTACTGGCTCCCCGGGGTGGCCTTCCTGCACCATATGATGATCACTTTTGCCGTCATTTCACTGTTCATATTCATCTACGCCAAAGCAGCCCCCGCCGACCCCAAACCAGCCATTCCGGATATTGCGCATACGGAGCCGTACAGGTTATCGGCAAGCGTCAAGTGGTGGAGTGTGTTGACGTTGGTTGGGGTGGCGGTGTTGTATTGGGTGTTCCGGTGATGGGGGTAATAAAAAAGGAGCGCGGAAGGCGCTCCTCAAGGTCGGCAGGACGCATCGGATTTTGAGGGTCTACTCTCTATAATTCCTAACTAACATTGAATAAATATTCTATTTTTGGTTGACCGATATGTAAGGAAGGAAGGGAATTTATGCCTATTTTGATGAGTTGGAGGTAGTATCCACTCTATACTGAATCACGAATAATAAAATGCTTAAGATGAGCAGCAATATGGAAACATACCAGGTATCCTGAATACCAAGTTTAAAGAAAAAGCGCCATGGCGTATTCGATTTGTCTTTACTGATTTCAAAAGCCGTATCCAAATTGGGCAAAAAATTTATAATTCCAATGATCCCGATAATCCAAACACCTGTCCGGAAATATTTATTTTTGGGGTCGTTTTTTATAAGGATGAAGGCTGTAATTCCGAAAACCACTGCTGACAGGGAAAATATATAACTTACCTGCAGTGCAAAGATCCAGGCAAGAAGGCCTGATACAATAGCTGGAAGGGATGCTAAAAACAGGCTTTTCAAAAAATGGTTTTCATACCAGTAATTAGTTTTGATTCCATTTGTCCCAGTTACTGATTTTTTAATAAAAGCCCTGAAAAAAAATCTGTGAAAGCCAGAGAGTATATCCGGCGAGTTGGAGTATATATCTAAGAATTGTTCTTTCAATCCTGATACATCCTGAGGAGGCTTACCTGAAAATATGCAATGTTTAACCATTTCCTCCAGTTTGAGGAATTGGAATTCTTTTGGATTTGCTTCGCGTTTTTCTGAATGAGTATTTGAGATTTCAGTTATGGAGATTTCTAATATCCTGTCTCTATCTTGTTTATAATGATATTTTATTCTTTCGCGGAGAATGTTTTTCAAATCCGTAAAATTTAATTTTTCTTCTGCCTCGGCCAATTGGATCAAACGATCAACACCATCATTTGAAAAACGGAGTTGCCTGAGATTCGGAAAAAAATAAGCCGGGCAGATCCGGGTATCCATCAAAAGTGCACCTACCATAATCTGGAAGGATTTTCTGGTATAAAAATGGTATTTCTGATCACCGATGATCCGCTCACCAGTGTTGAAGTTGTCGTCTGTAATTCCTATTTTACAATTTTCCAGGTACCGGAATGGCCAACTATATTTTGTGTATTGCCTGGCGATAAATCCACAGATATTATCCAGTTCAGTTTTATTATTTAAAAGGTCGTTTTTATCAATTAAATCAATACATCCTAAATCCAAAACCCTGCTCCTTGTAAAAGGATTATATTTTTTGGTGACTATCAATACGGGTGTGGATTCAACGGAATTTAAAATGTAGCGAAGTACCTGAATAGACTCATCCGACTGTTGCCCGAGTATTAGCACAAGATCTAAAATGACCAAATCAGGTTTCCAGGATGAAAACTGTTCTTTAAATTGAATCTGAACATCCTCCAGGCTTTGAAAGCCGGAAGTGTTAATAAATGATTTATCCCAGCCAAATAAACAGTCGCTGTAAAAATCCGGCTCATCTTCAATAATTAAAACTTTCAAGGGCTTTGGCATGAGGAATACCGATTAAGTTAACTTATAAACTTTTTTAATCGTCTGAAACTCCTCAAATAAATCAGGATATTTTTCAAAATATTTACTTTGCACCCGGTATCGCAGGGTTTGGTCATTTTTTAACCCAAGCCGTTGGGCTGCTTCCAGTTTACGGCCTCCTTCCTTGATGAGCGCCTCTTCTATCCGTTTCAGTTCCGCATAGGCAGAAAGTTTGTCGGTACCCCATTCCGCCGGGCTTTTTGGACTGGACGCACGACTATTATCACTGTTTGCCTCAGCTTGAAAATTTGCGCGAACTGTTTTAATCAGTCTGTCAGGCAATAAATCCAGGTCGATGTATTGCTTTTTTTTCAACTCTGCATCAAACAGGAGCCGTTGGATGGTATTCCTCAACTCGCGCACATTTCCCGGCCAGGTGTAGTCATACAATCTGACCAGCGCATCACCCGTAAATGCGGACTGCACATCCTTGCCAGATAAAGGGTGGTTAGGATGAAGATTCGTTTCATAAAAGTGTTCCGTGAGCGGAAGCAAATCCTCCGGCCGTTCCCGAAGCGGCGGAATGGTGAATATCAGGGCTGTGATCCGCTGATAGAAATCTTCACGTATTTCTCCGCTTGATACAGCATCTTCCAGGTTTTTGTTCGTGGCAAACACCAGGTGTGCGTTCAATTTGCGCTCCCGGGTATCTCCTACACGTTGAAACGTCCGGTTTTCCAATGCTCTGAGCAATTGCACCTGTATATCATGGCTGAGTTCTCCAATTTCATCCAGAAAAAGCACTCCGCTTCCTGCCCGCTCAAAATAGCCGGCCTTGTCGGCGTTGGCGCCGGTAAAGGCGCCCTTTTTATGACCAAACAATTCACTGGCAATGGTATCCTTGTTTAAGGCGCTCAGATTCAAGATCTCCAAGGGTGCATTGGGATCTCCTTTGGCGTAATGCAGGTATCTGGCTGCCACTTCTTTACCTACACCCGTTTCTCCCAGTATCAAGACTGGGACATTCGGATAGTTCACGGCAGTTTCCAACTGGGTTTTAAGTTGTTGCAGTGCGGGCGAAACCGATATAAAATTCAGGAGTTCCTTCGGCGTATGCTTATTGTCTGGTTCAACCAAACCTGGTGATTCCCTTGGGATAGCGACAGTAACTTTATCCTGGTGATTTTTGATGACCTCATGAATTCGCACCAGCAACAACTCATCATACCATTCTGCTTTCAATACCATGCCACTGGCGCCTGTTCCTAATGCCAGTTGTTGTGTTTCTTTCCGGGTATCCGAGGTGACAACCAATACAGGGCAGCGGTTTTTAACCTGATCAAGCACCCTTGGCAAAATTTCTTCCAATCCCTCTTCATACCCTTGGCCATAGTCCAGATCAACCAGGATGATGTCCCAATTTGGTCTTCCAGCTTCGGCAATGCCTGCATCGGGAGAATTCTTGAAGACAAGGTTATGCCTGTCGCCATAGTGAGCCCGAAAGGAGGTATAATCCTTCGGATTGTCATCTATGATGAGTATATGCAATCGGTTGTCTTTCATGAATTACCAATAGTCTAGGGGAAAAACAATGGGATTGATCACATCCTGGGTCAATTGATAAATTTGTGCCAGTTTTTCCTGAGCCGTTGCATCGGGTTCCCCCTGCTTGTCTATTTGTTCTTTAATGGAAAACAAGTCGTTTGAAATATTGAGCAGGGTACCGGCAAATGGCAAATAATCAAAAAGTTTAAAATAAAAATACCACCGCTGCAGCAGGGATACGAATTCTTCCCGGAGTTTGTCCTGACTGCTGTGTCTTTCTTCCGCTGAATAGGTCGCCCAGTCTCTCAAGAGGGAACGCATGCGAAAAAGCTGGGCCGAAAAACTCTTGTTGCGGTCATGCCCGTCCAAAAAGCGCTGCATCTCCCTGATGGCCGGTCGCCCGCTATGAGGTAATAAGATCCCCCAACTGTCCATGTATTTGTCGCGTTTTTCACCAAATTTCTCCTCGGTACCCACATGCACAAACGGGTAGTCAGATACTGGTTTGGCATGAGCCAAAAATTGCTTCAGGTCTTTCGGAAAATCCAGCAGCGAAAACAGGTTTGCATGCCGGCTTTGAGCATAAGCAGCCACAATCAGCCGAGCCTCAGGCCGGTGTTTGTATAAATAATTTTTCCAAAGCTGGTTCACAGAATAGTATTCTCTGTCCAAATTCAGCGGCTCTATTAATAATAATGTCCGCAAGTTATCAGGCAATCCCCGGGCAGCATCAAAGCTCAAAAAAGTATACCCCTGGTTTCCATACAGTTGCTTCAAAGTATCGATTAAATTTTCTTTGGTAGTCAGGAAATAAATGATCTTGTTATTGTCCATGTTTGATGTATTAATCCATCACCCCGGGTATGATTTTTATCAAATAGTTGAGTTTGGCAGCAAGGTCGCGCAACTCCTCCAAACTGATATCCTTCCTGTTTTTATCCAGGAATAAAGTATGCATCAGATTTTTGGTTTCATTATATTCCTGGTCTACAAAGGGGCGGTCGTTCAAACGTTCCCGCTCCAGATTGGCGATACAATCATCAAAAAAGTAGGACTTGGCTCTATCCTTTTCCGCCTCTTTCAGGCGGATCATTTCCAATTCTTCTACCACAAAGCTGTCTAATTTGTCCGTATCCTTTATATTCTGCTGGTAAGCATTCATGAAACTTTTCAGCCGGTACCAAAGCAGGCCATTATCCTGTTGTTTCAGTTTATCCAGTATTTTCCCGATAGGCAGTTTAGCGGGTTCACCCGGTAAAAAAAGGGGATACAGACAGTCAAATAAATCTTCCTTCAGGTCAAAGACCTTGGTTTCAAATTCTATATCGTAATAAGCCCATACCCTGTCGAAATAGGGCTGGAATACTATTTTTGTTGAGTCATTGGATACAAAATACTTTTCACCCGTGGCGCCGTGTACACCATAGTCGAACTCCCCCATATGGTTCAGCAGGCCGATATGTTGTTTGTCTGCATTGGAATAGATATAATCGCGCCCCTGTGCAAAAAGAAACGCTTTGTATAAGCGATTACTGTATTTATTCAGGAAGTAGGTGATGTCGTTTTCATTGAAATCGTTATTCCGGTGTAAAAACAGCATGACCTGACAATCATCCGCTTCTGTTTTTATTGGGAGGTGGCTTTCTATCAATTGTTCCAGCAACGCCATAGTCTGTTCACCATCCTTGTAAATCCTGATGGCCACCAAATGCGCATCCGGGCAAAGCAGGCTCGGGTCTACCCGATATACCTCGTAAAATTGCCCCCTGCCTGTTTTCAGATCAGGTAATTGATTACCGTACTTTTGCCGGAGCAGCCTGGCATTCAGGTGGTCGGGCAGGAAATCCCACTTCCAGACCACGATCATTATTTTTTTCGCCACTTTTGTCATCATGATCCAAATAAAAGCTTGGCCAAATTGTATTTCATGTCCACATCGTCCGGCATTTGCATGGCATCTTCCACCGCGCCGAGGATGGACTCTATAGGGCGGAAAGTCACGAAGCGGGCATAAGCAGGGCTTTCCTGGATCGTATCCCACCACTTCATGCGCCCTCTGCCGGTGGTGATCACCAATTTAAAATTATCTCCGGTTTCCTCGGGCCGGCGGCCTGCCAAAACCCAATCATTGATAAACTCGAGGATCCGGGCCTCTGAATATTTTTCTCCCTTTTCGTCTTTAATCCCCTCAATGAAGGACAAATGCACAACCACAAAATGAAAATTGTCTACAAATCCTTTCTCCAGCAGGGCCTTCCACTGAGTCGCGGATTCGTTGCGGATGCTCAGGCGCAAATCCTTATCGTACAAACCCAAACGAGCCAACTGCTCTTCCATTTTATCTGAAGCAGGCGCTACCAGGCGGTTATATATCCGACGGTCAAAAAGTGCAATACGGGTGCTCAGCGCTTCCAATAATTCTGCGGCGGCGGCTTCATCCATTTCCTTCATCTCATCCGGGAACCTGCCCTGCCCGAAGGTTCGCACCAATTCTCCCTGGCTGCGGATATTGAATTTATTGGCATTGGAGGTGAGTTGGGAACCATGCTCTACTGTAATCGTCATTCGGTTTGGAATGGAGAGGTAGGCTCGTTCAGTTTCTCCTCCTTCCCGGAATATTTGTTTAATCTGTGCTTTATTGAAAAAAGTGATTTTTCCATTGACCAGCGTAATCCGCGCAGCATTATTGGCCTTATCATTCACAAAAAAATCAATCACGGTGTCTTTCTCCTTATCCTTGGTCCATTGGGACAACCATTGGCCGTAGGCCTCCGCCACCGATTGGGGGGGCGTCAATCCAGTGATAATCCGCATTATCCCTTGTCGCTGCAATTCAGTCTTTTGCAACAAGGCCTCGCCGGACAGGTGTAAAAAACGAAACCGGCTGTGGTTTTCCAACTGAACATCATTGAAGGCCAGCGGCCTATCCACCGCTACAATGTCATCCGCCTTCCACATGTGGAAGTATTTCTTCAGGTAACCATCGCCTTTTACTTCCTCGAAAGCAGCCTGGAAGTCTTCTTTGGAAGTGTTGATGTACTTTCGCCGGCTCACCTCAAATTCTTCAACCCGGTCGCCATGATCATGATAGTCTGCGGTAGCTGTTTTCAACCAGGGGAAATAGATTTCTCCAAGCGGCGAGTCCCGGTCCTGTACTTTGTCGAAGGTTTTGTTCAGCAACATGGAGGCGCAGAGTTTATCCTGCTGGTTGCCGCCCAGGCGTGGTTGAAGGGTATCTTCTTCGAGGATGTCTTTATCCAGATTTTCAATACGGCTCAGCAACAGTCCGGAATCAACAGAAACCAGGTGTTTGAGCCATACCCCGATCTTGAGGATTTCATACTGACTGTTTTCAGTTGGTTTGGTAGAATCGACCGGCCGGGTATGTACGGAAAGATTAAGGGTAAGCCCATCTTTCTGAATGGCCCTCAGCCGTTCGCCCCGGAAATGTTTTACATTCCGGACCTCATTTTCCAGCAGGGTGAAGAAAGCGTGTTTGCCCACAACCCCGCCCGGAAAAAAGGCTTTGAGCCGGCGGAGTTCATCGGCTAAATGTTCGTATAACTCTCCTTTTTCGACAAACACGCTGGATTTGGGCTCATGTTTGTTGAGATCAAAGTCATCAAGGTTAATGGTGGCAAAAGTACCGTCCAACAACACCCCGTCCGGGTTTTTTTTGATGATTTTGGTGTTTCGGAAAGGCTTATCCGGATGATCCTCTTCATGGTCGAAAATGGTGATATTGAGGTGAAGTTTGCGCACCTGCTCCGTATTGGCAATGGTGCCTAAGTACAGCGGATTGTTCACAAAGTCATACCACAATATGCTGAAAAGGCTGCTGATCTTGCCCGTCATATTGGTTTGCCGGGTAATGCCGCTCCAGAACGCGCCTTTCTCCTGCAGGAATTTAAACAGCGGGGCAAGGTCGCGGGAAAGAGCTACGCGTTCCTTGTCGCCGGCAATTTCTTTGGTTTTCAGATAATGAACGATAAGCGGGTTGGTATCCCGGCCCATTTGTTCGATCACCCGGCGACCGCCGTGGGTTTCATCCAGGAATTCCGCCCTTTCCCGAAACCACCAGCTCAGCGCTGTCAGGCTATGGGCGCTGATATTGTGGGCGTAGGAATCCAGCAGGGTATTGATGATGGCGGTTTTGGAATATTGCAATCTGAGCTGCTTGACAACTTCATCGCTTTGGGAGATCCTTTCCCGATGATAGTGTTCTGAATTCCTGTAGTACTTGCGAATATTGATCGCTTTTTGAATATCATTATTTTCCTCCAACTCGTCAAAGACGTTTCCAACCAGCGACAGTTTCCGGATGTTCTCTCCTTTTACATCCCAGTCCAAAACCAGGTTTTCGTACTCTACCTGGAAATATTTGATGATGCGTTTGATGGTAGGGGTATTAAAACGGACTTCTTCTTCTTTTTTACACAGAATCCAGACCATCCCCTGGAAAAGCCCCATACCTAACAAAGGAAAACCAATGTAAATATCATTTTTTATATCGAAGTAATCAGAATAGATTGGGTATTCGTTTTGTTTAAAATTATTATCTAACTCCCTGAAATAGTCTTTGAGAAAACCAACCTTTACGTCCTCCATTTTAAGGTCCCCTTTGCGAAAAGCATCGAAGTAGGGGAAGGTTGCCACATTTGGCATGTTCCGGTTAAAAATAGCCCAACTCAATGCATTCCAATTTTGATCCCGTTCATGTCGCCAGGTTGTCCTATCCCAGTTATTTTCTTTTATTAAAAGTTCCAGGGGGTCGTCCTTTTCCAGAATGATGCGTTGTCGTTCCGTACCCGTGTGGATCAAGGCTTCAATATCATCAGGCGTTTTTTCCCGCCTTTCCTGAATGCGTTTGGGATCGCGGTCATACAAATTGGTAATGAGCATGAACTTGGAGTTCCAGTCCTCATAATGGTATAAAATGGCATGCAACCGATCGTGCAATAACTCGGCAAAATAATCGAAATCCGGGATTTCGAATCGGACCCTCGATTTATAGCCGGGTTCTTCGGTTTGGTGAATTACCTGTTGTGACATAAGTGTGGGTTTTGAGCGAAGGAAACTCCAAAGTATGGAATTCTTTGAAAATATCCCAGAACCCTAACTAATTATTTGCCGGATTTCGGATAGGTGATTTTCCAGAAGTTCTTTTTCTTTACTCGTTGCAAATAAGAAAAAAGCTTTTATCAATGGCCCTTTTTGAGGTGGAATATCGAAGGCCATATAATAGTCGGTTTCAATCCGATAACTGTTCGCCTCCAGCACTTCTTTTTCGGCTACTACCAGAAGGTTATTGTTTAATCGGTCTTCCGTAAAATAATCTCGTAGCCTTCTCCAAGGTTCCGGACGGCGTATTTCCAATTGGTCAAGCCGAACTGTTTCAATACGCTCTCCTTCCTCATACATTACCTTCTCTGCAAGATCCGGCCTTATATCGGCCGTAGCGTAGGTATCCATAGTTCCATCTTTTCGATTGGGCGCTGACATCATACTCACCCGTGGACGGATACCAGTGATTTTTTCAATTGATGTCAGGTAGTTGCGGCAAATCTCTACACCATCCTTAGCGGTTTCGGTCGTTGTCATGGTTTTGTTTATCTTGGTTAAATAATATGCGCAAGTACTTGTTGTCATTCGTAATTTCGCACATATTCCCCAAATAAAGTGTTGCCGGGTTACATGGATCAAGATACGCTGTGGCAGCCTTGCCCAACTCTAAAGTCAAGGATATGGATTTCAGTATTGCGCCACTCCCAACGATTTCCTGCATGATTTGCTTGGGATAAATCGTCAGAAGCTTTTTGGCTTTTCGACCACCCTCCAGATAACTTTCAATTTTTCCCCTATTCCCGGATTGAAGATGATAAACTAAAGGCAAAGTAATATTGAAATTAAAAAGATCGGCCATGAAATCCGTGTTTTTTTTGCTGGTCGCTTTTAATCTGGCCCTTTCTTTAGGGTCATCGGTATAGGTAAAGTCGATACAGTCGTTTACAATTTGAGCCAGAAAACCATAATAAACAGTAAATACTTGCACCCCAGAAAGCAAAGGACTATTCGAAAAATCCATTAGCTCAGCTACGACATCAGCAATAGCTCTGAAAAAATAGACAGCAGTCCAATAAATCCGATGAAAATAGACTTTTGTAAACGCATGTCCGAATTTCAGTTCACCCAAAACGCCGTCTATGTAATGCGTCATAAGTGACCGGCATTGGTCATCTCCCAACCACTTCTCTGGATGAAAGGAAGGAAGGTCATCCTGTTTCCATCGATCATAGGCGCCAAATTCCTTTTCCAGCCGCTGTCCGAGATCGACATACATCATCAGTTTTCTCAGCCGGTCTTTAAGCAATTTGTTTTTAGCTGTGCCGATATGTGGAAATATTTCCTCTTTCACATAAGTAAAGAGCACTTCTCTGAGCAGATTGCTCTCTATCAGGTTTTTGTTCACCTTTTGCCGATTACTTGGCCGGGCATCCATTTTTTCATCCAATATCTGGTTGTGCAGATATTGGATCGTCATGGCCAGTTCAAATACCAAAGGCAGTTTGGTGGAAAAAATCTGATTTGGATCCAGGGCCGGAATATTTTCGGAAAGCCTGCCTGCTTTGTAATACGCAAGGTATTCAAAACATTTCCAGGAAAAATAAGCCCGGACGGGTTTCCCGCCGGCTTTCTCCCGGAAGTATGGGATCAGGTAATCCACCAGGCTGTCATCCGTAAAAAAGGCTTGGGAACGAATGATTTGCTCCACCTTGGAGATCTCCTGCTGGATGTTGGAGGCTACCCATTCTGCTTCTTTGAAGCGTGCTGATTTAATTTTCTTGTCCTGGTTCTGGTTCTGGTTCACTGGCGTTCATTTTAAGTTTTAAAATTCGCTTTTTTCCCAGAATTTGTCAAGACAAGAAATGTTTTAAGCTGCCACAGTGTCAAAGATCTTGTTGAAAAAGCCCTTTTAAAGGGGGCTTCTCCGTTTGCGAAATCACGAAAACAATAAAAGACGCTGAATTTGCATCTTTCCGCATTCCCTTGCATAAGGCGTGCCAGTTTTGCAAAATATTTCATAAATATTTGATTTTTAATTGTTTATGAAATTTTAATTTTTTATATTCAAATCAATAACCATATTATTTTCGGATTTCGGGCAACGGGAGGGTATATTTTTTCGGAAAATCCGAAATTTTTACTGAAAAAGGGTGGTGGATTGGCAGGCTTTATTCTTCCATTAATGTTTGGGGTGGCAAACAAAGGCAAATGGTCAATTCCTCTGGTCCTTATCTGTTTAAAAAGACTTGCCTGTAGGACTCATCTTCAGGAGAACTATAGAGAGGCTGAAGGCAAAAATTGCTCACACCCAGGCTGGAATGCCGCAGGATGGAGGTGATGCAAAAAACCATCCGACGCGCGGTATATATCCGGCAGGATGCCCGAAATCTTATATATTTTAACTTTTTCCCACCCCTATCCCTTTTCGAAAATTATCCGAATTCTCCCCGCCATTCTCCTTAAAATCCGAAATCACCCGGAAAAAATTCGGATTTAACGAAAATCATTTTAGATTAATTGTATTATTTTTTATTCATAAAAATTTGACATTCAATAATTTAATCATTTTCATTTGTAAATTAAAAATCGCCTTCCTATTCTGGCCTGCCTTTTGCACTTATGCAAACGAAAATCATTACTTACTTAAAAATCAAGCCTATGAAAAACCTGATCAGCAAATTCAACGCAATAACCGACGACAAACAATTTTTGCTGTCCGATTTTTGGTCTGCTCCCGCGGTAGAAGAATTCAGCGCCCGAAAGGGAAAACGAAAACAATCCGCAAAGGGCCACTGGAAAATTGCAGGAGACATTGAAAACTTAGCCGATTGATCAAATGAAATTGGCCCGAACGTTTGATTTTTCACCTTAAAAACTGATCATCATGTATTCCAATTCCCATTGTTCAGCAAACATCAAAAATCGCCGGCAACCTTCGGTCCATATTGAACCGATACAAACGATACTGGATTCTGACGCTTGTAATCGCAAGGCAAACCGCCCTTCGCCCCTGCAGCCAATCCCAATTTTTTACCCGGGAGAAACGCTGCTCCGACCCTGTTCAGCCTATTTTATATAGGAAATACTGCCATGATGAAGTTACCGTACGAGTGTATCGAAGTAGAATTGATTTTCAAGTCAGCTATACCGGTTTAATGTCATCCTTTTCCGAATCACATAAAATCAATCGCTATGAGAACTCCATCACAACTTTTAATGCTTTCTGCCCACGGCAATTCCGGTGAAACCCTGTTTTATGCCGGGATCGCCTTCCTTATCTTTATTTTTTTTATCGCATGGATGGGCTACAAGTTCGCTTTCAGTATGCAGCAATTCCGTTATCGCCTGTTTTTGAGGCTTATGCCGATGGGTAACCGTTTCAATCAGCCTAAAATGCATACCGGCCGTACGCCCCATAAAGAAAGTAAAGGGGGCGGTTGGGGTTTCTTAACGTTTTTAATAATCCTGGTTTCATTGCTCAGCTTTCCCTTTTGGCAAGATAACCTGGATTATGATTTGTTGTCCTCCTACGACAGGCGGCCAAATAAAACCGGCCCGGTTCCGCAAAACCGGCAAAACCCGTATCCTCTGGAAGAAGGTCTGGTCGAAAATAATCCTGAAAATAGTTTGAGGCGCCCGGTTAAAATACAGGAAACCATCCAATCAGCGCCCGATTACAGCAGTAACCAGGATAGGCAGGGAAACAACCCCGAGCCGGCTCAACCTTCCCGGTTTACCTTGCAACTGGTCAGCGGAAGCATGGAAGATTTTATCCTTGACTACGCCCGTAAAATCCAGAAAAAATTCCCGGATCAACCCGTTTATGTTTATCAGGTCCCGGATAGGAATATCTTCAAAGTTTTGATCGGACGGTTTAATTCGGACACCGAACTCGATGCCGCCAAAGGACGGATGGAGAAAACATTACACACAGAATCTATAAAGGTTGAACTGGCGGATATCGACGTCCATTATCTGCGTATGATCTGAAGACCAACTCCGAAAGAACTCGTTTTTCCCAATTTCCTTCTCGCTGTCTTTTCCCGGGAGCCGCTCAACAGGCTCCTTTTTTCTATTAAGGTTAATCGCTCATCAAAACACCTCCACCGGGTTCATCCCCAAAAACGCCTCCCAGGAAATCCCCGTTTGCCCCACCAGCATCAGCCGCGCATCCGGAAACCGCTTTTTAAAGACTTTTGCACCCTCTGATTTTTGAATGCGCCCGCTTTTCACCTCTATCCCCAGGACCTGATTCCGGTAAACCAGCACAAAATCCAGTTCCGCATGGCCATCCGCCCAATAAAACACCTCGAAATTTTCCTGGAGGGCAAAATTGATCAGGTGGGCGCCCACTGCGGATTCGACCATCCTGCCCCAAAGATCCGGCCGGAGGATCGCCTTTTCAAATGATTCTGCCGATTGGGCGCTGACCAATGCGGTATTGCAGGGTACCAATTTGGGGCTCGATGACCGTCGGATGATTTTGTTGGGCGCGTATTTTTCAATTCCCGTTAGTAATCCCGCAGTACCCAATAGATCTAGGTAATGGGACAGCGTGGTCGTATTCCCGGCGTCCAACAGTTGTCCCAGCATTTTATTGTAGGATAAGACCTGGCCGGAATAGGCGCATCCGAGGTCAAATAAACGCCGCATCAAAGCCGGTTTATCTACCCGGGTTAACATCAAAATATCTTTGGAAATGCTGGTTTCGACCAATGCGTTCATGACATACTGCTTCCAGCGGGCTTCTTCGCCAATAAGATCCACAGCGCCGGGGTATCCCCCAAACCAAACAAACTGACTGGTATCTACGCCAAAAGCTTCCTGCATCTCCCTGAGCGACCAGTGGGTCGCCTGGGTGATTTCGAATCTTCCGGCCAGGGATTCCGTCAGACCTTGTTGCAATAATAACCGCGAAGATCCCAATATCAATACCTTGACAGGGGTCTTTGTTCGTGTATCGGCGTCCCATTGAGCCTTTACCGTTTCGCTCCAATTGTCGATCTTCTGGATTTCATCGATGACCAAAAGGAATGATTCTGACTGGGCTTGTTTCCACTTGAGTCGGGCAGTTTCCCACTGTTGTTCCAACCAGGCTGAATTCGCCGGACTTATGCCGTCAGCTGCCGCAAAATGATATGGCGCCCGGGCTTTTTCAATCAATTGCAAGGCCAGGGTGGTTTTGCCAACTTGTCGCGGACCAGCCAAAACCTGGATGAATCGCCGTGGTTCAGCCAGGCGCTGGCGCAGGGTGGTAAAAATTGGTCTATGATAAGCTAAATTCATTTACTCAATTTATTGAGCAAATTTACTCAATATTTTGAGTAAATACGAAATTCTGCAAAAAATTAAACCGCCCTCCCTCCATTCCAGTCCAAACATAACCGGCCGAACATACAAACGCCGGTAAGTTGTTTCGAAAATCAGGGCCAACCGCCACCCGGCCGATTTCCTCAACCAAACCGGCTATTTTTTCAATGACGGCGATTCACAGGCTATATAACGCCAGGTCCGTTTTTCATTGAGATTTTATCCGGCTACATTGATTAGATTTCCAACCGGCGGCGTTGGGCCCTATTTTGCCATCGAATTTTAAAACCGGAAAAACATGAACGTTAAAATGCATTTATTGACCGCAATCCTGCTGCTTTCGGCAGGATTCGCCTGCGCGCAACCCGGACCGGGTCCGCGCCACCGCGCTACGCCTGAGCAAATGGCCGACCGCCTGACGGCCCGAATGACGGAAGAACTCGGCCTTTCGGATGATCAACAGGCTCAGGTAAAAGCCCTTCACCTCGCTTTTGCTCAAAAAATGAAAAACCGGGAAGAGCGCCCCTCCCAGGAAGAAATGAAAGCGCTCCATGAAGCGCAAAAAGCTGCTATCGCCAAGGTCCTTACACCGGAGCAATTGACCAAATGGGAGGCGCAAAAAACAGAAAACCGGGAACGCCGTGCGGAAAACATCGAAAAAAGGGCCGCCCTGCACGATGAATTGCGCGCCTATCACGAGCAGAACATCCAACCGGTCATGACCGAACAGCGGCTCAAACTCGATGCCAAAATCACCCCGGAAGATCAGAAAACGATCGCCTCCCTTCGCAGTCAAATAGCAACAGCCCGCGAGAACCGGCAAAAAGAGGCCGAAGAAAAAGGTTTTGGCAAAGACAAAGGCAATAAAGCCCGCCCCGGCAAAAAAGAGGGTTTCGAGGGGAGAATGCCCTTCCCGGGCGGCCCCAGGCATGGGTTCGGTCCGGCCAGACTGGACGAAAAATCCCGCGATCAAGCCAAAAAACTGGTGGAAACTTACAGCGCCGATATCGACGTGCTTTTCGCCGAAATTGCCGACCAACGGGAACAATGGGAAAAGGACATCAAGGCCATCCACGAAAAATACAAGCCGGAAAACCCGGATTTTGATGGCCCCGGCCCCGAAGGCAGAGGATTCCTTGGTAAAAAAGGAGAAGAAACCGCCGAAAACGGTCAAAACGAACGGACCGACCGCCGGGATTTCCACAAAAAACTGACCTTCCTGCTGATGCCCGCCACGGGAGACGAACCGGTAACCGCTGCGCCTTTTGAACGCAAAATCAACGTATTTCCCAACCCGGCCGGCGCCGTGCAGAACATCGAATTTGAAGTGCTCAAAGCCGGCAAGGTGCTCGTGGAAATCGTCGACCGCCAGGGGAACGTCGTCCAAACCGCCTTCACCGGCGAAATGCCGGCCGGCATGAACAAACTGGAGATCAATACAAGCGACCTGAAAGGGCAAATGTACTTTTATCGCATTACCGACGCTTCGGGCGTCAGTTCCAAACCCTTTAATGTGCGATAGCCCGGCCGCCTGACAACCGGGCGTTCGTCTCATTGCCAACTTTTCATAGCCTCCGTTCGCCGGCGCCGGATATCACCCGGCGCCGGCGAACCGTCGGCAGTCAGGATCTCGGTGTTTTCCTGAACGAAGGTGTCGCTTCCTCCCAGGGTTCGGTCCAACTTTCGACGATTACCAGAAGCTGAATATTCAGATTGACGCCCTGAAATAAAGGCTTCTGCAAATCAAGTTTACAATTGAAAAAAAACAACTTACCAGGAACTCTTCTGTCCGGATGGCCGTTACTGGGTTGTCAAAGCAATAAACCCGCTAAAAATGACGTCGAAATCTTTTCAGTCCGCATTGCTGTTCTTACTTCAATTTACCCTGTTGAATAACAACCTGTGTTATTGTCAGGGCTTCGTACATTGATCGGTCCATTCGGGATCATCCGTTCAAAACCTATCCATCTTTTTTCTGATTTTTCGTTGAAACCGGCCTCCGTAGTCCAACCGGCAGAGACACCGTTCTTAAACTTCGGCAAGTGCCGGTTCAAATCCGGCCGGAGGTACAATAACAGCAATTGGCAGGTATGCAAATGGTGAAGCAGCCAGACTGTAAATCTGGTCCCACAGGGTAAACATGGGGGTTCGAGTCCCTCCCTGCCAACTTTGATGCCAGGAACAACTCTTTGTGGGAACGGGGAAAAACATCAGTTATCAACAATCATCAATCATCAATCAAAAAATATTGGATTGATGATTGACGATTACATGATTGATGATTGATGATGTCAGAAATTGGTAACGGCGCCCCGCTCAGAACGGGGAGGCTGAGGGTTCGAATCCCTCAGGGGGTACTTATTATTGTAAGGGCATGTTCCCAGACGGCAATGGGGCAGGACTGCAAATCCTGATTTTGTGGGTTCGACTCCCATCATGCCTTCAAAATTTTCATCAGGCCGCGAAAGGAATTTCAATTTCTTCCGCACGCCATGCAGCATAGGCCAATGCTTCCTTTATGTCATCTTTTTCCAGATATGGAAAGGATATGAGTATTTCCTCCCAAAATTCTTTCACAACCCCGGTTTTTCCCTTTATTTCATCTTCTGAAAAGCATTTAACAAAGTATTGCCAATTCATTTAATCCATTTCATGAAAGACCACCTTGAACGACTCAACGCCATTTCCCGGCGAGAAAAAAGGCGCATCCTCGGTCTCATGTCGGGTACTTCACTCGACGGGCTGGATGTGGCCCTTTGCGAATTTTCGGGCGCGGGGCCGGGAACACAGGTCCGCCTCGAAGCCTTTGAAACCGTGGAATTTGACGAAAATTTCCGGAATGAGATCCGCCGGGTGTTTGCCAAAAAGGAGATCGATTTCCAGCACCTGACCTTGTTGAACGTCGTGGTGGCGGAACATCATGCGGCCATCATCCTGCACTGCCTGAAAAATTGGGGCGTCGAACCCCAGGAAGTGGACCTGATCGCCAGCCACGGGCAAACCGTTTTTCACGCGCCGCGGCATTTCCACGGCCTTGCAGATTACCCCAACGCCACCCTCCAGATCGGCGACGGCGACCACCTGGCCCAACGCACCGGTATCATCACCCTTTCCGATTTCCGGCAAAAACACCTGGCCGCCGGCGGGGAGGGCGCCCCATTGGCGTTGTACGGCGACTATTTTCTGTTTTCCAAACGCGGGGAAGACCGGTTCCTGCTCAATATGGGCGGCATCGCCAATTTCACGTTCCTGCCCGGCGACCTGGACCCGGATAAAGCCTTCGCCACGGATACGGGGCCGGGAAATACCTTGCTGGACCACGCGGCGTTTACCCTTTTCGGCCTTTCATTTGACCGGAACAGCGAATTGGCAAAAGCCGGGACCGTGAATAAAAAACTGCTCGGAATTTTTAAAAGCCACCCTTATTTCCCTCTACCCAACCCCAAAACCACCGGGCCTGAAATGTTCGGCGCCGGGTTCCTGGAAACTTGTTTAACACAGACCGGGAATCCGGACATTTCTCCATACGACCTCATCGCCACCCTCACCCGGTTCACAGCCGAGACCATCGCAGAGTCGGTCGGGAGCATACCAACCACCTATCCAAAAAGCATTTACCTGAGCGGCGGCGGCGCGCACAACCCGTTGATTGTTGAATATTTGCAGGAATTATTACCGGATTACCCCACTTATCCGTTTGAGCGGCTGGGCATTTCGGGCGACGCGAAGGAAGCGGTGCTGTTTGCGGCGCTGGCGAATGAAACAATAGCCGGGCATTACGAACCCGGGCAACGGCTGGGCGGGATCCCACTGGTGTCGATGGGGAAGATTTCGCTGCCTGATTGAGGTTGGTTGGTATTAACTGAGAAGTTTTTTTTTACCACTAAGAACACAGAGGGACACTAAGGTTTTGTTATTTCCTTAGGGCGCTTAGTGCCCTTAGTGGTAAAAACAAATTGTACGCTTCTTGTTAGTCTACAAATGTAAACGCCTTGCCGGCTTTCCCCGCCCGGCCTGTACGACCAATGCGGTGGAGGTAGCTGTCAAATGTTTTCGGAAGCTGGTAGTTGATGACGTGGGTGACATCCGAGATGTCCAGCCCGCGCGCTGCCACATCGGTGGCCACCAATACCTGCACGATGCCTTTTTTGAATTTTTCCAGGGCTTTTTGCCGCGTTGCCTGCGACTTGTTGCCGTGGATCTGGTCGGCGGTAATGCCCGTTTTTTGCAGTTTTTCGCAAATCCTGCTCACCAGGTGTTTGGTTTCGGCAAATACCAGGACTTTATCGAAGTCGGCCTGGTCCACCAGGTTGCGGAGGACCTGGAATTTGTCTTCGCCCGGGATCATGCGGATGATGTCCTGATCGATATGGTCGCCGGTCGCTTCGCCGGTGCTGACCTTAATTTCTTTTCTCGGTTCCCGGAGGAGTTCGTTGATCAGCATTTGCTGCGTCCTGTCGATGGTCGCGGAGAACAACAAGGTTTGCTCCCTGCCGGACATTGCGGTCGTGATGCGTTTGACGTCGGGTGCAAAACCCATGTCCAGCATGCGGTCAAATTCATCCAGTACCAGTACGGAGAATTTGCTCAGGTCGAGCGCGCGGCGGTTGGCCAGGTCGAGCAATCTGCCCGGGGTGCCGACTACCAGGTGGCTGGGCCTTCTGAGCGTTTGCATATCGCGGTTGAGGCTGGTGCCGCCGATAAAGGTGGAGCTGTACATGCCAAGGCCGGCGGTCAGGCTTTTAAATTCACCTTCCACCTGGAGCGCCAGTTCGCGGGTCGGGACGACTACAAGGCTCTGGAAGCGGCGGCCACCCGTCAGCAACCGGTGGATGATCGGAATCAGGAATGCGCCGGTTTTTCCGGTGCCGGTTTGGGCGATGCCCAGCAGGTCGTGACTTGCCAGCAGGTGTTCCAGGGTTTTATCCTGGATTTCGGTCGGGTGTTTAAATCCCTTTTTGCGGATATTGGCTTTGAGCCGGTTGTCGAGCGGCATTTGCTCGAAAGTACGGCCCGGGACGTAAACGATCTCTTCCTTGGGGATAGCCTTTCGGATCAGCAGGCTGGGGTCCAGGGTCGATTCGCCTTTTTTCTTGTTCCGGCGGTTGTTGTTTGGCGCGTTATTGCCAAATTTAGAAGGGCCCGAATGGCGGTTGAAACCACCCGGACGACTGTTTTTTGATTTTTGCTTAAAAGCGTTCATGTTAAAAAGTTGCATTTCATCATTTCAAAGGGGCTGTTCAGGTCATCCTGCAACACCCTTTACACGGATTGAATCTGCAACCATAACAGCGCATACCAAGCCATGTCCAATGTGAAAAATGTTCAAAAAAATAAATTTACGTTGATGGAAGCGGAAATAGAGCTGCGCAAGCTAACGGTGAGAAAAACTTACAAACAAGACAAGATTTCAGCTTGTTGGCCAACATGATCCCCGGGATCTTTGGCGCAAAACCATTGGGATTCTGGGGCCAATTAACTTGTTAATTCCCGGAATGTCGTCGCTATTCTATGGACGCATTTCGAATCCTTGGCACAAAGATACGATATTTTCGGATAACATTCAGCGTTTTAAGAAAATAATTTGGATTTCACCCAATTAAAGCCCTGAATTCAAAATAATCAATGGGCGAAATTGGATAACGTTTTCCTTGCGCCGTTTTCCTGCATACCAAGATAATAATGGGCGACCCGCTCTGCGAACCGGGGCAATCCCGTCAGGTCTTGTCCCCATAATTTGGAATCCGAAAGGACGATACCCGGAATTTGATTTGGCGACCGGCCTGCTGTTTGTTCCATCAGGTAACCTGCGTATTGATCGTCGATCAGGTAAGGTTCGCCCTGGCGCAGGCCGAAATATTGCCCCTTTGTCGTTTCTTTCGGCAAAATAAAGTGCAACCAGGCGGCAAAACCCAGCGCGATTGCCTCGGGCGTCCGGTTGTAGCGCTGGTAATACTCCAATAACACCGGCGCCACCCGCATCCGCATCTTGACGGTATACTGCAAGGTGATGTTCAGCCACCGGTGTTCGAGGAAGGGGTTGGCAAACCGGTCGAGGACCTCCAGCCCATAGGCGCGCACCCGCCCGGCGTCAACGGGATGGGGAATGGCCAGGGCGATTTCGTCCATCATCAGGCGTTGGATATAGGCGTTGAGGTCCGGGTCGACCATGCCGGCTTTCACCGTCCCGATGCCGCATAAATGGGCCAGCCCGCAACAGAGGGTATGGGGGGCGTTGAGCATGCGCAGTTTGAGCTCGCGGTAAACGGCGATATCGGGTTCGATGACCATGCCGGGGTCGGCCTGATAAAAGGAAAGGACTTCCCGGACTTTTTCATCGCCTTCGATTGCCCACAAACGGTAGTCTTCGCAGAGGGCCATCAGGTCGTCGCGGTAGCCGAGCTGGGCTTCGATTTTTGCAGCCGCCTCCGGACCCGGATAACCTGGCACGATCTGGTCGACCAGAGAGCTGCAAAAGGTATTGGCGGTTTCGAGCCAGTGGATAAAGGCCGGCTCAAGTTGGTTGTACCGGGCCAGGCCGGTCAGGATGTTTTTGAGCAGCGGGCCGTTATCGGGGATCAGTTCAGTGGGTACGATCACCCAGCCCATTGCCGGATCGCCCGAAAATGCCCGGTAGCGGGCCTGTAAAACGGCCAGCAATTTGCCGGGAAAGGAGACCGGCGGGGTCGGCCCGATTTTTTCTTCCACCGGCTGAAGCCCCGCCTCGGTGGTATTTGAAATTACAGCGACAATCCGGGGGTCGGCCGCGCAGGCCAGGATATCGGGCCATTGGTCCCTGGCCGACAAAACCCTGGAGATGGCCGAACAAACCTGGTTTTTTTCCACAATTTTCCCCCGGCTGAGGGCTCGCGTGCAGAGGGTGTACAAGTTATCCTGGCGCGCAAACGCGGCGCCGTCGCCCCGGTCGGTGGATTTCACCACCACAATCCGACCGTTGAAAATACCCTGCCGGTTGGCCGTTTCCACAAAATAATCAGGCAAGGCCCGCAGCAATACGCCCGTACCGAATTGCAGGATCTTTTCCGGGAGGGAAAACCGGTCTTCCGGGAGGAATGGTACGGAGGAATTGCCGGCGAGGGATTTGTGGGAAAGATAGTTCATTATCAAGTTAAAATGTAGAATGTAAAAGGTTAAATGTAAAAGTAGGGATTAACTTTTGGACTGGGTAATTGCAAATCCGCCTTTATTTTTATAAGTTCCAAGACCGCCTTTGTCTTTGATTATCTTCTTATCCAGAATTTGATAGACTATTTCAACATCTTTTGAGTCGGATTTTCCGTCTTTGTTTACATCCAGAACAATGATGTCAATTGCCTGTCCCAATTTATGTTTGCTTTTTGACGCTGCGCTTCCAAATTTGGTTAACAGATAATTGTCGGGTTGCCATCTTCTGCCACTTACTGCAAATATTTTTGTTCTGTAATTATTGAACCTCAACTCTTTTTTTAGTTCAGCGTAGTAGCTTTTTACCTGTTCGTCTACTCCAATCAATGAATTTGCGTAAAACCAAATTACCCCAACTAAAATTAACAAAACAATTCCAGGCTTCTTTACAATTCTCATTTTTTTCTATTGTCGACAACAACGGGAGGTTACCCGCCGACCGGCTTTCAGGAGGCTGGCCGGGTAGTTTTTTGTGTGCCCCGAATGGGTATCAAAGATGACCGGAGGGAGCTATCGGAACAAAGATAACCCAAAGCCGGGAATCTTTCACTCTGGGGAGATGCGAGTTCTCCCACGCTGAAGTAAGTATGCGGTTTTGCCGACACCCGCTCCGGTTCGGTAGTCGATGATGTGCTGGGAAAGGCGTAGTGGTCTCGGAAAAAATCCGGAGCAGGCTTGAAAAACATCAAAAAAATGTTGAGTTTATTTGGATTAATCCGCCCTAAGATTAACCACAGGATTTGTATTGGCCGCCTTCCAAGTTTGTGAGAAGATGGTTGTCAGTCCAAGGGCTAACACGACCGCCAGGCTTATGACGACTTCAAAGGCGCCGATGGGCGCATGATAATACTGTGCCTCATACAGCATCAACTCCATCAAAAGGTAGACGCCAGGAATGGTGATGATACTCGCAATGGCCAGCAGCATAATGAAGTCCCTGGATAGCAGGTACACCAAGCTTCCGGAAGAGGCGCCCATCACCTTCCGGATACTCACTTCTTTAACCCGGTTCTTAACCGTGAACACGACCGTGCCCAATAGCCCCAGGCACGCTATGGTGATGGCCAACAGTCCCATGAATCCCCACATCTTCATAATGTTGTTGTAAAACGAATAGGCATCACGGATCTGGTCGGTGAGGAATTCGGCTGTAAACTTGTCGCCGTTCCCGAAAGATTTCCAGGTTGCTTCCATTTCCAAAAAAGCCTGGCGCTTGTTGGTTGAATGAAGGTGAAAATTCGCATAGTTGAAATTCTCTGGCGCATATTCGAAGAAAAAGTTTCCAATGGGTGATTTCAGGCTTGCGTAGTGGAAATCTTTCAAAATACCCACCACTCTCACTTCTCTTTTACCGGGCAGGATGACCACCTGATCGATGGCTCCGGAAGCGTCATCCGGGCTCAGATTTTTTGCAAATACTTCATTAATGATGATCAAACGAGCGTTTTCGCCGGCCTCGTTGGTGAAGTTCCTTCCCAGCACAAGATGCAGACCCATGTTAGTTATAAAGTTTTCATCGATGGCCATCATGCTCGCGTATATCGAATCAGTACTGGCCACCCGCTTCACATACAACCCCGGTACGTTTCCGACTCCCAGTGGTTGCGACGACATAGAGATCAGAGAAACGAAAGAAAGCTTTCCAAATTCATTTTTGACCAATTGCGGATCCGCCCGTTGAAGATCAACGTTGAGTATTTTCTCCTGGTCGAATCCGAAATCATAATTTATGGAGTACCGATGCTGTTGCACCATAATCAACACGGCAAAAGTAAAACCAAGAGACAGGATGAATTGCAGTGTAATCACAAGCTTACGCAATGAAAACAGACCGCTCGTTTTTGTTTGCAGCTCCTTCCCTTTCAGTGTCAGAACGGTACTGATCTTTGAAAAATGAAGGGCCGGAACAATGCCCGAAAAAAAGCCAACAAGGATGGCGAAGATTATAAAACCGGCAATCGTTCCCAGGGTAGGATTCAGATTGATCCAATCCGCTTCGGCGGTAAGCGACAGGGTTTCATCACGAATGATCTCAAAGAAAAAATACGACAAGGTCACAGCCAGCAGCATAATGATCGTGCTTTCCATCACAAACTGCATAAATATCTGTCTCTTCTGTGCGCCCATCACCTTGCGCACACCGATCTCTTTCATCCGTTTGAGTGACTGGGAGATAGCAAGGCTAACATAGTTGCTGCATGCCGCGAAGAGTATTATCATGGGTATAATTCCCATGAGCGCCATTTCCTGGTAGCTCCATTCGTTGCCCATGTCATTGTCGAGCTCAGGCCCGGGAACAATCTTATCGAGCCGCTGAAGTTCGAACGAAGCCTGGAACTCAGGCGCCGTGTATTTTTCTTTAGCGATGCCATTGAGGAACGCTTCAATGGTAGAGGGACTCAAATCGTCAGAGAGTTGCAGATAAGCGTATGAATTTTTGAAGTTATTCCAATTTTTTTCGTCGTTCGTAAAAGACGCACCATGATAAGATATGAGCGTAGCGAATGAGACCAAAGCCTCGGCTTTCAGGTGCGAGTTCTTCGGCATGTCTTTCGCTACACCTGTGACCATCACTTCACCGAATGGCTCGATGAATACGAGTTCGCCCATCGGGTTTTTTTCTCCAAAGATTCGGGCAGCTGCGGCCTCGGTAACAACCATCGTATTCGGATTTGCAAGCGAAGTGGCGGTGTTGCCCTGGAGCAGAGGAAAGTTAAACATCGAAAGATACTCAGCATCCGCAAAGTATCCATTTACAGGAATTTTGATTTCTCCATAGCGAACATCCTGGTGAAGCGACCGGTGAATACGAACAACCTTTTCCACACCGGTGAAATTGAGTTCCACAAGTTGGGCAGTACCAATAGGCGATGATGCGAACGACGGGTTCTCATGCCGGTCCCGAACGTGAGTGATTACCCGGTATATCTGCTTTTTATTCGGATGGAAGTTATCAAATTGGCTGATGAACACGATTATTGCAACATACAGCAAGTTGAGCGACATACCCAATGCCAGGGCAAAGACATTTAAAGTTGTGAAAAATGTGTTTTTCCGCAGATTCCGCGTAGCGGTCTTGAAGTAATTTTTGAACATGGTAGGTTCTTGGATTATTCTAAACAAATCTTGAATCTGCCCCGCTGGCGCCAAGTATGTTGTTTCAAGTTTACGTCTTGAACCCAATACCCCGCCCGGCTTGGCGATTGAGTTGGGAATTGACCGGACGAATTTAAGCAAAATCATCGATAAAAAAATAAATGTATTCCATGCGCTCAAAAATATTTTTGAAGGAATTATCCCGCCAATCCAGTTTTTCTTGGTTATTGTCGCAACATTCCCCAATTCTGTAACCCTCCCTTGGGGAGTTGTTTCTCTGATACCACTTTGAACCCAAAACTTTCGTAAAAAGGAACATTGCTTTTATTCTGTGTCTCCAGGTAGCATGGCAACTTTTTCTCGTCCACAATTAGTAATGCCTTTGACATTAATTGTTTGCCAACGCCCTTGCCTTGTCTATCAGGTAGAACCCCCATACCAAATAAATAGAAGTGATCAAACGGCGCCGCAAGTTTATGCTCCTTGTCAGTAAAATCAGCCATGGTCATGAAGTTTGAAAAACCTGTCAGTCCGAGCTTAAACGGTGCTGAAAGCATCCCTGCTTTATACATTTTTCCTATAGTCATTTTGGTTTGGTCAGACGGAAGGATAATTAAAACGCCATCATTGTCATGAGTTGCGTAGCATTGTCCGAATAGTGCCCCGTAACGAAAACTGCAAGTTACGAACCATGTAATCAGCTCTTCTTTATTTTGCCTGTTGCCTACCACATAGTTCAACATTGGGTCATTCAGAAATGCTTGCCCCAAAACTTCTCCCGCCCAATTTGTGTCATTAATATTTAGCTGCTTTAAATTCATCTTATTTTATTTTTGTTGAATTTCTGTTACCGCTAACGGTTCAGGTATTGCCGAAGGCGGGGATTTTTAGCACCGAACTTCAATAGAAATACCAAAGTTCAAATATAGCAAAAAAGTTCATTAGAATTCCGTCAGCCCCGCTTTTGGTAATACCTTGTTAGCAGTAGTGCTTTTATTCATCTGTCTTGAAGTCAATTAAATAAGGTTTAAGTGCAAACCCATTTTTACTTCTAAACCTGTTTGTTATCAATGCCTGATATTGCTTATTTGGCTCAACCTCAACTTCAACTGTGATAGTTTTATTATTATTACTCCAACCTATAAGTTGCTTAAACTTATAAATATGGTTTTCTCCAAGCGGACCGTAATCAAATCCTCTTTGATTTGTGTCCATTTCTTCGGAAAAGTTTATTGAAATTTGAATAATTCCTGACTTGACTTTTTGATTTCCGTTTTCAAAAGGTACTATTGAAACGACCTTTGGTCGTTGATTTTCGTATTCCTTGTAAAGTTCTTCTAATGTTTTAGGAAATAGTTTCGTTGAATTGACAATGCGTTCTACTTCTTTTTCATTGGTATAGTCAAGTTCAATAAGCTCTTTTATTGCTTTGGTCTTGTCTTTTGAAAGATTGTAATATCGTTCACAAATTTCATAACCAATATAATAGCCTAAATCTCTCACTTTTAATTCATTTCTATTCTCGCCCCACAACCAATTGTAATTATTTGCCATTACAAAAAGGTCAGTTACAAACTTATCAACTACAATTTTTTGGTTAGCTTTTCCAAATTCAATTGCCGGGGCATCAGATTTTGTATTTGTAACTTTACAAGAAATAAATTCTGCAACTCCTTCATACAAACACATAGAAAGTAAATTTTCAACCAATTCTTTTTGTTGTGTATGTATATATTCGTGAGTACACAAAAGAGGTAGTTCTTTTAATGGGTTTTGTGTTTTATAATATGATTGTGGCCAACTTGGTAACTCCTCTATTAAGGTAGTCTTGTCTGCCAATGACATCTCACTTCCGATTAAAACTTTGTTTCCTTGTGTTGTTCCGTTTGTTCTAAAAGTCCCGACAGAAAAGTATATGGTTGATGGTTTTAGTTCAGGATAGGCTTTTTTAAGTTTTTGAATGTTTGCATTTATTTTTGGGTAAAGGCTTTTTACCTTTTCTGTATTAAGTTTTAGTGAAGCCCAAAATTTTGGATATTGTGTCATCTGACTAATAAAATCTTTTTCAGAAGAATTGCGAACTTCAATTAACCCTTTTAATCCTTCTGTCCCTTTGTCAAGATAAAGTTCTTTTAAAAGTGCATATTGGTGAACACTGTCTTTTGTTGCAATGATTTTGTCATATGCATTCCAAAAATTGTCTATATCAGTCGATACAAAGGCTTGTTTTGTTTTTTGAGCTAATAGACCATTGGTCAGCCCTAAAAATATTATGAAGTAAATTATTTTTTTCATTTCGTGTAATTTGATTTATAGGCTGTCTCGTAGTAACTACCCAGTCCCCCAAAGCTATAAAAAAATGACGGAATAAGGTTAACTTGGCAGGCATAAAATCCAGGGTCTAATGCCAGGAATTTCCAGGCCATACGCAGGCATGAGAAAGACTCGCCTGATCCACAAGATCGAGGCGCTGGAAAGGTATTGCCGGAGTCTGGAAAAAGCCAATCAGGTAGGTATTTCGGGAGGTGAAGTTTTGTACATGGACAAGGAGAAAGCCAGGTTGATCGAGGAATTATTGAAGCGGGATCGGCTGGTAGCCTCCCTTTCCGAACTGGTTCGGCAGTTGCAAACGGAAAACGAAACCCTTGGGGAGCAACTGGAAGAACTGGCCAAAGCCAAACAGGCGGTTGAAAAACCAGCCAAGGACAGCAAAACCAGTAGTCAGCCTCCTACACAAGACCAGAAAAAGAACATCAAAAATGAATGCAGGTGGGGCGCCAAAGCAGGGCATAAAGGGTATTATTATCAGGAACTACCGCCAGATGAGGTCAAACGGGTAGTCGTGCATACCTGCCCGTTTACGGGAGAAGATATCAGCCATCAACCCGTAGTCAAATTCATCACGCATCAGGTTGTCAGCATTGAATGCAAGCGGAAAGTAACGAATTATGAGTTGGAAGTGCGGTTCAGCCCTGCTTATGGCGGACTGGTCAGCGCGCCCCTGCCGAATGGAGGAAAGCACTACGATAATTCGATTCGAAGCCTGTCAGCATACCTCAATACGGTTCACCATATTCCTCAAGGTAGGTGCCGTCAGATCCTACAGGATCTGTTTTCGGTTGCGCCGGCCAAAGGGACGATCAACAATATCCTGATCCGGCCGCCCCAATTGTGCAAGGCTATCTTTCAGAGCCTGAAGCACTGCATTCGCATCAGTCCGGTAGTGGGGGCTGATGAAACGGGTTACCGGGTAGAGGGCAAGGATGGTATCTGTGGTGCTTTCAATCGGATCAATTCAGTTTATTCACTTTTGCTGACACCCGCTCCAGTTCAGTAGTCGATGATATTTTAGGCAAGGTATTCAAAGGTGTGCTGGTATCAGATTTTTATGTGGGGTATAGTCCGGCAGACACCCAAAAACAAAAATGCAATGCTCATCTGATCCGTGACCTGAAATATGTCATTCTGGCCGAACCCAAAAGCCTGGATTTTGCTCAGGCAGTGATCGAATTCCTGCTGGATGCCAAAAGGTTGGCAGAAAATAATATGCGCGAGCGCAAATGGATTGCCCTGGCCAAAAAGAAATTACAAGAATTAACGGAAATAAAATTAGGTGAAAATCAAAAAGAAGCTATAAAAATCCGGAACAGGCTTAAAAAACACCAAAATGCTATATTATTATTTTTGGAAAATCCGGCAGTTCCATTCACCAATAACGCAACGGAAAGAGCGATCCGGCCGGTGGTCGTGCATCGCAAAGTAATACAATGTTTTCGGACACTTCATGGGGCCGGAGCATTCGCCACATGGTACTCAATTATCCACACCTTGCAAAAACAAAAAATAAATGTATTCAACGCCTCAAAAATATTTTTGAAGGAATTATCCCGGAAATCCAATACCCCAAATTGGAATAAATATAATTATTCCAAAAATACGCATAAAATATTATTGCTGATTCCTGAACCCCCTGGAACGAGCCTTCGCAGGGGCAACACCTGTTTGTTTTGTTAACTTTTGGACTGGGTAATTACGAAAATTTTCTTTTTGTAAAGTATTTCGCCATCAAATTTAGAAAGGTTGAAATCACCACTTTTCAATCGGGTAATGGATGTTTTAGAAATGCCATAAACCAGCAACAGGTCATAGAGAAAATTCTCTTTCGAGAAATTCTCTATTATTCGTTTTGTGTTCTGTTCTATTTCGTGACTGTTCATTTCTAAAATTTCAATTTTTTAAGGTGTCGTTGCACTTCACGTTCCACTTTGTCAAAGTCGGGCAGGTTTTTTATTTGCTCACTCATGGAGCTTTTCCATCTGCCTTTGTATTGCGGCAATCGTTCATCTAATATTTTTGGGAAATCGGTGTGCAGTAAACCCTTGCTTTTGCATTTAGCTTCAAATTCACTTACATAAAAATCTGCATCCATTTCATGTTCTTCTAACAAATACCAGATGTCGTAAAAATCACGAGCTTGCATTCGCTGCATTACTGAACGCATTTTTTCTACCAACACTTCCTCTAATGGATAACATAATAGTTGGTGTTCATTCAAATCAGAATAGCCAATAAATACATCATTCATTACTGGTTCAAAAACCAGTTGTTCGCTGCGTGAAATATCAACTTTTACTTTTTTGTTGTTCCCTTGTCCGCCAAGCGGACCAATGTAACTTATGTAGAAATTGATGCCACCATCTTCATGCTCGTTGTTGTCAATGATGTCAAGCGGAATATTGGCTTCATCTTTTATGAATTCAAAAACCTCTTTGAACCATGCGAAAATTTGCTCATTCGATATTTCGGCATTCAGTAATGTAAAATCCAAGTCCTCCGAAAAACGGTAATCTTCAAAATAGACTTTCTTTAGAACTGTTCCACCCTTGAAAACGATTGCTTTGGAAAGTTGCTCATGTTTGGAAATGCCAAAAGGAATCCATGAAAGGATATAATCCTTTTCAATCTGCTGGTCACGAACACCAACTGCATTTGCTTTTTGCTGTATTTCTCCGGGTTTAATCATGTGTAAATGGCAGATTTAATAGTTTCGGTTCCCAAATTTTGCTGAATACTCCAACGACTAATTCGTTTTCCAGTTTTAGGCAATTCGGTATCAAGCACCACATAAGAAGCGGTTTTCATATTTTGTAATTCCTGAATAATATGGGTGTTGATGTTCAATATTTCTAAAAGAAAACCCAATCGTTTTATTACCGCTTGCGAATCAAATTTCTTGGTGTATTCAAGAAGTGTATCGTATTTTATTTTGTCTTTCGAAGTGTAGATTGCTCTTGCCACTTCAACAATGCCACCTGCATAATCGGGTTTGAATAAGCAATCAATAAAAGTTTTCTCTAAGTCGGAACACATAACTTTATTAAAGCTGTCAATCCAAATTTTCCTTGAACCGAAAAAATGTTTGTCGTTGTGATAGATAAATTGAAAGGGAACTTCTTTGATTTTTATTTCCGATGGTCGAATTTGTTTTGAAACAACGATTTGTTCTTTCAGTGACGGTTGAGTAATCAGATTATGTATTTGCAAAGCGGAATAATAGCCGATGTAGTGTTTGGCATCATTCACCAAATGTTCTGCTATCAAATGCCAGTCGGGCATAAAATTCTCAGCATTTTGTTCATACGGAATAATGCAATAAACACCTTCTTTCAAACGCATCAGCAAACCTCTCTTTGTCATGTCGCTGAGTAGTTCTCTTACTGCACTTGCTTTTGAGTCGGGCAAGGCTTTATATGCCAAAGAATAGTCAAAGCAATTCCTTTTCTGTCCGTTGAAATAGGAAAGAAGTTCGTTTGATTGCGTTGAAATGTATTTATTCTTCATAGTAACAATGTCAGGATAAACCTGACAGCAATGATACGAAAGATAGTTGAGTTAATAGTCTTGATTTGTCAAAAAAATTATTGTTTATAGTGGAATAGTCAGGATAAACCTGACAGCATAGATATGAAACGTCATTTTTCAACAGTGCGTTGGCAGAAACGGCTCTTTGGCTTTTGCCTGAAGGGATGGCTTGTGCGGTAGGGGCAAAAGCCAATGTGCCGTTTGCGGGTCGGTATAAATTTGAATTAAAAAAATGTGCGGTGGGGAAAATAAAAAATACAGAAGTGTTGGCAATGAGTGTCGGCTTACTCTTTGTTCGTTTGAAATATGGTCTGTATGATTGTCACCTGTCAAAATGGTTTGTCTAAGCTAATTCGTTTATATTTTGGTCGTCTGTTTATGTCGTGTTGTGTCGTCAAATAGGCTTACTGCTAACTTTTAGCCGTGCATACGCCGCCCCCGACAATACTCCGCCCTACCCGAAGCAGCTAAGCGGGTGGCGGATGAACAAACCTTATGGGCCCTTATGGGCTTCGCATCCACTCTCCTCGTCCAAGTCCGTGAAAAACCCAACTGCAAAATACGCCCCTTGCAGTGGATAAACAAGGATGGAGGCTTGAACCATAGAAAAAAATGACATTTATCAACGATTTACAGGTGAATTGGATGCGTTCGGCAAAAAATCTCCAGCCGGGTATGTTCCCCGGAAATAAAACTGGACAATTATCAGGCCTGGAACACGGAATGCGCATGCGGCGGGGCCCGCTGCCTCCATAGGTTCATGGAACTCCTATGGAGAGTCCCGTAGACCTCTCTTTAATTTTTGTCCAGTATGATATCCGGTATCATGCCCAACCTACTCCAGATCCATCCGCAACACCTCCAACGGCGGGCGTTTAACCACCCCGCGGCTGGTGAGCAAACCCGCAATGACCGTCAAAGCGGCAATGGATACCATAGCCAGGGCTGGCGGCAAAAACCGGGGCCGGAACGGGATCTCCAACTGGAAACGCGCAATGGCCCAGGCCGCCGCCACCGACAATACCACCCCCGTCAGAGCGCCCAATACCCCGAGGATGGCGTATTCCAGGCCGTTGATCCGGTTGAGTTGACGGCGTTTGGCGCCCAGGGTCCGCAACAAGGCGCTCTCGCGCATGCGCTGGAAACGGCTGAGCCAGACGGCGCTGACCAACACTACAATGCCGGTGGCAATACTGAACAAGGCCATGAACTGGATGACAAACGCCACCTTGCCCAGGATATCGTCGAAGGTTTTGAGGATCTGCGTGAGGTCGATAATGGATACATTGGGAAATGCCCGGACCATCGCCTGCTGGAAACGGACGGATTGCGCCAGGGAATCGCTCCGGGTGACCACAACATGGAATTGCGGCGCCTGCTCAAGGATACCTGCCGGGAAAACCACCAGGAAATTGGTTTGCACCCGATTGAAATCCACCTCGCGGATGCTGGAGACGACCGTTTCGATCAGCCTGCCCTGCACGTTGAAGACCAGATGGCTGCCGGGTTCGACCTTCATGTCTTCGGCCACATTGTCGGCGACGGACACAAAAATGGTGTCGCCTTTAGGTTTCTGGCCGTGCCAGTCTCCCCGGACGACCGTTTCGGAGTCGATCAGGGTATCGCGGTAGGTGACTCGGTATTCGCGGTTGAAGACCCAATTCCTGATCTGCCGGGAACTGTCCCGTTCGTTTTCGGCTTTGGTCAGGCCGTCGATGCTCTCGAGGCGCATGGTCACGATGGGCACTTGCTGGATCAGGGGCATGCCGTTGGCGCGGGTCAGTTCGGCTACAGCTTCTTTTTGCGGGGTCTGGATGTCGAACAGGATGGTATTGGGCCGGTCGCCCGCGCCGGTGAGGCGGACCTGGTCGAGCAGCAGATCCCGGGTAAAAAACAGGGTGGACAGCAGGGCGGCGCCCAGGCCGATGACCACCAGGAGGGTGAAGGTCTGGTTGTGGGGGCGGTTGAGGTTGGCCAGGGCCTGGCGCCAGACGTAGCTCCAGTTTCTGGGAAAAAACCGTTTGACGCTCCAGTTCAACAGGGCCGCGATCAGGGCCAGCACCCCCAACGCCAATGCAAGGCCTGCCAGAAAGGCCAGCGCCTCCAGCCAACTGCGGGTCTGTATCCAGGTAAGGACAAAAACCAGCGAAAAGATCAAACCCAACGCCAGAAACCGGAGCGGGTCGCGGCCTTTTTCCGGTTCAAAACCAGCCCTCAGCGCCTGCAACGGCGAAATGCGCCGGATGCGCAGCAAGGGCCAGAGGGCAAAAACCACCGAAACCAGGATGCCGGTGACCAGGCCTTGCGCGATAGCCGCCCAGGAAAGCTGGGTGCTGACGCCTTCAATAGGCAAAAACTCGCCCAAAACGGAAGGCAGGATATATTGCAGCAGACTGCCCAGGCTGACGCCCAGGATGGAACCCGCGGCGCCGGCCACAGCCATTTGCAACAGGTAGATCCGGAACGCTTGTCCGCCGCTGGCGCCCAGGCAACGCAGCAAGGCAGCAGAGGTGGTTTTGCTGCGGGTGTACAGGTGGACCGCGCTGGCCACGCCGATGCAGCCCAGCATGAGGGCGACAAAGGCGACGAGTTGCAGGAAGTTGTTCATATTGTCGAAGGCCCGGTTGGCGCTGCGTTTGCGGTCCTCGACCGTGTCCATATCCACCCGTTCAGATTGCAGGAGCGCTTCCCGGGTTTCGAGGAAGGTTTCAGGGTCCTGATCGGGCCGGAGGCGAAAAAAGTATTCGTATTCGACCCGGCTGCCGCGTTGCACCAATCCGGTGGCGGCCAGGGATTGCATGGGAATGAACAGCACCGGCGCGATACTGGCCGATATGCCTGCCCGGCCGGGGGCCGAGAGCAGGGCGCCTGCAATGGGGAAGGTCACCTCGCCGATCTTGACCGAATCGCCCACGCTGACCCCAAATTGCTGCATCAGGTTTTGTTCTACCAGGATGCCTTTGGAAAGGTCTTTGGCGGCCGAAGGCGGATTAGCGCCCAACTGGCCGTAAAGCGGGTAACGCCCCTGGAGCGCCCGCACATACGCCAGGCGCGTGCCTTCTTGTTTGGGGAAATAGACCATGGATAAAAAGCTCACCGTTTGGGCCCGCTCTTCGCCCAGGGTGTCCAGGATTTGCCGGAGGGTGTCGGAGGGGGGTTGATCCAGCCCCAGCGACAGGTCGGCGCCGAGCAGTTTTTTGGCCTCCCGGTCGATATCGCCGCGCAGGTTTTCCGCAAAGGTATTGATGGCGGTCAGGGCTGCAATGCCGATGACGATGGCGGATACAAAGAGCAGCAAACGGCCGCGGCTGCGGCGGCTGTCGCGCCAGGCCATGCGGGCTATCCAGGAGAAACCGGGTCGGGGGGGCATGATGATGTTGATTTGTTGATTTGTTGATGCGTTGATTTGAGGATTTGAGGATTCGACCACCCCTCGGCATGGGAGGATTCGATGGCGGCGTTTGGGGATCGAATTTCCGGGGTTTTCAGTAAAAACAGGAATTGTTTCTGGTGAGAAACGTCGAATGTTGGTTGATAGTTTAAATCCGGTAAGGTTATCTTAGTTTTTTGACTTCGGCGGTGATTTTTTGTTTGACTTGATCCCAGGTTGTCTTGGCGTTTAAAATGACAGGATCGGCGTTTTGTTAAGCATCTAATCCCTGGTCATCAAGGACTTTAATAATCCCAGTGTAGTTGGCTCGACTGTCTGATATTGTAACATCGAATCTGATTAAGCGGAATATCAAAATACACACTGCAAAAGTGCATCACCCTGCGGTCCATGTAACGCAGGTTTTTGGCAGTTTCAGCCACCCTTTCCGCCCCATAAAAATTTAAAATTTTTCTGAATTCTTCCCATGTTCCCCGATGCAAAACCCTGTCAATGATATAGGGTGCATTCTTCTCCCAATCCAGCTTGTCATAATCCGTGTCCCAGAACAGGCTTCTGCTTAATTCCATTTCTGTTTTTTTTACAAAGATAACAACTGCCGGGGTTCAATCCGGTCGCGTCGCAGCGGAAGCGGGTTCGACCAGTTGCCTCAGCAACCCCGGGTGGGCGTTTCTCACCCGTGTTTCGGTTTTTTCCACACTCCTGGGGCGGCTGGCCGGGCCTTCGGTATGTTGCCGGTTGACGGCTTTGACGACATAGGTATAGATCTGCCCGGTTTCGGCGGTTTTATCCAGGTAGGTCCATTTTTTGCCGGTCCCCATGAGCGGCGATACGTGCAGGATATTGGCGGGCGATTCAAAATCGCCGGGTGTGAGGCTGTTGAAGCGGTACAGGACGAAGTAAGCCGGCGGGGTTTTGCGTTCTTCCTTGTTGGGTTTCCAGGTGATCAGCGGCCTGCCTTCGCGGTTGCGGACGCGCCTCAGGTCCGGTTCTTTGAAGGTTTTGATGCCCAGCCGGTCCATTTCCGGTACCAGGGCCGGGTATTTGTATAAAGACCTGAGGGTGTCCTTGAGGCCGATCGGGTTGTTGAGCACCGATCGGGCGCTGAAATAGATGCTGCCTTTGGTCGACCAGTTTTTGCGGTTGAGGGATACCTGCCGCGGGATCTCATTGGGGTCTTTCCAGGCGACTTCCGGGTTGTCGTTTACTTTATAGGCGGCCTGGCCGATGTAGAGCTGGCAATCTTTCACCCGGGCGCTCCACCATTCGAGCAGGGTGGCGTAGTCGGCGGGAGCGTAGCCGATATGCCAGTAGATCTGGGGGACCAGGTAGTCGATCCAGCCGAGGCGGGCCCATTTGAGCACGTCGGCGTACAGGTCGTCGTAGGTGGACACGCTGGCCCGGGTATTGGAGCCGTTGGGATCAGCCGATTGGTTGCGCCATACGCCGAACGGGCTGATGCCGAATTTGACGTTGGGTTTGGACGCCTTGATGCGGAGCGAGAGCGCTTCGATGAGGGCATCGACGTTGCTGCGCCGCCAGTCGGCAATACTGGCAAAACCCCGGCCGTAGAACTGGTAATCGGCGCTGTCGGGAAAGGCCAGGTCTTTGATGGGATAGGGATAAAAATAATCGTCGAAATGGATAGCGTCCACGTCATATTTGTCAACGATCTCGCCTACGACATCCACCAGGTACTGCCGCACTTCGGGGATAGCGGGGTTGAAGTACATGCGCGTTCCGTAGGTGACCAGCCAGTTGCGGTGGGTAAAAAACGGGTGGTTAGGGGCCAGGGAAAGCGTATCCAGGTTGACGGTGGCGCGAAACGGGTTGAGCCAGGCATGGAATTCCATGCCCCGGGCGTGGGTTTCTTCGACCATGGAGGCAAGGGGGTCAAAATCGGGGATACCTTCGCCTTGTTTGCCGGAGAGGTACGCCGACCAGGGCGCGAGTTGACTTGGGTAAAAAGCATCGGCTGCCGGCCGAACCTGAAAGACGACGGCGTTGAAGCCGAGTTCTTTGAACTGGTCCAGCAGGTTTTTATATTGTTCACGCAAGGCGGCCCGCTCTTTGGTCGGTTTCTTGGGATAGTCGATATTGGCAATGGTGGCTACCCAGGCGCCGCGGAATTCGCGTTTGGGGCTTTGCGGCTTCCAGTCCGGCTGTTTGGCCTGGCCGGATACAAAGTTGGCTGCCAGGAACAGGAGCAGGGTTAAGGTTGAATGTTTCATAGGTTGTTTTTGGTTTATAGTGGTTCGAGATGGTTCGAGATGGTTTATGATGGTTTATGATGGTTTATGATGGTTGACGGCCGTTTACAACAATGAACCCTCCTCCGCCGCGCTTTAGGGCACGGCTATGGCGGGCGAAGCAACAATAAACAAAATCAAAAATAATCGCGCCGGCGTTCCGATTTGGTTTTTTCAAAAATATCCGAATCAAAAAAGGACCGAGGCGGGAGTTCTTCTTCCCTTTCCCAGGAGGCTTTGGGGGTGATATCGTCTTTTTCGACATCCCGTTTATACCAGAAAGCGACCAGGATCCCTGTCAGCGCGCCATACAGGTGGCCTTCCCAGGAAATGCCGTTCTGGCCGGGCAAGATACCCAGAAACATTGACGAGTAATAAAAAACGACGATCAGGGAGAGGGCGATAGCTTTCAAACTGCGCCGGAATATACCGCTCCAGAAAACGAAGGCCACCATACCGTAGATCAGCCCGCTGGCGCCGATATGAATCCCCCTTTCGTCGCCGCCGATAAAAGGAATCCCCAGATCAGCCAGCAACCAGACGGCCAGGCCTGTGAGAAAATACATCAATCCGATGGCCGGAACAGCCACCTTCCGGTAAAAGAAAAGGATCATGGCGCTCAGCACAAAAAGCGGCGGGGTATTGGACAGCAGGTGCCCCCAGTCTTTGTGCAGCAACGGCATGAACAGGATGCCGCGAAGGCCGATGGGTTCGCGGGGCAGGACGCCGAATATTCCCCAGTCGAGGGCAAACAATACCTGAATCCCATGAACCGCCCAGATCAGGGCAATAAAAAGGAACGACCACCACACGCTTTGCCACAGTTTACGGCCTTGTTCTTTGAATTCTTCCACGGTTAGGTTTTTATGTATAACAATCCAAAACGGGAAATGGATTTATGCTAGTATATGGATCATCTCCAGCAGCATCGGGTTGATGTCCAGGTGGTGTTTGACGGCTTTTTCAAAGGGGGTATGAACGATATCCTTATCGACGATGCCGATCATGATGCCCGATTTGCCTTCCCGAAGCGCATCCACGGCTGCGAGCCCCATCTGGCTGGCGCGGACCCGTTCCATGCAGGTGGGCCGGCCGCCCCGCTGGATATGCCCCAGGATCGACACCCGGATCTCGTACCCCTGGAAACGTTTGGCCACTTCTTCAGCCACTTTATACGCTCCTCCGGCGTCTTCTCCTTCCGCTACGATGACCATGGAAGAATTTTTTTTCTTGCGGGCGTTCTCCTCCAATACCTTCACCAGCGCGTCGATATTCGTTTTGGTTTCCGGGATCAGGACCGCTTCGGCGCCGCAGGCGAGGGCGGTGCGCAGGGCGATAAACCCGGCGTCCCGGCCCATGACCTCCACAAAAAACAGGCGGTCGTGCGCATTGGCGGTGTCCTTGATATTGTCGATAGCGTTCATGGCCGTATTGATGGCTGTATCGTAGCCGATGGTGAAATCGGTGCCATAAAGGTCGTTGTCGATGGTACCCGGGCAGCCGACAATGGCAATATCCGGGTGTTCAGACATGAATATGCGGGCGCCGGTGAAAGTGCCGTCGCCGCCGATGGCTACGATACCCTCTATTCCGGCGGCTTTGAGATGTTCATAGGCTTTTTGCCTTCCTTCGATCGTGTGGAAAGCTTTGCAGCGGGCCGACCGCAAAATGGTGCCCCCCAACTGGATGATGCCGCTGACGGTGCTGGAATCCATTTCAAAAAAATCACCGTCGAGCATACCCTGGAACCCCCTCCGGATACCGACAACTTCTATTTTGCGGTGCAACGCCGTGCGCACAATGGCCCGGATACAGGCGTTCATGCCTGGCGCGTCGCCGCCTGATGTTAAAACCCCGATCTTTTTCATGGTTGGTTTAATAAATATGGGGCGAAGATAGGAGTTTAGATTGTTTGGATTGTTTGGATTGTTTGGATTGTTTGGATTGTTTGGATTGTTTGGATTGTTTCGATTGTTTCGATTGTTTCGATTGTTTCGATTGTTTCGATTGTTTCGATTGGCTATAGGACTCTCCATAGGTCCAAAGGACTCCTATGGAGAGTTCCATGAACCTTTGGAGATTCGATCGCTCTTTTGGCCGTTAAAATTTTTACCCGACTGGGCCTTAGACCGGGTGGGGATTCGATTCCCCAGTTCCTCCCCAAAGGGGTCCTTTGGACAATTCCTCAGTTCCTCAGTTCCTCAATCCCTCAATTCCCCAATTATCGATTCAATTCTTGCCTGCCGGCAGGGGTTGGACACGACTTACGACTTAAGACTTACGACTAAATACAATTCCCTACTTTTACCCCAAAAATTGCCCAACAATCAATTATGACCATCCGCCAAAAATACAAAGACACCCTCTGCTTCCTTTTTGAACAGTTGCCGATGTTCCAACGCATAGGGCCGGCAGCGTTCAAAAAGGACCTGACCAATACCCTGGCCTTGATGGAAGCGCTGGGGGAACCGCACCGGAAATACCCCTGCATCCACATCGCAGGCACCAACGGCAAAGGTTCGGTGGCGCATATGCTGGCCGCCATCGGCAGTGCGCACGGATTAAAAACGGGGTTGTACATCTCGCCGCATTACAAGGACTTCCGGGAGCGCATCAAGGTGGACGGGCAATATGTGAGCCGGGAATACGTGGTAGAATTCACCGATCGGTATCGCCATTTGTTCGACACCATCAAACCCAGTTTTTTCGAGATCACCGTGGCCATGGCGTTCGACTATTTTGCACGGGAAAAGGTGGACCTGGCTGTGATTGAAACGGGTTTGGGCGGGCGGCTGGACTCTACGAATGTGATCACGCCCGTGTTGAGCGTGATCACCAATATCAGCTACGATCACCAGCAATTCCTCGGGGATACCCTTCCGCTGATCGCAGGGGAAAAAGCCGGTATTATCAAACAGGGTATTCCGGTGGTGATCGGAGAAACCCAGGAGGAATCAGCGCCGGTCTTTCGGGTAAAAGCCGGACAAATGGCTGCGCCAATCGAATTTGCCGATGCACATTTCCGTCTTGTTTGGCGGAATGAAGACGAAAATTTTACGGTCTACGACGTATTTCGCGATGGCAAACTTTATCTCCCGGATTTAAAAACCGACCTGCACGGGCCCTACCAGCAAAAAAACCTGGCAACGGTTTTGGAGTCGGTGGAGGCGCTGAAAAAAACGAGTGCCCTTCAGGTACGGCAAGACCGGCTCCGCCATGCGTTGGCCCATGTCCGGGAATTATCGGGTTTCATGGGGCGCTGGCAGATGATCGGTCGCTCTCCGGATATCCTGGTGGACAGCGCCCACAACGAAGGCGGCCTGCGGCCGGTGATGGAGCGGCTGGCGGCGCTGCCTTACCGGCGCCTGCATATCGTGTTCGGCATGGTGAACGACAAGGCGCCGGATGCGGTCCTGGGGCTATTGCCCAAAAATGCGTGTTATTATTTCGCCAGGGCGGATATTCCGCGCGGCCTGGATGCCAAAACACTGAAGGATCATGCCGGCCGATCCGGTTTAAAAGGCCGCGCGTATTCCTCCGTGCGCAACGCACTGAAGGCGGCCAAACGGGCGGCGGGGCCGGAAGACCTGGTATTTGTTGGGGGGAGTATTTTTGTGGTGGCGGAAGTGGTTTAGATCAGATCTTGTCTGGATCTTCCTGGTGTGCCTGCGCAAATCCTTTGCCCTGATAATCAAGTTTATTGTAACCGCCCTCAATGATCTCATTGAAATCCTGTATGCCGATCGGTAGGTTTTTCATGAGCGCCGGGATACACAATTATTTTTGCTTATACCCCCTCATTCTTCCGGCGCCTTTCTGTATTCCAGGTATCTCCACCCCAGAAACAACAGCCCGCCGATAAGGCTCAGCGCCACCATCAGTTTGTCGTTGCCGGATTCCGCCTGTAACTGGGGCGATGTCGCGACCCATCCGATCATGACCAGGCCGGCGCCGAAGATGCAACTGAAGAGCACAAATTGCTGCCATTTCTGCAATTTAATCGCCCTGGCCAATACTTTGGGATCGGGCAGTTTTCCTTGGGTCAGGGCGTCCCGCAATTCACCGTAATTGCGGTAATACTGCGGGTTGAGCGTAAGCAACCGCCCGTCGGGCAGACCAATGTGCAGGGTCTCCATTTCGCCGCGCCCCTTCACCGGGGTGTAGGTGAGCGCATAGCCGCCGACCCGGTCGAGGAAAAATACCTCATTCCGGAAGATGCTGCTCGCGCTCACCCGGCCGCCTTCGATCCGGATCTTGAAAAAGGATGACCATAGGCCGGTCAATACAAGACCGGGAAATATCAAAAAGATCCCACCGACGATCAAAGGCATCACCTCCGGGTGGCTTAATGAAACGACCAAAAGGGTCAGCCCGCCGAGGATAAAGATGGAAAGGAAAACCGTCAGCAAGATGAGCGTGAGGCCCATGCGGGAGTGAAGGGGGGCGTTTTTTTTGGATTGGGAGTTCATGGTTGATTTGTTGATGCGTTGATGTGCGCGCCACGCCATCGGCGTGGTTGATGCGTTGATGTGCGCGCTACGCCATCGGCGTGGTTGATGCGTTGATCTGTTTATTTGTTGATGTGCGTGCCACGCCACAGGCGTGGTTGATTCGTTGATTTGAAAACGGCAGCCGTCAAATCAACGAATCAACACACCAATTTACATTTCAAAAACTTTCAGCAAATCGCCTTTGCAAAAATAGACCCGTTTCTGGACCTCGTCCACCTGGTAGATGGGGCGGGCGCCCTCCAGGATCAGTTGGTCGGTTTCTTCTCCGGAATCCTTATTGATTTTTACCAATACGTTGTCGGCGCCCTTTCGGGTGAAATACCAGGCAAAATCCCTGGATGACCTGAACGCTTCGGAGCGGCCGGAGGGCATGAACGTCGTGGTAAAGCCGAGTACATCCGCGGTAACGACCCGATTGTTGTTCCCGCCGGCCACGGTATTCCCCCATCCAGGCCGCGACCATCTGGCAGCGCCGAATCCGGATCGGGCGCCGTAAGTGGAAACACCAACCAGGCCGAGATCCACGTCGAGGTTTACCAGGCCGAGCAACGCGCCGCCGACATCCGCCGGCCGGGCATAATACCGGTGCACGGCTGTTTCGGCCGCCAGGTTGAAGGCGACAAATTCTTCGGAACTCGTCATAAAATACCCTTTGGGCCGGAATTCCAGGGTATGAAACCCGGAAATGTCCCTGAAATTGATCTTGAAGGATTTGACGATTGCCGGGTTCCGGTCCGGATTTACGATATGGAGTTCGTTCCGTTGGAGCAGCAGAAGATTGCCGAGGGAATCGTCGAAGGCCACCCTGTCGCTGGGCGTCAAAGTCATTTTCCATTTTTTCAGGTCTGAGCCCTTGACCGGCTTGAACCGCACCTTTTCGGTATCGACCAGCACCCTTCCGTTGGCGTATTCGTAGACATCCAGGAGGCCGTCTTCCGGCAAGGCATCATCCCTCTCATCGTCCTGAGCCAGGATCTCCCGGGGTTCTTTCCAGCGCGGCTTCCCGTTTTTATCGAGTTGCATGGACTTCAATCCGGATTCGAAAACGACCAGGAAGCCCTCTTCATTCGGCGTTACTTCGACCACCTGTTTTCCATTGAAATTTTCAGCCCATTCCGCCCGGCCGGTGGCATAGTTGTACAGATTGCAACCTTTGCCCCAGACCACCGTCAGGAAATCGGGGTGCGCATCTGCCCAACGGATATTCTGCGGGGCGTCGATGCCGGTTTTCCAGGCTGGTTTGCCGGTTTTCAGGTCGTAGGCGCTGATTTTGGAACTGCGGTATTTGATTCCATACCGCACCGGGACCGGTGAGTTCCCTACGCCGGTCACCAGGGCATCGACGGCCAATACCGTTTTCCCGTCGGGGCTCAGCATCACTTCGGCGGGGTTTGCCTTTTCGATCCAGAGGAGTTTGCCTTCCGGCGAGATGACCGCCAGACTTTTTTGGTACCGGAATACCAGCGAACCGTCCGGGGCGGCCAGGGTTGTGTAAAGGGGTACATCGGGGCGGTCTTCTGAGGGGGCCTCGTCCAGGCCGGTGATCTGGGCCGGTTTCATTACGTCAGTCGCCCATTTTACTTTAGAGTCGGCCATGCCGATGAGGTAGAGCCGCATCATCCCGTTTGGGGCGGTAACACGCACGAGCACACTGTTCAGGGTGGGGATGATTTCGTAATCCTCCACCCGCTTGTAGCCGGTTTCTTTTTTGCTGATCACGGCGGCGCCGGTGCGGGCATCCAGCACATTGTTGCTGATGAGGACAAACGGCGAGCCGGCCATATTGTGAAAATCAAAACTTTCGACGTTCAGGAGGGCGGCTGCCAGTTTGCTGTTTTTGCGCTCCGCCGTCCAGGCCACTTTTTGGGTGGCGGGGTCGATTCCGATATACGCTTTATCGGTCTGGACGATGGGCACGCCGGTGAGTTGTTGCAAAATGATCTGTTGGGCATTGCCGGTCAGGTTGACCGACCAGTCGGCCTGGCGTTGAGCAAATAGACCGGTAACGGCAGGCAGCAGGGCCGCCGTGAAAAACAGGCGAATCAGATGTTTCATCTGGATTGGGGTTGAATGGTTTTTAATATGTTTGAGTATTCGAGGAACTGAAATATTACAGGTAGGAAAAATCGAAGATTACAGGGGTTCGTGGGGTTCGGTCAGGTACGGGTAAGGGTAAAACAGGCGTCGGTTGTTGCGGTGTAGCGGTTGTATGGATGGATAACGATGGTTACGGGAGATTATTGTTTATGATGGTTTATTATTGTTTGTTTTGGATTGGGGTTTTCCTCGATTCTTCAGTTCTTCGATTATTAAGTTTGGGATTGTTTGGGATTGTTATGGTTTACGGCTGTCAACGACAATGAACGATCCTAAACAACCATAAACCATTGACTTCGTATTACTTTCGGTAAATATCACAATCAACGAGTGCGCCGATCTCGCCGAGGAACCGGAGCGTATCGTTGTCGATGACCAGGCCGGCCGTGCCGTCGCCCTGGTAGAGGACCACTTCGAGTGTGTAATTGGTTTCGGGATACGCCTGTTTCAAGGCAATCAGGCGGTCCTTAATCGGGAGGAGGCGATCTATGATGCCCCTGATCATTGGATGGAGGAATGGATCGTCTGTTTTAGGCGTGGTAATTTCCCAGGAAATCGAGCGCCCGGATTGAACGTCCCAGGTGTTGAAAACATCAGGTTCCATGTCGAGCCATTGCAAAAAATCGGCTTCCGTCAAAATAGCTGATGAGATGGAGAAATACACATAAGCCTGGCCGATGATTAATGGTTGTTCCATCCGGTTATTCCATTTTTATTTCAAATTTACGGATGCCTGTTGCCTGGATATAGTTTACCTCGCCTTGTAACAGGCCGGCGGGCCGGTCTGGCGCTCCTTCCTCCTCGCATTCGAGGCATTCAGACCTCACGACCGCGTAATTTTCACCTGATACGACTTCGGGGGCCAGCCGCACATTCCCGGTGGACAATACATCGTCGGTCAACCGGCTTTCAAACGGGATTTGGCCGTCTATCAGCAGGTGTTCCACTTCCCAGACCTGGATATTCCGGGCAGATACGCGTGCAAAAATATGGTAATTCTCCAAACTGACGGTGGATTGAGGCGGCAGGTAAAAGGCCGTGAAGGAGTTGTCGGGGGCGTTCTTTCCCCAGAACTGCACCGACACAATCCGGAAGCCGGATTTATGGTGGGGGAATTTTCGGCCTTCTGCATACGCCTGGTTTTCCCGATTGTCGAACAGACCGTCGGGCGGCAGGGTATCGCCCAGGAATGGGTGAAAGAGGTACCACCTGGGGCCGTCGGCGTTATTGGTGAGCGACAGTTTGACCAACCGGCTTTCCGAATTGCCGAGGGGAGGCATCCTTTTTAAAACGGCCATTTTGACGGGGATTCCGCCAGGGTCCTTTTCGATGCGGTGAAAGGCGCGGTTGAGGTACCAGGCGTGATAACCGCAGTACAGCAGGGCGCTGAGGAGGATAGCGCTGATGGCGAAATAGGTGAGGAGTTTGGTTTTTTTGGACATTGGTTGTGGTTGTGGTTATTTTTATTTGTTTTGGGTATCCCACCACACACTGGGTCTGGATAAACTCGTTTGATTTTCTACAACTTGAGTTAGTTACATAAGTTCTTATTTTTCCGTTTTTCAAGCGTTTCTTTTGCAATCTTCTCCATATCTTTCACTTCATTGTACCTCTTGGTTCGTTCATTGGAAGCGCCATTTCTAAAACAATCGTCCATCATGTCCTCCCAAGCTTCACGGCAATCAATACATTTATCAATGAGATTGTTCAATTCATTGCAACTCCCTTCTTTTTCTTCAAAAAGTCCATATTTTTCAAAAAGTTGATCCAGATTTTTGCAATTTTCATCAATATCAAGTGAGATAATCTAATTCGCTTTGATCACAATCAGCACATTTTTTTTCACCCGTTCCCAAGGTTACACAATAACCAGATTTACAATCATTATTAGTTTCACAACTTTCAAATATTTCTTTTTGGTTCTGCCCGAATAAAAAGACAGACCCAATGAAATATGCAAAAATAAATAATTCGATTTTTAACAAATTTTTGTTTTTCATAATCTTTGGATTTAAATTTATTAATTTTAGTTAACAATCTTATGGGGCCGGTAAACTTTCAGATTCAAAGAAAAATTTTGCCATCATTTATTTGGAGACAAAACCCCGCCGGATTTGGTCTTGAATAATATTACAATATTGTCAATTATAAAATTATCAAGATTGCCTTCATTTAATTCTTTGGCTTCAATCATCAGGGTGTTATCACTTTTATCAACCAGCACACCTGAATGGACCAACATAATATTTCCATTCCACTGAGCCCGAGTAAAATGCAAAGAACTGCTCGCTGCCAATTCGATACTCTCCCGGATGCCGCCAAAGACGGTTTTCCCATTGATTTGTAAATTTTGGCGGACATTTACCCCCTGGCTTTGAAAAAGAAGAATTGCAGACTGGCTGGAATCGACGTTTGGGCATTGGAAGGTAAAAATTTTACTTCTGCCAACAAATGGCGCCTCAAGTTCCTGTCCAAGGTCATCTTGTGCCGTATCCCCAAATCTTTGGCGAACGCTTGAAATCACTGTAAAATCCATTGCCGTTTTTTTAGGTTGAAAATTTGATTACGTTCTTGAATCATTCCTCCAAATTTCAAGTTCTCAACATCAGGCGCTGTTTTTTTTATTTTTGTCCCGCCCTATCAACAACCGCACCCAAAAGGGGATCAAACTCGACGATCATTAATCATCCATAAATTTTCGGGTTGTCATGCCATTCAACTTCGCGATGGGCCATGCCCAACGCTCAATTATGTCGCCCCTTTGGGGCTTGGCCGTGCTGAAGGCGAGGCCGGCTGCATACTACTGGACATTTTGCCTTTTTGGCTGAGGAAGGTCCGAAGGAGTCCTTTGGACAAGTCTTTCGTTCAAAAACAAAAATGTCCAGTAGTATGACCTGCCCCTTCAATGGCGCGACGTTCAACCTTCCCCTAATTTCCATCCAAATGGATAAGGTAATACCCCGCCGGTTTACCGTCCCGATCATCCCGGATATTCCAAATAAAATTCACCGCCAGCACCCCCGGTTGACCCGTCCAGACCATTTGTTCGGCCCAGAGATCCGACCATTCCAGGTTGAAGAAATCCCATTTTCCGTTTTCATCCCGGTTGGCAAATTCCAGGCCAGTCACACCGCCGCAATCGCCTGAAAAGGTATTCGCCACCCAGCGGTTATCCGGTGAAATAGCGACATTCGGTCCGCCGTCCATCACAAATTGCAGGGTCCCGTCGTATTTGCTGACGTAATAATGGGTTGTGCCGGCGATGATTTCACCGTGTTCACAATTGGAGTAATACTTGTAGAGGCCCAATCCGGGATACTGGCCGAGGTATCCGAAATCGTCGTGCGGAGGCCGGTCGGGGTTGATGTCGCGCCAACGGCACAACGAATCCGCAATCACCTTTTTTTGGCCGTTTTCGAAAGCCATGACAAAAGAATGGTCGTTGAGGGCATGTTCGGCACTGTCGTCAACAAATTCATTTTTGTTTGCGACCTGCAAGGCTTCGAATTGCTTTCGGCTGATTTTTTCTGCCCACATGAAATCAAACTGGATCGAATCAAACGGAACTTCGGCGTATTCATCCAGCGTAACGCTGCTGAGCGAAAGCCCGCCGGCAAATACCCAGCCCTCCCTGCCTGGGGAAAAAGATTCACAGCGCACTTTCCGCCAGCGCCCTTTCACTTTCTGACCGCGCAGCACAACCTCCGTTTCCGGCCCTGCCGTCTGATGCAAATAGGTCAACGCCGTTTTTTCCGGCAAGGTTGCCAGCACACGGGCGTCGGGGCCGGGGGCGGCGCGAAGCCGCAACTGGTCAACTATCGTGGTCAACTGAACGTGGATACTGAATTCGTCAGGGTCGGGCCGGAGTGTGGCCGAAAAATCCGAACCGGACGCATAAGAAAAGGAAACAAACAGATGGGAAACAGCCCACAACAACATGGGCATACGCCATAACAAGGGAATCGTTTTCATTTTGGTTATTTAGGGTTATTATTTTATTCGAAACGCCCTTTTGGGAAAAATATTATTAAGTCAAGCAGGAATTCCCCGCTCTTTGAAGTTTGCAACTTCAAAGGCCTATCCTCCCGCCATATAATGCCGGAACCCTGAAAGAAAGTTTGCAACTTTCATCTACCTTTGCCCATCACAATCCAACCGCCATGAAAGCCAGTAACCGGTTCCTTTTTCTCACCCTATTGTCCCGCTCTTTTCGCTTTTTTCTGCCCCTCGCCGCCCTCTTGCTTTTTGCGGAATGCAGGAAAGAGGAATCCGATCAAAATCCATGTAACGTACCTTGTTTTACCGGCAAAACCTGGGCGGAGATCGAATACCCCAACGACCCCGCCCGCAAAAAATACTGCTCGGTCCGGTTCAACCCGGATTGCACCTATGAGATCCAATACCTCGATGATTGCACCGTTGCCGAAACCGGTACCTGGACTTTTGACGACAGCGAACGGGAATCCTTTTATCCTGAAAATTTCCCCGGCGAGATCATTGGCAACGTCGCCCTGAGCCGGAAAGACAGCTTTTTAATCGGGGACACGTACCACAAGGTGCAGCACTACTGGGAGATCCGGTCCTGCGGCGCCGACGGCCTCCAGGTGTACGAACACCGCGCTATCGAGGGATGTTGCAATACATCCGGGCCGAATGCGCTGCATTTTTTTAAATAGTTTATCCCCGCTCTTTGAAGTTTGCAACTTCAAAGCCATATCCACCCGTCTTTTAATGCCGGAATCCAGAAAGAAAGTTTGCAACTTTCCTCTACCTTTGTCCACTACAATCCAAGCGCCATGAAAGCCCGTAACCTGTTCCTTTTTCTCGTGTTTTTGTCCCTTTTCACCGCCTGCCAGGAACGAAAGTTTTTCAGCGTCCGGGGCAAAGAAGTCATCGGACCCGACGGTCAGCCCTTCCTCATGAAAGGCACGAACCTCGGCAACTGGCTGGTGCCGGAAGGGTATATGTTCAAATTCCAGCACACCAGCTCGCCGCGCCTGATCCAGGAAACAATCAATCAACTCATCGGACCCGAGGCGGCCAAACAATTCTGGAAAACCTACCTCGACCACTACACCACCCGGGACGATATCCAATACCTGAAGTCCATCGGCATGAACTCCATCCGCATCCCCTTCCACTACAAATTGTTCACCGACGAGGATTACCTGGGCGGCAGGGGTGAGGCCCGTGGGTTTGAACTGCTCGACAAGGCCATCCAATGGTGCAAGGAAGCGAACCTTTACGTGTTGCTGGACATGCACTGCGCGCCCGGCGGCCAGACCGGCGACAATATCGACGACAGCTTCGGTTATCCTTTCCTTTTTGACAGTCCCGAAAGCCAGGAACTCGCCATTTCCATCTGGAAAAAAATCGCCGCCCGGTATAAAAACGAAACCACTGTCATCGGGTACGACCTGCTCAACGAACCCATTCCTCATTTTTTCGACCAGGACCATTTCAACCCCTTGCTCGAACCCTTGTACAAACGCATGACAGCCGCCGTCCGGGAAGTGGACAAAAACCACCTCATCTTCCTCGGCGGCGCGCAATGGAACTCCAATTTCAAGGTATTCGGCCCGCCTTTCGACGATAAACTGGTCTATACCTTCCACAAATACTGGACGGCTACTACCGTCGATGTGATCCAGGATTACCTCGATTTCCGCGAAAAATACCAGGTCCCGATTTATTGCGGCGAAACCGGCGAAAACTCGGACGAATGGGTGATGAACTTCCGCAAAACCCTGGATGAACACCGGGTCGGCTGGCATTTCTGGCCGTACAAAAAAATGGACAACACGGCGGGTATCGTCTCTTTTCCCGTACCGGAAGGTTACGAACTCGTCAGAAGTTTTGCCGACAGCACCCGCATTACCTTTGAACAGGTCAGAAATGCAACTCCAGCCGACCGTGCCCGTGTTCGCAAAGCCCTCGACGGTTTCCTGGAAAACTGCCTGTTTGAACATTGTACGGGGAATAAGGGGTATATTGAGGCGCTGGGGTTTGGACGGCCAACGGTAGACGATAGACGATAGACGGTAGACGGTGGATGGCTGACGGTTAGGCTCCTGAGCGGAGTCGAAGGAGACGGCCTACGGTTGACGGTTAGGCTCCTGAGCGGAGTCGAAGGAGACGGTGGATGGCTGACGGTTAGGCTCCTGAGCGGAGTCGAAGGAGACGGTGGATGGCTGACGGTTAGGCTCCTGAGCGGAGTCGAAGGAGACGGCCTA
>CAZLEF010000005.1:0-24080 GCA_964558465.1 uncultured Lewinella sp. | reverse complement strand
GGCCTACGGTTGACGGTTAGGCTCCTGAGCGGAGTCGAAGGAGACGGCCTACGGTTGACGGTTAGGCTCCTGAGCGGAGTCGAAGGAGACGGCCTACGGTTGACGGTTAGGCTCCTGAGCGGAGTCGAAGGAGACGGCCTACGGTAGACGGTAGATGGCCAACTGACCACTGACCACAGACAACTGACAACTATTCCTTTAACCTTTACACTTTAACCTTCTCATGCAAACTCCCCACATTTTCACCGCTTCCGGAGCGCCGGGCCTCCTTCGAGTCGTCATCAGCCTGTACATGGCCGCGCACGGCTGCATGCGCAGTTATGCCGGAACCGTCGATGATTTTGGCGGTTTTCTCGACAGCAAGGGATTCCCCATGGGCGTCATCCTGGCCTGGGGCATCACCCTTTTCGAAATTGCCGGCGGCATCACCCTGGCATTGGGTTATTTCCGCAAGTGGATCAGCGCTGTATTTATGGTCGAATTAACGATGGGCATCCTCCTGGTGCACGCGAAAAACGGTTGGTTTACGGTCGGGCATACCCTGGGCGGAATGGAGTACAGCGTTTTGCTGATCGTTTGTTTTTGGGTGACGGCAGTTGAAAATAAATCATAATTATGCTTATTTTGGAAAATAAATTTTTATCCATCCGATTCCAGATGGAATCTTATACAACCGAAAATTTGCAATGAAAAACCAACTCACCGTCCTCTTCCTGGCGATCGCCCTGACGGCAAATGCCCAGACCAAATCCATCAAAAAGTCCCCGCCCCTGTCGGAAGCGACGCCGGAAAGCGTGGGCATGTCTTCCGAACGGCTGGCCCGGATCGACGCCATGTGCCGCGACGCAGTGGCCAACGGCGATGTGCCCGGCGTAGCGGCGCTGGTAGCCCGAAAAGGCAAGATCGTGTATTACAAGGCTTTCGGAAAAGCGGACAATACCTCCGGCCGCGACCTCAAACGGGACGATATTTTCCGGATCGCCTCTCAAACCAAAGCCATCACTTCCACCGCGGTGATGATGCTCTGGGAGGAGGGCAAATTCCAATTGGACGACCCGGTTTCCAAATACATTCCCGAATTTAAAAACCCGCAGGTTTTGCAGACCTTCCGGTACCGCGATACGAGTTTTACCACCGTGCCGGCAACAAGGGAGATCACCATCCGCCATCTGCTCACCCATACGTCCGGCATCGGATACGGGGTGATCGACGGCGACGAACGCATTAAAATGATCTACCACAAAGCCGGTATCACGGATCTTTTCACCACCGAAAACATCAGCATCGGTGAAAGCGTCCGGAAACTGGCCAAACTGCCGCTGCACCACAACCCGGGTGAGAAGTACACCTACAGCGAGGGGCTGGATGTGCTGGGGTATTTCATCGAAGTGATCTCGGGCATGCCCTTCGACGAATTCCTGCGCAAGCGCCTCTTTGACCCGCTCGGCATGAACGATACCTGGTTTTACCTGCCCGCCGACAAAGCCGCCCGCCTGGTTTCCGTCCAGAAACCGGAAAACGGCCAATGGGTGCGCTACCCCGTCACTTTTTACGATACGGACTACCCCGTCAAAGGCGCCAAACGCTTTTTCTCCGGCGGCGCGGGCCTGAGCAGTACAGCCAAAGACTACGCCACCTTCCTGCAGATGTACCTCAACGGGGGCGAACTGAACGGCGTGCGCATCCTCAGCCGGACCACCATCGAGGCCATGATGGGCAACCAGACCGGCGACCTCTACGGCGGCGGCAATGAACACTACGGGCTCGCCTTCGGGGTGCTCACCGAAAAAGGCCAGGCGCTCGGCGGTCGCGGCAGCGAGGGTACCTTCGTATGGGGCGGATACTTCAATACCCAGTATTTTGCCGACCCCAAAGAGGGCATCATCGGCGTGATCATGAAACAAACGCAGGGGTCCCCCAACGACAAAACCGGCTGGATGTTTAAACTGTTGGCAGGCCAGGCGGTGGATGATTGATTTGATTGGTTCGATTGATGCGAGGATTTAATTTTACCACTAAGAACACTTATACACAAAGGCAGTAGGTTTTGTGCATTTGCCCACGCTCGCCCCCGTCCCCCTAAAGGCGGCGCCTTCCCATAAATGCACAAAACCTACTGCAGCGAAGTATAGTTACACTAAGATTCGGGGCGTCCATTTTCAGCAGCCTTAGCAGTCTTAGTGATCTTAGTGACCTTAGTGGTTCAAAACATGCCAGATTCAAAAGAATTTTCCCAGGCCGCCGGTTCCGGAACCTTCGAAATGGACCTGCGCTCCTACGAAAGGGACTACGCCCGGCTGCTCATGTTGCGGAGCGTTCCCCCTGTAGCGTATTGGCTCAACAAACCGATTACGGCAGAATCCATCGGCGAATGCCTGTCGTCTTATTACGAATCGGCGCCCATTGCCATCCTCCTTTATTTTTACGATGAAGGCGCCCTGAAAATCTGGCTCATCGACCGGAACGGCATTCAGTTCGACGGAAAATCCAACATCGGCGAACAGGAACTGAACCGCCTGGAAAAAGCCCTGAAAGCCGGGTTAAATACGGGAAAATACGACCGTCTCCGCAAACCCCGTCTCAGGGGATTCGACCTGGAGGAGGCCGGTGGAGAAGGATCCGGCGATATTCAGACAACCATCGCCGGAATTTCAAAAATCCTGTTGCCTGCCGGATTGGGGCAAAAACTCCTGGATCTGAAAACTGAACACCTCATCATTGTACCCTCGCTCAACATCCAGCAGATCCCGCTGGCTCTGCTGAAACCGTTGGAGGATGAAAGCACGTTCATGGATCATTGGTCCTATTCCTTTGCGCCCAGCATTTACGGCATCGCCGACCTGATCCTTCGAAAACACCATGAATCCAGCCAGGAGGCCGGTTATAACCAAGGCGCGCTTTCAGAAGAGGCGTTGTTCGTAGGCAATCCGGATTTTGCCGAACATAAAAAATGGATACTGCCCTCTTTACCCGGCGCCGAAGCGGAAGTATTGGCCGTCAGCAAAAAACTCAGGATACCGGATACTCAGGTCCTCACAGGCAAAGCAGCCACTAAAGAAATGGTTTTGGAAAAAACCGCCGGCGCCAGTATCCTCTTTCTCGCTACGCACGGTGTAGCCGACCCTGAAGACCCCCTGCATGGCAGCGGCTTGTTTTTTGCGCCTTCCAAAAGATATCCGGAAGGGTTCTGGTCGGCCAAAGAAATCCAACATTCAAAATTGAAGGCCCTGCTGGTGGTGCTCAGCGCTTGCCAGACCGGCCTGGGGTCGGCCCAGGACGCCGGGGTGATCGGCCTCAGCCGGGCTTTCCACCTGGCAGGGGCTGAAAATGTGGTGATGAGTCTGTGGTCGGTTGGCGACGACGCTACCCGGGAATTCATGGAAATATTCATGGAAAAAATCCAGGCGCCGCACCGTTTTTTCCCTGGAGGACCCCTCCGGCAAACCATGCTGGAATACCGCGCCAAAAATCCAGACCCACTGGCCTGGGCGGCGTTTTCGGTGTTTGGTTTGCCGGTTTAAGGTGGTTTATGATAGTTTAAAATGGTTCATGGTTGTTTATTATCGTTTATAGTTGTTCATGATCGTTGGCGGCTGTTAACTACCATGAACCATAATGAACCATAATGAACCATAATGAGCTACATTGAACCCTTGATTCGCATGGTTTATGATGGTTGGTTGTCATCCATTGTTCCACCCGGTTTTTATAATGAAGCGGCCTCTCACCCTCTCACCCTCTCACCCCCTCTCACTTTCTCTCACTTTCTCTCACTCCTCTCACCTCACCAACACCACCCCCTGCACTACCTCCCCTACCTGTTCCACCCCGGTTTCATCCAGCAACTTGTACCGCACCCTGACTACATAAAGGCCTTCAGGGGCGGGTTTGCCATTCACCTTTCCCATCCAGCCCGCGTCAGGCCCGCGGCCCGCAAAAACCTGGGCGCCCCACCGGTTGTAAACGGTCATTTCCATATCCTGCAGGTTGCAATTGCTGAAAAGCTCCAGGCGGTCGTTCAGGCCGTCGGCATCGGGGCTGAAGGCAGTGGGCAGGTAAACCGTACAAGTGCAGGGCTGCCGCTCTACTTCGAATTGATAGATAACCGGATCGAGGCAATTGTTGTTGGATGCCAGGTAAACGCCAGGGGCGTCGAGCAGCCGGGGATTGTCGCGCACACCGTCTTTCCATCTGAAACCGGGGCCGGGCAGGGGAACCGGCCAGTGTTCGCCGCACAGCAAAAGGGTATCCGTCCGAATAGTATCGATCGCGTACAAATCGCAGGATTCCCGGTAAAGGTAATCGAGCGAACCCTCCAGGATCTCGCCGTCGACGCGCACCATCGATACGTCAAAAAATGCAGGTTGATACGATTCAAAGGCTGTGGAGATGTCGTTCACCATCCAGTCCTCAAAGGATTCCCAACCAAAACAATCGCCGCCGGGTGCATCCAGGGAAAACTGCAGCAGGAATCCGCCGGGTTTACCGGGTTCCGGTGCAAATTCGTCGGCATTGCCAACTAAATTGACCGTGCCGCCGGACGAAATGGATTGATCGATGAGTCCGGTATTAAAATCCAGAACAAAATCCGGTTTTTCTTGACTAAGGATCTCCCCTTCCGGAGACAACAGCATCCGGCAGGGTTGATTTTTACCCTGCCCGGGCCGGCTGTAAACGGCCCATAACCTGCCGTCGGGTAAAGGGGTTACCATTGCAGCGTGCCGGGTGGCGGGAAATTTAGGGCTTTTCCACACCAGATTGCCGTTATTACCGATCTTATAAAAAAAAGCAACCTGATCGTGGGCGTATTCCAGGATATAACCGCCAGCCACTTCAAAAGGGCCTGCCACAGGGTAAAAATTCAGGCCGGATTGGGGCACAACTGCCCATTCCAGGGCGCCCTGGCCGTCGAGTTTGACCAGATAAGGGCCCGAACGGCAAATGAACCCGCCGTCGCCCGTGATCTTTGCGTCCCCGACGGATTCGAAAGGCGCAAAGAGGACGCCCCATTGAAAATCAAGTGATTCGGTGTCGAACAGGGCGGCAAACCCCTGTTTCTGGCTGTCCCAGTCCAGCAACAATCCGTAGGCCATCAGCCGGTTGTTTTTTAGGTCGATCGAATAGGTAAAATGGTCAACGGTGCCGCTCCGGAACAACCGGAAACGTTTGGCCAAACCCTTGTCGTCGAGTTTCAGCAGAAAGATCAGTTCGTTAAAACCTTCGTAGGCGCTGCCGTAAATGAAGACCTCGTCGTTGTCGCTGATCTGGAAATCCTTGAATTCCATATAGTTTTCCTTCCATCCGTAACTCCTGGCCCACACGGTATTGCCGCAGGGGTCGATCCGGGTCATGAATACGCCCCGGTTTTCGGTGGAATTTTGCCCCTCCAGGGTAGAATCACCGATGAGGACATCCCCGTTGCGGAAGCGGCCGATCTTTTTATGGTAAGTTTTGGCCGGCTTTTCCAGCAGTTTGAAATACCCCTGGGATCCTGCCGGCCCACCGGACAACAAGATCAAAAGGCACAGCAAGGAAGGATAAAAAGGCAGCTTCATCAGCCAAATATCGGAAATCCGGGTTATCATTAGGAAAGAAAGGTTAATTTTGGCCATCGGAAATCAGAATACAACCTGCAGAGCCTTAAAAAACCGGAATTTACCCATGAACGCTTCAATCCGCGCCATTGATGAGGTTTTGGAAGAGTTGGACAGGATCATCGACGAAAGCGTCCGCGAAAATTCTTATCTGGGCGTCTTCGCCTACCTTTATCGCCGGACCACTGCCCAGATCAAATACGAGATCGAGCAACAAGGGTTTGAAGATAATGAGCGGATGACCCGGTTCGATGTGGAATTTGCCAAGTTGTATATCGACGCCTACCGCGGGTACAAAACCCATGCTCCCATCAGCCAGGCCTGGAAACTGGCTTTCGACACCCGAAATGAGGGGCTTTCCATCGTTCAGCACCTGACCATGGGCATGAATACGCATATCAATCTCGACCTCGGCGTGGCCGCCAGCAAAATCATGGAGGGCGACGATATCCGGAAATTAAAAAACGATTACTATAAAGTCAACGAGGTGCTGGCCGGGCTGATCGACGAGATGCAGTCCCGCATCGCAAGGGTTTCCAGACTGATGTTCCTGGTCGATTGGCTAGGCAGAAAAAGGGACGAGCGGCTGATCCATTTCAGTATTTCAAAAGCGCGGAACGAATCCTGGAAGGTGGCCAAAGAATTGTCGGTCCTGCCCGGGATTGAAAAGGAAAAAAAGATCACAGAAGTAGACAATATTGTCGCAGAGATCAACAGGCTGGTTAAAACCCCTGGCAACAAACCCTTGAAATGGACGCTCCGGTTGATTCGCCTTTTTGAAACCAGGGATATTGAAAAGATCATCCGGAAATTGAGAGAATAAATTTCATTTTTAGTCGTTAAAATTTCCTCCATTTTAAACCAAATCCGAACTTGCGGGTTTAATATCGGTTAAAAACTGAATTTGAACAGGAAAAACACATACCGGATTATAGGGCAGTCGGTCGTCCTGGCATTTTACCTGGGCATCGTTTGTTTTTATTCCGTTTCCTGTGTGGTGTCTTCCAAGTACGGAATCCCGGTCGCTGCTTTTTTTGGCATGACAGACAGCGACATGAGCACGACCTTTCCCTCCGAAGAAGACGAGGTCGTCAAAATAGTGTTGCACCCGCCTGTTTCGGAATTCAATTTAGCCCCCTGGAAGTCCAATCCTTCCTCCAATGGGGATATCTATTCCATTCATTGGCCTGAAATTCATTCGCCCCCTCCCGAATGGATCCGTTTTTCCTGAGTGGCAAGTCAATCTGAAGTCGTTCGCATGTACTGGGCGCAATTGCCTGCAAGGCCGTTGGTTTTGATTGCCGGCTTTTGACTTTCCGCCACGATCTCCTGCAATTTTTTTTTAAAATCCAGATTTTCCGGCAGGCTTTTGGAGGCCGTCCGTGTGTTAAACAGCCTGACAATTGCTGCCAGTCATCTAAAATTCAATTAAACCAACCAACAACGATGGAAAAGTTAAATAAGCTCTCATCCGGAATTTTCAGCAACCTGAAATCTGATCTTCCCGCCAGCATTGTCGTTTTCCTGGTGGCCGTCCCGCTCTGCCTGGGCATCGCCCTCGCATCCGGAGCGCCCTTGTTTTCGGGCATCATTGCCGGCATTGTCGGCGGTATTGTGGTAGGCGCCTTCAGCGGGTCGCAACTTGGCGTCAGCGGGCCTGCGGCCGGCCTGGCCGTGATCGTACTGACCGCCATCCAGGACCTCGGCGCATTTGAAACCTTCCTGATGGCGGTCCTCCTGGCCGGTATGTTCCAGATTGCCCTTGGATATGCCCGGGCGGGGATCATCGGATATTATTTCCCTTCTTCGGTGATCAAGGGGATGTTATCCGGTATCGGCATTCTGATCATTCTCAAGCAGATACCGCATGCTTTCGGATACGATAAAAATTACGAGGGCAATTTCAAGTTCGTCCAGCCGGACGGTCAGAACACTTTTTCGGAACTATCGAACATGCTGAATTTTATCACCCCGGGAGCGGTGATCATTGCAGCCGTTTCCCTCTTAATATTAATCCTATGGGAACGGCCATTCATCAAGAAACAACGGATTTTCCAGTTGATACAAGGCCCGTTGGTCGCTATTTTTGCAGGTGTAATCCTCAACCTGGCTTTTCAATCCAACGCCAACCTGGCGCTGAGCGGCGAGCACCTGGTGAACCTGCCGGTAGCGGAATCCTTGTCCGGTTTTCTGCGCCAGTTCACCTTCCCGGATTTCAGCCAGATCCTGAATTCCCAGGTATGGCTGGTGGCCGGGACGATCGCGGTGGTTGCCAGCCTCGAAACCTTACTTTGCCTGGAAGCGACCGACAAAATGGATCCCTACAAACGAATCACCCCGGCCAACCGCGAGCTCAAAGCCCAGGGCATTGGGAATATGGTTTCCGGCTTTTTCGGCGGTTTGCCCATCACCCAGGTGATCGTTCGCAGTTCCGCCAATATTCAATCCGGCGGCAAAACCAAAGCCTCGGCCATCATGCACGGCATCCTGATGCTGGGATGCGCGCTGGCTATTCCGAAAATCCTCAACCTGATCCCGCTGGCCAGTCTGGCGGCTATCTTGCTGGTCGTGGGTTATAAACTAGCAAAACCGGCCTTGTTCAAACAAATATACCAATTGGGTTGGGCGCAATTTGTGCCTTTTACAGTCACTATCGTGGGTATTGTGTTAACTGACCTCCTGATCGGCATCGGACTCGGCATGGGGGTAGCTATTTTTTATATCCTGCGCAACAACTACAAAAAACCGTATTTCTTTCACCCTGAGGAACATGTCAAAGGGGAAGAGATCCGGATTGTACTGGCGGAAGATGTCACCTTCCTGAACAAGGCGGATATCCTGCAGACCCTCAACCACCTGCCGGAAAACTCCAGGGTGGTGATAGATGCAGCCCGTTCGATCAACATCGACCAGGACGTCATCGAGATCATCGAGGATTTCCAGAAAGCGGCGCCCTTCAAAAATATCGACCTGACCATCATTGGCCGAAAACTGAAAGGGTTGCCGAACCGGCCGGTCAGGGCTTTCGCAGAAACGGTTGTAAACGGAATGAATGGAAAGGCGGAACCCGCTTTAATCGAATCCGATAAAAGGATTTCGGACAAATAAACGTCATGAGTTCAATTGCAAAGATGCTTTTGTTAACAATCGGTGTGCTATTCGCTCCCGCCCTCCTGGCTCAGGGGGGCGGGTTCGGCGCCTGGTACATGTACTTCGGGCAGAACCGGTTTCACGAGAAATGGAGTTTCCACACGGAAATCCAGCACCGGAACCACGACGTACTGCCCAACCTGGAGCAATTGCTGTTGCGCACCGGCCTATATTACCACCTGAAGGACAATGCAACAATACTGGCGGGGTACGCCTATGTACCCTCCTACGATGAAGACGACCGGTTCTCCGACCCTAAAACCACGGAACACCGGCTTTTTCAGGAGTTGCAGCTCAATCAAAAGGTGGGAAAAATCGCCTTCAACCATCGGTACCGGCTGGAGGAAAGATGGGTTTCAGGCCGGTTTCTCACGCGTTTCCGCTACCGGTTCATGGCCAATATTCCATTGTCAGATAAAACCAAAAACGCGCCCTTTCTGGCTTTTTACGATGAGGTTTTTCTCGCGCCCGGCTCTCAGGTATTCGACCGGAACCGGGCTTACGGCGCACTGGGGTATAAATTCGCCCCGACCACTTCAGTCCAGCTTGGAATATTGAACCAGCAATTGCCGGCCCGGCACAAATGGTATTTGCAGGTGGCGTTGTTTTTTAATCCGGAATTGTAAAGTCAGGGTGCAGCTTGAAGCTGCGCCCTGACTATAGCCCTTGAGGTTACCCCTACCATCGTCGTTACCCCCGGCGGGCAAACAGCTTCTTCATGCTCACCTTCTCCCCGGTGATCACGCTTTCGTTCCCGAAGGTCAGCGAAGCCAGATAAAGGGCCAGGATCGCGTACAGCAGCGCCATCAGGGCCACCAGGCCCACCAGGCCCGCGCTGAAGGTCCCTTTGAGAATGGCGCCGATGGAAAGAGCGATGTTCAGCATCGGGATCAGGGCGGTGGAGGCGTTCAGTTCCATACCAGGCATCTGGGAGATCATCGTCGGGATCAGCACCAGCATCATCAGCGGTGACACATAACTCTGGGCCTCTTTGTAGGAATTGGCCAAAAGCACTACAGCCAGCGTCAACCCGGCCAGAAAAACTGTGCTGAGCAAGATCAACAAGCCGATCCAGAGCCAGCCCTCTGTCGAAATGGACAGGGAGAAAAACCCGACGTTGCCCCCCAGCAATTTCACCTGGATCAGGATTGCGACCACCAGGCTCGCTACATTCATAAAAGCAGAAACGATGCCCACCGTCACTACCGCGCCGAATTTACCGGCAATGATCTCCCGGGTGGTGGCAGGTGAAGTAAACAACGACTGCAGGGTTCGCCGCTCTTTTTCACCCGCCGTGATATCGATGGAGATGTAAACGCAACCGATAAAAATGAACAGCAGGATGATCATAGGCAGAAAAGAAGCCATTATTTTGCCTGCGATGGCATCCTCCGTCGCCAGGTCGACCGTTTCCAGTTGGACGGGTTTGATGAACTGGTTATTCAGCTTCACCGACAACAACCGCTGGGCCAGCAATTGCTGGTTGACCTGCTCCACCGCGGCCTTGATGCTTCTGGCGCGCATAGACAGAACATCTTTGGACTCATCCGCCATTACCTGCACCAGGGCGGATTCATTACTGTCGAGCTTCGCAGCAAAATCCGGCGCCACAAGCAGCCCGATGGTGGTGTCCATCGTATCGACCATGGTACTGTCGAAGGGCTGCACCCGGATATCCAGGTTGGGCAACTTCCGGACGGCTTCCAGTACGGGCGTGCCCTCCGCTTCGGGGTTGACCAGCAACCGGACCGTTTCAGCGGCCATTTTTTCGCCCTGACTCGCGCCCACCGCCCCGATGATCGTGAACAACACCGGGTACAGGAAAAAAGGCAGCAAGATGATGAGGTAGATCATCCGTTTGTCGCGGAGCACTTCCTTCAGTTCTTTTTTGAAAATGGTTTTGATGATATGACTACGCATGGTTTATTGATTGATGGTTTGGTTGGTTTGGATTGGAACGTCAACCCTCGAATAAACAAATAAACAGATAAACAAATAAACAATTGATTGGATTGGTTCGATTGGTTCGATTGGTTCGATTGGTTCGATTGGATTCAATCCAATCATTCGAATCAATCGGAATAATCGAATTAATTTTCAAACAGCAGCCGGTTCATTCACCAGATCAAAGAACGCGCCGGCGAGACTGACCTGCCCTGTTCGTTCTTTCGCTTCCGGGACGGTCCCGAGAAATACGGTGCGGCCTTTGTGGATGATTGCAATGCGGTCGCAGAGCCGTTCCACTTCATCCAGGTGGTGGGTGGAAAAGATGACGGCTTTATTTTCCTCGAGGGCCATGCGGTGCATAAAACGCAAGATGAACTCGGAGGCCATGATGTCCAGGCCGGTAGTAGGTTCATCCAGGATCACGACGGGCGGGTTATGGACCAGGGTTCGGGCGATGGACACCCGTTGTTTTTGGCCAGTGGACAATTTTTCGCAGAAACGATCTTTGAATTCACCGATCGCAAAGGCTTCGACCAGTTGCTCGATTCTTTTTTTCAGGTCCGCTTTAGGCGTCTGGTACAGGTTGCCAAAATATTCCAGCAATTCTACGGGAGTGAGGCGGCGGTAGAGGTCCATGTCGCCGGTGAGAAAACCCATGGCCTGGCGGGCGATCTGCTGCTGGGTGGTCATTGAATGTCCGGCGATAAAAGCTTCTCCTTCGGAGGGTGTCAGCAGGCCGGACAACATGCGCAGGGTCGTTGTTTTACCGGCGCCGTTGGGGCCCAGCAGTCCGAATATTTCTCCGGCATGCACGGTAAAACTGACATTATCCACCGCCTTCAGGTCTCCAAAAAACTTACTTAAGGATCTTGCTTCGATGAGGCGTTCCATATTCAGGTGTTGATTTGGAGATAAAAGAATGTATTCCTGGCGGAAAACCGGAGATTTTTCGACGGGGGGGCGGGATTTTTCGATGGTTAAGGGTTCTGTTGGTTTGTTATAAGTTCATGATTGTTTATAGTTGTTCATGATTGTTTGCGGCTGTTAACCACAATGAACGACAAGGAACCATCATAAACCATCATAAACCACCTGAACCATCTAAAACATTTAATCCACAAATCGTTTTCGACCTCAAGGCCTTACCCCTCCGCATTTTTCGTCAATCGCCGCAATACCACCAGCGCCCCCAGCAGCAATACCATCGGAATGAGGGTGAAATAAAATGCCTTGTCGGCCCCCAGGTGTTTGAACAAATACCCCACCGTGATGGACCCCAGCGTGCCCCCCAGCGCCGAAAATATAATGATCAGGCCGGACATGGGGCTGTGCACTTTTTTGGGCAGCGCGCTCAGGACCACCGAATTGATCAGCGGATAAATCGGGGCAATGAACAACCCTACGATGGGAAAGGCAAACCCGATCAGCGGCAGATCCAGCAGGTTTTCCACTTTAATGGCGCCGGCGTCTACGGTTTTTGGCAATACAAATACGACCATCAGCATGGCTGCCGCCAGACAACCCACAAGGATCCAGAACCAGGAGATCTTTTTTGTGAGGATGCCCGCCAGCAGGCGTCCGACACCCAGCGATACGGCCAGAATGCTCGCCATGCCGATGCTTTGGCTTTCCGTCAGTTGCAATACCCGCGAGTTGAAGGTGGGCAACCACGTCATGATGCCCTGTTCGATCATCACAAACAAAAAAGCGCTGATCAGGAAAACGATAACCAGCAGTTTGGCCAGCAATCGGAACATGGCGACAAAGTCTTCGGCCAGGTTCGCGCCGGGGATTTCCTTTCCCTCGTCAAACTTCGAAAAAAACAGGAATAAAAAAGAAGCCAGCGACATGGCGGCCAACAGCAGGTATACATTCAGCCAGGCGTCTGCGTTGGTTTCGCTGTTAAAGGCCGGAAACAAAAAATAAGCGATGGCGATCCCGAACATAAAAAACCCTTCGATACTGCTCATCAGGGAATTGTGGGCCTTGCTGTCTTCCGTGACCAGCCCAATGACAGAATAAACGGAAACTTTGATCAACGCGAAGGCCGTTCCGATCGCCGCAAACAACAATCGGGCCGACCAGAAGGAATTGCCCAGGTACATGCCCAGGCAGGCCAGTGTCACCAGCCCCAGGGCGATCAGCATGCTTTTTTTGTAGCCTACGCGCGGCAAAAAGGAGGCAACCAGGAAGGAAACGGCCGCAATCGACAGGTCTTTGAACAACTCCAGCGTAGCCGCCGACACTTCATCCACCCCATACAGGTTCTGGACTTTCAGCACGACAATGCCCACGCTGTTCAATAAGATAGCAAATACAAAATAATTGAGGAATAAGGAGATTTTGATGGCGTTGTTTCCCATAGGTCAAGGTGCAATTGGTTATCGTTGCCCAAGGTAAGAAAGTTTTGGAATGTACGTTCTTCTCTCACCCTCTCACTTCTCTCACCCTCTCACTTCTCTCACCCTCTCACTTCTCTCACTTCTCTCACCCTCTCACCCTCTCACCCCTTCACCCCTTCCCCTTCGGTCGCGTCTCCTGGTGCAGCATTTCGCCCTTTTCCAGGTATTCCTTCAGTTCTTCTTTTCGTTTCGCTTCAAGTTGTTCCACCAGGTTTTTCACATCCAGCGAGCCCTGGTTGAGGCTGCGGTGCCAGGTGATCATGATGAAGCGGGCCATGTCTTCGGGGTGGTGCAGGCCGAGGGTGCGCAGGAATTCGCTGAGGCGGGACCCTTCGTAAAAGCTCCAGTTGACGATCATCCAGCGGCCCAGGCTGAAAAACAGCTTGCGGGCGGCCACGTCCTCCGGCGTTTGTTTGAATTTATCCCTGGAGGTCTTTTCCGTCAGTTTCGTGAGTTGAATGAATGCGTCGGTCAGGTCCTTGGGGATGTATATGCCGTCCAGCACCTCCTGTTTGATGCGCCAGGCGTAGGCTTTATCAAATTCGGCTTCGGTTTCCGCCGGTTTCTGCGCCGAAATATGGAGGGTAAACAAAAAAAACACCGATAACAAGGTAAGACTTCTGATTTTCATAACGGACTTGTATCTCTTCAATTTTTTAATCGTTTTCCGGATTTTCTCTTTAACGCAAAAAACGGGCGAAGTGGTATTTTTCTGTTATGAGTCCCCACGCCATTTTCCCCCCTTTCCAACCTACGACTTACAACTTACGACTTACGACTCACGACTCACGACTAACAACACCCCATTCGTCCACCCAAACCCATCCTGTACGGGGTATTCCCCGCCGCCAGCTTCGAGGCCCATATCGGACACATTGTATTTTTCCAGCATTTTGCCCGTGTTGCGGTACACCCTCACGTTCAGGTCTGCCCAGCGCTGCCGGATGGTATCGGCCAGGCCGGTAAAGCCATAATGCCGCAAGCCCTGGATGGCGACCCATTGCAGCGGCGCCCATCCGTTGGGGAAATCCCATTGCTGACCGGTGTTTTCCAGGGTTGTCGCCAGGCCGCCGGGCTGGAGGAATTGTTTTTCAATCTTGTCTGCTACCCGTTTTGCCTGTTCCGGGGATGCGATTTTGAAGAAGAGGGGAAAAACCGCGGCCAGGGAAGGAATCCCGGTGAAGGCATCCTGCACAAAGTCGTAGTCGGCGAAGAAACCACCGGCGGGATCCCAGGAATATTTCAACAGGGCATTTTTCCGGTTTTCAGCGGCCAGCCGGAAGCGATTTTCCCCCGCCGGGTCGCCCAGGATACGGCAGGCGTCCGCCAGGGTTTGTTCCAGGCCGTACAGCAACGCGTTCAGGTCGGGCGGGATGATATCGAGGGTATGGATGGTATGCAGGTTCCGGCCGTCGGCCAGCCAGCGACTGCTGAAATCCCAGCCCGATTCGCAGGCGGCGCGCAGGTGGCGGAAGGTTTCTTCCGGAGTCTGCGCTGAAAGTCCGGCGGTTTCCAGGTCTTCGCGGTACGATTCGGCGCGGGGGTAGTCGCCCCGGTCGTAATACCGGTTGAGGACCTCTCCGTCTTTCATCCGGACAACGTGTTCAAACGCCCTGTTTTGGGGACTGAGCCCTTCGGCGCCGTTCATCCAGAAGCGGTATTCTTTTTCCAGGGCCGGCTGGAATTCGCCCAGGACCGCGTCGCCTTGTTCTTCGGCCAGCAGACGCACCATGAGGGCAAAAAAAGGAGGTTGCGAGCGGGTCAGAAAGTAGGTGCGGTTGCCGTTGGGGATAAAACCGACGGTATCGATCAGCCAGGCAAAGTTTTCGACCATGTTGCGGATCATGTCCACCCGGCCAGCGGCTTGTAAACCCAGCATGGTAAAGTAACTGTCCCAGTAGTAGATCTCCCCGAAACGGCCGCCCGGCACGATATAGGGTTTGGGCAGGGGGATCAGGGAACCGCCCGGTTGGGCGATATCCGCCTGCCGGGTGAGCACGTCCCAGAGCGCGTTGATATGGTCGGCTGCGCTGCGGGTGGTGTCCGCCCGGAAATCGCTCGCAAATGCCCGCGGCGGGTTAAAATTGTTTTCCACGAAGGCCTTCAGGTCGAAGCCGGGCCGGTTTTTTTCCTGGTCATAGGCCTCCATAATGACATCGGGGTCCGATTTGGCGGTGCAATCCACAAAGGTTTTGCCGTCGGGGAAGACTTGGTTCGTCTGAACGGCTTCAAACAGATCGCGGTATAATACTTCGGGGGAGGAAAGGGCGCCTTTGTCCATTGCTTCCGATTTTTATGAAGGGAAAGGTAATTTTTTTCAGGGAATTTTTTTGAAGTTTTGAAATTTTGGGTGTTTTGGGGATGGCAAATGCTGACTGAATCCGGGACGACACGCTTGCTACGATCTGCAGATAACTTCAAACACAAGTGTATCCTGATGATCATTTATGCTGCGGAAGTGCGGCTTGGCGAGGGTGCGGCTGCAGTTTGGTGTATTTTTCCTTGTCAAAAATATTGGAAAATCTCTGTCTGCACCGTGTAGTTATTGAGATTTTTTGCGTTGCTCCTGGGTTTTGTTACTTTTTTGGCATAGCCCCAAAAAAGTAACCAAAAAAACGCTAGTCCAGCAAACTCGCTCCGCTCAAACAGTGCTGTCCAGCCGCCCGCGCCGTCTCCGTTAAGAATATTGAAGTAAAAATCAGCTGAGTGCGCGCTCTTCCTGATTTTTCATAGTGTTTGATTTTTGGTTTCATCTCATTCTTTTTCAATCCTATAGGAGCTATATCCCCATTACCTGAAATCTTGAAACCTGACAGTTATTTCCGCGACGATCCTAAAACAAGCCTGCACTCCGATGCAAGATAAAATTCCGTTTTCCGATTTAGGAAAATGTACATCTAATTGGAGCCACACCCTATTCACCCTGATAAACACCGCATTTTTGCACCTGCCGGCAAAAGCAAAAAGGACCGTTGAACGATATTGGCAGGAAAAACAGAAAGGGCGCCTGATTTTAAAAAGTCCGTTAGCTGATTTGGAGATTTGAAATTTTCAGTCTAGCTTTACATAGCTAAACAACCGCCATATGAATCTTATTCCTTTCCTTTCCTGTCGTTTATCGGTTCAGCAGTTGCGTGCATCCTGTTCCGGCCGGATGGGTTGGCTTTATGCAACTTTTGTTTGTGCATCCACGTATAGATATAATGGGTTTTTATGCAATGGAGGTTATATAGGGGGAGTTGGGTGAGACAAGAGTTAGCCACTATGAAGGAAAAAACTGAAAAGTTAAAGCCAATGAGCCAAAATTTAATCCATCATCTTATCAAATTAGGTAAAAGGGAACATATTGAAGCATTTAGAAATAAAGGAATCGTTTTTATGAATTCGATAAATTATTTTAAAGAAATGGAAGATGATGAACAAAGAAAAGACATACAAGAAGGAATTGAAAGAATCGAACAAGTAACTTGGTTAAAAATCGAATGGGAAGGGAAAGAAATTGAATTCAGAAGAGACTCTGAGAAAAATACTTTTTCAAGCGCTCAATTAAGAATAGCTAATCCTGATTTAGAGGGGAATATTTTTTCGATGATTGCCATTACTTCAAATTTATCAATGAAGACAGATAGACTTGACGAAAGAAATATGGAATTTGGGGATTCGTTTCTTGTGATATTTAACCCAAAAGAATTTTTAAATCGAATTGATACAGCGATTAAGAATTTAAATAAAACTTATTATTGGAGCTTGGTAAGATACTACGACGAAAAAACACATAATGGAGATTTAGATGTTTTCTACAAACCAACGAAATTCGAGCATCAAAACGAGTTTCGAATATTCGTAAACAATGAAGAAAAAAAACCTTTAATTCTTGAAATTGGAAGCATTGAAGACATTTCTGAAATCTTCGAGATAAAAGAGTTTAGAGAATTAAGATTCAAAGAAGAAAATATAAAAATTGAACACGGTGGCTAACAAAGTGCTCAACGTCCATAGCGGCTATGCGCCGCTATGTCGTGAGCACAGACCGTTGCGCTCAATCCTGTCAAACAAAATAAACGATCTGAATTTGACTTTATATTTGTAGCTTTTAAGTACGATTCGTATCTTTGATGCGATCAAACGATGGCATCATGATTCACAAATACTACGAAGGAACGCCTCAAATAATCAATTTGTCAATTGAGATTGGCAGGCTGCTTGGCGTTGTAGATGCCACCCATCTGAGGAAGCCGCAGACGGAGCTTAGGAAAAAAAACAAAGTAAAGACCATTCGTGCATCCTTGGCAATAGAAGGGAATACTTTGAACGAAGATCAGATTACCGCGATCATTGACCATAAACCTGTAATTGGACCCTCCAGGGATATCAAAGAGGTACAGAATGCGATTCAGGCATACGATAATCTTTCAAACTTTGACGCCTTCTCGAAGGAATCTTATTTAGAGGCGCACAGGTTGTTAATGTCAGGCCTTGTGGAGATGCCGGGCCAGTTCAGGACAAGTTCAGTCGGAGTAATTCAAGGGGACAGAATAACACATTTAGCCCCACCAGGATGGAATGTCGATAATTTGATGACCGGCTTGTTCAAGTATCTTAAAGAAGGTGAAGATAATCTGATCATCAAGAGTTGCGTGTTCCACTATGAGATGGAATTTATACATCCTTTTATGGATGGAAATGGAAGGATGGGGCGGTTGTGGCAGACTGTGATACTAATGAAGGCAAACCCGGTATTTGAGTATTTGCCGATCGAGCAAGAGATAAAGAAAAGCCAGGAAGAATATTATAATGTATTGAGCCAGTGCGATAAGGAAGGACTATCCACAAAATTTGTTGAATACTTGTTGGGTAAGATAAAGTTGAGTTTAGAGGAATTGGTGGACAACCAAAGGGATAATTTTACGGATATGGAACGCTTGAATTACTTTTTGGATCAAACTGATATAGCTGATTTCACAAGGAAGGACTACCTCAAAATGTTCCCCAAAATTTCAACGGCAACCGCAACAAGGGATTTAAGAAAAGGTCTTGAAGAGGGAATCCTAACCAGAAAAGGAAGAGATAGACTCGCAAGGTATCAAAAGAAAAGGAAATGAAGCAAATGATTCAAAATATTGAAAAAGACGAAAAAATCTTTCAGCCACTTTTTTAAATCCTGGATGGGGTGAAGTATTATTTTGACCAAAAAACGTTTGAGTAATCCAGCTGTGACATTTCGATTGGGCTTGCACCATGGCGCTTTTGGTGGGTGAAAATTGTCCGGCGCCAAGCCAGTCAAAAAATTGGTCAAGTTCAACGCAAAGCGTACATTTGAGCAGGGTAATGTTGAGCCTGACTACTCGCTCCAGGCACACTTCCGTTACCGTTGTCCCCAACTTGTCCCTTAGGGATTATCGGGCTATAGGCTATCGCCCATCCGCCCATGCGGGAGTAGGCAAACCGCCTTGCCCAACTTGCTTCCACGCCCCGTTGCAAGAAAGCCCGCAACCTACGTTTGGGCTTCTTCCATTGCTTCCAGATACAGTAGCGCAGCTGGCAGGGTATCCAGGCGTCCAAATCCTTGAACTTCTGGTACACTTTTCGTGATTAGTGACAGCGGGGACCCTTGCACGATATTGGCAGGAAAAACAGAAATGCTGCGTGATTTTAAAAAGTCCGTTAGCTGATTTGGAGATTTGAAATTTTCAGGATAGCTTTACATTGCTAAACAACCGCCATATGAATCTTATTCCTTTCCTTTCCAGTCGTTTATCGGTTCAGCAGTTGCATAAAACCAGCCGGATGGGTTGGCTTTACGCAACTTTTGTTTGTGCATCAACGTATAGATATAATGGGTTTTTACGCAATAGAGGTTATATAGGGGGAGTTGCGTGAGACAAGAGTTATAGCCAAGTAAAATAAATAAAATAAGCTTATGCCAAAATCAGAACAAATCGAAGTAAAGGATCTCTTATTGGACTTAAAAAACTATCGTACAACTCCACAAAAAACGGAGAACGAAGCAATAAAGGCTATGATTTCCATAAAGCCTGACCGATTCTTTGCAATTATGGAAAGTATCATTGATGACGGATACTTGCATACTGAAAACATTATTGTGCTAGATAACAATAAAACCCTAACAGTAAAAGAAGGAAATAGAAGAATTGCTTCGCTAAAGTTGATACTAAATTACGCTAACCCAAATGAATTTGGTATTCCCACTTCAATTCTTACGAAAATCAGCCAATTGGACAATGCATGGAAAAATGACAATATAAAAGTGCCGTGTACCATCTACGATGCTTCAGAGGTTGATAAAGTTGATAAAATTGTTACGCTTGCACATGGTAAAGGAGAAAAAGCAAGCCGTGATCCTTGGAATTCCGTCGCAAGAGCAAGGCATAATAGAGATGTAAATAGATCATCGGAGCCAGCACTTGATATTTTAGAAAAATATTTGAAAAATGGGAAAAATTTGACTGGCCAGCAGATCGAACGTTGGGGAGGAGAGTATCCAATTACAGTATTAGAAGAGGCTCTTCGGAAAATTTATCCTAGATTTAATACAGCTTCGATTGTTGATTTGGTAACGGCCTACCCGAAGATACCATTGCAACCAAATTTAGAGGATGTAATGCGAGATATTGGTTTAGAATTATTAGATTTTAAAAGGATTAGAGATAGTAGTAATGATTTTGGGGTAGCATATGGAATAACTCCTATACAAATAAATAGCCCGTCTAGCTCAACTCAGGGTAGTAGTAGCCAACCCTCTAATTCTAACGTCAATACTGCCCCTTCAAATACGCCTAATAATAGCCAAAATTCAACGACACCCCAAGTATCAGGGAGTCAATCACAATCCCAAGGAGGAACTCATAACACAACCACTACACCAACAAATACCAATAGTGGAGCTGTCGCGGCAGCAACAGCAGGGCCATCAACTCAATCAAGTAGGTCTTACGCAACAAATGACTCTAAATATGTATCTAAATTATTGAAGAAGTTTATTCCAAGAGGTAACAATAGACAAAAAGTCGTAACATTGAGGGATGAGTTAAAAAAACTAAAAATTAGTGACAATCCAATTGCTTTTTGTTTCGTTTTACGCAGTATGTTTGAAATTTCAGCAAAGGCATATTGTAATGACAATTCGATTAGTTTGACGAAACTTAACGGCAATGAAAAAAAATTAGTTGAGATTTTAAAAGAGGTAACTGCTCATCTGACAAACAATAACAGTAACACTCAAATGTTAAAAGTCTTACATGGTGCACTCACTGAAATAAGCAAAAGCGACGGACTTTTATCGGTAACTTCAATGAATCAATTAGTTCATAATCCTTCGTTTTCAATTATTCCTTCCGATATTTGCATCCTTTTTAGTAACGTATATCCTCTTTTAGAGGCAATGAATTAAATATGAGCTTATATAACACACCATTAAGATACCCAGGGGGTAAGCAACGCCTTACACCGTTTGTTATAGAGATTTTAGAGGCAAATCTCATTAATGGGCATTATGTTGAACCCTACGCAGGTGGAGCAGGAGTCGGAATTGAGTTACTATTGAAAAACAAAGTTCAATATATACATTTAAATGACTATAGTTATGGAATATATGCGTTCTGGTATTCCATTCTTAACTATACAGAAAAATTTTGCCAATTAATATCAAGCGCATCCCTCACTATTGAAGAGTGGAGACGGCAAAAGGCCATTGTTAAACGCCTTGATAACGATAATTTACTAGAATTAGGATTTGCTATTTTTTATCTCAATAGATGTAATAGATCAGGAGTATTAAATGCTGGCGTAATTGGCGGTTATTCCCAGCAAGGAAACTATAAAATGGATGCTCGATTTAATCGTAACGAATTAATAAGACGAATTGAATCCATTGCCTTATTTAAAAACAGGATTGCTATTAGTAATTTTGATGCGGAATTTTACATCAGTAATTATATACCCAATTTACCAGAAAACACTTTAGTATATTTTGATCCGCCATATTTCATGAAAGGCAGCGATCTTTATCCAAATTTTTACTCAAAAAACGATCATTTACAATTGTCACATATCATTCAAAATCAAATTAATAGAAAGTGGATACTTTCATATGACGGAGTACCTGATATATTAACTCTCTACAATGAAAGGCGACATTTTTTATATGATTTACAGTATTCTGCTTCTACAGTGTATAAAGGGAAGGAGGTGTTTATTTTTTGTGATGAGATAAAATTGCCGAGGCAAGCATCCATAAAAAGCATTGACTTAGGTCTTCAAAATTTAATCATTATATAATATGGCTATAACTAAGCACTGTCTCACATGGCCGACTAAGCGCGTCCACGTAGCCAGTGCAAACGTCCAGTAATACCGCCCCTCACCCTCTTTGCTGAGCGTAGCCGACTTCGTCGTCCGGAGGCCGAAGCACTCACCCACGGGTGGCTGAGCGAAGTCGATGCCACCCGACCCAAAATTTAATACCTTTACCCCCCAAAAAAAAACACATGTTCTACGTCATCACCGGCGCAGCGGGTTTCATTGGCAGTTGTCTCGCAGGGTATTGCCTCGAACAGGGTATGGACGACCTGATGCTCGTGGACGATTTCAACCGGCCTGATAAAATCCCCAACCTGACGGGGAAAACATTCCTCCCTAAAATCGACCGCAATGCTTTTTTCAACTGGCTGGATCAATACCACGAAGCCGTCGACGGCATCTTCCACCTCGGCGCCCGTACAGACACCACCGAGCAAGATACGGCTATTTTCGAGGAGCTCAACCTGCATTATTCACAGGCTGTCTGGGAACGCTGCGCCCGCTACCGCATCCCGCTGGTGTACGCCTCCAGCGCTGCCACGTACGGCCTGGGTGAACTGGGCTACCGGGACGACCACGAGGTCGTTTCCCGCCTGAAACCGCTCAACCCCTACGGCCGCTCCAAAAACGACTTCGACATTTGGGCCCTCCGGCAGGAAAAACAACCGCCGTTCTGGGCAGGGCTCAAATTCTTTAACGTTTACGGCCCCAACGAATACCACAAGGGCCGCATGGCCAGCGTCGTCTTCCACACCGCCCGCCAGATCAAGGCCACCGGAAAAATGAAACTCTTCCGCAGCCACCGGCCCGATTTTGCGGACGGGCAACAAAGCCGCGATTTTATCTACGTCAAAGATGTGGTCAAAGTCTGTGTCTGGCTGATGCAACACCGCCCCGCATCCGGCCTTTACAATCTTGGTACCGGCAAAGCCCGTTCTTTTTACGACCTGGCCTCCCTCACCTTCCGCGCAATGGGCCTCGAACCCGATATTTCCTTCATCGATACCCCCGCCGATATCCGCGATACCTACCAATATTTCACGGAGGCCGACATGTCCAAGCTCCGCCGGGCAGGGTATACCGACCCGTTTTTCAGCCTGGAGGAGGGGATTGGGGATTATGTGAAATGGTATTTGAAGGGGGAGGAAGCTTATTGAATATTGTTGATTTGTTGATTTGTTGATGCGTTGATTTGAAACGGCAGCCATCGAATCAACTCATCAACGCATCAACAAATCAACACCCACCTCGTAAGGCGGGTAAAAATCAACAAATTTTAAACCTTATTTATACTTTTTTGTATAACTTAAAGTACCTTTGTGTTTAAAATCAGTCTAAATAAGACCTTTGTCCAATGAGCGATTCCATGCAAACCCTTGAGGCGCATACCCAAAGCGACTACAAGTACGGTTTCACCAGCGATATCGATACGGAAACCCTGCCCAAAGGGCTGAACGAAGACATCGTCAGGGCCATTTCTGCTAAAAAGAACGAACCGGCCTTCCTCCTGGAATGGCGCCTGAAGGCGTTCCGGCACTGGCTGACCATGACCGAACCCAAATGGCCCAATGTGCATTATCCGCCCATCGATTACCAGGATATCATCTACTATGCCGCGCCCAAAAGGAAGCCGGAACTGAAGAGCCTCGACGAGGTGGACCCTGAACTGTTGCGCACTTTCGCCAAACTGGGCATCCCCCTCGAAGAACAAAAACTGCTCGCCGGGGTAGCCGTGGACGCCGTGATCGACAGCGTCTCCGTGAAAACGACCTATAAGGAAAAGCTCATGGAATTGGGTATCGTTTTCAGTTCCTTCAGCGAGGCGGTTCACGACCATCCCGAACTCATCCAAAAATACCTGGGCAGCGTGGTGCCCGCGTCCGACAACTATTTCGCCGCCCTGAATTCAGCCGTTTTCAGCGACGGATCGTTCGTGTACATTCCCAAAGGCGTTCGCTGCCCGATGGAATTGTCCACCTATTTCCGGATCAATACCGCCAATACCGGCCAGTTCGAGCGCACGCTGATCGTAGCCGAAGAAGGCGCGTATGTGAGTTACCTCGAAGGCTGCACGGCGCCTATGCGCGACGAAAACCAGTTGCACGCCGCCGTGGTCGAACTCGTAGCGATGGACAACGCCACCATCAAATACTCCACGGTACAAAACTGGTACCCCGGCGACAAGGAGGGCAAAGGCGGCATCTACAACTTTGTGACCAAACGCGGCCTTTGCGCCGGCTTCAATTCCAAGATCACGTGGACGCAAGTGGAAACCGGCTCGGCCATCACCTGGAAATACCCCAGTTGCATTTTGAAAGGCAACAATTCGGTGGGCGAATTTTATTCCGTGGCCGTTACCAACAACTACCAGCAGGCCGACACCGGCACCAAAATGATCCATATCGGCAAAAACACGCGGAGCACCATCATCTCCAAAGGAATTTCCGCCGGATTCAGCAACAACTCGTACCGCGGCCTGGTAAAAATCGGGAAGAAAGCGGAAAACGCCCACAACTTCTCCCAGTGCGATTCCTTGCTCATGGGAGACAAATGCGGCGCGCATACCTTCCCCTACCTGGAAGTGGAGAACCCCACCGCCAGGGTAGAACACGAGGCCACCACCTCCAAGATCGGCGAAGACCAGCTTTTTTACCTCATGCAGCGCGGC
>CAZLEF010000004.1:0-129718 GCA_964558465.1 uncultured Lewinella sp. | reverse complement strand
GGTATTAACTTACGACAAAAGCGAAAAAGCCGACGACAAGATCAAACTTTCTCCGAAGGAAGCGCAACTTTTGCGGATGTTCGCCTTGCATGCCAACGACATTTTGCCGAGGTCGGATGCACTCAACAAAATCTGGGGCGAGGACAACTATTTCACTGCCCGAAGTATGGATGTATTTGTGACCAAATTGCGCAAATACCTCAAAAACGACGAAAATATTGAGATCGTGAACATTCACGGGAACGGTTTCCAACTGCTCATCAAGACGGCAGAAGAAGCCTGATTCGTCTGGTCGCCGGGTTCATATATCGAAAAATGTAGTTCTTTTCAACCTGAATTGCATTATTTTTGTTGTTTTAAACAAAGTTATTTATCTTTACGGCTCATAAGTTTTCGCTTAAGCATGAATCAGCCCTCCGGGCTTGTACATAAAATTAGTTTTTGGGATTATGATTGCGGCTGGGTAGCAATTCGCTACCCGGCTTTTTTTTAGGTCTGCGCATGCTGTACAGGAATTTCATCAAACCGCTTTTATTCCTTCTTTCCCCTGAAAAGGCGCACGACTTGACGGTAAGCGCCTTGAAATTCATCCTGTCCCTGCCCGGTATCGGCGCCTTTGTCCGCTCGTTTTTTCATAAAAAACATCCTGCCCTGGAGCGAAATCTCTTTGGGATCCGTTTTCAAAATCCGGTTGGGCTGGCCGCAGGTTTCGACAAAGACGGTAAATACTTCCGGGCGATGGCTGCCCTTGGTTTCGGGTTTATTGAGATCGGAACCGTTACCCCAAAAGGGCAATCCGGCAACCCTGCCCCGCGGTTGTTCCGCCTCCCTGCCGATCACGCCCTGATCAACCGCATGGGGTTCAACAATGAAGGTTGTGAAGCGTTGGTGGAAAGATTAAAAAAAGGCAGACCCAGCGGACTGGTGATCGGCGGGAACATCGGCAAAAACAAAGATACCCCCAATGAAAAAGCCGGCGAAGATTATTCGGCCTGTTTTGAATCCCTTTTTCCTTATGTGGATTATTTTGTGGTCAATGTCAGTTCACCCAATACGCCCAACCTGCGCGCCCTTCAGGAAAAAGAACCGCTCAAACAGCTGATCAGCGGTTTGATGGCGCTCAATCATGCCAAGGTCAAACCCAAACCCATCCTGCTCAAAATTGCCCCCGACCTGAGCGAAAGCCAGCTCGACGATATCCTGGAAATTGCGGCGGCCACCGGCCTTTCCGGGATCATTGCCACCAATACGACCATTTCAAGAGATGGGCTGCAAACACCGAAAGAAACCCTGGAAGCCATCGGCCCCGGCGGATTGAGCGGCCGGCCGCTTAAAGATCGGTCTACGGAAGTGATCCGTTACCTGGCCCGCGAATCGAAAAAAAAATTGCCCATTATTGGCGTCGGCGGCATTGAAAGCCCGGAAGACGCCCTGGAAAAACTCGATGCCGGCGCAGATCTTGTCCAGGTGTATTCCGGCCTCATCTATGCCGGGCCAGGCCTGGTGAAAGCCATCAATAAAGCGATTATCGCACGGCGCCTTCCGGAAATGACCAAATGGTCCGGTAACCAACCCCAGTCTTCAATACCCTCTTGATGAGATGCCGCCTGCGCTTTCCAGCATCCACCACGCCACAGGCGTGGCCAGAATCAAGTATCACCCCCCCATCAAAGACTGCAACTTCAGCGCAACCCCCATATCTCCTTTGATCTTCACCTTTCCCGTCATTACAGCCATCATCGGGTTGACGCTGCCGTTCCGGAGATTGTTGAAGGTTTCGATCGAGGTGATGATGGTGGTGTCGGAATCCTTGTCTTCATTGGACACCACGGCGGATTCTCCGGTCATATCAACGTGAACAACCCCTTCGTCAAACTGGAATTTGAGGGATTTCCCCAGAGAAGGCGCTTTGGCGGCCGTATGCCTGATCTGATCCGTAATTTCTGCTAATGTCATGATATTTTGTTTTGGTAAAATGAACGCGTGTTTTGGTGTTGCCACTGAGAACATTGAGGAACAATAAGTTATGTGAACAAGGGTTCATTGTAGTTTATTGTGGTTCATTATAGTTAACGTCCGTCAACGATAATAAACAATAATGAACGATAATGAACCATCATGAACAATTGATTCGCATGGACAACTGCCGCCTTAACGGAAAAACAGCGCGTTGCTGAACAAAAACTTGCCGTTTTCCCAAAAGCCTCTGAACAAGGGATTGTCGATCATATACACAATGCTCCCCTGGCCTTTGTCTTCGACAGCCAGTGAAATCGTATTTTTTAATCCTTCCTTCACTTTGCTGCCGATAAACCCGGACGACATCCATTCGTTGCCCAATGTCATGACATTCCACGCTTTTCGAAGGTGTTGATATTGCAGGGAACCTGTTTTCAGCGAGAAGTAATAATCCGGCAGGCCAAAACCCAGTGGATGTGTATTGTCCACCCTGGTTTTCACAATGGCGCCCGGCAAGGATCCGCTCAGGTAACGGCGCCCCTGGCCTCCGTAGTCGTAAAGGCGACTGTCGAGTTCCTCTCTTTCACTGTTTTTTTCCGCCAGTTTTTTGTCGTCGCCGGTTGGAAACGGGGTTAAAGCGAATCCCTTTTTTTCTTCCAGGGAAGTGTTGGCGTCACCGATGGCGATCAACCGGCCGCCGCCGGCTACCCAGGCGCTCAATTTGCCGGCGAGGCCTTCGTCGATCCGGTAGCGGCCTTCGGGCATGACGAGGATGTTGTAATCGTCCAGTTCCAGTCGGTCAACGTCATCGGCGTCGTAAATATCGATGGGATAGTGGAGTGATTGTTCAAAATAGTGCCAAACCTGTCCAAATTCATTGGTAAAGGTCTGCCTGCCCGACAAGACGGCGATGCGGGGCGTTTTCACGAGTTCCATACCGCCTGAACCCAGGTCCTGTCCGCTGTCCGCAAAACCCGTTGCAACGCCGGTCAGCGCCTGGTGATGAGTTTTGGCGGCCGCCTGGACTTCGGCGTCAAACCGGTCGTTCTTCCGGTTATCCGCCCGGGTGATCACGAGGGTCCCCCGTTTGTATTCTTTGCCCTCGAGGGTAAACGGATTGGTGGCATAACGCACCACAATCCCTTTCTGCAAAACGGCTGAAAGGAATCTGGCATTGTCCATCGACTCCCACACGCCTACATAGGCATAAGGCCTCGAACCGGCGCTGACAGCAGGTTGCGCGGGTATTGGATAGCCGGGCGCCACCTCCATTTTTTGGGTAGCGCCGAAGGTTTCAAGTCCGTAGGCATAGGGCAACGACCAGGCTGTAATATCGTAGGTATTGGAATCCACCAATTCGGCTGCGGGGTCCAAAAGCACCTGGGTCATCACCGACCTCGGCTGGTATGCGCTCACCAGGAGGTCATTTTCCCGGACATTGAGGCTGACCGTTGAGCCGGATTGGTAATCGTACGCCCGGATAGCCGCCGGGGTTTTGGCTTTGCCGTAGGTGATGCCGTTTTTATCCAGCAGGTCGCAGAAAGCCCGCAGGCGGCCAGCGGGGTTGGTTCCCCGGATGATATAGGTTTTATACTGACCTTTCGGATTGTTGAGTGATTGTGAAAAATAGTCTCTGAATTGCTGGAGCAGGCGGGCGGCATTTTTGGAAGCCACCTCGATGGTCGACAACGAGGTTGTCCGGTGGTGGGCTACCCGGTCGAAAAGCGTGAGCGTGTCGCCGTTGAGCATTTCGATGGCGCGGCCGGCGCGGCTATGACCGCCCTGTTCGTACGTCATGCCGATGGCGCCGTTAAAGGTGGGGTAAGTATCGCCGTAGCTGGGGTACAACAAATCAAAAACTTCTTTGGTAAAATAAAGCCATCCGTTGCGGTCGAAATATTTTGCGTGGTTTTTGCCGATCTCAACCTGAAAATCCGACTGGAACCGGGTGATGTATTGGTGGTAGGGCTGGGCGGCGGGCGCGAAATAATAGGGGTTGTTGTAAAATTGCTCGTGCAGGTCGGCATGCACATGCGGCATCCATTTCAGGTATTGCACCGCACGTTGTTGGGATTCCGTCTGGGTCTGCCAGGCCCAGTCGCGGTTCAGGTCGAATAAATAATGGTTGACCCGCCCGCCCGGCCAGGGCTCTGCATGTTCGCGGACGGAGGGAGAGGGATTGGGATTCAGGGAAGCAACCTGGCGGTACCAGTTGGAATACCGGTTGTAGCCGTCGGGGTTGATGGAAGGATCCAGAATGACCAGGGTATTTTTGAGCCATGCCTGTGTTTCGGTATTGGCCGGGTTGGTCAGGTCGTACACCACACCCATGCTCGCCTCGGAGCCTGCCGCTTCATTGCCGTGAACGCTGTAACTGAGCCATACGATCGCAACGTCCAGGCCGGGATCCGGTTTACCCGGCAAAAGGCCGGTCCGCCGCAGGTTGTTCTCGCGGATGGCTTCCAGGCGGGCCAGGTTTTCCGGGGTGGAAACAAAAGCGAGCAGCAACGGTCTTTTTTCGTTGGTCTTTCCGTATTCCGTCAGTTTGATCTGAGGGCTGTTGGACGCCACATGCTGGAAATAATCCACCAGGAGATGGTGCGGTGTGAAGGTTTCTCCCAGTTTATGGGGCAAAAACTGGTCGGGCGACTGGAGTTGCGCGGATGCGGCCTGAGCCAGCAGCATGGTCAGTGCGTAACATCCTGCAACAAACAAGGCAGTTTTTCTCATAATATCGATTGGTGTTTTATCGCCTGCAATAATATTAAAAGTTCCGGTACCGGCAGCCTTAAAAATGAAAAATCCGCCGGTACGCAAACATACCGGCGGATTTTTCAGGTTCAACCCGGTTTTCACCGGATCTGATTACAGGAGCGGCGCAATGACCAGCGCAACAACCGACATCAGTTTCAGCAGGATATTCAGGGAAGGCCCTGAAGTATCTTTGAACGGATCGCCCACGGTGTCGCCTACGACGGCTGCCTTGTGGGGGTCAGAACCTTTATAGTACTTTTTTCCGTCGATCTCGACGCCTTCTTCAAACATTTTTTTGGCGTTATCCCAGGCGCCACCTGCATTCGATTGGAAAATAGCCATCAATACACCCGACACCGTTACGCCGGCCAGGAGTCCGCCTAACATTTCGGCGCCGCCCAGAAAGCCAATTGCAACCGGCGCTACAACCGCCAGCAAGCCTGGAATGACCATTTCACGGATCGCCGCCTTGGTTGAGATCTCCACACATTTTCCATATTCGGCTTTGCCGTCGGCAGCATCAAAAACTTTACGATCGGCAGCGTTCCACTCGCTCATTTCCTTACCGTCATTTTTCCGCATGACTTCCAGGGCGGCTTTCAGGGCCGGAATATCGCTGAATTGCCGGCGTACCTCTTTGATCATGGACATGGCTGCGCGGCCGACAGCCTGCATGGCAATGGCCGAGAATAAAAACGGCAGCATGGCGCCGATAAACAGGCCCGCCATAACCTCAGGTTTGGAAACATCGATCGAGGCGATCTTGGCGGTGGTCATGAAAGCGCCAAAAAGCGCCAGGGCGGTCAGCGCTGCCGAACCGATCGCAAAACCTTTTCCGATTGCGGCGGTGGTGTTGCCCACTGCATCGAGTTTATCCGTCCGGCCGCGCACTTCTTTGGGCAGTTCGCCCATTTCTGCAATACCGCCGGCATTGTCGGAGATCGGCCCGTAGGCGTCAACGGCCAGCTGGATACCGGTATTCGACAACATGCCCACTGCGGCAATAGCGATACCGTACAACCCGCCGAAGTAAAAAGCGCCGATGATAGAAGCTGCAAGGATCAGGATTGGAATAGCCGTGGAAATCATACCGCTGCTCAGACCGGCGATGATGTTGGTCGCCACGCCCGTACCCGATTGTCTGACGATTCCCCGAACCGGCCGGGTACCCGTACCCGTATAATATTCCGTCACCATCCCAATCAGCAAACCGGCTACAAGACCGATGATCGTTGAAAAGAAAACCCCGAGGGCAGTCATTTCACGGACCAACGTGTTTCCAGCTGCATCCCGATACAATTGATCGGAATAAGACCAGGCAGACGGCAACATCCATGTAATAATAAAATAAGAAAGAATGACCATCACGATCGAAGAGCCGAACCCGCCAATATTGAGCGCCCGCTGGGGGCTGCCGCCTTCCTTGACACGGACAAAAAACGTGCCGACGATGGAGGTTATAATCCCCACAGCAGCCAATACCATTGGGAGCAGAACGGCGTTGAGGCCGCCGAAATCATTGGTGTTTTCAAAGCCGACGGCGCCGATAAAAGCTGCGCCTAATACCATCGTACCGACAATAGACCCCACATAGGATTCAAAAAGGTCGGCGCCCATGCCTGCAACGTCGCCTACATTGTCGCCTACATTATCGGCGATCGTGGCGGGGTTGAGCGGATGGTCTTCCGGGATGCCGGCTTCGACTTTACCCACGAGGTCGGCCCCTACGTCGGCAGCTTTGGTGTAAATACCGCCGCCCACCCGTGCAAAAAGCGCGATGGAGGAAGCGCCGAAGGAAAAGCCGGTAATGACGGTAATGACCTTATTGATATCCCAGCCCATGCCGCTATAGATAAAAAACAAGCTGCCGAGACCCAAAACGCCGAGACCCACAACCCCCATGCCCATCACAGAACCGCCTGCAAAAGCGATTTCAAGGGCTTTGCCCAGGCTGGTACGCGCTGCGTTGGTGGTGCGGACGTTGGCCTTGGTGGCTACCCGCATGCCGATGAACCCGGCAAGGGCGGAACACACCGCGCCGACCACAAAAGAAAGCCCTACCAAGGGAGAAGACCCCTCCGTGTTGCCGCTGATGCCCAGAAGTATGGCGACTGCAATGACAAAAACAGCCAAAACGCGGTATTCGGCCCGGAGAAAAGCCATTGCGCCTTCGGAAATATTTTTAGCGATTTGCACCATGCGTTCCGTGCCAGGGTCCTGTTTGGCGACCCAGGCCGAACGAAAAAGGGTAAATAAAAGACCTGCAATCCCAAATAAGGGAATGGCTAGGGTAAGTGTGTTCTCCATAATGGTTAATTTGCTTTAAGTTATCTCTGATTTTGCCGGTAAAATATCCGGATCCAGCAATCAAAACCCGGAAATCACGCGACGATTTCTGTTCAGGAGCGCAAAAGTAAAGCAATTTTGTGTTTTGACAAATATTTATTGGTTATACCGTTTTGAAATTCAACAACCTACTCCAAATCATGGGTTTCCAGCCTGCGAAGCATCTCTGCCACGATGCGTCTCATCCTGGGTTCAGCCGTCCGGACAGCGTTGATCACGTCTTCAGCCGTGGTCGGTACAATCGCAGAGATCGGAAAAGTCAGATTCGCTACAACCGAGAGGACCAGCAAGGGCAGGCCCATATGCCGGGCTACCAACACCTCGGGTACCGTCGACATGCCCACGACATCCGCTCCGATCAGGTGAAGGTAGTTGGATTCAGCCGGCGTTTCGAAGTTGGGCCCCTGAAGTCCCAGGTACACCCCTTCGCGGGCGGAAATACCCAACCTGCTGGCAATCCTGAGGCCAAGGGCATTCAAAGAACGGTCATAAGCGCCCAACATGTCCGGAAACCGGGGGCCGAGGCGTTCGTCATTGGGCCCGCGCAGGGGGTTTTCCGGCTGAAGATTGATATGATCCCGTATAAAAACAATGTCGCCGGGTTTCATATCTGCCTGTAATCCGCCCGAAGCGTTGGAGATCACCAGCCGTTCAATGCCCAGAAACTTCATGACCCGGACCGGGAAGGTGACCTGCTGCATCGAATAACCTTCGTAATAATGAAACCGGCCCGCCATGGCCACAACGGGTATGCCTTCCAACCTGCCCAGGATGAACCGGCTGGAATGACCCGGCGCCGTAGAGACCGGGAAATGCGGGATATCCGCGTAGGCGATCTCCGTATCGATTTCGATTTCAGCCGCCAACCCGCTCAGGCCGGTGCCGAGGATAATGCCGTACCGGGGTTGGAAGTTTGACCTGGAACGGATATACTGAACGGCTTCCTGGATCTGATCGTAGAGCATTTTTTTTGGCGGCAAGATAGGAAGATTCCGGTTTTCTGTTTGGGGTTTGCGCCAAAGGCGTCCCTTAGGGAGGGTTTGGGGTTTGGGGTTGTTTGGGATGGTTTGGGATGGTTTGGGATGGTTTGGTGCTTCGCGTTTTTTATCCGCCTGGGCCCTGGATGCAAGGAGGGGCTGGGCGGAGGAGTTGTTTGGCTTCGAATCCTCGAATCCTCAGTTCCTCAGTTCCTCGATTCCTCCACGCCTGTGGCGTGGCACGCACTTCCTCGATTCCTCCACGCCTGCCCCTGCCCTGAAACAAAATTGGAAAATTCCGTCATATAACTGCAAATCATTTATCTTTAGCCCGAATATAAAAATTTTATTCTTTATTTGCCTGTCAAAAGAGATTCAAATCATTGAAACCAACATTTAAACGACCATGAGTAAAGACTTTCTTGGGCACCCTCGCGGGTTGGCAACGCTTTTTTTCACAGAAATGTGGGAGCGATTCAGTTATTATGGCGGCCGGGCCATGCTGATCCTGTATATGACGGCGGCTGTAACCGGAGAAAACCCGGGTCTTGGGCTTTCAGTTGTTGAGGCCGGAGCGCTTTACGGGCTTTATACCGCTGTAGTTTACATGACCAATTTGCCCGGCGGCTGGATCGCCGACAAATTTCTAGGCGCCCGCAACGCTGTTTTTTACGGGGGTGTCATTATTGCACTGGGTAATTTCATGTTGGCTATACCCGGCGGAACCACCCCATTTTATATTGGCCTTGGTTTGATCTCCATCGGCACCGGCTTGCTGAAGCCCAATGTCAGCACGATGGTCGGATCGCTGTATGAGGTGGGCGACAAACGCAGGGATTCTGCATTTTCCATTTTTTATATGGGCATCAACCTGGGCGCTTTCCTGGCGCCGCTGATCGCCGGCTGGTTCGGGCAGCGGGTCAACTGGCACGCCGGATTCCTGGTGGTCGCCATCGGTATGGTGTTGGGGTTGATCCAATACAGACTGGGCGCCAAACACCTGGGCGACGCCGGTAAGTTAAAAGCGGCCAATACCCCTGAGATCAAGGCCCAACAGCAAAAGTCGCTGAAAAACGGCGGCATCGGGCTTCTGGTCGGTCTGGTCGTTTTAATCGCCTTTCATTTCCTGAATATATATCCCCTGAACATCAACAGCGTTTCCAACCTGGTAGGGGTATTGCTGATACTGGTTCCTTTCATTTATTTCGGGATGCTTTTCACAACGGGCGGCTTTACGGGCCCTGAGAAAAAACGCATCGGCGCCATTATCATATTTTTCCTGGCTGCCGCCCTGTTCTGGGCTGCTTTTGAACAGGCGGGGTCTACCCTGAATCTGTTTGCCGACCGGCATACCAACAATAAGGTATTCGGGTCGGAGTTTCCTTCCACCTGGTGGCAATCCGTCAATTCGATCTGGATCATTTCCCTGGCGCCAGTATTTGCCTGGTTGTGGCTTAGATTGAACAGTATGGGAAAAGAACCCTCCACGCCCATGAAATTCACCCTTGGCCTTTTGTTCGTGGGTTTGGGCTTTTTATTGTTGGTTCCTGCCGCCCAAATGCTGGAGGCCGGCGCAGAAAAGGTAGGGGTGCAATGGCTGATTGCAGTTTATCTGCTGCACACCATCGGGGAGTTATGCCTTTCGCCCGTAGGTCTGAGCGCCATGACCAAATTAGCGCCTGAAAGAATTGTGGGCCAAATGATGGGGATCTGGTTCATGGGCGCCGCCCTGGGTAATTATATCGGCGGCCGGGTCGGCGGTTTGTTTGAAACCTTCCCCCTGAAAAATATTTTCTTTGCCGTGTTTTGTTTCAGCCTTGCAGCATCGGTGATCATGTTTGTGCTGATCCCCTGGATGAAACGCCTGATGGGCGAGGTGAAGTGACGTATCCGCCAAATTTATTTGGCCGGATCCGGTGGAGCAACGGGTGAGAGGGGTGAGAGGGTGAGAGAGAGCCGACTACGCAACCAAGTTCGTCGGGCTTTGTCGGTCGGAGAAAGCTTCGTCGGACGGAGGAGCGTGAGCCGACTGACGACTTTCGACTGACGACTTTCGACTAACGACTAAAAAAATACCATGACGCAGGCATTTGGCGGCTCGGCTGCCAACCAGAAAACGATATTGCAGCACCCGGTGGGGTTGTTTGTGCTCTTTTTCACCGAAATGTGGGAGCGTTTCAGTTATTACGGGATGCGGGCCATCCTGGTATTGTTCCTGACCAGCGAGATCGTCGAGGGCGGATTTGGCTGGAGCAGCTCCGATGCGTTGGTGCTTTACGGTTGGTATACCGGGTTGGTTTACCTTTCGCCGATGCTGGGCGGCTGGCTGGCCGACAATTACCTGGGGTCGAGGAACGGGGTTGTGATCGGGGCGTTGATCATGACGCTGGGCCACGCTTCACTGGCGCTGGAGTCCCATTTCACCTTTTATCTGGGTATTGCGCTGCTCATTGCCGGCAACGGCTTCTTCAAACCCAATATCACGCCGATCGTCGGACAGATGTACCCCGACGGCAGCCCGCTGAAAGACGGCGCCTACACCATTTTTTATATGGCCGTCAATGCGGGCGCCTTTCTGGGTATGCTCATTTGCGGCTGGCTGGGCGAAACCAAGGGTTGGAGTTACGGATTTGGCGCAGCCGGCGTCTTTATGTTCTTCGGATTGCTGCAATTTTATTTCGGGCAGAAGATCTACGGCGATATCGGCGCCAAACCCACCGCCGAAAAAAAAGCGGTCTCTCCCGCTGAAAAATTCGGAGAAAAGCCGGTGGCCTGGACCGGCGCCGATACCAACCTTTTTGCCGCCTCCTTAATCTTGCTGATCGGAACGGTTGTCGCCTCCCTGAAGTACGAAGCCATCTGCACGGCGTTGGGCCTGGAACCAACGATCGTCTGGTTGCGGGTGGTCATGATGGCGCCGTTCCTGATCCTGATGACGGTTTTTGTCTTGTTGCGTCTGAAAAAATATCCGGCCGTCGAAAGGGACCGGCTCGGCGTCATTGCGATTTTTGCATTTTTTGTCGTCTTCTTCTGGCTCTCCTTCGAACAGGCAGGCGGCAGCATCACGATCTTCGCCCGCGATTACACGCAAAGGGTGCTGGCTACGCCCTCATCCGTTAATATTTTCAGGTACGTCGGGCTCGCGCTCACGTTCATCCCGATGATCATCCTGACCTGGGCGATTGCCACCCTCGGGATCAAAATAGCAAAGGAATACCCGCTGACCATTGTATTCACATCCCTGAGTTTTGCGCTGATCTGGTGGATCATGATCGCCATCAACGTGGAGAATTTCACCCAGGCTTCTGCTGAAGTGCCCGCCTCCTGGTTCGGCAGCCTCAACGGTTTTTTCATTATCACCCTGGGCCCTTTATTTTCTTCCCTGTGGTTGTGGCTCAGCAAACGCAATCAAAACCCTTCCGGACCGATCAAATTCAGCGCCGGCCTTTTTCTCATGGCTTTGGGGTTTGTGATGTTGTTGGTCAGTTCGTTGGGCATTCCCAAAGGAGCAGTCTCAGCCTCGGTCAGCATGTTATGGATCGTCCTGTTTTATTTGTTTCAAACTATGGGTGAGCTTTGCATTTCGCCGGTCGGGCTTTCATTTGTCAACAAACTCTCCCCCAAACGCCTGATGGCGCTGATGTTCGGGGTTTGGTATATCGCCAATTTTGTAGCCAATACGCTTTCCGGCATTGTCGGAAGTTATATGGAACAGGTCTCGGCGGACAGCTCCATGTCGGGCTTTTTCAGCATATTTGTGATCATTACTCTGGTAGCCGGCCTGGTTCTGATCCTGTTGAACAAACCGCTGAAGCGGATGATGCATGGCGTGAATTAAGATGGTTGGATTGACTCGATTAATCCGATTGATTGGATTGAAACGATTGATTGGGCAAAATCGAATCAATCGAGTCAATCGAATCAATAAATACGGTGATGAAACAAAACGATTTTCGTCAAACGATTGTACTTTATTGGGCTTTGCTGGCCGGGCAGATATTGTTCGCCCTCGTAGTGGTTTTTCTATTGACCGGGAACGAAACAAGCCTGAGTTGGCCTGTGGATTTGCCGGGCATAATCGGTCCGGTCGCAATCCTTGCAGGTTTTACCGGCGCCCGTGCGATCAACCGGACACAAATGGCGAACGCGCCGGTCAAAGCCGGATTGCCCGAAAAAACGGCGCATTACCGGAAAGCCGTGATCATCCGCTCCGCCCTGATGGAGGGCGCCAACCTGCTGATGGTGGCGTTGGCCATGGTGGCGCCAAATTATTTCTGGCTGCTTTGTTTTGCAGCCGGCCTGATCGGGTTTTGGTTTTTGCGGCCTTCCATTGATGAATTGGCGGACAACTACAAACTAAGCCCGCAGGAAAAAATGGATTTATGATGATCAACCAGCGGATGACTTGGACCCTCAATTGCCGGCTTTTCCAAAAATTTCACGCATCCTTCTGTTAAAAACTTTGTATTTTAGCTAAAATTTGAGCCTATGCGCGTATTTACAACAGCCGTTTTGGTTCTGGTATGGATACTCTATTTTTCCGGAACAACGATCAATGGATCTTTAAATGAAGGCCTGGTGGCCTTTTATACCTTCAACAACTGCGATGCCCGCGACGAGAGCGGCATGGGTTCCCACGGGGAGATGATCGGAAATGTGCGCTGCTGGTGCGGGGTCGACCAAAAGGGCCTGCTGTTTGACGGGCGCGAATCTTTTGTCCGTTTCCCCGGCCCCATCAATCAATACTTCACCGAGTCGGATTTTACGGTCAGTTTTTATTTCAAAACAGAAGGGGCGCCTTTGTTCCCGCAGAGCATGGTCTCCAAAAGGGAGCATTGCGACGAGTACAATATGCTGGATATTTTGTTGGACCAGCGGAATTCCAAAGTAGCCACCTATGTACACGAAACCCCGGAAAAATACTACCCTGAACTGTCGCCGGAGATAGATGAAAAAGGAGGATGGGTGCACTATGCGCTGGTGCGCGACGGATTCAAGGCTACAACCTATATCAACGGCCAGTTGCTGAATGAAGGTTACCGCTGCAGCGGGGTGGACCTGACGAACGAGGCCTTCTTTTCTTTTGGCAACAGCCCTTGCGTGCGCGAAGGAAGGGCCAGCCGTTTCAAAGGCATCCTCGACGAATTGCGGGTGTACGACCGGGCGCTGAGCGAGGAAGAAATCAAAGAACTCTTCGACCTCTTGCCGATAGAAAACGTTTTTATGGATTGCGACTCGTAAAATTTTTCATCAAAAAATTTAACCCATGTTTGGCGATCTTTTTGGTCAAATGGAAGAACAACAAAAGGCGATGAAGGCAAAATTGGCCGATATCATCGTTGAAGCGGAATCGGGCGACGGGGCCGTCAAGGTCACTGCCAATGCAGCCCGCCAGATCCTCAACATCACCATCCTTCCTGAACTCATTAACCCGGCGGAACCGGAAGAACTGGAAGATCTCATCCTCGTAGCCGTCAACCGGGCGCTTGAACAGGCCGCCGAAAAGGAATTGGCCGAATCGCAGAAAATGATCCAGGGCATGCTCCCGCCCGGGATGGAAAACTTGTTTGGTAGTCGATAGTCGTAAGTCGACCGTCGTAAGCCCCGACAACTTACGACTAACGACTTACCACTTACGACTATCAACTATCGACTTACGACTATCGACTTTCAACTAAAATATCTAAGATTGATTCGCGTTTATACATTGGCGACGGGTTTTCCGGCCCGCCTTAACATCAGAATTCAGCTACATTTTCCCATGAGACATTGTTTTTTGCCGGTTTTCCTCCTCCTCTTTGCTTTCCATTCTTTTAGCCAGACAACCGTAGGGCTTGCAGCCTATTACACCTTCGACGGCAAGTTCGAGGATGTCACCGGCAATACCGCCAATACGGCGATTGCAACAGGGCAACCCGAGTTTGGCTGCGGGCTGGTGGGTCAGGCCGTGTTGCTCGACGGCGGCGACGACCGCATCATCATACCGGGGATCGACAATATCAACCGCGAGTTTGACACGGAAGACTTTTCCGTCAGTTTTTACTTCAAGGCAGTGGGTACCAGCGGTACGCCCTACCTGTTCTCCAAACGCAGTCCGGATTGCCTTGGCGAACACGAATTTTTCATCCGCTATTCGCCGCTTTCCCTCACCCTGGAAACCGTTGTGTTTGAAAATCCCAGCCGGAATGTCCGCCTGATCGAACGGCTGTTCAACAATTCCTGCTGGCAGTTGATCACCATTGTGCGGGATGCCACCCGCGTGAAACTGTACGTCAACGGTAAATTTGCCCGCGACCTCGGCACCGCCGGCCGCATCGATATCGAAAACGACGGCGAAATCATGATCGGCGCGTCCAATTGCGCCATGGGCAACGAACCGCCTTTTAAAGGATTGATCGACGAATTGCGGATCTATAGCCGGGCCCTGAACGAAGAAGAGGTAGCCGGCTTGTACTTCTCGCCGGATATGATCCTGAACCGGGACACGGTTATTTTCCTGGGCACCCAGGTCGATATCAATATGAGCGTGACCTGCGGCACGGGATTTGCCTGGCAACCTGCTTCGGGGGTGGCCTCTCCTTCCGACGCCGAACCGGCCATTTCCCCCCTGGGCGCCGGTGAATTTGTGTATAAGGTGCGGATCAGCGACCAGGTTTCCACCTGCGTGGCCGGCGATTCCATCCGCATTACCGTCATCGACCCCGACGACCTGGATTGCAATGCGCTGTTCCTGCCCAAGGCGTTCACACCCAACGACGACGGATTGAACGACACCTACGGCATCAGCAACCCCTTCGCCGTGGAAACCCTGATCTCGTTTGAGGTCTTCGACCGCTGGGGCGGCCGGGTATTTTACACCGAAAACGCTTTTGATCAATGGGACGGCTCGTTCCAGGGCAAGCCGCTCAATCCCGGCGTCTTCCTTTACAGGGTGCGGTATAAATGCGAGGGGGCGGAAAAATTGGATACGGGGAGTTTGACGATTTTGCGATAGCGTTTCTCCCACTTTTACTACTTTTGGATCGGACTAACCATTTATCCGATCTATGCAAAAATCCACCGCCATCGTCCTGACCAACGGAATGCTGGACACCTACAACGCCAAAACCTGCCACGGTCTCCTGCGCGGCACCGACCGTTTTGATATCCTGGCGGTTATTGACTACCGCTTTGCCGGAAAAGACGCCGGTGAAGTCCTCGACGGCAAAAAAAGGAATATCCCCGTTTTTGCCAGCGTGCCCGATTATTTTGCCTCGGGTTTGCCACAACCCCGGTACTGCGTGGTGGGCGTGGCGCTGGCCGGCGGCGCGCTTCCGGCCGACTTCCGCCAGTCGCTCAAAAACGCTATGGCCAACAACTGTTCGCTGGTCAACGGCCTGCATACCTTCCTGAGCGAAGACCCCGAATTCATCGAACTGGCCAAGATCGAAGAAGTCGAACTGATCGATATCCGCAAACCCCGGCCCCGGAGTCAGCTCAAATTCTGGAGCGGCGAGATCTTTTCCGTCCGCGCCCCCCGGATCGCGGTGCTGGGTACGGACTGCGCCGTGGGCAAACGCACCACCTGTCGCTTTCTCCTGGAAACATGCCGGGAAAACGGCATCAGGGCCGAGATGATCTACACCGGCCAAACGGGCTGGATGCAGGGGTATCCCTACGGTTTTATTTTTGATTCCACGGTCAACGATTTTGTCAGCGGCGAGGTGGAACGGGTCATTGTGGAATGTGACCGCGGCGCACACCCCGATGTCATCCTGATCGAAGGCCAGTCGGCCCTGCGCAACCCTACCGGCCCCTGCGGCAGCGAATTCCTGGTTTCCGGCCAGGCCAAAGGTGTGATCTTGCAGCACCCGCCGGGCCGTCATTATTATGAAGGCACTGAGGACTACCACTGCTCCCTCCCCACGGTTGCCGACGAGATGCGCCTGATCGAAATGTACGGCGCACGCACCCTGGGCATCACCCTCAACGAGGAGGAGATGGAGGAAGGTGCGATTGCAGCTTACCAACAACGGTTGGAAGCGGAACTGGGCATACCCGTGGTGCGGCCCCTGAAAGACGGGGTGGGCCGGTTGTTGCCGGTGATCCGGGAGTTTTTGGCGCCGTGAGGTATCCAATGGCATACTACCGGACATTTTTGTTTCTAAAGGCAAAATGTCCCGTAGTATATGATCCGGCGGTAGTCCAAATTGTATTCTGAATGAAATGCCAACGTTTAAGTGCCGCATATGAAAACAACCCTGATCTGCCTGGCCACAGCCCTTTGGGTGGCATCGGTTAATGCCCAATCCCGGGATTACGGCCAGGAATACGTCGAAAAGTGGAAACAATTTTACCCTTCCAAAGCCTTGGAACAGGGAATCCACGCCGCCGTCTTTTTTTATGAAGATTTCTCCGCAGGCCGCCTCGAAGACTGGGTGCGCTACAACCAGGAAATCCTGCGAATCGTCTCCGATACTCAATCTGCTTATTTTCAGGAAAACCGGATCGACGCCCGGTTGCTTCGGGTACAGGCCCGTTCGGAATTGGATCAATGGAAACAACCGCCTGCGCTCTCCCTTTTCGCGCCGTTAATCGCCCGGGCTATCGACCCTATCCTGAATGCGGACTACCTGGACGCTCCGGAAAAAAACCGGTTGCTGTGCAAACGCATGGTGTCGGTTCAAAAGTTATGCGATACGGCGATGCAATCCTTGCACAGTGGCAACCGGAATGAAGTGGAAAACGGTATAAAAATACTGGAAAACACAGTAGAATTCTACGAAAAGGAACTCCCGGAAGTTGCGCCGTTCTCTGCCTGTGATGATTTTACCGCTGAACGTCAAAAAACAGCGGGTCGTATCCGTATGCTGATCACCCATATCCGGACCCGGATCCTGCCGGAAGCCGGGGAAGCCGCCCCCGTCCTGGGCCGCACCGAGTATGCCCGCCAACTGGCTCTGTATACCGACAGCGACCTGACCCCCGAAAAACTGGCGGAAATGGCGCTGCAGGAAATCAACAGGACCAAAGCACTGATGAACCAGGTATCGCTCGATTACCTCCGCGGGCAATACGCCGGACATGCCATCCCGGAAACGGATGAAAAACGGGTGCGCATGGCCCTCGGCGATATGGAAAAAGATGCGCCCCTTAACGGCGAAGATTATTTGAACTTCTGGCTGGACCTGACCGAAGCCGCCACCCGTTTTATCGAAGAACACCGGATTGCAACCCTGCCCGAATTTCCAACCTTGCGCATCCTGCACGCGCCCGAAAGCGCCGGCCCCGCCGCCCGGATCGGCTGGGTGGACAGCGCCCCGCCTTTCGCCCCCAACCCGGTGACCACCCTGTATTTACCCTCCATACCGGAAACCTTCCCGGAGCAGGAACGGAAAGACTTCTGGGCTTCTTTTAATAAACCCTTCAACCGGATGATCGTCATCCATGAGTTGCTTCCCGGCCACTATATGCAGTTGAAGATCAGCAGCGAATCGCCCCACCCTGTCCGGCTGCTCTTTCCTTACGGCGTTTATATCGAGGGTTGGGCCACTTTTTGCGAAAGGGTATTGCTGGATGAAGGCTGGGAAAAAGATAACCCGCTGACCTTTCTGGCGCACCTGCGCAAACGGCTGGAGAACGCCAACCGGGCTTACACCTCCGTCCAGGTGCACTGCAATGGCTGGAACCCTGATCAGGTCATGCAATTCTCGGTCGGGACCTCCCTGCTGGCGCCCCAGTTTGCAAAAAGCCTTTGGGGTCGGATCATGGGCTCTCCCCTGCAGTTGACTTCGTATTTTCTCGGTGGCCGGCAATTCTCGGATCTGCTGGACATGGAAAAAAAGCGCCTGGGCGACCGGTTTGTATTACGGGATTTCATGGATACGATCCTGCGCGCAGGCCCGGCGCCCATCGACGAATTACCTCGCCTTCTTGAAGCAACCATAACCCGGCAATGACAACCCAAAAAAACACGGACCGTTTTGAATTAACGCCCGGCTACTCCATTTCGCGCATTTTGAAAGGCGGCTGGCACCTGGCAGGCGGTCACGGTACAATCGACAGGCAGGAAGCGATCGAAGATATGCGCGCTTTTGTGGAGGCCGGCATTACCACCTTCGATTGTGCCGACATCTATACCGGTGTTGAAGAACTGATTGGCCAGTTTCTGAAACAATACAAAGGCGCCTTTGCAAGCGGACACCTGCCGCCGGTACAGGTCCACACCAAATATGTCCCCGATTACGACGCCCTGGCGACCCTCGCCAAAGCAGATACTGCTGCGGTGATCGACCGTTCGCTGAAAAGGCTGGGGGTGGACCGGCTCGACCTGGTGCAGTTTTCCTGGTGGGATTATGCCAAACCCCGTTATGTCGAAGCCGCAATGCACCTCGCTGAATTGCAACAGGAAGGAAAGATCCGCCATATCGGCGTCACCAATTTCGACGGCGACCGTTTAAAGGAGATCATCGATGCAGGTGTGCAGGTCGTATCCAACCAGGTGCAGTACTCCATCCTGGATCACAGGGTGGAAACCGACCAGCGTGAATTGGCCGAAACCCATCGTTTCACTTTCCTCTGTTACGGAACGGTTGCAGGTGGGTTTTTAAGCGACCGCTATCTGGACGCCCCCGATCCGCCCCAGCCCCTGGAAAACCGGTCGCTGACCAAATACCGGTTGGTGATCGATGAGTTCGGCGGATATGTTTTATTCCAGGAAGTGTTGCGAGCCCTTCGGGTCATTGCCGGCAAATACGGCGTGGGGATTGCCGAGGTGGCGGCGCGTTATGTCCTCGACAAACCCGGGGTATCGGGCGTGATCATCGGCGCACGGAACAAAAACCACCTGGCGAAGCTCCGGCAATTGAACGGTTTTGTTCTGGACGATGAAGACAGAAAAGCCATCCGGGAAATCGTCGATAAGGCACAGGGCCCGCGCGGCCCGGTATACGGCCTGGAGCGCGACAAAAACGGCAAACACGGCGTGATCATGAAATACAACCTGAACGGACAAAGAACGTAAATGGATACAGGATCAAACAAAAAGGAAGCCGGACAGACGGTTATTTTTTACGGCGGAATATTCGGGGCCATCCTGCCTTTCATCCTGTTTGTGTGCGGGGTGATCTGGATTGCCCTTTCCGGGGCCCCCGATGAACGGGGTTTTTGGCCGGTATTGATCCTGGCTTTGTCCGCCGGGTTATTCCTGGCCAAAGATAAAAATGCCTTTTGCAGGACGGTGATCGGGGGGATGTCGCAGGAGATTGTTATGATCATGATCACGGCCTGGATCCTCGCCTCCACCATTGGCGTTTTAATGACAACCACCGGTTTTGTGGACGCCCTCGCCTGGGTATCGGCGCAGTTGAATCTGGATGGTACCGGTTTTGTGGTCAGCGCTTTTATCATTTGTTGTCTGGTATCCCTGTCCACAGGGTCCAGTTTTGCCACTATTTTGATCTGTGGACCGATCCTTTATCCGGCAGGTGGGGTGGTTGGCGCGGATTTGCCGACGCTGGCCGGGGCCATTCTGGGAGGCGCCACATTCGGTGATTTTACAGCGCCGATCTCCGATACCACCATTGCCAGCGCATTGAGTCAGAAGGTTGATATCGGTTCTGCCGTGAAGAGCCGGCTCAAGTATATCCTTCCGGCCGGGGTTATTGCGTTGATTGCGTATAGCCTCAGCGCCGCTTTTTCAGCAGGAGATGCTGTGGAACCGGTATCGGGCCTGGCCGGCGGCGACCCTGGCGGTTTGCCGATGTTATTGGTTCCCGTGCTGATCATAGCCCTTTTTTTAAGGGGCAAACACCTGTTATACGGGCTGCTGGCCGGGCTGGTATTTGGCGTACTGCTAGGGCTGGGAACCGGTTTGTTGTCGGTTGGCCAGGTCATTTCCCTGGATCCGGAAAACCTGACAGCCAGGAGTTTTATCATCGACGGCATCAACAGGGCAGTCGGCATCAGTTTTTTCACGATCCTGCTGATGGGGTTGGTGGCCACCCTCAAGGCCAGCGGCCTGATCCGTCAACTGGTGGAATTTGCATCCCACCGCAGCCGGACGCCCCGGCATGCCGAAAGCTGGATTGCCGGGGTAGTTGGCGCTGCCGTACTGCTGACGACCCACAGCATCGTTGCTATTTTAATGGTAGCCGAATTTGCCAATAAAACGGGGGAGCAGATGGGAATCCCGCCTGTCCGGCGCGCCAATATTCTAAGTCTGGTCGTCTGCGTTTTTCCATTTCTTGCGCCCTATTTCATCCCGGTCATCCTGATGGCCAATACGACCCAATCGGGCGCTGAATTTGGCATTCCGGCTGTAACGCCTTTGCAGGTGGGGCTGCATAATTTTATTTCGTGGGCTTTGATGGGCATGGGGCTGATGGCGGTGGTGTTTGGGTTTGGCAGGAGGGCGGATCAGTAGTCAGTTGGCAACCGGTGACGGATATGTGAAAGATACCCGGAGCCAAGAGAGACTAATTGGATGGCAACCCAAATTGATTGATGATTGATGGTCGATGATTGTTGATTTTTGATGTTTGGATAAAGGACGAAATTTCGTCGTTATACGAACCTGCCCCATCAACAATCATCAATCATTTATCGACAATCATCAATCAAAAAAAATCGAGCCGGCGCTAAAAAAATAACAGGAAGGCAGACTTTAATGATCATGAGCAAAAATAAAAACCTCCGCAAAGATCAATTCGAATTGTACGACCTCCGGGTTGTTGTGGAAAAGATCGAAGGCCATTGCACCTGCAATATGCGGGAAGGCGATTGTTTTCACCTGAAAGGCGGAAAAATCTCAATGCCCGACGGCGCCGATTTTTGTTTGTACGCCCTGCAATCCGCGATACCGCTTCTCCCGGCCAAACAACGCAAAAACCATCCGGCCGACTGGATGGAAACGGATTCGAGGGTCGTTTGTCCCGATCCGGCCTGCCGGTTGGTCATGCGGATCGACCGGCAGGAGTTGCGGGTGCTGAACCATGATGATGTGAGCCCGGTGGCCTGGGAATCGGTTGGAAAGGCGGAGAAGGTATTCAAAAAATGAATGCCGAAGGATGTGTATGGTAGCGCCGATATATCCGGATCAGGCCGGACTGCACCGTCTAGTCGCCCGTTGTGCAGAACTTGCCATTTCCAGCGCCATGCATTGATCCCTAAATCCCCCGCTCATCCCATTCATATAGGCATTTGCGTTATTTTTCCCTTTCTTTGCACCCATGAAATGGAAGCAAAAACTGCCGGTGCCGTATTGGCTGGGGATCGTTCTGTCGCTGGTGTTGGCCCTGGTATTTACCTTGAAAGGTTACATGGGCTATCTGTTGTGGTCCCAGCAGAGGAGTTTCCATTTCTCCCGGGAGTTCTTGTTCCACGCGGTCAATTTTTCATTTTGGGCTTTTGTATTGCCCATTGTCAATTACCTGGTTGCCCGTTACCGGATCCAATCGCCTTCGTGGCGCGAAAAAGGCATGGCGCTCCTGGCCGGTTTGGGCATGGCGTTGTTGCACGAGGTATTCACCAACCTGGAGTACCACCTGCCCTATCACTTGTTTGTTGAACCCTATCCTGCGGAAAAAGTGACCCACCTTGTCCGGACCCTTCCCCTGGCTTTATTTCAGCGTCTGCTGGAATACTGGATCATTTACGCCATTCTGACTGCCGCCCATTACCAGAAACAATACAAGGATAAAGCGCTCGAACTGGCGCAAATGGAAAACCAGTTGTCCAACGCCAAACTCAACGCTCTGAAGCTCCAACTCCAGCCCCACTTTCTGTTCAATACCCTGAATACCATTTCCTCCCTCATGGAAATTGACGTAAAAGGCGCCCAGAAAGTGGTTTCGAGGCTGGGCGGCCTGCTCAGATCGGTGCTGGATAAAGAAAAACGCAACCTGATCCCGCTGGGGCAGGAACTGGAATTCGTGCGGAATTACCTCGATATCGAGCAGGTCCGCTTTAACGACCGCCTGGAAGTGAAATACGAAATTGCCGGGGAAGTCCTGGATGCCCTGGCGCCGAGCCTGATCCTGCAACCGCTTGTGGAAAATGCGATCAAACACGGTTTTGCCCGGCGTATCGACAAAGGCAGGATAGAGGTCCGGGCAGGTTTGGAAGGGGGCTTTGTGGTCATCACCATCCGGGATGACGGTGATGGAACCCCTGATATCGGCGAGGACCTGTTTGCCACCGGGATCGGCCTTCAAAACGTCCAGAACCGGCTTGCTCTATTGTATGGAGCACAGGCAAGTCTGACCGTACAAAACCTGCCGGAAGGGGGATTTGAGGCCCGCGTTACCATCCCTTATCAAAAAACAGTGGACAAGGAGGGTGAGAGGGTGGGAGAATGAGAGAGTGAGAGGGTGAGAGAGTGACTTGGTGTGGGGGTGAAGGCGCCCTTTCTCCCCATCTCCCCGGCTCCCCGTCTCCAAGTCTCCAAGTCTCCCATCCCCATCGTTCAAAACGTCCAATCGTATTACAAATAACCCGCATTTTGCGTTATTCCATTATGAGGAAGATCAAAACCCTGATCGTCGACGATGAACCGCTTGCAAGGGCCCGCATCCGCAAGTTGCTTGAACTCCATGGGGATATTGCGGTGACCGGGGAGTGCAAAAACGGAAAAGAAGCGCTTCGCATGATCGCCGATCATAAGCCGGATCTGGTTTTTCTGGATATTCAGATGCCTGATTTTACGGGTTTCGATGTACTTTCCCGGTCCGGGTCTGCCAATTTGCCATTCATCATTTTTGTGACTGCTTTTGACCAGTATGCCTTGAAGGCTTTTGACGTTCATGCGGTGGATTACCTCCTGAAACCCTACGACGAAGAGCGTTTCAACCAGGCGCTCGATTACGCCAGAAGTCAGATCGCCTTGAAGGACAAAGCCGCTTTGCACGGGCAAATGGTCGGTTTGCTCGAAGACTTCAGCCTGCGCGCTTCTTCTTCACCGGCTACCATTGAAATCCGGGACAAAGGCAGGATACACCAGTTTTCTATTCTCGACGTATACTATATTGAATCCCAGGGCAACTATGTCCAATTGTTTCTTGCCAACCAAAACCACCTCCTTCGCCAGACCCTTCAGTCGTTTGAATCTTCGCTGGCAGGACTTCCTTTTTTTCGCATCCACCGGTCCCTGCTCATCAACGCCAATTACCTGAAGACTTATAAATACACCGGAAACAACCAATACCTTTTTACCCTTAAAAACGAAAAGCAACTCGTTTCCGGCAGAAGCTTCCGGGATGAGATCGAACGGTTGCTGGCTACTTTGAAAAAATAACCCCGGCTTTCCTGCAATATAAACCTGCCTGGCATCAGCTCTAACCGCTTTGGATGGGCAACCACTCCAAACCACTCCAAACCAACCCAAACGCGAAGCATAACCCCCCCCTCCCGTCACAAAACCCGCCTTTCGTCACAAAAGCCTTGCAAACCCTCGCTTAAGGATCTAATTTTAGCATCGGAAATCACCTGACTGTTTTTTATGAAGAATATCTACTCCCTTTTTCAGGCCATAGGCCTGATCTGCCTTCCCCTATTTGGAAGCGCGCAAACACAATTGCTTATTACGCCGAATGCCAGCCAGAAGGCGACCGTCAGCCAGACCATCGGCCTGACGGAAATAGCAATCACCTACCACCGTCCGGCGGTCAACAAACGGGAAGTCTGGGGCAAACTGGTTCCTTATGGCCAGGTTTGGAGAGCCGGCGCCAATGACAACACCGTTATTTCCTTCTCCACCGACGTGATGATCGAAGGCCAGCCGCTGGCCGCCGGGGTTTACGGTTTTCACATTATCCCGACCGAAACGGAGTGCACGCTCATTTTCTCCCACAACAGCGGCGCCTGGGGCAGTTTCTCTTACAACAAGGCAGAAGATGCGCTCCGGGTGAAAAGCAAGTTGAAGCCGGCCGGCCATTTCAACGAGTACCTGACGTATTCGTTTGAACCGACCGGCCAGGACAATGCCCTTTGCATGGTATCCTGGGGCGATCAATCCATCCCTTTCCAGGTCAAAACAGACCTTGAAAAAACGGTATTGGCCGGCATCCGGAGCCAGTTGCAAAACAAAGCCGGATTCAGTTGGCAGGGCTGGAGTGAAGCCGCCAATTATTGTTACCAGAACAAAATCAACGATCAGGAAGCCCTCGCCTGGGCCACCCGTTCGGTATTTACACAGCCTACCCCCCAGAATATCATCCTGAAAGCCAACCTTACAGGCAGGGTGAAAAGCGCCAACGATGAGGCGGAAGCCAAAAAAATTGCTTTGGCAACCCTCGGCGAAGACCTGAAAGGCTTCCCGGTCACCTGGCGGGAATACAACGCCGCCGCCAATTTTGCACAGCAACAGGGCGATTTTGAAAAGGCATTGGCCTGGTCGGAAAAATCGGTTGGCATGAGTTCCAATATGACCAATATGATGGTGCTTTCAGGGCTGTTTTCAAAAAAAGGCGATGAAGCCAAAGCCAAAAAGTTAAAGGCCGATGCCTTGAGCAGAGGGTCGAATACGGAATTGAACAACTACGGCTATCAGCTCCTGTTCCAGGGAAAAACAGCCGAAGCGGTTGAAGTGTTTGAAGCCAATACAAAAAACAACCCGACCGATCCGAATACCTGGGACAGCCTGGGCGAAGGGTATTTCAACAACAACCAGAAAGACAAAGCTGCGGAGGCCTTCAAAAAATCGCTTTCGTTAAATCCACCCGATAACGTAAAGGCCAATTCATTGAAATTTCTGGATGCGATGGGCGTCAAACCCGACACCATCAAACCATAAAGAGCATATTAGTTTGTTTTGATAATAAATTCAGGAATTTGGTAAAGCGACCCGGAGCGATCCTGGTCGCTTCTTTTTTCAGACCTTGACGTCAGATTTTCCGCCGGTTTTTTCCAGCAGGCGAACCGACCGGATCTCCATATCATGCCCGAATGCCTTGCACATGTCATAAATGGTAAGGGCTGCAACGGAGGCGCCGGTGAGGGCTTCCATTTCGACCCCGGTTTTGGCCGTAACCCGCACGGTACAATCTATAACAGCCTCTTTTGCTTCGTTCAGGTGGATTTCGATACCAATTTTTTCAAGGGGCAGGGGATGGCAGAGCGGAATGAGGTCGCTTGTTTTTTTAGCGGCCAGGATGCCGGCCAGGATGGCTGTCTGGAAAACGGGCCCTTTTTTGGTGTGGATCTCATCGTTCTCCAGGTGTACAAGCGCGGCTTTGCTGATCGCCACAATGCCCCGGGCGCGCGCTGTCCGGACGGTAACCGCTTTATCGCCGACATCCACCATCGATGGATTGCCGCGCTCGTCGAGATGGGAAAAAGATTTTGGCGCCATTAGTCTGGTATGGATGGTTTATTTTAACTCAACGCCCAAACCCGGTTTTTCGTTGGTGTACAAATATCCGTCTTTCAGGATAAATCCGCCGTAAACCACATCTCTGGCAAGGTCAAAACTGCCGTCCAGGTCGAGGTACCGCGTAGCCGGGCTGGCAAGCGCCAGGTGAAGGGCCGCAGTGATGCTGACAATGCTCTCATCATTACATCCCCACATGAGGTCTATTTGATGGTCTTCCGCAATATCCGCTATCCTTTTTGCCTCGTACAACCCCCCGCATTTCATGAGTTTGATGTTAAATATGCCGTACGGGTAAGGCGGCTGAGCCAGGCTGATGGCATCCCGTGAGGACAACAGATCCTCGTCGGCGGCGCATTTCCGGCGGAGTTCGGCGGGCAGTTGCCGCATCAGGTCCAGTTGGCCGGGGCGGAAGGGCTGTTCAAAAAATTCTACGGCGTGATCCCTGGTCTGGTCTTCAAAATATAACAGAGAGCGGGTGTCGTACCCCTGGTTGGCGTCGACCCTTATTTTGATGTCATCCCCCAGTTTTTCCCGGAGCCGGGTGAACAGTTCAATGTCCTGATCCACGTCCTTTCCGGTCTTCAGTTTAATGATCTTAAACCCTAACCGGACGTTGGCCTCCGCCTCTTCCAGCGTGTCCTCCACCGGTTTGATGCCGATCGTTATGGAAGTCGGCAGGCCTTTGTGGGCTCGTCCCCAATAGTCGCAGAGCGGAATCCCGAGGAATTTGGAAAACAGGTCGTGCATGGCAATGCCCACTGCCGCCCTTGCAGCAGGGAACCGGGACAGGTGTTCCTTTGTCCGGCGCAAAATGGTTTGAAAATATCGAACGTCCTGTTCAAGGACGAGGCTTTCGAGCACGTCCTGCAACACGGAAAGGCTCTCCTCAAAGTTTTCCCCCGTTACAAATTCTGCAGGCGAACCCGACCCAATGCCGTATAGCCCCTTGTCTGTTTCCAGGTAAACAAAGATATTCTCAACCGAACTGATGGTTTTATAGGCGATGCTGTATGGCTTGGTCAGTTCCAGGTTTTCCTTCCAGCAACGCGCGCGGACAATCCTCATAAAGTTAGTTTTCCTTTTTCCTTGCGCAAACTTAAGCTAAAATCCCGATTTTTGTAACCATCCCAAACCCTCCTTCGCTGAAGCTACGGCGGGCGGAGCCACTCCAAACCACTCCAAACCACTCCAAACCATCCCAAACCACTCCCAAACCATCCCAAACCATCCCAAACTTCAAAACTCATGGGTACAGTGCTTCAAACCTGATACTTTTCACCATCCGTCGCAACCGATGGGCGCCCCATCCGGCATGGTCAGGGTGGGAAGGGTTTTGTAGTCCTGCGGGCTGTCGAGGAACTGCGATATCCGGTGGATCAAAGCAAAATTATGCGCCTTTTGGGCCGTTGACTGGGGTGTTTTATCCCGCCCTTTCAATTCTGCGCTGATCAGGGATAGCCGGTATAAAGCCAACGACCGAACCTGCTGCATCGCACTGTTGTCGACCGCCACCTCCATCATCCGGTTGACCACCAGCGATTCCACCATCCGGCCTGCCTCCTGTGCCAGGCCTTGTCCCGACCAGGCAGATTTGCCCGCCTTCCAGGTTTTTTCCAATACTTCATTGGGCGACAGGGCATTTTTATCGCGGGCAAATTGCTCCACCAAACGGGCCAGACGCTCCGGGTTGAGCAGGAAAACGATGGAGTTCTGAGCAGTGCTTTCGGCCGCTGCAAGGGGGTCGAAAACGGACCCGGTATGGTTTTTGAACAACTCGCGGTCGCGCTGGTATCCAGGCGGTTGCGGCGGGATCAGCTTCACGATATGGTCAGGTAAAACGAGAAATTCCGGCGACAAGGTTTGCAGCAGGGCATCAAGGGCCGCCCTTTGGGTGGCGCCGTCGAGCGGCTGATTGGTCGGCTGGCCGTCTCCGCGAACTGCATAGGAATAATTGACGCCGCCCACCAGTTTTGCAGCGGCTTCTATCTGGTACCGGTGGGCAAGGTACAAAGGCGCCAATACGTTTTCCAGGATCGCCATCGGCGTTCCGGCCGGAATATTGGCCTCGCTGAAATTGGCGAGGGCTTTTTTTCGCAGTTCGGCCAGGCGTTTCAGCTCTTCCGGCGCCGACCGGCCGTTGTCCCAAAGATGGGTGTGAGGATGCGCGCCCGACGCCGGCCTGCCGTCCTGATCCGTCAGGTACAACAGTCCTTTTTCAATGGTTTGGGTCAAAATGGTTTGCAGACTTTTTTTCTCATCCGCACCCTCCGGAAAATCCTGGTATCCGTAAATGATCGCCTGTTTATCCCATTCTCCGATACCGGTATCGTAAGCCTGGGAAAAATCCAGGCTGCCGTCCGCCCTGAGGGTGATATAAGGATAGGGGTAATCCATTACTGAAGCGCGGTCGTTATAACTGGCGGCGTAGTTGTGCGCCAGCCCCAGCGTATGGCCGACCTCGTGGGCCGATAGTTGCCGGAGCCTGGCCAGGGCCATTTCCATCATGCGCGGGTCGGGGGTTTCGCCGTCTTCATAGGCCTTGAGCAAACCCTGTGCGATGAGAAAATCCTGCCGCACCCGCAGCGATCCCAACAGAACATGGCCTTTGATGATCTCCCCGGTTCGGGGGTCGGAGACAGCGCTTCCGTACGACCAACCCCTCGTAGACCTGTGCACCCAATTGATCATATTGTACCGAACGTCCATCGGGTCGGCGCCTTCCGGCAAAATTTCCACCCTGAACGCATCGATGTATCCTGCTGCGGTGAAGGCCTCGTTCCACCACCTCGCACCGTCCAATAAAGCCGAGCGGATGGGCTCAGGGACGCCGCGGTCCAGGTAATAGATGATCGGCTCCACCGGCTCGCTGGTTGCCGCGGATGGGTCTTTTTTCTGCAACCGGTGCCGGGTGATGAACCGTTTGACGATCGGTTGGTCGATCGGCGTGGCGTAGTCGTAATAGTCGGTGGGGAAATATCCGCTGCGCGGATCATAAACGCGCGCCTCGAAACCCGCGTCCGGGAGTTCGACAAAAGAATGATGTTGCCGGACGGTTACGGCTTCAGCAGAAGGCGTTACTGACCGGATATACGCGCCTCTCGGTTCGCCGGTATAGGTGGTGATCGCTTCAAATTCAGAATTTTTGGGGAAATTTTTAGTACGCTCCAGAAAAATGGCCGAGCGGTTAGGGTCCAGTTTATAAGTACCCTGATTGCCGGCCCTGAACCGCTCGACGATATTGTGAGCGTCTTCCATGAGAAAAGGGGTCAGTTCCACCAACACTTTGGCGCCTTCTGCAGCTTCTACTTTAAACCCGAAAAGAACGGACTGCGCAAAGGCGTCCTGCACACTGGCCCGCTCGTCGGGGTTGTCGCTGATAGCCCTGAAACCGTAGTTCGGCTGGATGAGCAGCACTTTTGGGCCGACCCGCACAAATTTCACGACCCGGTCGCGGCCCAACTGGTTCCGGTCCAGCCCGATATCATTGGAGCCGACACCCGCCGCAAGTGAATTGACGTATAAAAATTCGGTATCCCACCGGTCGATTTCCAGCCAGATTTTCCCGTTTTCTTCGTCCCAGTAAAAATTGAAAAAACCGTTGAAGGCTTTCCATTTGGCGGTTTTCTGGGCGATGGTTTGCATTGGCGCAGGTGTTGGCGAGGGCGCTTGTGCGCCAAGTTTCAAAGTCAAAAAGACAAATAAAAGAGATACCGCTACATTCCGCATGGTTGTTGGATTTGAAGTGAAGTTCGCAAAGTTATAAATTCCGGAGTACTTCGCAATGTTCACTTTCGCCGTTCAGGCAGTTCGGCAATCACCCATTCACCTAGTCTCCCATTCACCAAGTCTCCAAGTCTCCAAATCACCAAGTCTCCACAAAGTTGACGGCAAATTGTAACTTCGCCGCTCAACCTTTACCGGCCGAATCATGGATTGGAGCGCATACGTTATCGCCGTTGTGGGCAGCACCCTGGCAGGAGCCATCAACACCCTTGCCGGCAATGGGTCGGCCATCACCCTGACGATCCTGACCGAGGTGCTGGGTCTTCCACCCAACCTGGCCAACGGCACCAACCGCGTCGGCATTTTTACGCAGTCGGTAGCCAGCACGTTTGGTTTTTACCGGAACGGCAAGCTCGACCTGGCCCAGGCCAGGGACTATGTGATCTATACCCTGATCGGCGCGCTGGCCGGCGTAATGACGGCTGTACGGGTGAGCAACGACCAATTCCTGGAGGTATTCCGGTTCCTGATGGTTTTTATGCTGGTGGTCATGCTCGTCAAACCCAGCCGCTGGCTCCGCGAAACTGCGGCCGCCGCCAAACCCAATCCCTGGATCGCAGGCCCCGTTTTTATTGCGCTGGGTTTTTACGGCGGTTTCATCCAGATGGGAATGGGCATTTTTTTTCTGGCAGCCACCGTGCTCGGCGCCCGGTTCAGCCTCATTGACGCCAACGTCATGAAAAGTGTGGTCGTTTGTTTTCTGACCCTGCTGGCCCTCATCGTTTTTCAATGGCGGGGCCTGGTCGACTGGAAATTCGGCGCCCTCATGGCCGTGGGCCAAACCGCAGGCGGGTATTATACGGCCCGTTTTGCCTCCGTTTATCCCAGGGCCAACGTTTGGGCGTACCGGATACTGGTTGCGATGGTGATTTTTTCGATTCTGATGCTGTATGATGTGATTTAATTGGTAAGCCTGTCTCTTTTCAGAAAATAATGTTTTATATTGGGCTCGATAAAACAAATAAGGAGAAATGAAATTGTATGTTAAAAAAGCTCCTCACAGAAAGAGATATTTGTACAAAATTTATCACCCCTGCTATCGAAAAAGCCGGGTGGGACTTGAAACGGCAGGTTAGAGAGGAAGTTTCCTTTACGGATGGACGAATCATTGTGCAGGGGAATCTATATGCAAGGGGAAAACGAAAACGCGCGGATTACATCCTTTACTACAAGCCCAATATTCCCATTGCTATCATTGAAGCCAAGGATAATAACCTTCCTTTGGGCGCCGGGATGCAGCAGGCGTTGGAATATGCCCATATCTTGCAAATCCCCTTCGTTTTTTCTTCCAATGGGGATGGCTTCCTTTTTCACGACCAAACAGTTGATTCCGGGACGATTGAACAAGAACTATCCCTTGATGAATTCCCTTCCCCTGAAACGCTTTGGCGCAAGTATTTAAAGGAAACCGCTTTGGAAGCGCCCCCTGTAAAAAAAGTCGTAGAGCAGGATTATTACACCGACGGCAGCGGCATGGCGCCCCGCTATTACCAGGTAAACGCGGTAAACAGAACCATAGAAGCAATCGCACGCGGTCAGGAACGGATACTGCTTGTGATGGCCACCGGAACGGGTAAAACATACACGGCGTTTAACATCATCTGGCGGCTTTGGAAAGCCGGGATCAAAAAACGCATCCTTTTTCTGGCCGATCGGAATGCGCTTTTGTCGCAAGCCAAAAACGGCGACTTTTCCCCTTTCGGAAACGATATCATGCACATCATCAAGCAACGTAAAATTGACAAATCGTATCAAATTTACTTCGCGTTGTATCAGGGGCTGACAGGCAATGAAGACTGGAAAAATGTCTACACCGAATTTAGTCCCGACTTTTTTGATCTGGTCATCATCGACGAATGCCACCGGGGCAGCGCTGCCGAAGCATCAGCGTGGCGCGAGGTGTTGGAGTATTTCAAATCGGCCACTCAAATTGGGCTGACGGCCACGCCCAAGGAAACGAAAGATGTTTCCAATATTGAATATTTTGGCGAACCAGTCTATACCTACTCCCTCCGGCAAGGTATTGACGACGGCTTTTTAGCGCCTTACAAGGTTGTTCGCATCTCTTTGTCGGTAGATGAGGGCTGGCGACCAACCAGCGGATTGATTGATAAATACGGCTATGAAGTAGCCGACCGCATTTACAACCTCAAAGACTACGACCGTAAATTGGTCATTGACGAACGGACCCAAAAAGTAGCCCGGAAAATCACCGAATACCTGAAAGCAACCGACCGCTTTTCTAAAACCATCGTATTTTGTACGGATATAGAACACGCCAACCGAATGCGCACGGCGCTCATCAATGAAAATGCGGACCTGGTATTCAAACACGCCAACTACGTGGTAAAAATTACCGGCGACGATGAAGTGGGCAAAATGGAATTGGATAATTTTACCGATGTGGAAGAAAAACTCCCGGTCATCGCCACCACCTCTAAAATGTTGACGACCGGGATTGACACCAAAATGGTCAAACTGATCGTGCTGGAATCCAACATCGAATCCACCACCGAATTCAAACAAATCATCGGGCGTGGTACCCGCATCCGCGAAGCGGAGGGAAAGGTTTATTTCACGATCATGGACTTCCGCAAAGCCACCAACCAATTTGCCCGACCCGACTTTGACGACGATCCGGTGCAGATTTACGAACCCGGCCCGCAAGACCCGGTGGCGCCGCCGGATGTTGATCCCATAAATTTTGGATTGGAAAATGAACCCGGAGCATCGGACTACCCTACAGCCCGGGAGCAAATACTGCTCGATGAAACGCAAGAAGGCGCGCCACGAAAGTATTATGTCGATAATATCCCGGTATCGGTGGTACAAGAGCGCGTACAATACTATGGCGCCAATGGTAAACTCATCACCGAATCCCTCAAAGATTACACGCGGAAAAACATCAGACAGGAATTTTCTTCTTTGGATATCTTCCTGCGGAAGTGGGATACGACCGGGAAAAAAGCGGCTTTTGTTAAAGAACTGGCTGAGCATGGAATTCTTTTAGATGCCTTACAGGAAGAAACCGGCAAAAACCTGGATCCCTTTGATTTGATTTGCCACCTGGCTTTTGATCAGCCTGCATTGACCCGCAAGGAAAGAGCCGACCAGGTGCGGAAACGCAACTATTTTACCAAATATGGCGAGACCGCCCGGAAGGTGCTGGAAGGCCTCCTGGAAAAATATGAGAACGAGGGCATTTTTTCCATCGAAGAAGGAGGCGTACTCAATGTGATGCCGTTCAATCAATTAGGCTCGCCGGTGGAACTGGTACGCGCTTTCGGGAAAAAAGCCGATTTTGAACGGGCCGTGAAAGAACTTCAACAAGAAATTTATAAAACGGCTTAATCCTTTATCCCAAAATACATTCATGGAAAACCTACCCATCATCATCTACAATACAGCCGACGGCAAGGCCAATGTGACGCTTTTCGCCCGCGACGGTAGCGTGTGGATGAACCAAAACCAACTCGCCGAACTTTTTGACACCTCTGTGCCAAACATTAGTATGCACATATCTAATGCATTGTCAGACAATGAATTAGACGCAAATTCAGTTATTAAGTATTACTTAACAACTGCCGCTGACGGTAAACAATATGAGGTTGCCTTCTATGCTTTGGAAATGATTTTGGCCATCGGTTTCCGGGTGCGCAGCAAGCGGGGAACCCAATTCAGGATCTGGGCCAACCAACACCTCAAATCTTATATGGTCAAGGGCTTTGCCATGGATGACGAAAGACTTAAAAACCCGGATGGCCGCCCCGATTATTTTGACGAACTACTCGAACGCATCCGGGATATACGGGCATCCGAAAAACGTTTTTACCAAAAAATAAAGGATTTGTTCGCCCTGAGTACCGACTACGACGCCTCTGATAAGGCCACTCAGATGTTCTTTGCCGAAACCCAAAACAAACTGCTCTACGCCGTCGCCAACAAAACCGCAGCAGAACTGATCCTCGACCGTGCCGATGCCTCCCAACCCAATATGGGCCTCACCGCCTGGCAAGGAAACGTGGTACGCAAACAGGATATCATCATCGCTAAAAATTACCTGAGTCACGATGAAATAGATACGCTTAACCGATTAGTCGTTATTTTCCTGGAAACAGCCGAACTTCGCGCTAAAAACCAGCAAAGCCTCACCATGAACTTCTGGCGCGACAATGTGGATAAACTACTGGCTTTTCAGGATAAAAAAATACTGCAAAACGCTGGTTCTGTTACCAATGAGGCCATGGAACAAAAAGTAAAGGAAATATACGCCCGCTTCGATCAGCGCCGAAAAACCGCCGAAGCACAGGCAGAAGACGCCCGTGAATTGGAAGAACTTCGCGCACTGGAACAACAAATCAAGGACAAAAAAGCATAAACCACCGACATGAGCAATATCACCGGCATTATCAAAACCATTCGCGATATCATGCGCAAAGACACCGGCGTGGACGGCGATGCGCAGCGCATCTCGCAAATGGTCTGGATGCTCTTTATGAAAATCTTTGCCGATAAAGAGGAAGAATGGGAAATCACCATCAAAGGCTACAAAAGCCCCATTCCCAAAAAACTGAAATGGCAAAACTGGGCCGCCGATGCCGAAGGATTGACCGGAGAAGCGCTGATTCTTTTTATCAACAACGAACTTTTTCCAGGGCTTAAAGACCTGGATATAACTCAAAACGACCAGGCTAAAATCGTGCGTGCGGTATTTGAGGATACCTACAACTACATGAAAAACGGCACCCTGTTCCGACAGGTGATCAACGAAATCAACAAAATTGACTTCAACAAATCCGGCGACCGCCACGTATTCAACGATATCTATGAAACCATCCTGAAAGAACTGCAAAGCGCCGGGTCCTCCGGTGAGTACTACACGCCCCGCGCCGTGACGCAGTTCATGGTGGACATCATACACCCAAAATTAGGAGAAACCGTACTCGACCCGGCCTGCGGTACGGGCGGCTTCCTCACGTGCAGCATCGACAAACTGCGCGAGCAAGCCAAAACGCCGCAGGAACTCAACGCCGTGCAACACGCCATCAAAGGCATCGAAAAAAAGCCGCTGCCGCACTTACTGTGTACCACCAACCTGATGCTCAATGGCTTCGACCTGCCCGCCGTGCGGCGCGACAACTACCTCAACAAGCCATATAATGACTGGGGTAGCAAAGACAAGGTGGACATCATCCTCACCAACCCGCCCTTTGGCGGCACCGAAGAGGACGGCACGGAACAGAACTTCCCGCAAAAATTCCGCACCAAAGAAACCGCCGACCTGTTTCTCGCCCTCATCATCAAACTCCTGAAACCGCATGGCCGCGCCGCCGTGGTGCTGCCCGACGGCACCCTGTTCGGCGAAGGCGTAAAAACCCGGCTGAAAGAAGAACTGCTCGAAAAATGCAATCTGCACACCATCGTGCGCCTGCCCAATGGCGTATTTGCGCCCTACACAGGCATCAAAACCAACCTGCTCTTTTTTGAAAAAGGCAGCCCCACCCGCGACATCTGGTACTTCGAGCACCCTTACCCCGAAGGCGTCAAAAACTACAACAAAACCCGCCCCATCGACATTAAAGAGTTTGACCTGGAAAAGGCATGGTGGCATAACCGTGTGGAAAATGAATACGCCTGGAAGGTGCCGGTGGAGGAGATTGTGAAAAGGGGGTATAATTTGGATATTTCAAACCCAAATAAAATCAACAGTGAAGAATCACTTTCATCAGCTGTAATTCTTCAACGGTTAGAACATTCCATTGCGAAAAGTCAAGAATTGCTTTCATCCTTAAAGATTGAATTGGCATGAAGCAATGGGAGAAAGTAAAATTAGGACAACTGCTCAAAGAATCTCGTATTGAGTCGATTAATCCTGATACAAGTCGAAGAATCAGGGTTAAATTGAACGTTGGTGGTATAGAGAAAAGGCCGGATACAAATGACAAAGAAGGTGCGACCAAATATTTCACCAGAAAGAAAGGGCAGTTTATTTACGGAAGGCAGAATTTGCATAAGGGCGCTTTTGGAATCATTCCGGATGAATTAGACGGTTTTGATTCAAGCGCGGATATACCAGCCTTTGATGTGGATAACGCCTGTTATCCTGAGTGGATATTTTATTATTTCAAGCAGGGTAATTTTTACCTAAATTTGGAAACATTAGCCAAAGGGGTAGGCTCAAAAAGGATACATCCGGAGCAGTTATTTGAACTTTATATTCCTTTGCCAACAAAAGAGGAACAACGTGAAATCCTTGACAAAGTGAAGGATTTTGAAGATAACCATCGAATAGTAAGCGAAGAAATCAACACCCAACTCACCCTCCTCACCGCCCTCCGCCAGTCCATCCTCACCGAAGCCATACAAGGCCAACTCACCGCCCAATGGCGCAAGGACAACCCCAATCAGGAGCATGCCAGCGAACTGCTGAAACGCATCGCTACCGAAAAAGCGCAACTGATCAAAGAAAAGAAAATCGGCAAGGAAAAACCGCTGCCGGCGATAAAGGAGGAGGAGGCGCCGTTTGAGGCGCCGGAGGGGTGGGTGTGGTGTAGGTTGGGGGATATAGTTCAGGTTGGAACTGGATCAACACCTTCAAAAGCAAACCCTGCTTTTTACTCAGGAAATGTACCGTGGTACACAAGTTCAGCCACTGGAGATTTATTTGCAAAACCACCAGAGCAGTTTATTTCAGAGTTGGCTTTGAAAGAAACGAATTGTAAAGTATTCCCTGCTGGGAGCTTAATTGTTGCAATGTATGGGCAAGGTAAAACAAGAGGGCAAGTTAGCGAATTAGTATTGGCTGGGGCCACTAACCAAGCCTTAGCCGCAATGGTATTCTTTGAAACATCCAATCCTTCTAAAAGTTATGTCAAGTATTATTTTAGAAAAATTTATCACGAAATTCGAGAATTAGCAGAAGGTGGTGCACAACCAAATTTAAATGTTTTAAAGATCAAGAGTACATTGATCCCCCTTCCACCCCTCCCCGAGCAACACGCCATCGTCCAAAAAGTCAACACCCTCATGGCCTACTGCGACGAACTGGAGCAGCAGGTAAAGCAGAGCAAAGCGGACCTGGATTTGCTGATGCAGGCGGTGCTGAGCGAGGTATTCGGGGCGGAGAACCAGGCTGTTAGTAGCAAACCCGTAAAAACCAAACTATCGGGGAAAGAAACCCTGATGCTCGACGATGCTATTCAACCTATTTACGAAGGAAACACGTTGAATATGGAACTATTGGAAATACTCCAACAGCAGGGTGGCAAAATTGCCGCCGTCAACCTCTGGAAAATGTCCAAATACCAAAAGGACATTGATGCCTTTTATGAGGCATTAAAAAAGGAGGTAGAAGAAAAGAAAACCATCAAAGAAGCCGAAGAAAAAGGCTGGCTTGAACTCGTTGCGCCATGAGAATAGACAAAGTAAGCATAGGCGGCCCGGGCAAAAAAGGGTTCAAAAACCTGAATGCCTTTGAGATTGATCTGGACCAGACCAAAATGCATACGGTGCTGCTGGGGCAGAATGCTGCGGGCAAGTCTAACTTTTTGGAAGCCTTGGTGATCATTTTCCGGGATTTGGATTTGCGGGAAAACCCGTCTTTCTATTTTGAAATTGACTACAAGTGCAAAAACAATACGATCCGAATCATTGGCGCCCCGGACACGAGCAGCGGCTATGAGTTCTATGTCAATGACATGGAGAAACCCATGACCAAAGCGGCGTTTTACCGCGATAAGGATGCGCATTTACCCAAGTATGTGTTTTCGTACTATTCCGGCGTAAGCAATCGCTTATTGGAGCATTTTGATACGCACCAGAACCGTTTTTATAAAGACTTATTGGACGGCAAAAATGAGCCAATGCGCCCATTGTTTTATGCGCGTTTGATCCACAGCCATTTTGTTTTGTTGGCTTTTTATGGCTTTGGGCAAGAGAATATCGATGAATTTCTCGAAAAATACCTGAATATCGTAGGTTTGGAATCCATTCTTTTTGTATTGAAAATGCCGATTTGGGAGAAAAAAAAGAGTAAAAAAAAGAGGAGGCATGCATTTGATTTCTGGGGCAGCAGTGGTGTGGTACGTAATTTCTTGAATGACCTATGGCAATATTCCTTAGCCCCCATCACTACCGAAGAACCAATTCGGGAAGACTTCAATAAACACCCTAAGCAGGAGCAGTTGTATTTGTATGTCTCCAATCAGGAAAAACTGAAAAAGTTGGCAGGACAATACGAGACCAATACCAACTTCTTCAAGATGTTGGAAAGTACCTATATCTCTGATCTGATCCAGGAAGTGCGGGTCAAAGTCCGAAAAAAGAATGTGGATGGGCATATCACCTTCCGGGAATTGAGCGAGGGCGAGCAGCAACTGCTCACCGTATTGGGGCTGATGCGTTTCACCAAGGAACAGGAGTCGCTCATTTTGTTGGATGAGCCGGATACCCACCTGAATCCGCTTTGGAAATGGCAGTACATGAACCTTCTGGAAAAAGTAGTCGAGAAAGACGAAAGTAGTCAGGTCATCATGACTACGCATGACCCACTCGTCATTGGCGGCCTTACCCGCGAGGAAATTCGCATTTTTGCTTCCCGGCAGGTTAAGGATGAAGAAACAGGCAAGGAGCGGGAACAGATTTATACGTTTGAGCCGGATTTTGATCCAAAAGGATTGGGCGTGGCAGGGATTTTGACGAGTGAGTTTTTTGGGCTGCCCAGCACTTTAGATCAAGAAACACTGGAAGAGTTGGATAAACGAAATCAATTGCTTGTTAAACAAGACTTAGAAGGCTTAACAGATACCGAAAAGACACAACTGCAAAGTCAGTTTAAACACCTGAATTCCTTGGGGATTAATACAACTGATAGAGACCCACTTTACCAAAAATTTATTGTTGCATGGAGCAAATATGAAAAAAATATGTTTGAAGAAGGCAATCTTTCAGAACAGGATATCAAACGCCAAAATGATATCGCGATGGAAATTCTAACCCAAATTTTAAGCGAACAAACAAAATCATGATATATATTCCGTTAGAAAATAACCCTCCCGATCAGGATTGGTTGGCTCGGGCAGATGCTCTTACTCATCAGTTAATCAATGCCCCTGATACAATAGCCAGGCATGCTATTATAGACGCTAACGAGGCACTATGGGGCGAATTAAAACAACATTTGTGTGATTTAGGTTTCAGGAAATGTTGGTATACAGAATCTAGGAATGATGGAGCATACTGTCATGTAGATCATTTTCGGCCTAAAAAGAAGGTTTTATGCGAGAATGATAAAACAGATCATGGTGGATACTGGTGGTTGGCTTTTGATTGGATGAATTACAGGTATTCGGGCCCGGTCCCTAACGTTCGAAAAAGAGATTATTTTCATGTGAATGCACGAAAGGCAATGAATTATGGAGATTCGCTTGAAAATGAAGATATCCGGTTTTTAGATCCTATAAAATTATCAGACCCCAGAAAACTAAGTTTTGATAGCTCGGGCGAAGTTCGATCTATTAACTCGGATACAACTTCAAGGGATTACATCCAAGTCGAATATACTATCCGCAGAATGAATTTAAATGATGAAGGATTAGTAGAGGGAAGAAAAGCAAAATATCGTAGGGCCTCAACAATTGTACAAGCAGTAAATAGATTAATTGAACTTCAAAATATAACATATGATATTGCACGACAAATTAAAATTGATGAAGCCAAGAGAGAATTGCTTGAAATGGCATCCAGGCAGTCAGAATATTCCGCTGCTGTAAAATTTTGTTTAAAAAGTAGTGGTTATGATTGGGCGCTTGACATTGCAATAGATGCTTCGTAATATGAATGAGTCGCACCTGTTGTAAGCAGAATGGATTGAAGGTGTTAACCCAGGGTATCTAAGACCGGATAATGGGTAGTTTCAATTGCGATTTTATAATCTGCTGATTTAGAGCTTGTTTGGATTTTAAATCATTGAAAAATAAGGCCATCGGTGTATCTTGTTGGTGACCAAACCGATAAGATATGCAAGCACAATTTCAGTGCCTCACCGATGACCAGTGGGAAGTTATTAAACATTTTTTGAACTGGCAAAGAAAACGTGACATTGATTTACGGGAAGTTTTCAATGCCATCCTCTGGATTACCAAAATCGGGGGACAGTGGCGAAATCTTGAAGCCAGATTCCCTCCTTGGACAGCCGTATATTATTATTTCTATCGGTGGTCGAAGGACGGCACATTGGAACGAATCAACATAGCTTTGAACATGTTGGAGCGTATACAATCTCAAAGAGAGCCCACGCCAAGCCTTGGACTTGTTGATTCTCAAAGTGTTAAACTGGCTCCGATGATATACGAGTTTCGAGGTACGGATGGTAATAAGCGGGTAAATGGACGAAAGCGCCAGATTTTAGTAGATGTACTGGGCCGAATATGGAAAACAGCCGTTCATCCTGCAAACGTTCATGACAGTCCGGGAGGTGTTCCCTTATTAGTCAACCTCAAACTAACAATGCCACGGCTAAAGAAAATCATGGCGGACCAATCTTATCGTGGGACTTTCTGCGAGGCTGTCGAAAAACTGGACATTGAATTTGAAGTGCCGCACCGCGAAGAAGGTCAAAAAGGTTTTGTAGTCGAAGCCAAAAGATGGGTAGTAAAAAGGAGCTTTGCATGGTTGAATTTCTTCCGAAGATTGGCTATAGACTATGAACATACCCCAAGAAGTGCCCAGTCATTCCTGATTTTGGCCAATATCTCAATGGTAATTTGGAAAAGCGATTATGACGCATTATAAAATTCCCAAACAAGCTCTTAGAATGGTAGAAACTGCGAAAATAAGAAAGCATAGAACTCTGCACTGCCTATTATAGCCGCTAAGCGCGTCTACGTCGGCAGCACACACGTTATCAGTCATTGCAAACGACCTCACTAAAAACCTTGCATAATGTGAATAATGGGTTGTATTTTTCAAGAAGGACCACTTTGGAACAAGACAGGTGCAATCAACCGCTCCCCGCAAGTTGCCGGCATAAAAAAATATCCCTACCCTTCCCCAAACAAACGAAACCAAATTACATGAAACAGTTTCCACTCGTTGATAAATGGCATTTTTTTCTATGGTTCAAGCCTCCATACTGCTTTTCCGCTGCATGGGGCGTATTTTGCAGTTGGTTTTTTCACGACCTTAGGCCAGGGGAGTGGATGCGGTGCTCATAAAACGCCGGCCCCGCTTGCAGCTGGGTTCGTTAATCCGCCATCAGCTTAGCTCCTTCGGGAAAGGCGGAGTGTTGTTGGGGGCGGCGTATTCACGGCTAAAAATTGGGGGCTAGCCAGATAAGATAGCTGTTCGCGACATCAAAAAACATCACTTTTCTTCCAAAAACCTTTAATTTTGAACCCAAAAATATGCCTAAGGTGGATATTCCGGGTATCCTCCGGAATTGGGGTCAGTATGGTCCGGAATTTCCATCAGCAGACTCCCTGATCCATGTCATATCAATTGAAGATGTATGTCATTGTTTTTCATTGATGACCTGGCTTAATTTGCAAAGAATTATCAAAGCATTCACCACGGAAAAACAATGATATACCGATGGTTGATCAACCGAAATGGCAACGAATTACCCTTCTGAGCGTTCTGGGTTATGAAGCGGCAGGCGCTGTGTTGGGTGGCAGTCTTCTCATCGCAGCCCCGGACGGGCGGTTGATGGATATGCCGGTCGAAATAATGAACGGCGCCTTTCGCGATTTCCTTATACCCGGAATTATTCTCCTGGGTTTGGGGATTCTGAACGCCATGGCTTTTGTTTCGGTACTTCGCAGGACCCATAACGACTGGTTCATGGCATGGCTTGCTTTAGGCGGCTTTGTTATTTGGTTTGTCGTCGAAATTATCATTCTGCAAGAACTGCACTGGCTGCACATCATGTGGGGCCTTCCGGTTTTAGTGGGCTGTGTGGTAGCCATCCCTCTGATTGCTTTGCGGCACGAAACGCCCCGGATGAGGAAAGCTTTGTTGGGTTTCGGAATACTCTCTTCGTTATGGTATGTCGTTATAAATATCTATGTGCCAACGCAATACGAAGGGTACAACATGGCCTCTTATACCGTTAGCGAACTATCGGCAATAGACGCTCCCACACGACTGTTATGGGTCCTTCTGGTCCTGGCATATCCCCTGATGTTCGCAGCTTTTGGATGGGGCGTCTTGCAATCGGCAGGCGGAAACCGATCATTGCGTATTTTAGGAAGCTTGATCATTGTTTACTGTGTCTTTAACCTCTATTGGCCTCCAATGCACCAGCGCGGACTCGAACCGACTTTGACCGATACCTTACATATTGTTTGGTCGATGATAACCGTTCTGTTGATGCTGCTGCTGATGGGGTTCGGGGCAACTGCATTCGGGAAACAATTCCGCATCTATACCATCACTTCCATAGTACTCCATATTGCCTTTGGCGTGTTAACCGGATTAGAAGCTCCAAATATCCCGGTAAATGGCCCGACGCCCTTGATTGGAATTTGGGAGCGGATCAACATTGGCATCTTCATGGTCTGGGTTGCAGTGTCGGCCACGGTTCTTTTGGAAAGAGAAAAAATTCCAGCCCAGGCTTAACGTGTCAGGCCTTCGTGCTCTTCGTGCTCTTCGTACTCTTCGTACTCTTCGTGTTCTTTGTACTCTTTGTGCTCTTCGTGTTCTTCGTGTTCTCCGTGCTCTTTGTGTTCTCCGTGCTCTTTGTGCTCTCCGTGCTCTTTGTGATTCCCTTGCGCCCTTCCCGCAAGCCGGGACAGGTCGTGGTTAAATTTGCTGCCCATCAATTGAAGCGAACATCAATCCAAAATTCCCGCTTCAAATCTCTGCGTGAAAAATATCATTTCTCAAGTCGTCAAAAAAAAACCAGCGCAGTACAGTCTTAAAAGCCTCAATTCATACCCTCAAATGATATTGTTATTAATCATTGAAAATCATATAATTGCGGTATTTATCCGATTATAACCGGCTACAAACGGCTACAAACGACATTAACCGGCTTGTAAACGACTGCCCCCTTTCTCCCCCCTTACCTTTGCGATGTCAGATGACGGTAACAAAAAGCAGCGCTGCTTTCATCAATGGTTTCACCTTAAAATCGCAGTAAAATGAACAACATGCGCAACCGCGTCCAGCTCATCGGCAGCCTCGGCAAAGAGGTTGAGTTCAAACAACTTGAAAACGGCAACGCCATCGCCCGGGTATCCCTGGCCACCAAGGAAGTATTCAAAAATAACCAGGGCGAACGGATCGTCGACCTGCAATGGCATCACCTCGTGGGTTGGGGCAAGATCGCCGAGATCATGAACGTGCTCATGAAAAAAGGCAAGGAAGTCGCCGTCCAGGGCAAACTGACCCACCGCAGTTTCGACGACGGCGACGGCAACACGCGCTACCTTTCGGAAATCGTCGTCAACGAATTCATGGTGCTCAACTGAAATTTTACGCGCTCTCAATTTCTTAATCTTCACATCAATCAAAAGTATCTTATTATGAACGGCATTAAAAACAGCATCATGCTGATCGGCAACCTGGGAAAAGATCCCGAAACCAAAACCCTCGAAGGCGGCAAAGCGCTCACCCGCTTCAGCATGGCTACCAGCGAGGTCTACCGCAACGCCGGCGGCGACAAGGTCACCTCCACCCAATGGCACAACATCGTCGCTTTTGGCAAAATAGCTGAACTCACCGGCAACCTGCTCAAAAAAGGGAAAGAAGTGGTCGTCAGAGGCAAACTGACTTACCGGAGCTACAAAGACAAGGAAGGCGTCGAACGCTCCATCCCGGAAGTTGTTATCGATGAATTTGCCCTCCTGAGCAAAGAACAGAATTCAAACTGATCCGGATGCGCCTTTAACCCTGAATCATACTATCCGGTAACAGGCTTCTATGTTTCCATGTCGCGTTTTTTACGTCGCCGGCCAACCCGCCTGGCGACGCATACCCGGCCGCCAACGCGCCGGGTATTTTTTTGGGAGAATGGGGGTAAACGGCTCCCCGGCGCATCCTGAAATAAAAAATGTTCATTTTCGGACACTTTTGCGCAACCTTTTTGATCTGCGCCTATCTTTGTAGTGAAAGGCAAGCCTCCGGAACCCGGCTGCCTTATTCAAAAGCCACCGCATTCCTGGTATTCATGTTATGGTATGAAAGAAAACGCACGTATTTTAATTGTCGATGATGAAGAAGACATCCTGCTCAGTTTACAATTATTTTTAACCCGGCATTTCAGCAGCGTTCAAACCGAATCAAACCCCTTCCAGCTTCCCCGGTTGCTGCGCAACGAAAACTTTGACCTGATCCTCCTGGATATGAATTTCAAGAAAGGAGACACAAGCGGGCAGGATGGAATTACCTGGCTGAAAAAGGTTGCCGAACTGGCGCCCAACACCAGCGTCATCATGATCACGGCTTATGCCGATGTCAAAACCGCCGTGGAAGCTATCCGTGCCGGCGCAGCTGATTTTATCGAAAAACCCTGGCGCAACGAAAAGCTGCTGGCCACGATCCACGCTGCTTTAAGACTCACGCATTCCCGGCAGGAAGTCCGCCAGTTGGAAGAACGCCAGCAGGCGCTGAGCAGCGTGCTGGATCAACCTTTTGGTGAGATCATCGGCCAATCCGCGGCGATGCAACAGGTTTTTCAACTGATCGACAAGGTGGCCAAAACTGAAGCCAATGTCCTGATCCTGGGAGAGAACGGCACAGGCAAAGAACTGGTCGCCAGGGCCATTCACCGGCAATCCAATCGCTCAAAGGCGGTCTTTATCAGCGTCGACCTGGGCGCTATTCCCGATACCCTTTTTGAAAGCGAACTTTTTGGTCATAAAAAAGGCGCTTTTACCGACGCTCATGAAGACCGGCCCGGCCGCTTCGAGATCGCTTCCGGCGGCACCCTTTTCCTGGATGAGATCGGCAACCTGTCCTTGCCCCTGCAGGCCAAATTGTTGACGACGCTGCAAAGCCGCGAAATCCGCCGCGTCGGCTCCAACCAGCCTATCCCCATCGATATCCGCCTCATCTGCGCCACCAATATGCCGCTGTACGACATGGTAGGTGAACACGATTTCCGCCAGGACTTGCTTTACCGCATCAATACCGTTGAGATCAAAATACCGCCCCTGCGCGAACGGCGGGAGGATATTCCCCTTTTGCTGGACCATTATCTCAATGTTTTTTCCAAAAAATACCAGAAAACCGGTCTCGGCATCAGCGCCGAAACCATCAAACAATTGCAGGCCTATTTCTGGCCCGGCAATATCCGCGAACTGTCGCATGCCGTGGAAAGAGCCGTTATCCTGGCTGATAACCCGATCCTGACCATCAATGATTTTATTCTCCCCACCGGGTTTATGGACCACCCGGAAAACGGCGTCGAAACCGACCCGGACTCCTTCAACCTGGCCGATCTGGAACGCTGGGCCATCCGCAAAGCAATGACCAAACACAGCGGCAATATCAGTAAAGCCGCCGACGAACTCGGCCTTACCCGCGCCGCCCTGTACCGGCGTTTGTCCAAACACGATCTGTAAGTTATGCTCCTCCACTTCCGAACCAACGTCATCGTCCGGGTAGGTATCCTGCTGGGCCTGATCACCGGCCTGGCATTCAGCCTCGCCGATTCCAACTGGCTGGTTGCCGGGTTTATTGCGCTCTTTACCGCTATTGCGGTGGGCAACCTCATTTTTTTTGTCAACCAAACCAATCGCGACCTCGCCAACTTTTTTGCCTCCGTTCGGTACAACGACTTCACCACCACCGGCTCAGCCGGCCATAAAGGAGAGCATTTCGGCGAACTTCACCAGGGGTTTAACCTCGTCAACCGCAAATTCCAGGAGATCCGCGCTGAAAAGGAGGCCAATCACCAGTTCCTGCAAACCATCGTTGAACATATCAATATCGGCTTGCTTTGTGTCAACAATAATGAAGAGGTGATCCTCATGAACAAAGCCCTGCAACGGCTTTTGCACAAATCTTACCTCGTCAACCTCGAAGGACTGAAAGCCGTCGACAGCGGCCTCGGTCAGGTGATCGGGGCCATGAAACCCGGCGACAGGGAACTGGTCAAGCTGAATGTCGACAACAAACTCCTCCAACTGGCCATTCAATACGAGGAAATCAAACTGCATAGAGAACTCATCCGCCTTTTTTCTTTCCAGAATATCCAGGGCGAACTGGAAGCCCAGGAACTGGAAGCCTGGCAAAAACTCATCCGCATCCTGACCCACGAGATCATGAACTCCGTGGCGCCCATCGCTTCTCTGAGCTCAACCCTGCGTGAAATCGTCAACGGTCACGGCGAATTGGATGAGGGCGCCCTCGGAATGGTGCGCAATTCACTGGGCGTTATCCAGAAACGCAGCGAAGGCCTGCTTGATTTCACCGAAACCTATCGAAGCCTTACGAGGGTGCCGCCCCCAAAATTCCAGTTAATCGAAGGAAAGGCCCTGCTACAGGAGGCCCACACGCTTTTCCTGCCGGAAATGAAGGAGAAAAAGATCGAATTCAATCTGCACCTTCCCCCGGCCGAGGCCAACTTCCAGGGCGACCCCAACTTGCTGGAACAGGTGCTGATCAACCTCATCAAAAACGCCAAGGATGCGGTAAAGGAACAGGATATCCCCCGGATCGACCTCCACCTGCAGAAACAGGATACCGGCAAAGTCCTGATCATGGTGGCCGACAACGGCGTGGGTATTCCCCCTGAAGCCATGGAACAGATCTTTGTGCCTTTTTATACCACTAAAAAAGAAGGCAGCGGTATCGGCCTAAGCCTGTCTCGCCAGATCCTGCGGCTGCATAAAGGGACCATCGAGGCCCGGTCGGAAGAAGGGAAAGGGACGGTTTTTACAATTGCCATATAAACCGCTAACGGGAAACAATCAGTTGTCTGCTCACCGCCCCCGAGCCGTTTTCCACACTCAACCAGTAAAGACCGTTTGCCAACCCGGTCAGGTCGAGTTTGACGGGTTTTTCACCGTTGATCTGCCAGGAATATCGATGGATCACCTGCCCGAGGGCATTACTCAGCCGGGCGTTGACCCGTTCGTCGCGTGTTGGATGGAAATATACCTGGGTTTGTGTACCCGCCGGATTGGGAAACAAACTGAATCCGAACCGATCCGGATCGGGGCTGGTAACCGCGGTGATCATATCGATCTGGAAAGTGACGGGCGCCGACCACCGTATTGCGCCGCCGGCATCCACCGCCTTGGCCGTCAACGTATATTCGCCAAATTCCGGGAATAAATAATCCAGGGACCAGGGCGCGGCAGCGGACATGCCCACCGAATCGCCATCTACATAAAATACCACATAGGCCAACTCGCCTTCAGGATCGGAAGCCTCGGCCGACAGGTGAAGCGGCGTGAGCGTTTCGAGTTGGATGATCTCACCGTTCAATGGCGACGAAACTGCCACCTGGGGCAGGAAATTGCCGGTAATGTTGATATTGTCCAGGTAGAGCCGGTTGCCGTATCCGCCTATATTTTCAAATTCCAGTTCAACCGTTTGGCCCGCGTAGTCGCTAAGATTCACGGTTTCTGCCCGCCATTGGTTGCAGCCGGCCGGGAAAAAGACGGAATTGGAGGCAGGCGCTGTCGCCAATGCTTCGCCGGTTTTATCGTACACCATGACCTTTTTCCCTTCGCAACCGGTGGCGTTGACCCGCAACTCATCGGATCGTGAGATGCGGCGTGCATAAGCTACGTCAAAATGAAGTTCGGGGTCAGCCAGTTCGCTGAGATCGATCCGGGTGCGCAGGTAATCCCGCCGGAAGCGGGTATTCACCCCATGGTTGTCCATCACAACCGCCGCGCCGCCGCATTGCAGGTTTTCCGCCGGAGTCCAGGTTGCCACGTCGCCGTCTTCGTTGAGAACAGTCCATCCCTGAGGAATGCCGCCTGTGAAATCCGAAACAAGGGGCCCGTCGCCGCCTTCCACCCGCACCGCACCCGTCATCACCCGGATATCCATACCCTGGGCATTCGAAACGGTCAGCATCACATCATAAACGCCGGCCTGAGGGTAAAGAACAACGGGGTTGGGTTGGTTGGATGCTTCCGGTTGCCCACCCGGGAAACTCCAGTTCCATTGGGTTGCTCCGCCTTTGGAATCGTCGCGGAAAACAATGCTCTGGCCCGGGCAGATGGTAGTTCTGGGGAATAACATGGCGGCAGAAGGTTTTACTGGTTGGAGAACCCTGAATTTGAAATAACCCTCCGGCGCCACTTGGGGCCGCATCAGGGTTTTGCCGTTGTTGGCGGTTGCTTCGATATAATACTGGATTTCCGTTCCCGCGGGAAATGCCGGTATCGCGGCCGTCCAGTTATCCTGGCCGGCGTTGGACATGGGGACCGGCAGATAATCCCCGAATGTTGCAGTGCGGTAAAAGACCGTTGCCGCGGCGATGCCTGACCGGTGCTGGATAATGGCCTCCACCGGATAGGTTCCTTCAGCGGCGTAAGTGTCGCGCAGACGCGGGTGCGCGATCCACAAAGGATCTTCCACGCCTACCAGTTTGGTGATGCAATGGAGCGCCCCCAGGGATTGGATGATGTTGTTGCAGTCAATGCCCACCACGTTGTATCCCGGCAGGTTTTCGCGGTAGATCCGGAGGGCGCTGGTGTCGTATTGTTCTTCGTAGATGGGGACCAGGATGGTTTTGTTGATGAAAATGGCGTTGGAATAGGTGCGGTAGGCGCTGTTCTGGCTGGGATAAAGCCCAAATTCCGGCGGCATTGGCAGGCGTTCAATGCGGTAATTATTGCCGAATGCCGTCGTAAAATGGTTGCGCAGGTATTCAATATTGGCTTCTATTTGCGGACCGTCGGATACCCCTTCAGGATATTCTCCGACCAGGAAAGTCTCTTCATCGATGATGAGCATATGCATGTCAATGTGGTGGATGCCGTCGTAAGGCAGGCGCCTGAATTTGACATATCGGTTTACGCCCAGAAATTGGCCGGCAATGCCGTCGATCGCGGTTTCGTTGCGGCCAGGGTTTTCGGCAAACATCAGGTCGGAAGAAAACGCGGTGCCCATGCCGTCGCGCAGGTGATTGCCCCCGGTATGCACCCAGTCGAAAGGCGGGGTAACCGCTCCGAAATAGGGAAGGTCCAGGTATTCGGCGATGGTTTGCGGAATGATATCGTCTTTGGGCCGGGGCCGGTTGTAGATCCAGTCGGCGATGAACAGGCTGTCGACGTTGTTTTTATACACTGTCCAGGGGCCGTAATCCCGGATCCAGATGGTATTGAAACCTTTGACGAGCACCTCCACATTGTCCAGCGGAATGCCTTCGGCCTGCAGGTGGGTGGTCACCTCCGCCACGCTGTTGGCGATGATGATCACCCGGCACTCGTGGACTGCATGACGCACAATCTCCGTAAGGGTTTCGATATAGCTGGTCCAGGTAATGACCACCGCCTCGATCTCTTCCCATTCGGCCATGGTGCGTACGGGCGCTGAAGGCGTCAGGGTAACAGGGGACAACAACTGGACGGATTCCAGATAGCCGGGCATTTTGCCGGATTCTTCCGGTGTAAAATCATGCCCTTGAAAGGTGGTGGTTTGCGCAATTGAGAAAGACAACCAGCCTAATGCAACAAGAAGTAAACCCGGTTTTTTCATACGGTGAAAGATGAGAATGCATAAAATTAGGCATTTTATTAAAAACGGAGCACAATCATTATCCTAAGTAGAAGGGGAGCGACAATTGGCAAAATCGATAAAGATGCACAATCCCTGACTATGAGCAGTGCGTTATAAACAATCAGGAACAGGCATTAGGTATAAAGTGAAAAACGTGCGAAATGTTTTATTGTCTGTTAATCGATCAACAATATCCTGTATTTGTGCATATTTTTTCATTGACCAAAATTACTTCTTTTTCTTGAAATCCCCGTTCTTCCACGAATCAAAGAATTTTTTCCAAGCCACCGGGTTGAAAATATTCATCGGGGGCCGCTGACCGATATAATAGTATTCGCGGGCCTGCTGGCGCAGGTAATAACTGCCGTTCTCAACGCCGTCCTTGGCCACTTCGTTGCGCATTTCGCGGAGGGTTTCGTTGGCCAGGTTGCGGGCGGCTCGTTCCTGAAGTTCGGGCGTCACGTCCATCGCCAGGAATTCCAGTTTAAAATGTTCGCGGTTGGGCCAGGGAAATACAACAGTTTCAGGCAGGTTGACCGTATCCTGGGTCATGAGTTGCACCAACGAATACCGGTCCTCATCGAGGTTTCGGGGAATCCTGAACTCGACCGTTTGATACCCTACCGCCGAAAAAACGATCACGTCGCCTTTTTCCACCACAATAGAGAAAAAGCCCTCGAAGTCGGAATAAGTGCCGCGCTGTTTTTCCTTGACCAGGATATTCACATAGGGCACGGGGTACAGGGCTTCATTGCTGCCGTCGAGCACCATACCGGAGAATTGCACCAGACTGGTGTCCGGATTTTGAGCGGATAGCCGGCCGGCAGCCAGCAAAAACAAGATGGAAAAAAACAGGAAACCGTATTTCATGAGCACAAGACCGTTTTTAGGCCGGTTTACTGTAATGACCTGCCGGCGGTTAAAAAGGTTCGATCGAACAGCCAATAAACAAATAATTCGCCGTTTTGGCTGTTTTTTTGTATAGATTTAACGGCTATTTAACGATTCCACGCATGTGGCGTGGCCAACATCCAGCCCCCACTAAAAGGCGGGTTAACATCCAGCATCCAGGAACCAGCTCACTCCAAGGCCAGATCCAGCACCTGGATCATACTCGTCACATAGAAGAATTTCATCCCTTCAATATAATCCGCCTTGATCTCTTCGATATGTTTTTCGTTCTCCTTGCAGAGGATCACGGTTTTGATGCCGGCCCGTTTGGCGGCGAGTATTTTTTCCTTGATGCCGCCTACCGGCAACACTTTCCCGCGAAGGGTGATCTCCCCTGTCATGGCGAAAAAAGGTTTCACCGGCCGTTTGGTGAAAACGGAGGTCAATGCGGTCAGCATAGTGATGCCGGCAGATGGTCCGTCTTTAGGGATGGCGCCTTCCGGAACATGGAGGTGCACATCGTATTGGCCAAACAGATCGCTGTCGATGCCCAATTCCTCTGAATGGGCTTTGATGAAACTCAGCGCGGTGGTGGCCGATTCTTTCATCACATCGCCCAGGTTGCCGGTCAGCGTGAGGCCGCCTTTGCCTTTGCTCAGGCTGGATTCGATGAAAAGGATGTCGCCGCCGACTTCTGTCCAGGCCAGGCCGATCGCCACGCCGGATGTGCCGGCATCCTGATACATGTCGGAAGAATAGCGGGTCGGCCCGAGGATCTCTTTCAGGTCGGCGGGGCGGATCGTTTCACTGGATACCTCCTCCATGGCTACTTTTTTGGCGACGTGTCGCATCACCCCGGCAATTTGCCGGTTGAGCGACCGCACGCCTGACTCCCGGGTATAATCCTGGATCATCCGTTCGATCGCCTTGGGTTGTATGGCGACGTGTTTTTTCTCGAGCCCGTGTTCCTTGCGCTGTTCGGGTATCAGATGCCGTTTGGCGATCTCAATCTTTTCTTCAGTGGAATATCCGCTGATCTGGATGATTTCCATCCGGTCGAGCAGCGCAGGCTGGATGGAACTCAGGGAGTTGGAAGTCGCGATGAACAAAACCTTGGAAAGGTCGTATTCCAGTTCCAGGTAATTATCGTAGAACGTGGAGTTTTGCTCGGGGTCCAGCACCTCCAGCAGGGCGGATGAAGGGTCGCCTCGAAAGTCTTTCCCGACTTTATCGATTTCATCCAGGATAAAAACCGGATTGGAGGCGCCGGCCCTTTTGACCGACTGGATGATGCGCCCGGGCATTGCCCCGATATAGGTTTTGCGGTGGCCGCGGATCTCCGATTCGTCGTGCAGGCCGCCCAGCGACATGCGCACGAACTTGCGTTTCAAGGCCCGTGCGATGGATTTGCCGAGCGAGGTCTTGCCGACACCCGGAGGGCCCACCAGGCAGAGGATAGGCGCTTTCATATCGCCTTTCAGTTTCAGCACGGCCAGGTGTTCCAGGATGCGTTCCTTTACTTTTTCCAGGCCGAAGTGGTCTTTATCGAGCACTTCCTTGACCCGTTTGAGGTTGAAATTGTCTTTGGTATATTCAAACCAGGGAAGGTCGAGCAACAGTTCCAGATAGGTCAGCTGAATGGAGTATTCGGCCACCTGGGGGTTGATGCGTTTCAGCTTGTTGATCTCCCGGTAAAAAGTGTCAGATGCGGGCTTGGGCCATTTCTTCTTTTTGGCCCTGAGCACCAGATTGTCGACCTCCTCTTCATGCGGACTTTGACCCAGTTCTTCCTGGATCGTTTTCAGTTGCTGGTTGAGGAAATAATCCCGTTGCTGTTTTTCGATATCCCCCCTGACCTTGTTTTCGATCTGGTCTTTCAACTCCAGGAGCTGAAGTTCGCTGTTGAGTTGCCGGAGGATGGTGTCGGCCTTTTCCCGCAGGTCGTTGATCTCGAGGATCTTTTGTTTGATCTGGATTTTTGACCCCAGGTTGGAGGAGATGAAATTGAGCAGAAACCCGCTGTTGTTGATGTTGCGGAGCATCACCATCGCTTCCGACGGGATATTGGGCGACAATTCGATGATCTGTTTGGCCAGGTCGAGGATGGAAGCGATCAGCGCCTCGAATTCCAGTTTGTTCTTCGGGTTTGTATATTCCAGCAACCCGATCTTGCCTTCCATAAACGGGGTATCCTTCGTCATTTCCTCCAACTGGAAACGACGGCGACCCTGCAGGATGGCCGTGATCGAACCGTCGGGCATGCGCAGCAACTTGAGGATGCGCGCGATCGTGCCGATCGTATACAGATCAGATGGGACAGGGTCTTCAACATTGCTGTCGCGCTGCGACAACACCGCCACGATCCTGCCTTCTTCGTAAGCTTTGTTAACGGCTTTAATCGATTTGTCTCTGCCAATCGTGATGGGAATTACAATCCCGGGGAACAGAACGGTATTTTTCAGGGCCAAAACGGGCAAAACAGTCGGAAAAACCTCATCATTCTGAATCTCTTCCTCTTCTTCCATCGGCATCAAAGGAAAAAAATCCACTTCATCTTCAAAACCACCTTGTTGTGAAAAAATTTCTTCGAACATATTTAGTTTTTGTGCCGGTTTTACGGCCAGGCATCTTTCTTTCTGAATCAAAGGGCAAATTAAAAAATTACCCCGTTTCAAATCCGTATTAATGTCAATTTGACAGCAAAAAGCCGGAAAAATTGCATTGCTTAGGTTGGGCAATATCTATGCCATCGCACTTAGGACTGCAACGGCCTGCCTGAAGTCACCGGAAACAAGACAAAAAGGCAGCAAATTTTGTGCGAAAATCCAATTTTTCAAGGGCAAATCTTAACTTTCCGCCAAGTTTTTTATCTAAAACGGAAAACCATGTTCAAAACGCTCAGCTTTCTTCTCCTGCTGTCAGGCGCGGCAAGCCTTTTTGCACAACCCGCCGGCGCCCGGATCAAAGCCCTGGTTGGCGGTACGCTGATCGACGGCTTCGGCGGCGCTCCGCTGCCCAACAGTGTGATCATTATCGACGGTGACCGGATCAGGGCGGTCGGTCAGGTCGGCCAACTCGCCATCCCGGAAGGCGCCGAGGTCATTTCTACCGAAGGCATGAGCGTTTTGCCGGGATTGTGGGATATGCACGTCCACCTGATGATCAACGGACACAGCGACTATGCCTACTGGGACAAAAAATACCCGCCCTTGTTCCGGTCCGTGATCATGCCGGCAGGCGCCAAACAGTTGTTGCTGGCCGGTGTCACCAGCGCCCGCGATCTGGGCGCACCGCTCGAAGATATCATCCATGTCCGTGATGCGATCAACCGCGGCGACCTGGACGGCCCGACCCTCTACGTTTCAGGCCCGTTCATCCAGCACAAGCCTTATCCGGGTACCGAACAGTTTCGGTGGGGCGTCAAGGGAGTGGAAGACGCCCGGGCCAAGGTCCGCAAACTGGCCACAGCCGGTGTGGACTGCATCAAGCTCATCGACCAGGACCAGATGACCATGGAGGAGGTGATGGCTGTGGTAGATGAAGCCCACAAACATCAACTGAAAGTGGTGGGCCATTCTCACCGCCCTGACGAGGTGCGCAGGGGATTGAAAGCGGGGGTGGACAATTTTGAACATACCGGCTTTGCAACCTCCCCCGAATACCCGGAAGACATCATGCAAATGATCCGGGAAAAAACGGCAAATGGCCGCCTTTTCTGGACCCCCACCATCGAAGGGCTCTGGAATTATGACTACCTGCGCGACAATCGCGAGGCCCTCGACAATACCTCCTGGCACGCAGGGCTGCCGGATTCCATCATTCAGGACATCCGCAACTCGATCCGCTACCCTGAAAGGCTTTCTTACTTCCAGATCACTCCTTACCGGAAACCAACCCTGGCCCGAAAATTCAACCAGCTCAAAGAAGCCGGGGTTGTCTTGCTGATCGGCACCGACAGCGGCATACCCATGAAATTCCACAGCCAGTCTACCTGGCACGAACTCGATGTATGGGTCAACGAACTGGGTTACGACCCTATGCTCGCCATCCGTTCAGCTACCTACTGGCCGGCGGCTTTCCAGGGGGTCGACCACGAGGTTGGTACCGTCAGCGAAGGCAAATACGCCGATATCATTGCCGTGAAAGGGGATGTGCTGCGGTATATCGCTTTGCTGCAGGATGTGGATATGGTGATTAAACGTGGGAAAAGGTATAAATAGTGGAACCACTAAGTTCACTAAGGAACACTAAGAGCGCTGTTTGAAACTTAGTGTTTCTAAGTGTTCTAAGTGGTAAAAAAATCAGATCACTCCCGGGAATACCGGTCAACAAAAACCCGTTTCCCCCAGATCAATACCTGCGCCCCATACACGCTCAGCCAACCGGCGATGGCCGTAAAAGAGAGTACGCTGAAGGCTGCATAAGGTTTGAAAGCCCGCATGTTGATGTTCAGGAATTCGTAAGCCACAAAATCCGCTACCACCAGGACGGTATGTGCCGAAAACAGCAGGAACAGAATTTTCACCAGTTTATCCAGGTAAAGTACCCGCCAGGCCTCCTTTTTGTCCCGGATATGTTTCTTTTTTTGTTTGATGTAGCGGTGGGCAAAATACATGTAGGCAAAAAACGTGGAGAGGTAAAGCGCTTGTTCCAGGGCGCCGTAAAAAGGGTTGTAAAATTCCCGGCCCACCATCAGCTTGTGTTGAATGGGTTGCACAAGTACCAGGAAAAAAAACAGCCATTGAGAAACGGGCAGGACAAAATGTTTGATATCCGTGCGCTGGAAGCGGTAAACCGGGTACAGGCTGAGTTTTACATAATAAAACAACAGGACCGGAAATGCGAGGGTAAAATAGATCGGCAAAAACCGGTACCCGGGGTTGTTTTCATAAAATTCCGTGAGGATCAGAACGTTGTGCCATTGAGTCAATCCAAAAGCGATCAACAGCGCCGCAAAGTAAAAATTCGCCCGTTTTTCACCTATCCGCCGGATAAAAAACAACCCTCCCATGCCGACTGCAGTTAACCCGGCAAGGCCCATCACGGCAATCGCCATGAAAAAATATATGGAATGGTGGCTCATGGGTTGTTCAAAGGTAAGGGATTTTAGGAAGACAGGCAATTATCCGATTGATCCGATTGATCCGATTGATTCGATTGATCCGATTGGTTGGATTGGTTGGATTGATTCGATTGGAACGCTACGCCTCGGAGTGGTCGAATAAACGCCCCCTTAATCCCCCTGCACATTCGTTCGCCTCAACAATCGCTTGATCCGCAAATATTCCCCCGTTCCGGCGTCCGGGGCCGGGCAGTCCATTGCCGCACCCAGTTCTTCGATGCGTTTCACCCGGTTTGCAGGGCTGGGGTGGGTGCTGATGAAAGCCGGCAAACGGGGAGAATCTTCCATTTTGCGGAAAAAGCCTGCGGCTGCATCCGCTTTATAGCCCGAACCGCAGAGGTATTCCACCGATTTCAGGTCGGCTTCATTTTCGTGGGCGCGGCTGAATTTGAGGGACAGCAGGCCCAGCGCCACATCCTCAAAAAAGCCCGGTTCCGCTTTTGGCGTGATCATCGCGCTCAGGAAGGAGGCGCCTTCACGGCTCGTCATCTGGCGGGTGGAATGGCGCAGGTCGGCATGCGCGATCTCGTGGCCCAGCACCCCGGCCAGTTGGTCCTCATTGTCGAGAAAATGGATCAGGCCGGTGTAAACGTAAATAAACCCGCCGGGGGTGCAAAAAGCGTTGAGGGTCTCGTCGTCCTGAATAATATGGACCTCCCAGGTGAATTCGTCCCGGTGTTTGACTTTGCCTGAGTCCAGGATCTTGCCGGCCACACCCCGCACAAAAGCGTACACCTTTTCGTTGCCCGCTTCCGGTAAAACCGGGTATTGGGCCGGGTCTTTTTCGATCTGGCGTTTGAGGTCCTTTCCGAGCCGGATGTCGCGATCGACGGAGTAGAGGTTAAAAACCCCGTCGCGGGTACTGGAGCAGGCGGAACTCAGCATGCCGGCCGTCAGAATAAATGCCATGTAAAAAGCGAAGCGATGCACAGGTAGTATGGTCTTCATATGGTATCCGGAAACAAGCCTGAATGTATAACGGCCAAAATTAAAGGGGATTTTGGGAGCGGGTAAGGAAAATTCGACACGAGGCGGATTTTGCCGGATTACAATGACAAGGTTGGCTATAATAATACTTCGCGCACCCCACGCCCACCCCTTGGTCTTGGTGATGTGCCTGTGGAATCTCCCAAACGCGCGCAACGCCCCAGGCGTGGAATACAGCAGGATGGATGGTTTGCCAAAAACCATCCGACGCGCGGGATATTTGTACTTTCATTTATGTTTGTTTATTGCCGGCTCTTTTTCTATCCTGGTTAACCATTCCTGATTGGGTTCTATTATCTCAGACTTGGAATCAATAAATAAATGCGACCCACAAAATATTTGCGGGAAAACCTGCAGGTATTTCACAAACTCCAAATCTTCCTTTGAAGCAACGGTGGTATCGAAGTAGATTAGGTTCTTCTCCAATATCTTTATCCAAGTAAAAAAAAGAAGAAACCTCTAAATCGTTTTCGGCCTGGTCTGTCAGAGCAGGGTTCCAAATTTAAAACGGGGGACCTTATTCCAACTTTCACCACACCTGGCACAGTTTTTATGCAACATCCAGCATCAACCCCGCCACAGGCGTGGCCAGCATCAAACATCCAACATCCAGCCCGCCCTAAAAGGCGGGTAAACATCCAGCATCAACCACGCCACAGGCGTGGCCAGCATCAAGCATCCAACATCAGCACCCCCCCATCCAAAGACCCCAAAAACCGTTTCGTCTGCGCAACATCGAGGCTCAGCACCCGGTCCTTTTCCAATGGGGGTACCGAGCGGCGGTAATGTTCCAGCAGGTTCTCCAATTGTGGCGACGTTTTCATGGGCCGGCGGAAATGGATCGCCTGGGCGGCGGTCATCCATTCGATAGCCAGCAGGGTTTGCAGGTTTTCCACCACCTGGAAGGCTTTGGTTCCGGCGTTGGCGGCCATGCTGACGTGGTCTTCCTGCCCGTTGCTCGACACGATGGAGTCGACCGAAGCAGGGGTGCAGAGTTGTTTGTTCTGGCTGGCGATGGAGGCGGCGGTATATTGAGCGATCATCAGGCCGGAGTGCAGTCCGGGTTTGGGACTGAGAAAAGCGGGCAAGCCGCGGGCGCCCGACAATAACTGATAGGTCCGGCGTTCGGATATGCTGCCCAGCTCGGCCAGGGCGATGGCCAGGTGGTCGAGGGCCAGGGCGATGGGCTGGGCGTGGAAGTTGCCGCCGGAGATAATGAGGCCGTCTTCGGGGAAAATATTGGGGTTGTCGGTCACGGAGTTGACTTCGGTGGCGGTGACGCCTTTGATATAGGCCAGCGCGTCGGCGCTCGCGCCGTGCACCTGGGGGATACAGCGAAAGGCGTAGGGGTCCTGCAAGACAGGTTTTTCTTTTCCGGCCATCGGGCTGCCTTCCAGCCAGTAACGCAGGGCAGCTGCGGAGGCGATCTGCCCGGGGTGGGGCCGCAGCCGGTGCAGGCGGGCGTCGAAAGGAGAAACCCGGCAATCGAAGGCGTCGCAGGAAAGGGCGGCGGTGAGGTGGGAGATGGCCAGGAGCCGCTGGGCCTGCAATACGCACCAGACGGCATAGGCCGTTGAAAACTGGGTGCCGTTGAGCAGTGCGAGCCCTTCTTTGGCTTCCAGTTTCAGGGGTTCGAGTTGGAGAATGGCCAGCGCCTCGGCCGCAGGAATACGACGGCCCTGAAGGTCGACCGAACCTTCGCCCAAAAGAGCCAGGCTGAGGTGTGCCAGGGGCGCCAGGTCGCCTGAAGCGCCCAGCGAACCTTGCTGGTAGATCACAGGGGTAAGACCCGCGTTGAAAAAACGGATGAGGTAATCAACGAGTTCGACCCGTACCCCCGAATGCCCGTAACAGAGGTTCTGGATCTTGAGCAGCAGCATGAGGCGGATGATGCCCGGAGGCGTTTCCGGCCCGGCGCCGCAGGCGTGCGAGCGGACGAGGTTGTGCTGTAATTCCTGCAATTCCGCCGGGGAGATTACCACGTTTTGCAGAGCGCCGAAACCGGTGTTGATGCCGTAATAACGCTCGGCGCCGGATAAAAGGCGACTTTCGAGGAACATCCGGCAGTTTTTGAGCAGTCGGCGTGCAGTGTCCGAGAGGGCGAGGTGGCGGCCTTCATCCAGGATGGACCGGATATCTTCCAAGCCCAGGCAATCCGGGCTGATGAGGTGTGTTTTGGACATTAATTGGTTGAATTTGGTTAGAGCCTGAGGGGTTTGTTGTAGTTCATTGTGGTTTGTTGTAGTTCATTGTAGTTCATTGTAGTTAACGGCGGTCAACAATAATGAACAATAATGAACAAACATAAACCATCATAAACCAAGATAAACCCACCTCCGGCACTGAGCCGCGCAATGGCACGGTTAAAGCTGCAAAGATGAGTTGGAAAAGCCAAATGCCCAAAAAGAAGTTAAATATCTTAACTTGGCCGTTAAACCTGTGTTAAACCACGTTATTCCACCGGTCCGGGGTATTGACATAAGGCGTTTAAATAGAGATATTTACCGCGATATCCGGAAAGACCGCCGTTCTTTCTCATTGTGACGACCGGGATATTCTCCGTCGAAACAAACGTATTACGGCGATGAAAAGAAATATCTTTGATCCATCGTTTTAATCCTAAATTTTTGACCGTTATGCAAATCAACATCAGAAAACAAATCAAAACCTTGACCATCGCTTTTGCTTTCCTGGCCCTGGCCACAACGAGCTTCGGGCAGCGCATCGCAACAGTGGACGTCAACCGCATCCTCGAGAGCATTGAAGAATATCAGGCCGCTCAATCTGAACTGGACCGCCTGGCGTCGAAATGGCGGCAGGAAATTGCACAGGAATACGACGTTATCAAAGGGCTATACAACCGTTATCAGGGAGAACAAGTCCTTTTAAGCGACGAGGCCCGCCGTCAGCGGGAGGAAGAGATCATGAACAAAGAAAAGGCCGTCCGCGACCTCCAGAAGGAACGCTTTGGCCCTGAAGGCGAATTGTTCAAACGCAGGCAGGACCTCGTGCGGCCGATCCAGGATAAAGTCTATGCAGCAATCGAGGAATACGCCAAAGAGCGCAGTTTCGACTTTATCTTCGACAAATCGGGTTCGGCCGGAATGATCTTTTCCAACCCTGAAATGGACAAGACAGACGATATTTTAAAACGCCTGAAGTAATTGTGTGTCAAGGAAAAGCTGTATATTTGCAGCCGTTTTCTTAAAAATTTAAAACAAACGCTACAATGGTAAAAATGTTGAAAGTCGGCGCTTTGTTGCTGGTATTTTCGGTACTCGCATCGAGTGTACAGGCACAAAAGTTCGGTTTTGTCAATTCGGCCGAAATTTTGGGCGCTCTGCCGAAGGTTAAACAGGCCGACGCCAACCTGGAAGCGCTCCAAAAGCAACTTCAAAAGAAGGGGCAAAGTATGGTGGAACAGCTTCAGCAGGATTATCTGGCCGTTCAGCAAAAAGTTGAACGCGGAGAATTATCGCCCAAACAGCAGGAAGAAGAAGCCGCCAAACTGAAAGAACGCGAAACGGAAATCGGCAAGTTTGAACAGGACATGGTCAAACAACTGCAGGACAAGCGCAACGAACTCCTCGAACCGATCTACAAAGAAGTGAACGACGCCATCGCGGCGGTCGCCAAAGAGAACGGCTTCCAGTTCATCTTCGAAAAAAGCGTGCTGCTGTACTTTGAAGAGTCGCAGGACGTGAGCGCCATGGTAAAAACGAAACTGGGGATCTGATAGTGGACATTGGACAGGAATCCTCGAATCCTCGAATCCTCCCAACGGGGTCCTATGGACAAATCCTCAAATCCTCCATTATCCGGACCTATTGGAGTCTTTGACTCCGGCATTGGCGGCCTGACGGTCGCCAATGCTATTTTGGGGCTTCTGCCACAGGAGTCCCTTGTCTATTTTGGCGATACCGCCCGCGTACCCTACGGCCCCAAAACGCCCGGGACGATCATCGGATACAGTATGGAAATTTCCCGGTTTTTGATGGACCAGGGCGCCAAGCTCATCGTAGTGGCCTGCAATACGGCCTCAGCGTCGGCCCTCGCCCCGCTGCGCGCCGCGTGGCCGGATTTTCCGTTTGTGGGGATGGAACCCGCCGTAAAACCCGCCGCCAAAGCCACCCGGTCGGGCGTGATCGGGGTGCTGGCCACACAAGGCACGTTCAAAAGCCAGCGCTACACCAGCCTGACGGAGCGGTTTGCCGCCGGCATCCAGGTGTACGAAGACCCTTGCGTGGGGCTGGTCCCGCTCATTGAAAATGGAAAATGGGACGGGCCGGAAACGGAAGCTCTCGTAGCCGGCATTATACGGCCTATGCTCAAAAAAGGGGCGGATACCCTGGTGCTGGGGTGTACCCATTATCCGTTGATCCTGCCGCTGATCCGGCGCATCGCCGGTCCGGATGTTCATGTCATCGACCCCGCGCCGGCCGTGGCGCGCCAGGTTGCCCGCGTCCTGACCGAACGGGGCCTCGCCGCAGGCGCCGATCACCGCCCTTTTCAAAAATATTTTGTCTCCGGCGACGACCGCTCCCTGAAACTGGCCCTGGCCTATTTGCTGGGCAAGGCGCCAGCCGTAGAAAAAGCCATTACCACCTGAATGGTGTTAGTCAAATGAAAGCAGACAAGTTGTGCCAAAGGCAACCCTGCGGGGCGACATTGTAATCAACTGCTAACTGCAAACTGCCAACTGAATATCTGCCCGTTCAGTTCAACCCCCTCCAACTCCGCTGCATGAGCCAGTCTTCCTTATTGACAAAAGTGATGGGAACATAATCATCATTGGGGGCGCCGATATAATACAGCATCCAGTCCTGATTGTATTCGTTCAGCAACTGGCGGATGCAATCAACCCGGTTGTCGCCCGAGAATTCGCAGTCGGCCCAATAAAACAACTCCACTTTATACCGCACTTGCTGACGGACTCCGTTGATGGTCATTTCGATCTCGATATCCTGTTTGCCGGCGGATGGCGGAATGGGGATTACAATATGCTGCATCATGGTGGTGGATTTTAAAGGTTGCTGAAGTGAATATCCCGGGAATCCGGGGCGTTGAGCACAAGAACACCCCTGGTTTCGGCGCCCTTGTCCGCTTGCTGGATGGAACGCAATTGTTTGTAGACTGCGATCGCTCCGAGAAAAAGTGTGGCAGCAATAACAGCCTGAAGGATCAGCAAGCCTGATCGGAAAGGGGTTTTATCGGCACGGATCGGATGTTTCTTCATGGCAGGTTTCATTTAGTTACCATAATCCAATTCAATATCTGTGCCGATTATTTAATGAATTGATAAACAGTGGATTAGAAAAATTAAGTTAGATTTTTTAAAGGTATTTCCGTTCAAAAACGGACAAAGCGTGTTCAAAAACGCACAGTGTTTTATGTCCTGCTTTTCAATTCGTGGAGGTATTTCTCCAATTCGAGTTCATCATAAATAAGGACTTCGCGCGCTTTGCTTCCGTCGGCCGGGCCGACAATGCCCATCACTTCGAGTTGGTCCATGATGCGGCCTGCGCGGTTGTATCCCAGTTTCAGGCGTCTCTGGATCATGGAGGTTGAGCCGTGTTGCTGTTGAACGATCAGGCGGGCTGCGTCTTCAAACATATCGTCCAGGTCGCCGTAGCGGAGGTCGCCGGCGCCGGACATGCCTTCCTCGGCGCCCAAAAATTCAGGCAGGAAGAAAGGTTCGGCGTAGCCGCGCTGGTTGGCGATGAAATTCACAACTTTTTCGACCTCGGGGGTATCGACGAAGGCGCCTTGCAGACGAACCATTTCGCCGCCTACGGAGAGCAACATATCGCCGCGCCCCACCAGTTGGTCGGCGCCGCCCGCGTCAAGGATGGTCCTGGAATCCACTTTGGCGGTCACCCGGTAAGCGATCCTGGCCGGGAAATTGGCCTTGATCACGCCGGTGATGATATTGACCGATGGCCGCTGGGTTGCGATGACGAGGTGGATGCCGACTGCGCGGGACAACTGCGCAAGCCGGCCGATGGGCAATTCGATTTCTTTACCGGCAGTCATGATCAGGTCGGCAAATTCGTCGATCACCAATATGATAAAAGGTAAAAAACGATGTCCTTTCAGGGGGTTGAGCTGGCGTTGTACAAATTTTTCATTGTACTCCTTGATGTTCCGGGCGCCTGCCTTTTTGAGCAGATCGTAGCGGGTGTCCATCTCGATACAAAGAGAATTCAGGGTATTGATCACCTTTGTCGTTTCGGTGATAATGGGCTCTTCCTGGTCGGGCAGAAAGGCCAGGAAATGTTTTTCCAGTTGGGCGTACTGGAAAAGCTCCACCTTTTTGGGGTCGATCAGGACCAATTTAACCTGGGAGGGGTGTTTTTTATACAGGATGGAGATCAGGATTGAATTGATCCCGACGGATTTGCCCTGCCCCGTAGCGCCTGCCACCAGGAGGTGGGGCATTTTGGTGAGATCGGCAACAAATTCTTCGTTGGAGATGGTTTTACCCAGGGCGATGGGAAGGTCCATCTTGGCCCGTTTGAATTTATCGGAGGCCAGGATCTCCTTCATAGAGACCGTCTGTTTTTTCTTGTTGGGTACTTCTATGCCGATGGTGCCTTTGCCGGGGATGGGGGCAATGATCCGGATTCCCAGGGCTGAGAGGCTGAGTGCAATATCGTCCTCCAGGTTTTTGATCCTGGAAATGCGGACACCCGGGGCAGGTACGATCTCATAAAGGGTAACGGTCGGGCCGATGGTAGCCCGGATCTTGACAATCTCAATTTTATAATGCAGCAGGGTTTCGACGATCTGGTCCTTTTTGGATTCGAGTTCAGCCCGGTCGACCTCAAATTTTTCGTCGGAATAATCATTTAACAATTGTAAATGGGGGTACTCGTAGGATGAAAGTTCGAGCGTGGGGTCATAGGGTTCGCTGGCATCCTGGTCATCCACTACGGTTTGCCCGGCCAGGGGGGCGGGCGCCGGATGTTCGTCGGTGGGAAGTTTGGCGGCGGGGGCGGCGATTTCCAGTTCGGCGTCGCCCGGTTGCAGGCCGGCCGGTTTGGGTTGGTTGGCGTTCTCGAGGTCGAATGCCAGTTGCCCCCTGCCCAGGTCCGCAACGGGCACATTCGGCGCGAGCGTCTTTGGTTTTTCTTCCCTGGTTTCGCCGCCGCCGGGCAAACTGCCTGATATGGCTTGCCGGCGGACAAAACGTTTTTTGCTGAGCAGGGTCCGGAAGTATTCCTGGGCGTCGGAAGCCGCGGTTTTGGGGGTCATTTCGTCAAAATTTGGATTGAATTTCCAGACGACCAGTCCGATGGCTGCCATCAGGAAAAGGCCGATCATGCCGATCGTGCCCAAAAAACCATGCAACCAACTGCTGATGCCTTGCCCGAATGCCCCCGCAAACGGGAATGCGGCATACCCTGCCACAAAACCCAGGAAAACGGAAATGAGGAGCATCTGCACCAGGGTCCGGGCAAGCAGCGGCACATAACCCAGCAGCGGCTGTTTCCGGATCAGGAACAAGCCGAATTTATAAAACAAAAAGACGAAGGAAAACGAAGCGATCCCGAATCCCCAGAAAAAAAACGCATGTGAAACGATGGCGCCCAGTTTACCAAGCCAGTTGGCCATTTCGATATCGCTGTAGAGCAGCTCGGTAAAAAAGATATCAAGCTTGTCCTGGTCATAACTCCAGGTAAAAAGGTATGAAGTAAAAGCAACAAACAGGTAAAAAGCAATAAACAGGCATAGGATTCCAATCAACTTGGGGATGCGTTCATCATTTATTCCTAACCTGAATGCCAATTGGCCTTTTTTCTTTTTTGCCATCGATTCGATTTACACCTCAATCGCACAAAAATAGGGATTTTATAGAAATTCCAGGGTAGTAAAACCTGAATTTGATATTCCTCTCCGCCAGATTGAACATGTTTCCGGATGTTTTGCGTTTATGGCAGAAGACTTGGAGAGCGGGTGAAACGAAATGCCTTCACCCCCTCTCCAAGTCACCCCATCCCCAAGTCTCCATTGGCTGGTAGTATACAGATGGAATTGTAACCCAGCGGTCATGAGAATAAGTTAATTTTCCATTACCGCCCCGAAGTATTAATTTTGCTGCATTATCGGGTTTTGGGAAATACAATGAAAAAAACCTCAGCATTCATTCTGGCTATTTTATCCGCAACCGTCCTTTGCGCACAAACCATCGTCGGTACCCTGCAGATGAACCGGAATGCCGTTCTGGAGCAATATGGCGGCATGTATTGCGTGTATTGCCCCCACGGACATCTGATCGCCGCACAGCTTAAGTCGCTCCATCCGGATATTGCCCTGATCTATTACCATGCCGGCAATTATGCGGTCCCCGAACCGGGCGACCCCGACCTTCGGACGGATGAAGGCGAAATAATTGCCGATGCTGCCGGACTGACGGGCTACCCTGCAGCTTCCATCAACCGTCATGTTTTTCCGGGACTCGAGCAGGGATCGCCCGGCACGACCGCCATCAGCAGGATCCATTGGCAAGGCGCTCTCGAGGAAATGCTCGCCCTTCCGGCGCCGGTCAATATCGGAGCGGTCGCGCATATTGACGTCCCCGGCCGCGAACTCAGCATTGACCTGGAGCTTTACTACACGACCGGCAGCGCCGCCACCAGCAACCGCCTCCATATTGCTTTGATCCAGCACCATATCCTTTCGCCTCAATCGGGTGGAGGCCTGGGCGCTGATTATCCGCAATACTATGTTTTCCGGGATATGCTCAACGGCCTGTGGGGGGAAAAGATCCTGGATACTTCCGCCGGACACCTCGAGACGCGCAGCTATTCCTATATACTGCCGGATTCGATCCGGGGCGTTCCGCTTGATCTGGCCAATACGGAATTGGTGGTTTTTGTAACGGAAGGCCAAAAGGAGGTATTGAACAGCCTGGTCGTTCAACCTGATTTTACGGTAGCCCATGCATACGACGCCCGCCTTCTGGGGGTGAAAACGGATGCCGTTGTCTGCGGGGGATGGGTTTATCCTACTGCCCGCATCCGGAACGACGGCAACCAGGGGCTGAGCAGCGTGAAAGTCTTGTACGGCCTGGCCGGAGAAGAAGGACAAACCCACTATTTAAACTGGGATACGCCCCTGGCTACCTATGATATGGCGCGGGCTGAATTGCCCCCCCTGGCCTTCCCTTCCAGCGACGGCGCTTCACACGAAGTATGGATGCGCCTTGAACTGCCCAACGACAGCACGGATGTTGACCCCGGGAATAACGAGGCTGCCACTGTTTTTTCCGACGCCAAAGCCACGGTGGAAGAAACGATCAAACTGGAGATCCGGACGGATGAATACGGATACGAACTGTACTGGCAAATTGAAGACGAAAATGGCACGGTGATCGCTTATGGCGGCAATGAAAATATCATCGGCACGGGCGGTGGCATGCAGATTGCGAACCCCGAAGATCCCGGCGCCTACGGTTCTTACAGCTATTATACCCGGTTGGTTAACCTCCCGGCTCATGGATGTTATTACCTGAACCTTACAGATGATTTTGGCGACGGGCTTTGCTGCAGCTACGGCTACGGTTTTATCCGGGTGAAAGATATGGAAGGGAATGTGTTGGCTTATGCCGGCAAATTTGCCCGTTCGTACAGGGCGCCGGTTGAATATGCCAATTCCATCACACCGGCTTCCAATTTTGCAGAAACCGGATTTGAATGGTCGGTTGCGCCCAATCCGGTTCGAAAGGGAGAACATTTAACGGTTTCCTTCCGGCTTCCGGCCCAGGCGCCGGTTGCCTTCCGGATTTACAATGCGGCAGGTCAACAGGTCTGGGTACAGCCGGGCCGGTCTTTTGCCGCCGGCCCGCACGTTGAACACTTATCGCCGGGGGTATTGCCCCCAGGGGTTTATCTGCTGAGGCTTGAAACGGACAAAAACGTTTTTGGCATTAAAGTGTTACTATTAGACTGATCTTTGCGTCTCTATTCATGTAGAGGAGGGAGATCGTCTTCTTAATTTTTTGTTAATCAGTTGCATTTTTTACAAAATCGGGCGTACTTGCGCTATAATTCAAGAATCGGGCTGGGTATATGAAGCAAAATTTACTTACATTCTTTTTTTGGGCGCTGGCGGTCAGCGGTTTTGGGCAAACTTTCCTGGTGGAATCCCTCGTCGGCGAACGGATCAATGTCTCCAATGTGTCCAATATCCATCTGGATGTTGAAATTCCCGTGCGCATTACGAACCTAACGGATGACAGCCTTTCCCTGAAATGGTCGAGAGCCACCTACGAACAACCGGAGGCCTGGGTATCCCAGGTGAACGACAAGAACTCTTTTTACCTCCCCAACGTGTCGTCAAATATCGACCCGGGTTCGGGCCTCAATTTGCCGTTGGTCCTTGCGGGCGGTGAATCGGCCGAACTGGTATTGCATGTTTTTCCCCTTGGCGTGCAGGGCACGGGCATTTACAATTTCATGTTCTCCTATTCTTCCCTGCCCGGCTATGTGATTGAATCCCTTGACCTGGAAGTGATTGCTATCCCCAATGGCAAATCCAGGGAAAACAAGGCGCTGAGTATTTTTCCCAACCCGGCGATCAATTACATCGAAATTACCCCCAACAATCAGGTTGACCGCATTGAGATCTATAATACGGTGGGCCGGGAGGTCCGGTCTTTTTATTTTGAGAACGGCAAGCGGTACAATATCGCCGACCTGCCCCAAGGGCTTTACCTGGTGGCGCTGGTAAACGAAAAAACCGGTATCATTAAAACGGTAAGGCTGCTCAAGCGGTCCATCAGGCCTTAATTTTGAGACTGGGAGATCGGGAGATCAGGTGAAAGGGAGATCGGGAGACTGAGTGATTGGGTGAAAACGCACCTAATCTCCAAGTCTCCAAGTCTCAAAGTCTCCCAGTCTCAAATCCTCCCCTTCCACCAGATACATTCTGATCACCGCCGAATTTTCAGCAAAATCACTGTGGTATTTGCAGTGGAATTTTTCCTGTACCAATCTATAGGTAGCTTCTGAAATATTGACCTGTCCGACCTTTCCGTAACTTTCCATCCGGGATGCGATATTGACGGTATCTCCCCAGATATCGTAGGCAAATTTTTTGATGCCGACGATGCCGGCTACGATAGAACCCGTGTGGATGCCGATGCGGGCTTCAAAAAAGAGGAGGTTCTGTTCCCTTCTTTCTTCCGCCCGTTGCACCAGGAATGCCTGGATATCAATTGCGGCCCGGATCACATTGGAGGCGTATTCCTCCACACCTTCGAGTGTTGAGATGCCGCCTACGCACATATACGCGTCGCCTACGGTCTTGATTTTTTCCAGGCCGTATTTTTCTATCACCTGGTCGAAGCCGCGGAAACAATGATCGATCTCGGCCACCAGTTCTTCCGGTTCCAGGCGCTCGGATATCCGGGAAAAGCCCTGAAAGTCGGAGAACATGACGGTGACCATATCATGGCGCTTGGCTTTGGCAATGCCGAATTGTTTGAGTTCGTCTGCCGTTTCGGCCGGCAGGATATTCAATAACAGCGCTTCGGATTTTTCTTTTTCCATTTCCAGTTCGGCGGTTCGGGCGCGCACCAGGTCTTCGAGTACTTTTTGTCTTTTTTCAATGGTATAGATCCGGTACCGGGCAAAAGCCAATACCCCTCCGAGCAAACCCAGAATGACCAACGTCCAAAACTGCCAGGTGCGGTAGTAAGCCTCCTTGACCAGAATGGGAATGGCCAGTTGCTGCCGGTTCCATTCGTCCTTTCCGATCTGAGCCCTTACGTGGAAGGTATAGCGGCCGGCCGGGATGTTGTTGTACCGGACGGTATTCAGGGCGGAAGGCTGCGACCAGTCAGCGTCGTAACCTTCAAGTTTGTAACTGTACAATCGTTGAATAGGGTTCCGGTAATCGGCAAGGGCAAAACTGATGGAAAAAAAGCGGTCGTTATGGGTCAGTACGATGGTTTGGTTGGGGTCGAGGCCTGCGTTCTGGCTGATGAGCTGGTCGGAGGCGCCATCCAGCCTGGTAAAGCTGGTGAACAGAAGCGGAGCGTCGCTTTTTTCCTGTTTGTGTTCCAGGAACCGGTTATTCGGATAAAAGGCGTTGATGCCGTTCAGCCCGCCAAAGTACATGCGGCCGTCGGATGACTTGTAAAAGGATATGCGGTTGAACTCATTTGCGGTAAGGCCGTCCTGGGTAAAAAAATTGGCGCATCGCTCGGTGGTCATGCTGAAACGGCATAAACCGTTGTCGGTGCTTATCCACAGCACGGAATCGCCTTCCGGCAGCATGCCGTTGATGAAATGGTTGGGAAGCCCGTCCTGGGTATAGATGATGCGAAGGGTATTGTCTTCGGGATTCAGCCGGTGAAGGCCGTCGGCTGTGCCCAGCCAGAGGAACCCTTTTCCGTCCTCGTATATGGCGTTGATCTGGTTGGAGCGCAGCCTTGCCGGGCTGTCCGGGGCGTCGGTGTAATGGGCGACACGCCCGTTCTGGCGATGGATTTTATACAGCCCCTTTTCCAGGGTTGCGGCCCACAGGTATTCCCCCGACCGCCCTTCATACAGATAGCTGATGGATCCGGCCAGGGTGTCCCAGGTTCCGAATTGATCCGAAAATTCCGTTAATTCCGAAGTTTTGGTTTTGTATTGGTACAAATGATAATTGTACCCAAACCAGATGTCGTCGTTCCGGTCGGCAATAACGGCCCCGAGGTCGACACCCGACTGGGGCAGCAACGTGTCGATGCGCAGGGTGGCGAGGTCGATGCGCCAGCCGTTACCCGTCCAGAGGGCATTGTTTTTATAAGCGAGGCCAAAAGGATAATTGAAGAAATTATTGGCGGGAAAAAGTAACCTCAGCGCGTTGGATTGGGGGTCAAAAGTGTGGATGGAGTTGTAATAAGAAATGTAGATCCGGCCTTGTTCATCTTCTGTGATGCCCCGGGTGCTGCAGTAGAGGTTGCTGCAATATTCGCTGCCTTCGCTCAGGTAATGTGTAAACAGATTTTCAGATACGGTGATCTTGATGGCGCCGTAGTCGGAAGCGACCCAGACCACCCCTGACCGGTCCTGGAAGATCTGGCGGTAATTGCAAATATTTTTGACTTCGTCGCGGATGGGTTTGTCATAATCGGTCAGCGAATTGTTGAGGGGGTCGTAAAAAAGCAATACGCCCTGCGCCCCAATCCAGATCTCTCCTTTGGAGTTGACCAGCAGGGCGCTGGCCGAGGCCAGGGGGGCGGGGATGAGGTCGTTGACCGGGTGCGGAATAAAACCCTCCTCAAGGTTTTTGCGGTAAAAGACCCGTCCGTCGCTGAGCAGTACCCAAAGAATGCCTGTATTCTCCTGGATCTGGATCACGCGGGAGCGGCTCCGGTCGTTGTTTTTTACAGGGAAACGAAAACTTTCGCGGACGACGCCCTCCGCTGTCAGGCGCCAGAGCTCATTTTCGTAAGCGCCCAGGTAAAGTTCTTCCCCCAATTGGGCCATCGGGCGTTTGGTGTACTGACCGTTCAGGGTGATAATCTGGTTCAGAACGGAATCGCCTTCCAGTTTGTTGAGGGAGGTTTGCCCTGTTTTTTCATCAAAGACGCTGATCCACAGGTTGCCGCCGGCATCCCTGAGCCAATTATAGGGCGCCAGTGATTCCCGCAATACAATTTTGCCGGGTTTGATCTTGATGTCCCGGGTTTGGTTGTTCCAGGGATCCAGCACCGATATGAAATCAGGATGTGCGAGCCAAATGCGGTTATCCCTCCCGATCATCATCTCGTAAATGACGTTGTGCGGGATCCTGCGGGTGTTTTCCCGGTCGCTGTACACCAGGAATTCATACCCGTCAAATCGGTTCAGGCCGTTGATGGTGCCGATCCATATAAACCCGGCGGTATCCTGTTGTATCTTGAAAACGTTCCGGTGGCTCAACCCGTCGTCAAAATCATAAACCCTGATCTCCACGTCTCCGGTGGGTATCTGGGCATTCAGCACACTGTTGAAACAAACCAGAACAAACAATAACGCGATTGGGCGCATAGGTAGATTTTCCAGGATAAAGGTAAAATTTTTTTGTCAATTCCGGCGGATCGGCTCAAAAAACAAATAATTAGTTTATTTTTTAATTTTTAAAAACTTTTTATATATTTGCAAATATATCTCATCACTAACTTATTCACCATGAAAGCCTTAAAAATCATTGGGATCCTGCTTGCCGTACTGATCGGCATATGGTTGATCCTTGGATTATCCATGCCTAAAAACGTAACGACCGACCGTTCGATTGAGATCGCCGCCTCGCCCGAGTTGGTTTTTAACATCGTTAACGACCTGAGCACTTACGAGCGCTGGTCGCCCTGGAAAGAAGCAGATCCAAGTCTGACGGTTACCCTAAGCGATCAGACCGTAGGAGCAGGCGCCTCCTACAGTTGGGTCGGCGACAAGAAAAAGTCGGGCAGCGGTAAAATGAGCATCACCCGGTCCGACCCGCCGACCGAAGTTGCGACTTTACTGGAGTTCAACGGCCAGGGTAACGCCAACTCAACCTGGAAAATAGAACCTGTCGAAGGCGGCGCCAAAGCCACCTGGGGCATTTCCGCCGATTTTCCTTTTCCCTGGAATGCCGCGCTCGCTTTTATGGATTTCAAAGGAATGATCCACAAGGATTTCGACCGGGGGCTTGAATTACTCAAGGCCTATGCGGAGAAAGAAGCGGTCAACCGGAAAAAACCCGCCTACAAGATTGAAGAAATGGGCATGCCCTATCCCTATCTTGTGGGCGTTCGCAAAAAAATACCGATGAAGGATATTCCTGCGTTTTATGGCGAACATTTCGGGGCCGCCATGAACGCCCTCGCGGCCAAGGGCATTCAGCCTGCCGGCATGCCCGTCGGCGCTTTTTTTGTATGGGATGAAGAAAAACAGGAAGCCGATCTGATGGCCGGCATTCCCCTCAGCGGCAAAGTGGACCTCGGGCCTCAATTCACGGTGCTGGAATTGCCCAAAGGCAAAGCCCTGCTGGTCAATTATTACGGGCCGTACGAAGGCAGCGGGAGCGCGCATTTTGCATTGGATGATTATGTGAATACCAAAGGATTGACCATTGTTTACCCTGTGATGGAAGAATACGTTACCGACCCGGCTTCGGAGCCCGATACGATGAAATGGCTCACCAAAGTTATTTACCCGATCAAGTAGGGGTAACCCTTGTGATTGAACTGGGGGTAACCGCAAGGGTTGCCCCCAATTGATTTGCAGGAGTAACCACAAGGGTTGCCCGTACGGAAATTGCAATTATTTTTTTAATTTTCCGGCCGAAATAGCAAATATGAAACCGGAAGCAGATCAGTTACTGACGGCAGTTGAGGCATATGTAGTTCAATTTTTCGACCAGCGTATTTCCAAAGATTTTGTTTATCACAATCTGGGTCATACCCGGTATGTGCTCGATTCTGCCCTGGCGATTGCCGACGGCTATGAATTGACGGATAAGGAGAAAGAGATCATTCAGCTCGCCTGCTGGTTTCACGATATCGGTTATGACCAGGGGCAGGACGGCCATGAAAAAAGGAGCGCTGATTATGCCGCGTCATTCCTGAAAAATTACAACTATCCGGAGGAAGACCTGCAGGCCATTGGCGGATGCATTATGGCGACGCAATTGCCGCAACAGCCCCGAAACCTGTTGGAAGAAATCGTTTGCGATGCCGATTTGAGCCATCTGGGCAATGAATGGTACTGGGATCGCTGCGGGCGGTTGCGCCAGGAACTATCCATCACCCGGCAAAAAATCATGTCGGAACAGGATTGGGTGGAGTTTGAACTGAATTTCGTCGTAAATCATCAATTTCATACGGAAGTTGCCCGCGAGAAGTTTGGCAAACTCAAGGAAAAACACATTCAGCAATTGATGAAACAGAAATTGCGCCTCAGTCCAACCCCCGCCGGTGAAAGTGTCGAAACCAAAAAAAAGAAAAAGGACCCCGAATCGCTCGATATCGACCTCAAACAGATCAACCTCGGCAGAGGGGTCGAAACCATGTACCGGACAACGTACCGGACCCATATCAGCCTGAGCGCCATTGCCGACAACAAGGCCAATATCATGCTGAGCATCAACGCCATCATTATTTCCATTGTGGTGGCCAACCTCGTACCGCGTTTTGAAACCATGCCCAAATTGATGCTGCCGACCGTTTTGCTGCTTTCGGTTTGCCTTACCGCCCTGGTCTTTGCCATCCTTTCTACACGGCCAAAGGTGACAGAGGGCCGCTTTACCCGCGACGATATCCAGAAAAAACGGGCCAATCTGCTTTTTTTTGGCAATTTTTACAAGATGGGGGTCCAGGATTTCCACTGGGGTATGATGGAAATGATCAAGGACAGTGAATTCCTCTATACTTCCATGACCAAAGATTTGTACTACCTTGGCGTGGTCCTGGCTAAAAAATACAGGTACCTCGCTTATTGCTACAATGTGTTTATGTACGGCCTGATCCTGTCGGTACTGGGTTTTGCCCTGGCCTTCATCTTTTGAACAGCAGGCGGATTTTCTTGTTCGTTTTATAAACAGTATCATTATGTTATCAAAAAAAATAGAATCAGCGCTGAACAAACAAATGGCCCTGGAGGGCTATGCTTCGTTCCTGTATTTATCCATGTCTGCCTGGTGCGACCGGGAGGCGCTCCAGGGCTGTGCGGCATTCATGGAGCGCCAATCGGAGGAAGAGCGCCAGCATATGCTCCGGATTTTTCGTTACCTGTCGGATATGGACGGCCACCCGCTTGCCCCGGCAATAGCCGAACCGCCTCATTTTTTCGACAGTGTGCAGGCCATGTTCCAGAAGGTATACGAACACGAACAAAAAGTGACGCATTCCATCCACGACCTGGTTGCCCTGGCCAATGAAGAAAAAGACCATGCCACCTATCAGTTCCTGCAGTGGTACGTTGATGAACAGCGCGAGGAAGAAACCCTGATGCGGAATATTCTGGACCGGATCAAACTGATCGGAGACGGGCCCCAAAGCCTCTATTATATCGATAAGGAAGTAGAACGGATCAACCTGGCCCAGGCGAATAAACCGGCGCCCGCAAGTGAAGCCACCTAGGATAGGAGCATGAAAACGCCTCAGGACCATATTTTCCACCTCATTCATTCCATGACCCCGGCTGAAAAACGCTATTTCCGCCGTCATTTTGCATCGGATAAAGCGATCCTTTCTGAAGTTTTTGACCTCATCAACGGCCAATCCGCTTACGATGAAGCAGGCATAAAAGCAAATCTTGGAAAAGACGTTGCCAAACAATATAAAGTTCTGAAGGTCCAGTTAACCGATCTTTTATTAAAGAGTCTGGTTTCGCTGGGGTACAAAGAATCTGTAATGGGTAAAATCCGGCAGGGTCTGGAAGAAGTAGATATTCTGCTGGAGAAAAAAATGACCGACCTGGCTTCCGACCGCCTGGCCAAAGTGCGAAAACTCTCGGAGAAATACGAAGAATTTACCTACCTGATCGAAGTGGCGTTCAAGGAATTGCGTATTTTTTTCAGCCGGCTCGACAATTCATCCACCTCCGGATTGACCCTGGTCAAAACGATGCGTCAAGGCTTGCATTTTCTGAGCGTGCATGCGGAACTCGCAGAAACGGTCACCCGTTTGCAGGATATGGCAAGGTACCGGTTGAATAAGATGACAGAGGAGGACCTGGATTATCTCCGGAGCCTCAGAGAAAAAATTGAAAGGATAAACCCGGAACCCCTTTCTTTTCGCTCGCGGTTGACGTTGGCCGGCATAAAGTCTTATGTGTATAGTTTTTTAGGGGAAGACGAATTGCAGCTCCAAAACCGGATGGAATCCGTCAGCATGTTCAGGAAGAACCCCTGGTTTCAGAACACCATGCCCGAAGTATACATGTCCGCCCTCCGGAATTACGGCAATTATTGTTTTTCCAAAGGTTATTTCGAAGAACTGGAGATGATCATTCGTGAAGCAGGAGCCGTTGTGGAAAAAAATAAAGCAGTATTCCTGCAATTTACTTTTTTCCGTTTTTTAGAACTTCAAATCATTCTCCGGAAAAATCATTTTGAAAATTTACCGCCCGGGTACGAAAAAGAATTGGTGGAACATCTGAAAAAATACGGCCAGGAAAAAGACCGGGTGGCAGGGTTGATCTACCTCGAACTGATCATCTTTCACCTGGCTAACGACAAATTCAGCCAGGCTCAATTGTATTTGCAGAGGATCAAAGAAGTTGGCGATCACCTCGATCCGGATTATCGCTCAGGGGCGTTGGTGCTGGAAATGGTCAACCACCTGAAGACCAAAGACTGGGAAGCCATGTCCAAATGTTTGAAAATTATGGCCCGGGGGCCATTTTCCTCCCCGGCTTTTCAGGCTTTCATGGATTTATTTCAGGAAATACTGGCAGATCCCAGACAACTTCCCCATGCCGCCCTGGCATTGCTGCGAAAGCTCGAATCCGCGGAAGACGACGACCCATTCCTTCATATCAGCAATATCTTGTATTTGCGTACCTGGGTGCAAGCCAAAGCAAAAGGACGAAAGTTTGGAAGTATGATCCCCAGGATCGAAGCAAAAAAAAGCCCGACCCACTTGTTGTGATCAGGCTATATATAATACCGTGCTTATTTGCTGTTTGTTGATTAGACCGCTAAGATAACAGCCGGCTAAAAGTATTGAAGACGGATTTTTTTATAAGTTAAGCAAATAAACCAGGTAAGGTATGGACGGAAAAAACGGAAAGATTTGTGCATTTCTTGAAATAAAAACAGAAACCACCCTTCGGAAGGTTCTTTAAAAGTTAATGCTTTAAATTTTTAAAACCTGGCGCTTTTGATAACAAAACGTATACAAAAACGCCAGGTTCGGTTCATTTTGACCTTATTGTTTTACGAACGGGTGGGTATAGACCTTGTCTTGTTGAAATACGGCAAGGGTCAGGATGCCCGCAGGCGCCCCGGAAAGGTCGATCCGCTGGTTGAAATGACCGTCGAACCCCGGCAAATCGGATTGGAAAACCACTTTCCCGGAAGCATCATAGACCAACAGGACAGTAGCTGTTGCGGCCCCCTTGAAACGAAGCTCCAACTGGCCGGAAGTCGGGTTGGGCGAGGCGGAAAAATCCATTAATTCCAGCCGGGGCGCTTCTTTGGCGATTTCCAGTTTCGGAGCGGCGATGGGGCGGGGTTGGCTTTCTAACTCCATATGAAACCGGACCGGCAGGTTGAATTGCACCCTGACGGCTTGCCCGCGTTGTTTGCCGGGCGTCCAAAACATCTCCTTTTCATGTATCAGTTTAACCACGCGCAAGGCTTCTTCCTCGCAACCGCCCCCGATCCCTTTCAGTATTTTGAAATCGGACATGGAACCGTCCTTTTCAATCACAAAACCGATCACCACCGTACCCATAATGCCGTGGTCGCGTGCAAGTTGCGGATACCGGATATTCCGGAAAATAAAGTTCATCAAGGCGATGTCCGAACATTTTTTCTTGTCTGTTTCCTGATCTGCGCAGTCAGCCGGGAAAAGGGGCATTTCTTCCACAACCTTAAAAATTTCCTCTGCGTTGTTTGGCGCAGGGGCCGCATCGCTCAGTTTGAACTTCAAGGGGAGTTTAAACTCTGAAGCAACCGCTTTTCCGCCTTTTTGGGCGGGTATCCAATCTGGCATTTCCCCGATCAGTCGAAGAACTTCCGCATCGATTTCGGGGCTGACGCTTTTGACAATTTTCAGGTCCTGGACCTTTCCGGTCTCGCTGATCGAAAAAGCAGCTACTGCCGTTCCCTCCGTACCTGCCTTTTTAGCGGCCTCGGGGTAGTTCATTTCCGAAATGATGAACTCAAAAAGCTGTTGTTGAGCGCAAATGTTTTTGGCCGCAGGGTGCTGTTTCAAATCCTCACAGCCCGGGAAGCGGGGCGCTTGATAACCTGCGTTTGTTTTGGTTACCACAATAATTACTCCGTTTTTACCGGAATCGCCAAATTCGGAGGTCGCTTTTTCTCCCTTTAATACCTCGATGCTCTCGATCGAGTTGGGATCGATTTTGTTGAACTCCTCATGGGTGGTCAATTGTCCGTCCAGAATATAAAGCGGATTTTCAGGCGTTGCAGCAGCTACGGCAACTTCCTTTATCTGCACCGGAGGCGCCGCAGTTTTCTCCTGCGTCTGCCCAAACAGCCCTAATGCCGCCAATAAGATCGGCGCCGCCAGTAAATATTTCAGCCGGGCTTTTGCCGGCGAGGGTAATTGCATCATCATGTTGATTCGTTTTTTTAATTGTGAATGGAAAAAATGGTTCGCCAGCGCAACCGAAGGTCCGGACAACGATTGCCGCAATAACAAATGGCCATATTGTTTCTTCTGACCGAGGCTGACAACCGCAGCGTCGGCAATGTATTCGTGTATGACTTTCAGGGACTGCCGGTAGAGGTAAATGAGCGGGTTGAACCAGAAAAAAATGCCCAGGATCTCCACCAGCAAAACATCGATACTGTGCCGGCCCCGCACATGCGCCAGTTCGTGGAGGAGTATTTTTTCTTCTTCAGCTTCCGAAAAATGGTTGGCCTGAGGTTTAAAAATCAGGTTTCCAAATGAAAATGGCAAATGTTCCGTCGGCGTCAAAACCACCTGATAACCGTCTCTTCGCTCTTTTATGCCGTCCCTGTAAAGCCGGTATAACTGCGCCATGCCGGCTGCAAACCGGATGAAAACAACGCCAGCCCCTAAACAATAAAGACCGGTTATCCATGCCGACCAGTTGATGAGGGCCGACGGCGCCGGATCAGGCAAAATGGTCATGGTCTGATTGGTTTCAGGGAACTCAACCGAGATAGCCGGGATCGCATCCGGAGCAGCCAGTTGGAACCAATCAATGGAAAAAGGAAAGGACAACAGCGGGATCAAAAGGCCTGCCGCCAGTGTGCCGGTCAAATAATACCGGTTGAGGTGAAAAAAGGTTTCACGGCTCAACCAGCCGTAATAAAGCCCGTAAAACCCCAGCCAACAGGCGCTTACCTCCAGTAAATAGATCAGCATATTTTACCGTTTTGCAGGATTAAACTTTCGAATTCCTTTCTGCCGGCAGGCAGGAATCCTCCAAAGGAGTCCTATGGACAACCCCTACCCTGTCTATCGCCCATGCGGGTAAAAATCAAACTATTCCTCCTCCAACCTGGCCATCAACTCATTCAGCTCTTTTAAACTCAGATTCTTCTCCTCCACCAAAAATGAAACCAGCCGTTTCATCGATCCGCCGAAATAGTCCGAAACCAGTTTTTGAAGACTATCCCTTGAATAAGCCTCCTTGCTGATCTTCGGTATGTACTCGTATGTACGACCGTAGGCCTTGTGGGTCAGTACGCCTTTTTCCTCCAGAATCCGCACAATGGTGGAAATGGAACTGTGGGGCGGCTTGGGCATCCCCAGGTTTTCTGCCATGAAATCCCGGATCTGACTGACGGTGCAAGGCCCCAACTGCCAGATGATTTGCATGATCTCTTCTTCCGCTCTCGTGAGCCTCATATCGCGTTGATTTTAAAAAATGCACTTGTTCCTTGATATAGTTGATTCCCCCTTTGGTTACTTCCCGGCAGGTCGGATTTCCGGAAGCCACGTATTGTTCATCGCGTTCACACCGGTTTTGTTCACAAAGATATAGTTCAATCGCAGTATTAAACTTATTTTTACGTTTTTTAACTAAAAAACAAGCTATATGTCTTGATCTTTAGATGAGATGCAGCGGTGGATTATTTTGGCGGGTAAAAAACACTTATTCTGAAAAAAAATGCGCGCACCGGTTAAAACAAAAGACGCTGATCGGGGTCAGGCAGCAGGCGGAATGACCGGCGATGATGCTCGCAAGGGCCATGGGTTTGGATAGCCGCCCGGTGAGCCTCCGTTGGATAACCTTTGTTTTGCAACCATCCGTACTGCGGAAAACTTTGCGCTAGGGTTGCCATATGTTCATCCCGGTAAGTTTTAGCCAGGATAGACGCGGCGGCGATGGACGCATACTTGCCGTCGCCCTTCACGATGCAATGAAACGGGATATCCTGGTAAGGAATGAACCGGTTGCCGTCGATCAGCAGGGATTCGGGCCGAACGGCAAGTTGGTCGAGGGCCCGGTGCATTGCGAAAAAGGAAGCGCGCAGGATATTGTACTGGTCGATTTCCTTTGGGCTGAGTGATGCAACCGCCCAGGCAATAGCCGTTTTTTCGATCACCAGACGGGCTTCCAAACGGCCGGACTCGCTCAGTTGTTTGGAATCCTGGATGAGCGGATGGCTGAAATCGGGGGGCAACACCACGGCAGCTGCAAATACCGGTCCGGCAAGGCAGCCGCGCCCGGCTTCGTCGCAACCGGCCTCCAGGCAATTTTTATCAAAAAATGGCAGTAACTTGGCGTCCATTCTGCATAAAAATTCGCAATTTAAAAAATACCTGACTCGTGACGCGAATTGCCCTGATTGTTATTTGAATGCCGGCCGGCAGCAACTTCCGGGGGCATTTAATCGTTTATTCAAAAAAAGAAAAATGAAACTTTTGTTTTCCATCCTATCGGGCCTGGTTTTGGCCGCCACAGCCGCAATCGGGCAGGATGGCGTGACCAAAATAAACGGCCAATACTATCCCTATACCGTCGACGAATGCGGGGATACGCTCATTCTGGCCAGCCTCACCGACGTTTCGGTCTCAACACTCCGGGAATTTCCCAATGACGAGGAATTTCGCCGCTATCGCCGTTACCGCCAGTATGCGCTCAAGGTATATCCTTATGCGGTGGAAGCCATCAAAACATTTCGCGAGGTGGAATACGTCACCGATAATCTTCCGAAACGCAAAAGGAAAAAACAAGTCCGGCTGCTGCAACGGGAAATGAAGGACGAATTTACCGACCCCCTCAAGAACCTGACCAAAACACAGGGCATGATCCTGATGAAAATGATCGAAAAGGAGCTCAATACCCCAATGTTCAGCCTGATTAAAAATCTGAAAAGCGGGGTTGCAGCCTCTTACTGGAATACGCTGGGCAAACTTTACGGCCATGACCTGAAAGAGGGGTATATTCCAGGCAAGGACCCGGTGCTCGACGCCGTGCTGAACGATATGGATATCTCTTATGAGGTGAAGAAACAGTAAGTTAGTTGGCTCCAAAGGAATCCCTATGGGACAGTCTTTGTGAATTTGTGTTTTTTTTTTTCAACACAAGGACACAAAGCCCACACAAAGAGCGCTATTTTTCTTGTGACCTTTGCGCAGTCTTTGTGCCTTTGTGAAACTGGCTGCTGTTTTTTTTACGAATCCAGGACTGAAGACTGCCAACTGAAGACTGAAGACTGCAGGACTGAAGACTGTCAAACTGGTCACATCTTCCCCGCCTGCATTGCCTTGGCCACCTCCTGCGTCTTGTCCCACACCCGGAACACATTTTTATAACAGATCTTGGCAATCGCTTCTTCGGAGTAACCCCGTTTGAGCAAAGTATAGATCAGGTTGGGGTATTGGGATACGTCCTTCAGCCCGGTGGGGAGGCTGTCGCCAACCCCGTCAAAATCAGAGCCGAGGCCTACATGGTCGATACCGGCAAGTCGCACGACCCGATCGATGTGATTGGCCACCATTTCCACGTCAGAGTACAGGGTGGGGTTCTCCTTCCGGAATTGTTCGAGGATCGGTTTGGCTGCTTCATCCCGGAAAGAAATCCCTTTTTCCTGGAATATCTTCATGAGTTTGGCCCGCATTTCATCCTCATGTTTCTGGATCTTGCTGTCCAGGAAACTGGAGCCAAAGTTGATCTGGATCACTCCCCCGTTTTCGCCGAGGCGTTTGATCATGTCGTCGTTCATATTTCGTTCGAAACCCGGCGTATAGTACCTGGCGGAAGAATGGGAAGCGATGCAAGGTGCGCTGGAGATTTCCATAACCTGCCAGAAAGTGCTGTCGGAAACGTGTGAAATATCCACCATAACGCCGGTCCGGTTCATTTCCCTGACCACGTTTTTGCCAAAGGGGCTGAGGCCGTTCCAGGTCCGGGTGGTATCATAGGAGGAATCGCAGATCAGGTTATCTTTGGAATGTGTTAGGGTGATATAACTGATGCCGCGTTGCCGGAAGTATGCAACATTTTTGATATCGTCGCCGATGGGAGCGCCGTTTTCCATGCCCATCGGAAGAGAGATGATGCCTTTTTTGAAATTTGCCTCTGCTTCTTTCGGTGTTTTCACCACTGCAAATTTATCGGGGTGAGCTTTGGCGATCCCGTTCACCATATCGATCAGTGAATCGGCGAATTCCCTGGCGCCGCCGGTTGTCTGGTAGGAAGCCGGAATATAGATGGACATAAAAGGAACATCAAGACCGCCTTTTTTGGCCCGCACGTAGTCAAAATCCCCTTCCGAGGTCTCCACGGGGATGCCGATAAATTCCTTTTCCAGCCGGAAATTCTGGATTTTCAGCCGGTAAGGCAGATCCACGTGGCCGTCGGTGATGATGTACTTGTGCGCCAGTTCGTCTGCAAGGGTGAGGAGCGGGTCGTCGCCGGCGCTGCGAAGGGAATCGGCTACTTTGGGGCTGCAGGAATACAGCAGCATGATGGCCGGCAGCATGAGCAAGTGGAGGAATCGGAACATGGTATGCGATTTTGATTCAATGTAAACGGGTTTTAAACACGTTTGGCAAGCCGGCCAATAAGCCGGCGGTACGCCCGGGATGAACAGAAGCGCAGTTGAAATGGTTGCCAGGCTGAACGTCAGTTTCGGCGGTTCAATAAAGGCGTTAACCATTCATGGATGCCAGAAATTCTTCGTTGCTTGTTGTTCCGTGAATATGTTTCATCAGGAACTCCATCGCTTCATCCGGCTTCATATCGGCCAGGTGGTTGCGAAGGATGAACATGCGCTGCAACGCGTCTTTGTCCAGCAGGAGGTCTTCCCGGCGGGTGCTCGACTTGGTGAGGTCGATCGCAGGATAAAGCCGTTTGTTGGACAGGCTGCGGTCGAGTTGCAATTCCATGTTGCCGGTGCCTTTGAATTCTTCGAAAATGACGCCGTCCATTTTGGAACCCGTATCGATGAGGGCCGTTGCCAGGATGGTGAGCGAGCCGCCGCCTTCGATGTTCCGGGCAGCCCCGAAGAATTTTTTGGGTTTATGCAAAGCATTGGCCTCCACACCGCCGGAGAGTACCTTGCCGCTGGCCGGCGCAACCGTATTGTAGGCGCGTGCAAGACGGGTAATGGAATCGAGGAGTATGCAAACATCATGGCCGCTTTCCACCAGGCGTTTGGCTTTTTCGAGCACTACACCGGCAACCCGGACATGGTTTTCAGCGGGTTCGTCAAAAGTAGAGGCGATCACTTCCGCATTTACGCTCCGTTTCATATCCGTAACTTCCTCCGGCCGTTCGTCGATGAGCAACACGATGAGGTAACATTCGGGGTGGTTTTTGGCAATGGCGTTGGCCACATCCTTGAGCAACCAGGTCTTACCGGTTTTAGGCTGTGCAACGATCAGACCGCGCTGCCCTTTGCCAATTGGCGTGAACAAGTCGATGATGCGGGTGCTCATATCCTTGCCGGAAGCAGAAGTCGCCAATTTGAATTTTTCATTCGGGAACAGGGGCGTGAGGTAATCAAAAGGCACCCTGTCGCGCAGTTGATCCGGGCTGAGGCCGTTAATCCTTGAAACCCGGAGCAGCGCAAAATATTTTTCACCTTCTTTTGGGGGGCGGATAGCGCCCCTCACCGTATCGCCGGTCCGCAGGCCAAACAATTTGATCTGCGAAGGAGAAACGTAGATATCATCGGGGGAGGTGAGGTAATTGTAATCGGCAGAGCGGAGAAAGCCATAGCCGTCGGGCATCATTTCAAGAATGCCTTCTCCCTCGATAATCCCGTCGAGTTCGATATCAAAACGATCTTCCTGTTGTTGTGCGTACCTGGCAGGGGGGGGCGGCGGCGGCGCAACCGGTTGCTGTGGCAACTCAGGCGCCTCTTCAACAGGCGGCTCGGCCCATTCTTCAGGCTCTTCCACGACGGGCGGGCGCTCGTTTCGCAAAATGGGCCGCACCCTGCGGCCGCGAGGGTCGCTGTCTAATGGTTTTTCACGTTCCGGACGACCATTTGGCGGGCGCATCGAATCACCGCGGGAAGGAGCTTCAGGCGTCAACCTCCTCCGGCGAATAGCCGGTTTTTCGGGCTTTCCCGGATTTTCAGGTTCCGTGATTTCTTCCTTTTCTGCCGTAGTGGCAGCTGCGCCTTCAATGGCTTGTTGATCCAGAATTCTATGGATTAATTCCTGTTTGTTGAGCCGTTTGAATCCTTCAACGCCTACACGTTCAGCCACGTCCCTCAACTCAGGAACAAGCATTTCATTCAATTGCAAAATATCAAACATGATAAATGGTTGATTACAGATAATTATAAGTTATAGCAGTGCAGTATCAATCAGACCGATAGTTAATGCGGAAATAGCATGACGAGTCTCACCCAAACCTCAGAAATCACTATGGAAAATTTAGCAACATCTACCAACCCTGTATCAACATGCTTTGGATAAAGCAGGAGTTGAAATTTTTACAACTTGGCCAAACTTATAGCTTAGGTTGTGTGAAAGTGAAATGAGCAGCGGGGTGTTTGCGCTTTCGACGATGCAAAAATACATTAATTTTTGATTTCAAATAGTATCTTTGCGAAAAATATTGCACACCAGGGACACTCCGGGCTTTTCGGGCGTCGTCCAGGCTTCATACGCATTATATAACGCAGCGCTGCGTGCAATAGTTTGATGTTCAGGCTTTTTTTTTCTTTCCAACATATAAGCGTCTCTACATGCTCGAAGTAAACTATATCCGGGAAAACAAACCCCGCGTTCTGAAAGGACTCGAGAAGCGGAATTTCACGGCTGCCGACCTGGCTATTGTGGACGAAATCCTCAACCTGGACGATTACCGGAAAACGACCCAGACCGAACTCGACAAGCTGCTGGCTGAAAGGAATGCCCTGTCAAAAGAGATCGGGCAGTTGGTTCAATCCGGCCGAAAAGACGACGCCGAAGCGCATCGCCGGAAAGTAGCCGCCCTGAAGGAAGAAGCGGCTCTGCTGGAAGAGAGAATGAATGAAAACCGGGAACAGTTGCAGAATCTGCTGTATAAGGTTCCCAATATCCCCCATGATTCTGTTCCTGCCGGAAAATCAGAAGCCGACAATGAGGTATTCAAACCCTGGGGAAAAGTTTTACCCGTATTGGGTGAAGCGGCACTGCCCCATTGGGAACTGGCAAAAAAATACAATATTTTTGATCTGGACCTTGGCGTAAAGCTCACGGGCGCCGGTTTTCCGGTTTACCGCGGTAAGGGGGCCCGCCTGCAAAGGTCCCTGATTACGTATTTTCTGGATAAGGCGGTAAACGCCGGGTATGAAGAAATCATTCCGCCTTTGATGGTGAACGAGGATACCGCGAGGGGTACCGGCCAGTTGCCCGACAAAGAGGGGCAAATGTATTACGTGGAGCGGGATGACCTTTATCTGATCCCTACGGCGGAAGTGCCCGTGACCAATATTTACCGCGACGTCATATTAAACGAAAGTGATTTTCCCATCAAACTAACGGGTTATACACCTTGTTTCAGGCGTGAAGCGGGGTCATACGGCGCGCATGTGCGGGGGTTGAACCGGGTGCACCAGTTTGATAAAATTGAGATCGTTCAGATCCAGCACCCGGATCATTCATACGAAGCTTTGATGGAAATGCTGGCCCATGTTGAAGGTTTGCTGAACAGCCTGGAGTTGCCCTTCCGCATCTTGAGGCTTTGCGGTGGCGATATGGGTTTTACCTCAGCGCTGACCTTTGATTTCGAAGTGTATTCCGGCGCCCAGAAACGATGGCTGGAAGTGAGTTCCGTATCCAATTTTGAGACCTATCAGAGCAACAGGCTCCGGTTGCGTTTCCGCGACGGCAAAGGTACACGCCTCGCACATACGCTCAATGGGAGCGCCCTGGCGCTGGCAAGAATCGTCGCTGCATTGCTCGAAAACAACCAAACCCCCGAAGGAATTGTTATACCGGAAGTATTACAACCCTATACGGGATTTAAATTGCTAAACTAAAACTGTGTTATTATGGGGTATATCATAATTGTAGTGATTTTTTCTGTGATCGGAGGCATCATCAGCAACCGGTTGAAACACAAATTCAATTTTTACAGCCAGGTTCCGTTGCGCAACGGAAAGAGCGGAAAGGAAGTGGCAGAGGATATGTTGCGGCATTACGGGATCCGGGATGTCAAAGTGATCGAAGGCCAGGGAATGCTGACGGATCACTATAACCCGATGAACAAGACGGTTATGCTCAGCCCCGACGTTTTCCACGGCCGCCACGTTGCCTCGGCTGCAGTGGCAGCCCACGAATGCGGCCACGCCGTGCAACACGCCCAGGCATACGCCTGGTTGAAACTTCGTTCGGCATTGGTGCCGGTCGTGAGTGTAGCGGCCAGGGCTCAGCAGTTTGTGCTCCTGTTCGGTATCGGGCTGTTCGGTGTCAACGGAAACCCGACGATCCTGCTGATCGTGGCCGGTCTGTTCGGCGCTACGGCTTTGTTCAGCCTGGTTACCTTACCCGTCGAATTTGACGCCAGCAACAGAGGCCTCGCCTGGTTGACCAACACCGGCGTAGCCAGAGGTCAGGAATACGAAGGCGCTAAAGACGCGCTTTGGTGGGCAGCCATGACGTATGTTTCCGCTGCGCTGTCGGCGTTGGTTGTCTTTTTGTATTTCCTTCTGCAGTTCCTGGGGTCCAGGGACTAACAAAAATATTTATCCACAAAGTAAATTTTTATGACGGTTGATGATGTTAAACTATTTGTGGATCATGCTGAAGAAGGCATGAAACATGCGTTGACCCACCTGGAACGCGAATTGGTTAAAGTCCGGACCGGAAAAGCCTCCGCGGGCATGCTCGACGGGCTGCTCGTAAATTATTATGGCTCTCCCACCCCCCTGGCGCAGGTGGCCAACCTGAATACTTCGGATGCCCGGACCATTGTTATTCAGCCCTGGGAAAAATCGATGCTGGGGCAGATTGAAAAAACAATTTTTGAGGCTAACCTGGGCATTACCCCCCAAAATGACGGAGAAGTGGTGCGTCTGACGATCCCGCCACTCACGGAAGAACGGCGAAAAGACCTGGTCAAGAAGGTCAAATCATTGGGTGAAGAAGCTAAGGTAAGTATCCGAAATTCGCGTCGGGATGCCATCGAAAATGTCCGGAAGGCCATCAAAAACGGTTTTTCGGAAGACGGCGGGAAAATGAAAGAAACCGAAATCCAGCACCTGACGGAGAAATATTCCGAGAAGGTGGATAAGATGCTGGAGGTTAAGGAAAAGGATATTATGACCGTTTGAGGCGGGCCGCCGGCTTCAGAGGTCCTGAGGATTCCTCTTTGAGATGTCTTCAGTCAGTCTTCAGTCCTCAGTTGGCAGTCTGCTACAACTGCCAACTGAAGACTGAGAACTGTCAAACTCAAAAAATTACTCGTTCCCGCTTTTGATTCGTTTTTGTTCGTCTTCGAGGCCTGTGTTCCGTCTGCGGGCTGATTTAACCTCATTGTTGCCGAACATGTAGGTGAAGTTCACCTTCAGCCTGCGACTGTCCCATCCGCCGCTGGCCACCATATAAAGCTCGCCAAACTGGCTGATACCCCTCCACTGATTGGTTTTGAAGATATCGCTTACAGCAAGTCTGAGTGAGCCTTTGCCGTCGAGTACTTTTTTCTGAAAACCGGCGTCGACGTTGCCCATGCCGTCCATCTCAAAAGTTCCGCCCCAGATGGAAGGAGAAAGATACCAGCCGGACAATTCAAATTTGATATCCCAGGGCAGGGAAAATGTTTGCTGGCTGTATATATTGAAGAAAGGCACTTTCAGGTCTACCGTTTTGCCGTCGCCGAAGTCAGCTTTATTGTGGGTATAAGAACCCGTCAGGTTGGTAAAGCTGCTCCACCACTTTGTGATCTGGACCGGTGCGCTGAAGGACAGGGCCAGATTATCCTGTTTCGCCAGGTTAAGCCAGGTAATATAACTGGCTTTTTCGCCTGATGTATCGGTAATCCTGGTGATCAGGTCCGTTGCGCGGCTATAGCTCAGCGTTGTATTGAACCGGTAGTTGAAGGTATGGGTCAACTGGAAATTGTGAGAATATTGCGGATTGAGGAATGCGTTCCCCTTTTCAAAAGTCAGCTCATCCAGTTTGTTTTCAAAGGGATTCAGGTCTTGGTAGCTGGGCCGGTCGATCCGGCGGCTATACGTGAATTGGAAACTGTTTTTAGGGTTGAGTTGGAAAGTCAGTCCGCCGGAAGGAAAGAAATCAAGGTAACTGCGTTTCACCCGTTCGTTGTCCACGGGTTTGAAGGCGGTCAGAACACCTTCCGAGTTGGTCTGCTCTGCGCGTACGCCCAGTTGGAGGTTCCATTTGGGGGATAAGGCCCGGAAGAAATTGGCATAAGCCGCGTTGACATTTTCGGAGTAGGCAAACTGGTTGCTGCGGTCGGGGTCAAGTTCTCTTGTACCGTTGACCAGGTTGTAAAAATCAAAAGTATTGTCGGTTTCCACGAGGGCAAATTTGACGCCTGCGCCAAACTGGCCGCCCAGCAAAGGTCTTTCGTGGTCGATCTTAAAGGTATAAATGTCGATATCGGTAGGTGTGTTGTTTTCGTAGATCCGTTCCTGGTAGACTTCGTTTCCGTCGGGGCTCAGGTAGTAGTTGGGTTGGTGGGCTTCAGCCCGGTTGCGGAAAAGGCCATAGTCGGCATCGAAGTTCCATACTTTGCCTTTTGCATCGTCAAAGCGGTAGTTTACGTTAAAGTTGTAATTGGAACGCATACCTTCCATATCGCTTTCCGCGCGCAGGATACTGTCGACGGCAACATTGCCGATTTTGGAAATAGGGGTATTGCTTTTGTTGGAGAAGGCAAAATCGTTGATGCTGCCGTTGGCCAGGATGCCGATGGTGTTTTTTTCGTCCAGGAAAAAATCGGCCCCGGTCCTGAAGCTATGTCCGCTGTCATTATCTCGGGCGATGCTTCGCTGGTCGAATTTGGCGCCGAATTGTTCGCGGTAAAGGTCAAAATTATTGATGCCGCGACCTTCGTAGTAGCCATAACTGCCGAAGACATTAACGGACTTATCCCGGTAGTTCCCGCTAATTTTGCCGTTGTACCGGGGAAGCCTGCCGACGGAATAGCCGAGGTCCAGATTTCCGTTGGCGCCCAGGCGTTTGTCTTTTTTCAGGCGGATATTGATAATGCCGGCGTTTCCCTCCGCATCAAATTTGGAAGATGGGTTGGTGATGATCTCTATGGCTTCTATTTCAGAAGATTGCATGGTTTTCAGGTAGGCGGCCAGGTCGGCGGTACTGAGGGGCGAGGGTTTTCCGTCGATATAGACCCGGACCCCCGATTTGCCCTGGAGCAGGATGTTGTCGTTGTTATCGACCAACACGCCGGGTGATTTGCGCAAAAGTTCGAGAGCGTCGCTGCCTACGGAACTCACGCTGTTCTCTACATTGAATATCATTTTATCAGGCCGCACTTCCAGCAGCGGCTTCTGGCTTTTGACCACTACTTCCTTGAGCTCGTTGGTGGCCGGCTGCAGGCGGAAGCCGGGCAAAGCCGTCTTTTCGCCTGCTTTTACGGTGAAGGCTTCTGAATAAAAACCGGGAAGCCCAACATAGCTGACCTGGATAAAATATTGGCCCGGAGTGACGGCGGGGAAGGCAAAGATCCCCTGATCGTCCGAGAGTTCGGCTTTTGCGAGTGAACTGTCAACCGCATTGTTGAGCAGGACATTGGCGTATTCGAGGGCTTTACCTTGTGCATCCAGAACAGCGCCGGAAACAGCGCCCTGATTCTGGGCGAATGTGATCGAGGCAGACCACAACAGGGTCGCAAGTGCGATGGTGAATTTTTTCATTTCGGGTGATTTTTATTTTTTCCAAAGACCCCGCAAAAGTATAGGCGTGTCTGAGTCAAAGATGAATTTATTCGACCAACACCCCTGGTTTTTAGTAGAGTCCAGGTAATTTTCAAATGAACGGTGACCGCTTCACGGGGAAAGACCTTTACCGGAAGCTGTGTTTTTGCGCAGCATTAGTTCGGGAGTGCAAATATAAATACTATTTGTTTAATTATGCAAAAAATTACAATTATTTTTTTAAAACAAAACCATTTCCCGTTCTGAATTGCATGGCTGCCCGGATAAAGGTTATTTTATTTTCAAAATTTTCTGAAAATTTGAAAAATAACTTTTTTTTGCGTTCCTAATTAATAAATTGATTTAAAGTTACTTAAACATAATATTAAAATAAATTAAAAATGAATTGATCAATATTTTGGTTTTGTTTAACCTTTGATGTAATTTTGTTTAACGAAAGATCATTCACCATTAAACGCACTTGATCATGTCTTCAATTGAATTTCACAATCGCTTTTATAAACTGACCCATGTCCTTCAGGCATTTGCTTATAACCTGACCAAGAACATGGAAGATGCGAAGGATCTGTATCAGGAGACTGCTTACAGGGCCATCACCAATCAGGAAAAATTTAATCCCGGCACCAATTTCAAAGCCTGGCTTTTCACCATTATGAAGAACATCTTCATCAATAATTACAGGAAAAAAACCAAGGCCAATATGATCATGGATTCCACAGATAACCTTTTTTATCTGAATTCCGGAAGGGATGAAATCCAGAACGAAGCCGAATCCAGCATTTTGATTGAAGAACTGACCCAAATGATCGATAACCTTGAGGAAGGCATTCGCATACCCTTTCTTATGCACTACCAGGGTTTCAAATACCAGGAAATTGCAGAATACCTCGACCTTCCCCTCGGAACGGTGAAAAGCCGCATATTTTTTGCCCGAAAAGCCTTAAAAGATCAGATCTCCGGCAGTTATGGGAGTGTTGAAGAATTTCGTCAACTCCGGGAGGCGTAGTTCAAGATGGGGTGACCTGGAGACTTAAAGAGGGGGTGAAAACATGTGTTTGTTTTCACCCCCTCATTTGTTTTCCTCCAAAAGGCGTCCTTTGGACAAGTCTCTCCTGCTCGCGTTGGTGTTCGGATTCCCCATTCTCCTTTTAATGAATACGGTTCTGATGGCATCCAGCCATCGCCGTTTTTTTTATTTTTGGGAAAATTATTCTTTGAGTATGGAGTTGGATGCCGGCAAGGCCGGGTTTTTTCGTGCGAAGTTATTGGAGTGGCAGGCCGCCAATCCCCGGCCTATGCCCTGGAAAAATGAACCCGATCCCTACCTGATCTGGTTGTCTGAAGTCATATTGCAGCAAACGAGAGTTGAGCAGGGCCGGGTTTATTACGAGCGGTTCAAGGAGCGTTTCCCAACGGTTCGGGATCTGGCTGCCGCTCCGGAGGACGAAGTGCTGAAGACCTGGCAGGGATTGGGGTATTACACCCGTGCCAGGAACCTGCACCGTGCGGCCAACTGGATTGTAAACCGGTTGAATGGAAAATTCCCCTCCTCTTACCCGGATATCCTTGCCTTACCCGGCATAGGCCCGTACTCCGCAGCTGCCATTGCGTCTTTTGCTTATGGTCTTCCGCATGCCGTGCTCGACGGGAATGTTTTCAGGGTAATTTCCCGGTTTCTGGGTGTGGATGCGCCGGTGGATTCCACAGAAGGGAAAAAACTTTTCCAGGCGCTGGCCGGACAATTGCTGGACACCGGTCGCCCAGGCAGGTATAATCAGGCAATTATGGATTTTGGTGCAGTCCAGTGCACCCCGAAACGGGCAGGGTGCGACACATGTCCGCTCTCTTCGGATTGCCGGGCTTTTATTGAAAAGAAAGTAGAGGATTATCCGGTAAAAAACAAGAAGATCCACAGGAAAACCCGCTACTTTAATTATCTCGTGATCCGGTTTGGCGATTGCGTTCTCATCCGAAAACGGCTCGAAAAGGATATCTGGCAAAACCTCTATGAGTTTCCAATGGTGGAAACCGGGGCGCTCCCCGAATCGGCCGAATCGCTGTACAACCACGAGTTGTTGAACCTCCTTTTCGGGGGAAAAAGGCCTGAATTGTTTTCCATTTCCCATCCGTTTTCCCAAACGCTCACCCATCAGCAAATAATAGCTGTATTCTGGGAATGGCGGCTGCCGGAAGCGCCTCCAGGGGTGATTGCCCCTGTGGAGGTGGTGAATAACAAAAACTTGCGTAAGTTTGCACTCCCTAAAATTATTGATTTGTTTTTAGAAAATAAATCCCTAAATTTATTCTCGAATATCCAAAATCCAAGATAGATGGTCAATCGCGTAATTTTAATTGGCAACCTGGGTAAAGATCCCGAAGTGCGCAGGCTGGAGAATGGCGCAGTTGTTGCCAAATTCACTGTCGCCACCAACGAAAGTTATAAAGATAAAAGCGGCGAATGGCAACAACTCACCGAGTGGCACGATGTTGTAGCCTGGCGCAGTCTGGCAGAGCGGGCCGAAGCCACGCTCAAAAAAGGCATGCCCGTTTATGTGGAAGGCAAATTGACCCATCGCACCTGGCAGGACCAGGACGGCAACAACCGGAGATCGACGGAAGTGGTCGCCAATTATTTCCGCGCACTTGCTCCCGGACGGCGCGAAGGGGATGGCGGAGCCCATTCTTTCCCGGGCCCCGAAGATGAATACCCGTCGGGCCAGACCCCAACGCCGGGTAAAGACGCCGGACGGCCGATCACCGTCAACGACATACCGCCCGCACCTGCAGATGATGACGATCTGCCTTTCTAAAAAACAACTGGACGAATCAGCTTCAAAGGGTTTTTGAAGCATTTCGGCCGATTGTTCCACCTAACAACGTATTCATTGGAAACAGACCCTTACAGCATTTACCTTTTTGAATCGTTTTTTTTGCCATTGACCGTTTTTTCCATGGCTGAGGTCGTTTGGGGCTGTATAGGTATTGTTTTGTTGCTGATCTGCTCCGGGCTTATCTCTGCTTCGGAAGTCGCTTTTTTTTCCTTGACCGTCAATGATTTTGAAAAACTGGATCAGGAAAACTCCAACAGCGGCCGGCAGATCCTTTCCCTCAAGGAACGTCCGCGGCGCCTTCTGGCCACGATTCTTATCTCCAATAATTTTGTTAATGTCGGCATTGTTATCCTCTCGGCCTTTGTGTTAAAAAATTTTATGACAGAGGAAACCTTTGACCGGTGGGCCATTGCCATTACGGAAAAGGCCGGACTTTTCAGGGGGCTCGACCTGGCGTTGATCTTCCAGTACGGCATCTCTGTGGTGGGGGTTACCTTTATGCTGGTTCTGTTTGGGGAAACGGCGCCCAAAGTTTATGCACGGCAAAACAACCTGCTGATAGCCAGGGTAATGGCCGGGCCGTTGCTGGTTTTGATGCGGCTTCTGGGTCCGTTCAGCAGCCTGCTCGTCAATTGGACAAAAGGCCTCGAAGGGCGGCTCGCCCTGAAAACCGGCGGCGCCCTGCCCAGCCGGGAAGACCTGGATGAAGCGATTGAACTGACCGTAAGCAACGAAAAAGACGCCGGCCAGGAAGCGGATCTGCTGAAGCGGATCGTTAAATTTGGTGAAATGGCGGTCACCCAGATCATGCATTCCCGCCTCGACGTTGTCGCTGTCAATATCAGTATCGGATACCCTGAATTGCTAAAGGTTGTCCGGGACTCCGGGTATTCCCGCATACCGGTCTACGAAGAGGATTTTGATAATGTAAAAGGCATCTTGTACGTTAAAGACCTTCTCGGGCACCTCAATGAAAGTGAAGATTTCAGGTGGCAGGACCTGATCCGGTCCAATGTTCTTTTTGTACCTGAAAGCAAAAAGATCGACGACCTGCTCAAGGATTTCCAGCGTCAGCGCCTGCATATGGCCATTGTGGTGGATGAATACGGCGGAGGTTCGGGGTTGGTTACCCTGGAGGATATTATGGAAGAGATCATTGGGGATATCAAAGATGAATTTGATGACGAACAAGAGCTTTTTTACCACCAGATCGACAAGCGGAATTTTGTTTTTGAAGGAAAAACCTTGTTGAATGACGTATGCAGGGTACTTGGGATCAGGATCAGCGATTTGGATGACGTCAAAGGCGATGCGGATTCTTTGGCAGGGCTGATACTGGAGTTGGAAGGTCTGCTTCCGCCTCAGGGGACAACGGTGAAGATCAAGGATTACAGCTTCAAAATCCTGTCGGTGGATAAACGAAGGATCATTTCCATTCAGGTTACCTTGCCTGAATCGCCCGAGGGTCAGGAAAATGATTGATGCCCGACCTGCGTTCATATAAAACAGCGTGTCGAATATCAAAACCGGTTTTTTCCCGGGTCTACAACACAACCATGAAATTTCAAAAAACGTTAAGCATCGTCTTTTTAACGGCATTTGCCTTCACCGCGTGCAAAGAGCAGGTTTATACTCCGAAACCAAGGGCTTTTCCCAAAGTAGAATACCCGGAAAAGGTTTATACAACATTTAACGAGGAGTATTGCCCGTTTACTTTTGATGTGCCGGTTTACGTCCGGATACAGAAAGATACGGCTTTTTTTGATGAGGCCCCGCTGCATCCCTGCTGGTTTGATATTTATTATCCGGAGTTTGACAGCAGGGTACATTGCAGTTATTACAGCCTCGATCAGGCCCATCAACTGGATAAATTGAAGAAAGACGCCTTTGAAATGGTCGACTGGCACAATAAACGGGCCAATTACATCGAAGACCAGCCGATCAGCCGCCCGGAGGCCGGCGTAGGTGGCATGGCTTTCAACATCACGGGGCCGGCGGCTTCCCCTTTTCAGTTTTTTCTGACGGACAGCACCCGCCATTTTTTCCGCGGGGCTTTATACTTTAATACGGAAACACGCCCTGACTCGCTTGCTCCGGTAAGTGAATTTGTCAAGGAAGATATTATCCGGCTGATCGGATCCTTCCGGTGGAAAGATGAGAATTAAATTGGGGATGTTGGATGCAAGATGTTGGATGTTGGATGCAAGATGCCGGATACTGGACCAAACGTCCGGCATCCGGCATCCACCACCGCAAAAGCGGGGCTAGTGGCGCGAAATTTAAGTGACGCCCTAGTTTCGGGAGGCTATTTTTTCGACAGGCAAGGCGCGAGAAGGGAAAATAGCGGGACTATGTGACCGACGAGCAACGCAGCATGTCGGAAAAAGAGACCGCGAAACTTGTGTGGCATCTAGATTTCGCGCCACTAGCATCCAGATCAATCATCGAGATCCCCGTCATCCCCGCCGGAGCCGTCGGTGTCCGGTTCAACGCGGAATTTACCGCTGCCCATGATCTTTTCCTTGATTTTGATCTCCAGTTCATTGGCCACCTCTGGATTGTCCATGAGGAACTGTTTGGCGGCTTCGCGGCCCTGAGCGATTTTGGCGCCGTTGTAGTTGTACCACGCGCCGCTCTTCTGGATCACGTCATAGTCGACCCCCATATCAACGATCTCGCCTGTTTTGGAGATGCCTTCGCCAAACATGATATCGAACTCAGCGACCCGGAAAGGGGGCGCCAGCTTGTTTTTCACCACTTTCACCTTGACGTGGTTGCCCACGACATTTCCGTCCTTGTCTTTAATGCCTGCGCCCGTGCGCCGGATATCGAGGCGCATAGAGGCGTAAAATTTCAGGGCGTTGCCGCCGGTGGTGGTTTCCGGGTTGCCGAACATCACGCCGATCTTTTCGCGCAACTGGTTGATGAAAACACAGCAGCAGCCCGTGCGGCCGATGGTAGCGGTGAGTTTCCGCATGGCCTGGGACATGAGGCGGGCCTGAAGCCCCATTTTGGAATCGCCCATTTCGCCTTCGATCTCGGAGCGGGGCACCAGCGCAGCTACGGAGTCGATTACGATAATATCGATAGCGCCTGAACGGATCAGATTTTCGGTGATCTCCAGGGCCTGTTCGCCGTTATCGGGTTGGGAGATGAGCAGATTTTCCGTATCGACACCCAACATTTCGGCGTAAGAACGGTCGAATGCGTGTTCCGCGTCGATAAATGCGGCGATGCCGCCTTGTTTCTGGCATTCGGCGATCGCATGGATGGCCAGGGTGGTTTTACCGGAGGATTCCGGCCCGTAGATCTCTACGATCCGGCCTTTGGGAAACCCGCCGACGCCAACTGCCACGTCGAGCCCGACAGAACCGGTGGGGATGGCGTCGACAGCGACGACCTGTTTGTCGCCCAAACGCATGATCGTACCCTTTCCGTAGGTTTTCTCCAGGCGGTCGACCGCAAGTTGTAGTGCCTTTAACTTAGACTCTTTATCTGCTGACATGGGTGTAAATGATTGAAGAGATCAAAAAATGTTTTATTTTCGAACAAAGATAAATTTTTTGTTCCAAACATGCAAGTCTTTGGGTTAAATTTATGGAAAAATGTTAGGAGGCTGCTCTCCAGCCCTTTATTTCCTCGATAATTAACCCCTGTTCATAGAAATTTCTGGATTCCTTTCTTGTTTTTGTACATATTTGGGGCAAAATGTAACGGGTAAAATGGACGCACACGAAATTGACTACAAGATTTTTGGGGAAGAGATGCAGTTCGTAGAGATCGAACTGGACCCTTATGAGACGGTCATTGCCGAGAGCGGCAGTTTCATGATGATGGATGACGGCGTGGAGTTGTCGACCCTGTTCGGCGACGGCAGTCACCAGGAAGAGAACAAAGGTTTGTGGGGTAAGGTGCTGACCGCCGGCAAGCGGCTGCTGACCGGTGAAAGTTTGTTCATGACCGCCTTTTCGCATGCCGGACCCGGTAAAAAGAAGGTATCTTTTGCGGCTCCCTACCCCGGGCAGATCGTTCCGCTCGACCTGGGTTCGCTGGAGGGCAAGATCATTTGCCAAAAGGACGCTTTTTTATGTGCGGCAAAGGGGGTCAGCGTCGGGATCGAGTTCAGCCGGAAGATCGGCCGCGGTCTGTTCGGCGGCGAGGGTTTCATTATGCAAAAGCTGGAAGGCGACGGACTTGCTTTCCTGCATGCCGGAGGGGCGATCATCGAAAAAGAACTCCAGATCGGCGAGGTGCTCCGGATCGATACGGGGTGCCTGGTAGCCTTTACGCGGTATGTGGAATACGATATCGAAATGATCAAAGGCGTCCGGAATATGGTGTTCGGCGGCGAAGGCCTGTTCTACGCCCGGCTGGAAGGCCCCGGCAAGGTCTGGATACAGAGTTTGCCCTTCAGCCGGCTGGCCGACCGGATCGTTGCCGCCAGCAAACATTACGGTGGCCGCAAGGACGAAGGGAGCATCCTGGGGTCGTTGGGCAATATGCTGGACGGGCGGTAGGAAATTTAATGATTGGTTCGATTGATTCGATTGGTTCGATTGGTTCGATTGGTTCGATTGATTCGATTGATTCGATTGGTTCGATTGATTCGATTGGTTCGATTGATTCGATTGGCCCGCCGTGGCTTCAGCGTAGGTGGGTTGTCCATAGGACTCCTTTGGAGGATTGGATGGATTGATTCGAATCAACCACGCCGATGGCGTGGCAAGCCAAATCAACAGATCAACATTCAAAAAAACTGCCCAAAGAAACTCTCCCGGATCTCATCAAAAATGGGATAATCCGGCATAAGCAAAAGTTCGATGCCCAGGATGGTGGTCAGCGGCATAATGAGGTAATAGGCCATTACCGATGAAACGCCTATTCTTTTGGGGATGAATCCCAGGGTTTCCAGTTGCTGATAAAAATCCTGTTCAAACTTTTCCCAGGGTTCGGTTTCAAAACTCAGGTTATGCCCCACGATCATGCCGTCGGCGGATACCCAGAGGGTGATCTTGGAAAAAAACGGCCGTTTGCCCTGATTGCCCACCGGCGAAGGAAAATACTGGTGGATGAAAAGCAGGTCGTTCTTTTTCTTTTTGAGTTTCTTTTTGGCGGAGGCGGCAAGGTCCTTTCGCGCTTCATGAACCGGGAAAATGTCCGGGCTTTCATCTTCCAGCGGCTCCGGTGCAAAATCGTCGACCCATATCTTCTTTCCACCTTCATCTTTCTGTACCCTCAGCAGCATTTTACCGTCTTCCCGCCGGACAAGCGAGGGATCGTCCTCAAAACGGATCGCAACGTCCATGGCCTGCTGAAGCGTATGGGTCATGGTTTCGGCCTGATCGGCAGATAAAAACCAGGGGAAATACCCCGGGAGGTATTCACGCGCCATCACCCATTGGGTTTTCCCCCTGAACTTCAACCCCAGGGCCTTCACCTGATCCAGATCAGGTTTTGCCAATTCATTGCGATCGACGAATTCGACCTTGAGCATTTTTTGTTCCAGCCCGATAGCGGTCTGGTCCTCCTCCAGAACTTCCTCCGGCATGTACAACAAGCGCAGGTAAGACTTGTAACCTTCCTCCCCGGTATAAACGCCCAATGCAAAAACCTCGCCGGCATTACCCATAATGCAACAATAACCGATCTCGCCGGTTTTAGGGTCTCTGACGCCGAACATATCGGTGTCGTACATCCACTCCCAGCATTTCAGATCGCGGAAGGTGACGGCGGCTTTGTAAAAATCCCGCCAGATGGCTTCTTCTTTTTTTGTCATTGGAGTCTTTCGCGGAAAGATCGGAATTTTTTTAGAAACTTCCGTCAAAACTTGCTGTGATCAAAATCCGCTTCTCTTTAGAAAAGGCCAGCTTTTGCCGGTTGTCGATGCGATAGGTTTTTCCAGGAATGTATTGCAGTTCCTGGGAAAGGTCGAGCGACGGGGTGTTGACCTGATTAAAGATTTTGATCATGCTGACGGACGCTCCCTCAAATTCAATGTCAATTTCCCGGGTTTTGAGGTCGTCTTTTTTGGCGGTGTACCGCAACCCGGTAAGCGCTCCGCCGGTCAGGGTGCTGTCGATGGCATACTGATCGAGCCAGGCAGGTTTATTGATATCGAACCGTTGAAAAATCTTGAGTTCCTTTTGAAAATCGACCGAACGCAGCGTTTTTTCTTCCACCTCGCCGTCAATTTCGATGCGTTTGGTGATTTCCGGCGACTGTGCGCGGAGTGTCCGGATCTGGTCTTCGAAATAACCGTTCAGGTCGAAATAGGGCTTCGGCGCATTCCGGGTTTCCTGGTCGGAGGGCTGGTTGCAGGCGGCAGGCGCGAGGCTTAAAAAAGCCAGTAAAAAAAGCTTGTACATCATTTCCTGGATCTGAATTCAATCGCAGCGGATCGAAACCCGCACGGTCAATAAAACGGCTGCCGGGCCGGATAGTTTTGCCGGGCCGGATTTTTGATTTTCAATTCCCCAGCAGAACAAATGCCGACCACAGATTGGGATGGGCATTTTCGCCGGAACGGATCATGTTTAATTTGGCCTCCCTGAGCGAGGAAGCGAACCCGGCGCCATTACTTTCCAGGTGGCTCGCGTAAAACCCGGTCATCAGGTCGGCGGTAGCCTTGTCGGAAACCTTCCAAAGGGAAACGGCCAGATTTTTGGCGCCCGCATAAATAAAAGCGCGCGACAAACCCAGCAAACCCTCCCCTTCCGCAATTTTGCCGATGCCCGTTTCGCAGGCCGACAGGACGACCAGGTCGGCGTTCAGTTTCAACCCGTATACCTCTCCGGCGGTGAGGATGCCGTCTTCGGCGCTGGTTGAATCGGGGTACAGGATCAGTCCCGACAGGTCGGGGTATTTCTCATTGATGAACCCGTGGGTAGCTACATGCAGATATTTGTATTCTGACAACGCGCTGTTTTTGATCCCGGCTTCGGTCGCGTCGCCAAAAAAGAAAGTTGTTGCCGGCAATTTTTTTGCCCGGAAAACATTGGAAATTGCCTGTGCTTCCTTCAACGACCCCGGCAAAGGCACGATATAGCCGCCGCTCCGCGAAAATACCTGGTCTTCGGGTTCAACTGCCCGAGCCGCCAACGCCTGGGAACTTTCGGCCATTTGATTTTCATCAGAAAACACCGGCGCCACGGCCAACAGCCCTGCCGGTCGTTTTTCCGGATCCGGGGATTGAAATGGCTGGGTTATTTGCTGGTAATACAGGCTGACCGAAGGTGCGTACACTATTTCATAATCCCGGAGCAGGTAGGGCAGGGAGGTGAAATCCGGCGTTTCACCGGGATCAACCGGCCTGGTGAGCAGGGCTTCGAAAGGCAATTTGGCCAGGCTGCCGTCCGGGACCAGGACCAGGCGCCGGATATTTTTGTCCGGTTGAACCGGGAATAATATGGGGTAGATCTTTCCGGCTTTTTCCAGGTAGACCTGGTCGAGGCGGCGGGCAATACCCTTGACAAAACCCAGCAAATCGTCTTTCCACCCGCGATCCAGGGGGACGGCCTTCACCTCGTACCGGTGTTTTTCCAGCAGAAAAACGTAGAGCGCCGAATCCGATGAAAAATAGCTGATGAGGCTGGTTTGTTCCGGCAGGGCAAACTGGATGGCGCGCACCTGTGGAGCCAGTTTTTCGTGGCGGAGGTCGTAGTAGAACGGGAAGTCTGATTTCAGGCGCGCCAGAAGGGCGTTGTATTTTTGTTGATGGTCGAACAATTCGTTCTGGAACAGGACGGCCTTTGCGCTGTCGGCCCCTGCGGCCAGTTGTTGCCGGTAAAAGCGGATATCCGACTGCAGCCGGCCTTCCAGGGCGATGAGCGAATCGGGAAGTCCGGCAAAATGCATGGCTTTATCCGCTGCGATGGCGTTGAGCAGGACGGTGGCTTTGCTTTGTTCCGAAAAATAAAAAGCGGTTTCCAGGCAGGCCGGATCGGCGCTCAGCCGGGCCAGTTCCAGTTCGTTTTCAATAGCTGCGCGGGAAAGGCGCGCGGCATTTTGGGCCAGGGTGATCTTGTCCTCCCGCGAGGTGAGTTCCTCCCGCAGGCGGGCGAGCAGGCTGTCGGCGAGCAGGTACCGTTGCCGGGCCTCCAAACGTGACGGGAAGGGGTCTGCGCCGGTTTTTTGGCGGATACCGGCGTCCAGCAAAAGGGATTCGAAAAAATAAGCGGCATTGAGGTATCCTTCCAAAGGCGGCAGGGCGTTCTGCAGGTTTTGGAAGGTTTTGTGGTTGGCGGCGAAAGCGGCAGCGGTCTCAGTCAGGGCATCCCGGAAGCGGCCTTGTCCGGCGTAGATCTTTGCCAGGCTGTTGCGGGAATAGGCGAGGGCCGGATTTTTGGCGCCCAGCAACCGGGACTGGACCTCCAGGCTGGAGTCGAGGTAAGTTTTGGCCTCGTCCAACCTGCCCAGATGGAAAAGTGCGTCGGAAATATTGTTCCGGGAGTTGGCGGCATCAAGTTCCCATTCCGGGTTTTTCCGAAGGATTTCCAGCGCTTTTTGATGAAAATCGAGACTTTTCGCCCGGTTTCCGGCGGCGGAATGGGCGAAACCCAGGTTGGTATAACAATCGGACACCCTGACATGGCCGGGTCCCCATGCCTGCAGATTGATCTTCAGGGCTTCATCCAGGTCAGTGATGGCTGTTTTGAAATCATATTGGCGGGTTCGGGCGATCCCGAGGTTCATCAGCGCATTGGCAATCTTCTCCAGAGGTTTTTCTTCCAGCGCCCGGTAAAGGCCCAGGCTTTTCAGGTAGTGAAGGATGGCTTCGTCGTAGGCCCCGAGGTTTTTATTGGCAATGCCCAGGTTGATGTGCAGGTCTGCCTCCCGTTCCCGATCCTTGCCTGCAAATATGGGGAGCGCATTTTTATAAATATGGATGGCTGCAGGGTAGTCGCCTTTATCATCTAAAACGGCGCCGAGGTTGAGCAGGATCGACCCAGTCCTGGGATGGTCGGGGCCCAATGATTTTTGCCGGATATCAAGGGCGTTTTGCAGGGCGTCTGCCGCCTTATCCAGCAACCCCAGCCGCCGGTAGCCGTTGCCCAGATTATTGTAATAGACGGCGATTCTGTCGTGATCCGGCCCATAAAAGGGGAGACCGGTTTGAACGGCGGCCAAATATTGGGCAATTGCCTTTTCGGGATTCCCCAGCGCCATTTGAACCACACCGGACAAGTTATGCGCATTGGCATCGTTGTCATAATAGACGTAGCCTTGCCCCGGCAGGTCAAAATATTTCTGAAGCCGGGATTGGCTCAGTTCCCATTGTTCACGGGAATAAAAAGCCAACCCCAGTTCGTAATAAATGCCGTCCAGATAAGGCGACCCGGGTTCTTCCAGGCAACGTTTTTCGGCTTCCAGCAGGATTTGCAGTTGCTTTTCCGGGAAACCTGCCTGCAGGAATCGTTTCGACAGGTCGATCCGGTTGGTCACAAATGGCCGCCAATGCCCCTGTGCGAGGTACAGGTTTTCGATTTGACCCACCCAGATATCCAGGCTGTCCGGAAGGTTCCCGGCGGCCAGGGCGGAGGCGATCTTTTTTTCCCGCTGCACGATCATCAGGGAATCCCGGGCAGATTGTCCATGCGCCAATTGCAATGCAGCCAACAAGCTTAAAAACGTTACCGGGATATGGGAAAAATATTTCACTTCGGGCATTAAAAATTTAGAAAATCCTGAATTTCCGGCGGCGTTTTACACTTCATCGATCGTCACCTTCCCGTCTTTTTCCGGGTCTCCGATCTCAAAGTTGAAGACCCCTTGCGTGTTGGAATCGTTTTTGATGAACGCCCCGATATAACATCCATCCACAAGGTTCATGACGACATTGCTGACATCGTGAAAGAGGTCGAGGGTATTGCAAAGGTATCCCTGGTTGTTCCAGGCCATCAGCATGACGTTCTGCTCGATCAGTTCCCGGCCATTGAAATCGACAGTCAGGTTTAAGGCTTGTGTATTTTGAGGGAATACCGTTGAGGGGTTTAAAATGTATGCTCTTGGGAAAAAGCTGGAATCCCAGTAGTCCATTCCGTCTGCGGTGTTTCCGTTAAAGGTTGTTTGACCTAAAGTTGGCGTCAATCCAAGCTGGGCGCCCTCTTTCTGGTCAAAATCCTTCCCGGTTTGGTATCCGAAGTAGTAAGCAACGCCATCCTGGTACGACCCGCTTGCCTGGGGCAGTAACATGGCGTACACCCAGATGACGTCTCCACCCTGAACGTTTAACGTAAGGGGGTAATTGGGATCAAGAGAATAGGACTGTGAGGGGCTCGCCGATTGGTGAATAACAAAAATGGATACATTGGGGTGGTCGATCTCGGTACTCAACCGGATCGTGCTGTCCTGGTTGATCTTGTAAAAAGCATTTACCTGGCTGTTTACTCCAAAGGTCATATAGATAGGTTTTAAGTGAAAAAATCATCTCCCTGGCCTTCGCAGGCCATTGAATTTGAACTACCCAAATGATTAAAAATTCCGGATCCGGATTTGAATTATTCCTTCAGCATGCTCACCAGTTTCCGGATCGCTCCGGGCTGGGTTTTCCCGTAATACTGGTACAGGTAAGGCACGGCATATTCTTCGAAAAAACGGTCGGCAGAAGTTTTGCCGGCGTCTTCATGCAGAGAAAGCGTTTTGATCTCATCCTGAATGGCGGCAGGGTCGGGGAACAACAAATTGAACTGCCCGATTTTGTCGGCTTTGCTGCCATTATAATAATAGAGTTCCGAATACAGGACTATATCCGGGTTGAATGCATGTCCTTCCAACCGGAAGACGGAAGGGTCGATCTGAAAGGACGGACCGTTCGCCGGCAGTTTCTTTTCAAAATTGCCGTCTTCCAGGTGATGTCTGACGGCAAAATACTGTTTTTTTTCGTCAGTCAAAGGGAAATCATTTTCCGGAACGGTAAAAATTGCCGGTTCAATAAAAAACAGCCGGTCGGTAAAAAACGCCATCAGGTCGTACCGGTCTTCAAAATTGGCAGCTTCGAAGGTTTCGTCGGTACGGGTGGCGGCGGCGTAGTGGTCGTTGGGCGGCATCAGCGCGTCCTTCAACGCCCGGACGAATTCCCCATTCCGCGTGTCTTTTTTATCGACACCCAGGATAAAGTACCCTTTCCCCGGAGACATCACTTTGGCGTAGGCGGTTTTGGAAGGAAACTTCAGCTCCGTGTTCAGTTCCAGCTTGTCTTGTTTTTTGAGCGGTTTTCCGTTGGCCAACACGGTTTCATGGACAGAAACGACGTAGAACTGCGCCCGGCCGCTTGCAACAAAGACCATTAAAAGAAGGATTCCCAGGTATGTTTTCATTTTGATGGTTTTATTTCTTGATCCGATCCTCTGCGTCCACGCTATGATCTGAGGCGGCACGCACCCCCTCCAGTTTTGCTTTCCATCCCAACGACCGCGCCTTCTTCCACAGAAACTCCATGATTTTCAAATAAAGGAAGAGTGCCAGGATATTGACATGAATGTTAAAAATAAAATAGGACAAAAACGTAATAATGGCCAACAAGGTGATCTCATCCAGCGAATTGAGGATCAAATGCCCGGTTTTCGATTCAAATACCTTGATCAACCACCGGGGCTTGGTCACTTTGGTATCGGTGAAAATACGGTAAGAAACAAAAGCAAAGGCTGAAAGGAGAAAGATGACCCATGCCAAAGATACCGTATTTTGTTTTTTTGCCAAAGTAAGATATGCATTGTAGATCAGCAACAAACCGGGGGTTTTTCCAAACGGGGTCATATGCATATCTGTTGAAAAATCGCCGACCAATACCAACCTGTTCCTGAACCATGCCCTCTGGTCGGCTTCGTTCATATAATTCCTGGATTCCAGGATGGTTCCCATTTTATGCAAGGCAAAGTTTTTATCGCCGAGGGATGTTCCTGTTCTGAAATCAGCCGGCCGGATCTTGAAATCGACAATAGGCGACGTCAGGCTGATCTTGCCGTTTAATGTGTAAAAAAGCCCTTTGTTGTCAAACCTGGCGTGGTGCAACTTTTCGTACAATACCAGCGGCGCCGTTTTCAAGGAATCCGCCAGAACCAGCGGGAATTTTAAAAACAGCCCCTGGGAAGCAGCATAAGTGGCCGGCGCATAAGGGATTTCAAACACCGGCCGGATATGTTCGCCGGATTTGGCCAGGTGGCTCACGCTGAGTAATTTTTCACCCAATTGGGTCATTTGCATCTGCAGCGAATCGTCAAACCGGGTCGTGTCCTCAAAAAGAATGTCCAGCAACACAAACCGCGCTTCACCGCCCAGATCATTGATCATGCCCAGGAATTCGGTCAATTGCCGGCGGTCCGTGATCACTTCGGTGTGGTAGGGGCTCGGATCTCCGGCTTCATTGGTCCCCCGGATTGTTGTTTTACTTTCAGAAACGTCGACAAACAAAACCTGCTCCGGGTTGGGTTTTTCGTCGAACCCCAGCAGCGACTTTTTAACCAGCGACGACCATTTGATCAAAAAGGCCTCGTCGCCGAAGGTATAGGGCAGGCTCAGCCAGTAAAACGTCAGCGTCAACATGATCCCGGCGTTCAACAAACTCAGCAATGCTATTTTAATTGGTTTGTTCATCGTTCTGGTCAAAACTATGGGCAGAAGGGCTGCGCACACCAGTATAGTCGGCAAAATATGGAAAAAATCCGATCAGTACCAGAAGGTGAGGGGGTGAGGGGGAGATGGGGAGACTTGGTGACTTGGTGACTTGGTGACTTGGTGATTTGGTGATTTGGTGATTTGGTGGCAACGGATACATTCTCCCCCTCTCCAAGTCTCCCCTTCTCCAAGTCACCAAGTCTCCAGATCACCAGGTCACCAGGTCACCAGGTCACCAAGCATCTATCAGGCGCGGCGAATAAACCAATCCACCTGCGGATTGTTTAAGCAGCTATCCGGAATAACCGCAGTTTGATTAACTTTACATCATTGTGGCAAAATTGAAACAACAACCAGATCGGGAGAAGAATGCCGGGCAAACCGGCGGAGACGACCCTACGGCCGCCGGGCGGAAGCAGGATCATATCGAACTGGCCTTCCGCTCCCGGGTCGGACACCCGGAACTGGACACCCGGTTCAGTTACGAGCCCATTCTTTCCGGCCATCCAGGCGCCGGTTCCTTACCAGCCATGGACTTTGCCGGCAAAACGCTGAAAGCGCCGCTTTGGGTATCCAGCATGACGGGCGGTACGGCTTTGGCCCGTACGATCAACCACAATCTGGCGCGGGTCTGCCGCGATTTTGGCCTGGGTATGGGCCTGGGGTCTTGCAGATCCCTTTTATTCAGCGACGAAACCCTTGAGGATTTTGCCGTCCGTTCCATCATCGGGCCTGATCAGCCCTTATTCGCTAATTTGGGTATCGCTCAGGTTGAGCAACTGACCGGCCAACGGGCCCTTTACAAGATCAACCACCTGCTGGAAAAACTGGAAGCCGACGGGCTCATCATCCATGTGAATCCCTTGCAGGAATGGCTCCAGCCGGAAGGCGACCGGATCAACAGACCGCCTTTGGAAAGCATACGGGCAGTCCTGGACCATCTGGGTGGAACCCCGGTGATCGTCAAGGAAGTCGGCCAGGGCATGGGCAAAGAAAGCCTTCGGGCGCTGTTTCAATTACCGCTGGCAGCCGTGGATTTTGCCGCCAACGGGGGTACCAACTTTGCCAAACTCGAATTGTTGCGCGGCGCCGATGAAAAACGGCAGCAGTTCGGCTCCCTGGCGCTGGTGGGGCATAGCGCCGAAGAAATGGTCAAAATGACCAATGAACTGGAACAGGAACTGGGTGAGCGGATGGTTTGCCGGCAGGTGATCATATCCGGCGGTATTTCGGATTTCCTGGACGGGTATTACCTGGTAAAAAAATCAAAACTGCCCGCTGTTTACGGCCAGGCATCCGGGTTCCTGCGTCACGCACAGGGGGATTATCAGGACTTGCTGAATTACACCGCCTCCGAGATCAGCGGCCTGGAACTGGCGCATGCCTTTTTAAAAATCCGGGAATAGTCCCGGCGGTTTATTTTATCTTTGAATTGCAGTGTCGGGGTTATCAACCCGGACAAATACACAGAAAATGCAGGAAAAGATCATTTCAGGGTTTTCAAAATTGACCAAGGCCGAAAAACTGGCCTGGGTCACCCAAAAATATGTTGCCGATCCGGAGGCTGCCGCGATGGAAATGGCCGGTTTCACCCATAACAATGCGGACCTGCAACGGGTATTGGACGGTTTCAGCGAAAATACCGTGGCCAATTTTCCCATGCCTTTCAGCATCGCCCCCAATTTTCTGATCAATGGGCATGTTTATGCGGTGCCGATGGTTATCGAGGAAAGCTCTGTGGTGGCAGCCGCCTCCAGTGCGGCCAAATTCTGGCTTTCGCGGGGTGGATTCAAGGCGGAAGTGCAATCGACTGTCAAGCTGGGGCAGGTGCATTTTACCTGGCCGGGCGACCACGGGATGTTCCAGCGTGTTTTTCCGGAACTGGAGCGCCGGCTGCGGCAAGAATCCGCCAACCTGACCGAAAATATGGAAAAAAGAGGCGGAGGCATCGGCAAAATCGAACTGGTGGACCTCAGCGACCGCGAACCGGACCTGTTCCAATTGCGGGTCTCGTTTGAAACCTGCGATTCCATGGGCGCCAACTTTATCAATTCGGTGCTCGAACAGTTTTCGGATACGTTGCAGGATTTTGCCGCCGAACATCCCGGCTTGCAACCCCAGGGCCAGGAATTGACCGTCATTATGTCCATCTTGTCCAATTATACCCCCGACTGCCTGGTGCGGGCTTATGTGGAATGCCCGGTTGACCGGCTGGGCGGGGCCTGCGCCGACCTCAGCCCGGCTGCATTTGCAGATAAATTTTACAAAGCAGTGCGGATCGCCCGGGTAGACCCCTACCGGGCGGTAACCCACAATAAAGGCATCTTTAACGGCATCGATGCGGTGGTGCTGGCCACGGCCAATGATTTCAGGGCCATCGAAGCCTGCGGGCACGCGTATGCCGCCCGTGACGGACAATACCGGAGTTTGAGCGATTGTGTGATCGAAGACGGCCTTTTCCGTTTCTGGCTCGACCTTCCGCTGGCAGTCGGCACAGTGGGCGGCCTGACCAAATTGCATCCGCTCGCGCGCCGGGCGCTGGATATTTTGGGCAACCCCTCAGCCGCCGAACTCATGGCCGTCATCGCCTGCACGGGGTTGGCGCAAAACTTCGCCGCACTCCGCTCGCTGATCACCACCGGCATCCAGAGCGGGCATATGAAAATGCACCTGGCCAATATCCTCAACCACCTCGGCGCAGGCGACCGGGCGCTGGAGGAAGCCTTGCTCTATTTTCAGGATAAAACCGTGACGTATGCCGCCGTGCGGGCGTTTTTGGGGATGAAAGTTCAGGAACCGAGGATAGGAGGATGAGAGGATTCGAAATGGAACCCATCGAATCAACAAATCAACGCATCAACAAATCACCAATGAAAAAGCTGTTTTCCCTTTCCTTCTGCCTTTTCCTGTTGTTGTCATTTGCCAACAGCCAGAACGATTTGCTGCAATCCGGCCCGATGCTGGGGTACAGCGAAATGAAAGAAGTGTTGCTTTGGGTGCAAACCAAATCCGCCGCCCGGGTGCAGTTTGCGTATTGGGAAGAAGGGACAACCGGCAAAAAGACCCTGACCGGCGCCAAACAAACGGTCAAAGAAGAGGCATTCACCGCCAAACTGATCGCCGACCAGGTAGAACCCGGGAAAAAGTACGAATACCAGTTGCTGATCAACGACAAACCTGTCAGATTGCCGTATCCGACCCGGTTTCAGACCCAGACCTTGTGGCAGTTTCGAACCGACCCACCCAATTTCTCCATGGCGGTAGGCAGTTGTTTTTATGTCAATGAAGAGATCTACGACCGGCCGGGCAATCCCTACGGAGGGGATTACCACCTTTTGACCGCTATCAACGACCGCCGGCCGGATGCGATGTTGTGGCTTGGCGATAATGTTTATTTCCGTGAGCCCGACTGGTATACCCGAACCGGCATGCTGCACCGGTACACCCATACCCGTTCCTTACCCGAACTGCAACCGCTGCTGGCCTCCACCCATCATTACGCCATTTGGGACGACCACGATTTTGGCCCCAACGACTCCGACCGGGGGTTCATTCACAAAGATGTAACGCTGGACATCTTCAAACTCTTCTGGGGCAATCAGAACTACGGCCTGCCCGGTAAAAAAGGCATCACTAATTTTTTTCAGTTTGCCGACATCGATTTTTTCTTGTTAGACAACCGTTATTTCCGGACACCCAACGACCGGGAAACAGGCGACAAAACCCTGCTCGGCAACGACCAGATCGAATGGCTGATCGATGCCCTTACCTTCAGCAAGGCGCCTTTCAAAATGATCGCCGTTGGCGGCCAGATGCTCACCACTGCCAGGGTGTATGAAACTTATTCCAATATAGGGCCGGAGGAACGGGGGTACATCCTCCGGCGTATCGAGGAGGAAGGCATTACCGGCGTCGTTTTCCTCAGCGGCGATCGCCACCATACCGAGCTGAGCAGCTACGTAAACGCCAACGGCCATGCCGTGTACGACCTCACGGTGTCGCCGCTCACTTCCGGCGTAGGCAACCCGGCAAATGAGGTGAACGACCTCCGTGTGCCCGAAACGCTATTGGTAGAGCGCAATTTCGGTCTGCTGGAATTTTACGGCCCGCGACTCGAACGGCGGCTGATGATCCGGATCATGAATGCAGAAGGCAAGGAGGTTTGGAACAGGGAGATCAAACCTTGAACGCTTTACCGGATCAGGTTCACATCTCCCGAAATCAACTGGTCAACGACCTCCCCCTTCCGCTGTATTCGGAACCGGAGCACATAAACGTACACGCCGAATCCTGCGTCCCGGTCCCTGACCCTTCCATCCCATCCGGAAGCCGGATCTGCTGAATGAAAGACCAACTCTCCCCACCGGTCAAAGATCCTGATCTGGTAATCGAGGACTTCGTAACCGGGGTCGAAATCCGGGACAAACAGGTCATTGAATCCGTCGCCGTCCGGCGAAAATGCATTGGGTACATAAACCGGGACTTCGCCGCAGGCAGAAAGGATCACTTTCACCGAATCCTGGATAAGGCAGTCGCCATTGTCAATTGTCAGGGAATACTGCCCGGCTTCCTCCACCGGATATTCCGGGCTATTTGAGCCATCCTGCCAGATGATCGCACTGCCCGGAAGGCTTAAAGGCCGCAAACGGAGTATTTCCCCCTGGCACAGGGTAAGACTATCCGGGAGGCCGGGGTCCGGGGCAATATTGAAGCGGATCAATACGCTATCCCGGCTCCGGCAGCCGTCCAGTATGGCCTCTACCCAGTATACGCCGGATTGAATGGCGGTAAAGGATGGTGAATCGCTGCCGTCCTGCCAGAAAAAGCTGTCAGCCTCCGGTATCTCCGGTTCCAAATTCACTGCTTCCTGGTCGCAAACAACCTGATCCGATCCAAGGTTGACCTCCGGTAGCGTTCGGAATTCAACGGTCAGGGTATCCACAAAAACGCAACTGTTTGCAGTAACCTCCAACCAATATTGCCCGGGGTGATCGACGGTGTACACCGGCGAAGACGATCCGTCCTGCCAGCGGTAGGCGTCGCCTGATCCGGAGCGATCAAATACCAGGGTTTGGCCGGTGCACAGGCTGGTGTCGGGGCCGAGGCTGAATACCGGGATGGGGTTGAAGGTAAAACTTACTTCGTCCTGCGTGGTGCACCCGTTGGCTGTAACGACAACCGAATACCTCCCCGACCGATCCACTGTCAGGGTAGGCTGCACAGAGCCATCTTGCCATTGGTAGGAAACCGATTGACTACTCCCCGCGTCCAGAACGGCGGTTTCGCCATCGCAAAGGGATTGGTCAGGGCCCAGATCGACAACGGGTGTTTCAAAGAATTCTATTTGCAAGGTATCGGCAAAAACACAGCCGTTTTTAGTGATTTCCACCCAATATTGTCCGGGGTGACCCACATTGTAAATTGATGTTGAAGCTCCGTCTTGCCAGCGGTAGGTATCGCCTGTTCCGGAGAGGTCAAATAACCAGGTTTCCCCCGTACACAGGCTGGTGTCCGGGCCAAGACTGAATTCGGGCGCGGGGTTGAAGGCGACGGCCACTTCGTCCTGCCCGGTACACGCGCCGGCCGTCACCGTAACCGAATAGATTCCCGATTGATTCAGGGTCAGGGTGGGCTGGCCGGATCCGTCCTGCCACTGATAGGCGGCAGGCAGGCCAACGCCCGCGTCCAGTATAATGCTTTCACCCTCGCAGCGGGACTGATCCGGGCCCAGGTTTACCGTCAGCGTATCTGAAATACCGATGGAAACGCTATCCCTGGTCAAGCATCCTCCTTTGTTCAACTCTACAGAATAATCGCCTGCCTGCGTTACGGTGAAAGTCGGACCGGTGCTGCCATCCTGCCATCGGTAAGTTACATTCTGGTCCGGGGAAGAAGCATCCAGCACGAGGGTTTCCCCTTCACAGATCCGGGTATCGGGCCCCAGGTCGACCGACGCGGGCTCCTTGATGGAAATAAGAACGGTATCAACGGTCTCGCACATATTGCCAAAGGTGACGCGCGCCCAGTACAATCCGGCTTCTGTTGCTGTAATACCTGCGTTCGAATTCCCGGTTGACCAGGTGTAAGTTTCGCCCGGGCTGTAGTTGTAGGCGCTGAGCGGAACGGTTTCGCCCGGACAAATGGCCCGGTCCTGACCCAGGAACCCAACATTGATATATTCCGGAGCGTTGCCAAATATCCAACCCTGATTGGAGCCGGCGATATCGGTACTGAACACCCCGGCATAGAAAGTGGCGCCGCCGGCGGCAATCTGGTCCTGCATCTGGATGAATTCACCGTAAACGGTTCCCTGGGCCATAAAAATGGTGGCTTTTTCCCCGGGCAGGGTAGAGAACAGCTCCAATGGAATACAATTATTTCCAACGATCTTGAAAAATTCGTTGACAGTTTGGGTGACGTTGGCTTCAAGCCGGTACGACTTGCCCGGTGCAAAAATCAGGGTGTCGATGTTGTTGAAACCATTGATGACGGCGTCGCTGCCAACTTCCAGTAAATTAAACCGGACGGGATGATCCATGCTGCTGCTGTTTTCCCGGTGAACGATGTTGATTAACCCTTCAACGCCGCTGAATACCAGGTTGTTGAATGTGAGTCCGCCGCTGAGGAGAACCCCTGCGTCCGGATGGGTCAGTTCAATAACCGAGGCGCCGGGGTTGATCACTGTATTTTCTCCGAAAGGGGCTTTCAGGCTATAATTGACCTGATTGGCCGGATCGGTAATGGTGATATAAGAACGGCCCAGTTCCAGTAAAAACTGGGTGTTTTCGTTGGTGAAAATCAAACGGGCCAGGGTAAGGTCCTGATCATTGGTATTTAAAACGCCGCTGCGCAGGAAAAGCTGATCGGCCGAAAGGTCGTCCAGGAACGTGTAGGCGCCGTCGCCGGCCACCTGCACATCCTGGAAAGGTTGACCTTTAAAGCGAACGGTTTGGGCGCCGGATCCGCTCAGGTTGAAACCCGAAAGCTGATTGACCATATCCTGCGCAAACACCGCCGATCCGTAACAATACAGGCGGTTCAAATTAAAAACCGGATCCGGGAGGTTGTTTTCCCAGGTCAGGTTCCGGCAATAATAGCCATTGAGCGACTGCCCGAAGACTTGCTGCCCTGGTGCGTTGAAAGAATTGCCGTCGAAAACGACGTCGTCGCGCAGGGTAGGAATGCATTCCCCGCCGGGCCCTCCGCTGCTGAGCGACCAATGGTCGGGGGCGTCCCAATTACCGGCGCCACCGACCCAAAAAAGAGTCCGGCTGGCCAGTTCACTGATCGTCCAGCCGGTATTGTTCCCCAGGTCGATGCTGTTGTAGGCGGCGAGGTAGCCCAGGCCGATGCTGTGCACGTCGCGGAGGGAAAGATACTGAAGATCGGTCTGGGTGATCAGGGCATTGATGAACGCGGGATTTCCGGCGGAATAGGAGCGGATGGTGATGAGCGCATTACAACTGGCCGGGGCGACGAGTTCATCGATCGTTTGAACGGTTCCGTCTTGCAGAAGGTAAGTGGCGCCGGGTTCGAGCTGCAGGGATCGGATCCGGTAATCCTCTTTGATATAACCTCCTTTTTTGAAGATGAGGGTGTCGATGGTGCAGTAAATGCCGGAAGCCAGGTCTTCGAGAAAACCGTCATCGCCGGTGAAAACCACGCGGTTGTACTGGAGGCCGCCTGTTCCTGTATGTTGAAGAAAGCCGCCAGGCCCTTCGCCTGCAAATTCAAGGGTGGAAGTACCGGCGTCCAGTTCAAAATCATTGACCAATACCAGCCATTGATCTTTGTTTGCCCCCGGAAGATGTTTGATCACCCAATGGGTATTTCCCAGGACCATTTTGCGTTGAACGCCCCCGAGGGTGGAATTTACACTGGTACATTCGATGTATTGACTGTTGGTATTCAGGGTCCCGGCGTCCAACGTGAACCCGGTTGTTATCTTCAGGCTGTCCAGCAGGGTCCATTCTCCGCCGTTTCCCTGAAACCGGACCTTGTTGATCCTGTGATTGCCGGTGGCGACGGTTTTGCCCGTTTCCTGAGATTCAAATTGCAAAAGACCGCCAAAAGCGAATTGCATTTCAGGGATCAGGGCCAGGGACCCGAAGATATGCAGATTGCGGTCGTTAGCGCCGGCCAGACTGGGGGCGTTAGCGGCGGCGGTCCAGGTCATATCCCGGCAATAGGCATCTTCTGCGTTGATGGTCACCACCTGGGCAGGGAAGTTGAAGGAATTTTGATCAAAGAATACATTATCGGTTCCCGAGGGGATGCAGGCGCCACCTGGTCCGCCGCTGGTGAGCGCCCAATGAGCGGGATCGTCCCAGTTGCCGGCGCCCCCTACCCAGTAGAGGTTTTGTACGGTCCGGGGGAGGATGGTCCAGCCGCTGTTATTGCCCAGGTCGGCGCTGTTTTTGGCAATAAAAGCGGCGCTGCCAGTGGCGTCGATATTCTTCAGGTTGACAAAATCCAGTTCGATCTGGTTGCCGTTCGATAAAAAGGTGGCGGTATTATTCTCCGTTGCCTGAAGGGTGATCGGCGCCACGCAACTGCCGGTGGCGGTAATGGAATCGAACTCGTAGGTGAAGCCGGCGAGGAACCGGTACTGCATTCCGGGGGCCAGGATCAGGTGTTCTGCCGACAGGTGGCGGTCCAGGGCGCCGTGGCCGTTGAACCGGATCCGGCCGAAGGAGACAGGCTGCAAGGATAAAACCAGGGCGCCCTTGCCCTGGGGGGCGGAAAAAAAGAGGTCGTTCAATTGGAATTCGGGGTTCCCGTTCTGTATCCGGGCGGTGGCATCATTGGAAGTAAGCTCAATCACCGAATTGCCGGGATCTGCTGTAAAATTTCCTTCAATGTTAAAATCCAATACATCATAGGTGAATAATTCCTGCCCGATCTCTTCGTAGATATTGCTGCCGGTAAGGGTTATCCTGGAATTGGCCAGGATCAACTGGCCGCTGTCCTGGATATTGATATAAAAATAGCCTGCATTCAGATTATGTCCGTTCGTATTCAGGATACCGCTGTTGAAGCGAATATGGCGGTCAACGGCCAGGCTGTCTTGCAGGATCCAGCCGCCGTCGCCCTCAAAAAGCGCCTCGCGACCCAGCCGGTGTCCGGCTGTTCTGACCGGCATGCCCTGACCGGCTGTCCGAAAGCGCACTTCCCCGTCAAAGTCAAAGATCATGCCGTAAATAAAGTTCAGGCTTCCAAAAATATTGACGACTTTGCCGGAATCGCCCCGGAAAACCGGCGTACCGGTGGCGCCCGTCCAGTCCAGGTTTCTGCAAAAGATGCTTTCGTTGTTGATCAGCACCACCTGGTTGAGGCCGGTGAAGGAATTGGCGTCGAAAAACACGTTGTCGTCTGCGGTGGGCGCCTGATTGTGGGTAATCACACCGCCGGAAGTGGTGGCCCAATGAGAAATATCCGACCAGTTGCCCGGACCGCCGACCCAGAAGTAGTCAGCGGCTGCCAGGGAATTAGAAAACAGGAGCAGGAAAATCGTAAAACAAAGATTATATTTCATGGCATCTGATGGGTTTTGAATTTAAAATTGTTCATAGGACCGGGGCGCGTCCAATACACAAGCCCATACCGACCAAGGCAATAATCGTGCCTGTTTGACAAAAATTGGGAAATGCCCGCATATCCGGCCACGGGGCCAATTGCTTGTTTTATCGTCCAGCGGATAATTTTACCCGTCCCGTTACCTTATTTTTGTCCCCAAAAACATGCGATTCCTGTTCAGTCTGACGATATTGTCCCTATTCCTGTCCGCCTGCAATCCAAACACTGTTGCTGATCAGCAAGGAGGCCCCCCGGTGGCCGATACGGCCCAATATGTTGCAGATCAGGCCATGGAACGCCACGGGTCGGCCCTGCTCGACAGCTGCCGGGTGGAATTCGACTTTCGCGGCCGGCATTATATCGCTGTTCGCAACAGAGGTTTGTTCCAATACGAGCGGATCTGGACCGATACCGCCGGCGTCCACACCCGGGACGTATGGACCAATGGTGGCCTGATCCGTGAGGTCGACGGACAAAAAACACCCCTGAGCGCCAAAGACAGCAGCGCCTATGCCAACAGTATCAATTCCGTGATCTATTTTGCCTTGCTGCCCAATGCACTGAATGACCCTGCCGTCCAAAAGACCTTTCTTGGGAAAACCCAGATCAAAAACCAGCCTTATTTTAAAATCGGTGTAACTTTCCGGCAGGAAGAAGGTGGAAAGGATTATCAGGACGAATTTGTTTTCTGGATCCACCGCGACAGTTTTACCCTGGATTATATGGCTTATAACTACCTGACCGACGGCGGCGGCGCCCGGTTCCGCCAGGCATACAACCCCCGCCATATCAAAGGCATCCGGTTTGTCGATTATATCAATTTCAAACCCGTTCCGGATACCATCCGGGATGTAAAATCCTTTGACCGCCTGTTTGAAAACGGGCAATTGGAGGAGATATCCAGGATTGAGACAGAAAACCCGGGCGTGAATTGGTTGGATTGATTCGATTGAATCGATTGGTTCGATTGGTTCGATTCTTGCCTGCCGGCAGGCAGGAGCTTCGCCCACGGAAGCCTCGGCGCAGGTGGGCCGGATTGATTCACCGTTCCAGTGTTATCCATGAAACCATGAAACACTGACAACTTGCAGCCATGCATTATAAATCATTCATCCTTCTGACGGCCTGCCTGGCATTTACCCGACCGGTTGCCACACAGATTTCCGAGAATATGGTTTTGCTGGGGCAATGGGACAACAACAGCCTGCCCGTTCACAGTGGCATTGTATACAACGACTGTTGGGGTTATGCTGAAGGCGGAAGGGAGTACGCGCTTCTGGGGTCGGCGCAAAAGATCCATTTTTTTGATATTACCCACCCTGCGGATATCCAGGAAATCGCTTCGTTTGCAGGCGGGGCCAATTCGATCTGGCGGGATATGAAAACCTATGGCAACTACGCTTATTCAGTAGCCGACCAGGGCGCCGAAGGCCTGATGATATTCAATCTTTCCAACCTGCCTGCAAGTGTAACCAAAGCCAACCAACTTACGACCTGGTTCAACCGGTCGCACAATATTTTTATCGATGAAGCCGCCGGCCGCCTTTATGTGGCCGGCCTCAGCCTTCCAGGCGGATACGACCTGGTTGTATTGGATCTGACTATTAATCCTGCCAGCCCCGGCCTGATCGCTTTTGTCAACCTTCCGGGCGGCTATGTCCACGATGTTTACGTCCGGGACCATATCGCCTACTGTTCCCACGGCAACAACGGGCTTTATATTTATGATCTGAGTACTTTGACCAACCCGGCGTCCCCGGCCGCCCTCAAGTCGATCACCGATTATCCGGACAAGGGTTACAACCACAGCAGTTGGCTCAGCAGCAACGGCCAGTACCTGGTTTTTGCCGACGAGGTCCCCACCGGTCTGGGTTTAAAAATAGCGGATGTAAATTCCGACCCCGACGAAATCAACGTTACCGACGTTTTCCGTTCCCAATTACTGGCGCCTGCCCATACCAACAGCGTGCCGCACAACCCGTTCATCCTCGGCAACCTGGTTTATGTTTCTTATTACGAAGACGGAGTCCAGATCTTTGACATCAGCAATCCCTTCGATGTGGTTCGGGCAGGGTATTACGATACCTATACCGACCACACGGCTTACGGCAATTACGACGGCGCCTGGGGCGTTTACCCTTTCCTGCCTTCGGGAAATATCATTGGTTCGGATATCCTCAACGGGTTATTCGTTTTGTTATACGATCCGCTCTTGCCTGTTGAATGGGGCGACTTCCGGGCAATCCCTGAAACCGGCGGCATCCGACTGGACTGGACGGTTTTTCTTGAAAAAAACAACGCCGGGTTTACTGTGGAACGAAGCCCCGACGGCCGCGATTTTTTCGCCATCCAATTCTTGAAAAGCCGGGGTGACACTGAAAAAAAACGGGAATACCGGACCGTGGACCCCCTGCCCATTGACGGCTGGAACTATTACCGCCTGAAGCAAACCGACCAGGATGGCCGGCATAGTTATTCCGAAGTATCCGCCGTCTTTTTTGAAAAGGCCGGTGTGCAAGGCGCGCCCCAATGGCAGGTATTTCCAACCCTCTTGACTTCGGGCAGCCCGGTCTCCCTCGCGGGTGAATCGATAGAAACCCTGCGGGTGGAATGGTTCGACCAGCAAGGGAAAATGATCAATCGACGCCATTTTGAAGCCGGATTCCGGCGTGAAATCTTATGGCCGCCGCTCTCTTCCTCCGGTATGTATATGCTCCGCATTTGGGACGGCAGCCGCATGGTTTTCACCCAGCGCATCGCGGTTGCCCGGTAGTTCATCAACGATATTGGAGTGGGGCGAATCAAAAAACCGGTCATTTATACTTCGCGTCGCCCACGCCTTGGCGTAGCGCATCAGGCCCACGCTCGCCCCTTACCCCGCGCCTTCTGCGCGGCAGGCTCTAAAGGCGGAAGCCGTGCGTCGATGCACAGAACTTGCCAGCGTTCGGATGGAGGGCGTCCGCCCAATGCTCGTACCTCGCATCAGGCGGATAAATCTGCCGTCTGCCGTCTGCCATCTACCGTCTGCCGTCCACCGTCTGCCGTCTGCCGTCTTACCGTCCACTCCAAAGGAGTCCTATGGACCGTCTACCGTCTGCCGTCTTACCGTCCACTGTCTACCCGATTTTTTTCATCTTTGCGAAAAAAAAATTGCCGAAATACCTCATCATCCGCTTCAGCTCTATCGGCGATATTGTGCTGACCACCCCGGTGGTGCGCGCCCTCAAGCGCCAGGTAGGCGCCGAAGTGCATTACCTCACCAAGGCATCCTTCCGGAATGTATTGGCCGCTAATCCGTACATCGACCGCATTCATTCCATCCGGAAGAGCGCGGGTGAGGTCCTTCCTCAATTGCGCGCAGAAGGGTTTGACGGCATTATCGACTTGCACAACAACCTGCGTTCGCAGCGGGTGCGATGGGGACTTTTTCCCGTTCCTGCCCGGGGGTTTAACAAACTGAACCTGGAAAAATGGCTGATGGTCCGGTTCAAGATCAACCGGCTGCCCGATGTCCATATCGTCGACCGCTACCTGAAGGCCGCCGCTCATCTGGGAGTGGTTAATGACGGCGAGGGGCTGGATTATTTTATCCCGCCCGCCGACGAGCTGGAAACCGGGGTTTTTATCCGGTCCGGCGCTAAAGAACGGGTGGGGAATCCGGACTTGAAACCGCCTGAAATCCCCTACACGGCCTTTGTGATCGGCGCGGCGCATGCTACCAAACGCCTTCCGCCGGAGAAGATTGCGGAATTTTGCCGGAAGATCGAAGGTCCGGTTGTATTGCTGGGCGGGCCGGAGGATGCGGAAACCGGGCAAAGAGTAACCCAATCTGCGGGCGGGAATGTGATCAACGCCTGCGGGCGCTGCAACCTGAACCAATCCGCTTCGCTGGTCCGGCAAGCCCGGAGGGTGGTCACGCACGATACCGGGTTGATGCATATTGCAGCAGCCTTCCGCAAAGAGATCGTTTCGGTCTGGGGCAATACCATCCCGGAATTCGGAATGTATCCTTTTTATCCAAACGGCGTAAACAAGAATACCACCCTGGAGGTAAAAGGATTGCCGTGCAGACCTTGTTCCAAGATCGGGTACGATGTCTGCCCGAAGGGGCATTTCCGGTGTATGATGGAACAGGAGTGGCGTTAGTTGAGGAACTGAGGAATCGAGGAACTGAGGAATCGAGGAATTGATTCGATTGAATGATTGGAAGGAATGATACGATTATCTTCAAAATCGACCAGGCAGCGGCGTGGTGATTCAATTCAAATTTGTCGGATAGAAGTGAGAAATGATAGAAGCCGGATAATACCAATCAGCCATTTATCACTTAATTTGCAGACAATTTATCAAAAAGGGCTATCTTTCGGCTTTGGCCGGAGACCCAACCCAAAAACAACGGGCTTACGTCCACATTTTGAGAGTTGTTGCCTTGGAGTTACAACTCATGAACTATTCAAAATCAGAAAATCTATGAAATGGCTAAAACCGCTACTCCTGCTCTCTGGTTTTTTAATACTTGCTTCGGTCTTACGGGCGCAAGATTTGCACAATACCCTCTTTAATTATGCTCCGCTTACCCTCAACCCGGCATTAACCGGCGCTTTCGAGGGTACGGCCCGCATCGGCGGCATCTACCGCGCGCAGGATTTTGCCATTTCCGGCGCCAAAGGATACAGTACGCCTTCTTTTTACCTCGACGCGCCGATTATCCGGGGATTCGGGAAAAGGGACTGGATCGGGGTCGGCCTCGTCTTTTTCAGTGATAAAGCCGGCAGTTTGTCCCTGCAAACCAACGCACAGTGGCTTTCAGGCGCCTATCACCTTTCTCTCGATAAAAAGGGAAAGACCTACCTGACCTTCGCCGCCCAGGGCGGGGCAGTGGGCCGTCGGTTCAAATCCATTGATGCCGATCCTGCCGACCAATTCGACACGTCGGTCGGCGGCGGCGGCAACGTGACCACCGAAGACCAGGTCATTGCCGGTACCGGCGGCGGTGGCGGCGGCGGCAACAATTCGGACTTCGACAGAAATAAAAATTTCACCGATTTTACGGGCGGACTGATGCTGCGTTCTGCCATCAACAACGAAGCCGCACTGGAACTCGGACTCGCAGTGGGCCACGTGACAACGCCGCAATACGGTTTTTCCGGCCTTGGCGACGGCTCCGACCGCCCGATGAAGATCACCTTTCACGGGCGTTACGACCAGAAACTCGACGACAAATGGAGCATAGCGCCTACATTGTTGTTCATGAATACGGCCAAAGCCCGGGAGATTTCCCTGCAAGGCTGGTTGGGCCGGCAAGTCAATCCGGACTTTAAACTCAATTTCGGACTGGGCTACCGGTTCGGCGACGCCGGCAAAGTGCTCTTCGGCATCGACTACAAGGACCTGCACGCTGCATTGGGTTACGACCTTACCATGTCGTCCCGCAATGAGATCAACGATTCCGTCGGCGCATTCGAGATCGCCGCGTATTATATCCTGAAGATCTACAAGAAACCCGACGTGAAACCGGCGATATTCTGCCCGCGTTTCTGATTTTGCACAACAATTGTATTTTTTTGCGTTTAAACAGGAAAAGTCTTATGAGAAATACCTGGCTCGTTCTGATCAGTTTGGCGATGGGGGCCGGCGTCGCTTCGGCTCAACCCATCAGCAAATCTTCCTATGAAACGATGGTCGCAACGGCGGAAGAACTCGTTGCCAATCAGGATTATTACAACGCCCTGGATTGGTACGAAAAAGCCTTCGAGGAACAGGAAGAACAAACCATCATTCCCGTAATTGCCAACCTCAATTACAAGTTGCGCGATTACGTCAAGGCCGAACGCTGGCTGGATCGCCTCATCCGCCGCGACAAAAACAAGGAATTTATCCAGGAACGGTTTTTGCTCGGCCGGGTTCTGAAGATGAACGAAAAATACGAAGAAGCAGTCGTTATGCTGCAAGAGTTCATCGGGCTTACCTCCGATGAAAGGCTGAAGGAACTGGCCCAAAATGAAATAACCGGCGCTGAACTGGCGGCCATCCTGCCGAGCAACCCGCAAGGCGTCAAATTGGAAAATGCAGGTCGCGAAGTCAATTCCACCACCTCCGAATACGCCCCGGCTCTGTCGCCCGACGGCAATACCCTCTACTTTTCTGCACTAGCGGAAAACAAGGAGGTAACCGTGCTGGACGGCAAAAATGAAAATTACCACGCCCGGGTTTACTCCTCCGCAAAGGGAGAGAAAGGATGGGGCAAACCTTCCGAACTGGACGAAGGGGTCAACCGCCCCGGATTTCATACGGTGAACACCTCTCTGTCGCCGGATGGCAGCCGGATGTATTTCAACCGCATTGAAATGAAAGGCAATATTCCGGTCGCCAGCAAGATCTACCTGAGCGAAGGCGGCGGCGGAAGTTGGAAAAGCGCCAACGAACTCCAGGGTGTAAACGGCAATTTCCTGGCGCTGCACCCGGCTGTGGGTGAATTGTTCGGCAAGGAAGTGCTCTTTTTTGTTTCCGATATGGAAGGCGGCCACGGCGGTCTGGATATCTATTACGCTACCTATAAGGGCGACGGGGTCTACGGCGACCCGATCAATCTCGGCCCCAAAGTGAACAGCGTCGGCGACGAATATTCACCGTATTACCACGACGGCACCCTGTATTTCAGTTCCGAAGGCCACCCCGGCATCGGCGGATTTGATATTTTTTACACGGTTTGGGACGGTTCCCTCTGGAGCGAACCCAAAAATATGGGCAAAAGCTACAATACCAGCGTCGACGATATCTACTTCCGGCTCGACCCGGAAGGCTACAAAGGTGTGCTGACCTCCAACCGCGAGGGTGGCCGGTCGCTGAAATCCAAAACCTGCTGCGACGATATCTACACCTTTGAGATCGCCCGGCTCTTTGCCGACCTGGTGGTGGGGGTATTCGACGACAAGAAAAAACCGATCCTCGGCGCTACCGTCGGTCTGGTGGAAACCGTGAACGACGCCCCGGGAGCTCCGCAAAATAAATCCAGTGAAAAAGGCAACCGTTTTGATTTTGGGCTGGAACTGGAAAAACCCTACAAGGTCGTTGCCTTTAAGGAAGGGTATTATCCTGACTCCATGACTTTCAATACCGTCGGCCTGAAAGCCTCCAAAACCTTCGAACACCGCTTTTTCCTGAAACCGAAACCCGTTCCGCCGCCGGAACCGGAATACGATACGGTTTCCATCGAACAGGCGATCGTACTGGAAAACATCCTGTACGATTACGACAAAGACCTGATCAAAACCGAAGCAGAAGGCGACCTCAAAGTAGTACAAGGCTTGATGGAACAATATCCCGATATGCGCATCGAACTGAGTTCGCATACCGACTACCGGGGCGACGACCCGTACAATATCCGCCTGTCGCAAGCCCGTGCAGAATCGGCCAGGCGATGGCTGGTCAGAGCCGGGATCGTCCGCGACCGGATCGAAGCCAAAGGGTACGGCGAAACCGTGCCGCAAACGGTAAACGAACGGATCGCCAGCCTCAACCCCTTCCTCAAAGTAGGGGATGTGCTCACCCAGCAATTCATCGATGCGCTGCCGACCGAAGAACAAAGGGAAGCTGCCCATTACATCAACCGCCGCACCGAATTCAAGATCATCGCCGGGCCTACGAGCATCACCATCAAGCGGACCAGTCTGCGTAAACAACCGGAGACCAAGCCGCAGAGAAACCGCAACAGCCTGCCAACCGCTGAACCGGCGCCAGCAGGCAAGGATACGGTCTCCATCAGCAAGATGTCGTCGCTCTACGGCCGGAAAAACATCAAAGGCTTGCCCGTCATGCAGTTCAAAAAACGGGTCATCGACCTGGGCAAGGTGAAACGCGGTGAAAAACGCGAGTTCGACTTTGAATTCGTCAACCGGGGAGATGCGCCCCTGGTCATCGCTATTGTGACGGCCTGCGAGTGCACCACCACCGGGTATTCCAAAGACCCGGTTGCGCCCGGCGCCAAAGGGAAGATCCATATTGTTTTTGACAGCACTGAAAAGGAAGAAGCTGAGGTGATCGACGTCGATATCATGCTGGATAATCTGACGCCCGATACGGGCGACCCGATCCGCGAACTGGTGCAGTACAAATTTGATATTGAAAAGTAGCGTCCGACCTCCGGTCGGCGCATTTTTATTTACACCCGACCGGAGGTCGGTGCTACTACTTCGTCGATTAACCCGTAGGCTTTCGCTTCCGGCGCCACCATCCAATTGTCGCGGTCGGAATCGACAGCGATCTTTTCGTAATCCTGTCCCGTATTTTTGCTCAGAATTTTATACAGTTCGGCCTGCAGGTCCTTGTACAGCCGATAAGTGATTTCCATATCCGTCAATTGCCCCTGTGCGGCGCCGGTGGGCTGGTGGATCATGACGCGGCTATGCGGCAAGGCTGAGCGTTTGCCTTTGGCGCCGGATGACAGCAAGACCGAGCCCATGCTGGCAGCCATGCTGGTACAGATGGTAGCGATGTCGGGCCCGACGTACTGCATGGTGTCGTAGATCCCGAGCCCTGCGATGACCGACCCGCCCGGGGAATTGATGTACATCTGGATATCGCGTTTGGGGTCGACGCTGTGCAGGAACAGCAGTTGTGCCTGTACTACGTTGGCCACGTAATCGTCGATACCCACCCCGAGGAAAATGATCCGGTCCATCATCAGGCGGCTGAATACGTCGAGTTGGGCGATGTTCATCGGGCGTTCTTCGATGACCACAGGCGAGATCGCCTTCAGCCCGGCAGCATTGAGGTGGATGTACCGTTCGAGGTGCATGCTGTTCATGCCGCGATGGCGGGTGGCGTAATGCAGGAATTCGTTGGATGTTTGCATGGTGGATGATGTTTGGATGGTTTGGAGTTGTTTGGCCACGCCACGGCGTGGTTTGGGGTTGTTTAGGGTTGCAGTTCCTCGATTCTTCAGTTCCTCGATTCTTCAGTTCCTCGATTCTTCAGTTCCTCGATTCTTCGGTTCCTCGATTCTTCAGTTCCTCGATTCTTCAGTTTGGATGGTTTGGGGTGGTTGGGCATAAAATCGGCTTTCCGGTGAGGTGCGTCAAACGGTTGAAATGCGATCAGAAATTAAAACAAGGCAGCGATTAGCCGGATTTGCCGCGCAGTATCCGGACCAGCCAGCGAGCCAGCCGGCCGGCGGTTCTGACAGGCCGGATGTTTGCGACTATCACCCATTCTTCCACTTTTGAAAAGCTCACCGGAATCTGCATCCGGCGCAGGTTGGCAAAGGCGTTTTCCAGGTTGACGGATTTCGGCATATCGTTCAGAATAAGATGGACGAATAGATGGCAAGGCGTTGGGTCAGGCTGAGGGGCCGGCCGTCTTCGGCCAGGATCTCCCGGAGGGCCTGACGGGCGCGGCTGAGGCGTGTTTTGACGGTTCCTTCGTTGGTTTGCTGGATCCCGGCGATCTCCCGGACGCTAAAACCGCTGACTTCGAACAGGATCAGGGAATCCCGTTGGTTTTCGGGTAATTGTTGCAGGGCCTTCAGAAGGTATTGCACATCGATCGAGGCGCCCGGGTCGGGGAGGCGGCCTTCCAGTTCGGCGGCCAGTTTTTCGTCCCAATCCCCGGTGAATTTGGCGCGCCGCCGTTGGTTGCGCACGAGATTATTCACCGTCCCGATCAGGTAACCCAGCAGTTTGTTTTTATCCTTGAGCCGTTCAAACCCCTGGAGCGCTGCCAGGATGGCCTCCTGCATGAGGTCTTCGGCCGACATCATGCCGAAGGCCTGGCTGGCGCAATACCGGGCAAACCGCTCGTGGAGGGGTTCGTAATGGGCAAGAAAGACTTCTTTGGTCGCTGCGTTCATGTTGTGTTTCGCAATGGTTCTATTGTATAGTAACACTGCGGAGGGAAAAGTTACACAGGTGGGCGCGACGGTTCAAAAAAAAACCTTGCAAAGTTGGGCGCCCGGTATACCTTGGACTGTCATGATATTTAACGCCCTTAATGCTCCCCAGAGCCTTTAGTATTCCTCAGTGTCCTCAGTGTCCTCAGTGTCCTCAGTGTCCTCAGTGTTCTCAGTGTTCTCAGTGGTTTCAGTGTCCCCATTCCACCATTTACCCAAATTCATTACATTTGACGCCACAACCTATTCCGGTATCCGATGAAAAAATTTTTGTTACTTCTGGTCTCTTTCCCGTTCGTATTGTTTCTGCCAGGTGTTTTTTTCTGCTCTTGCGGCGATGAGGCTTCCAACCTTTCCGAACAAACCGGGCAGGTTGCCGGATTAACCCCCGAACAAAAAGCGCAGGCCATTTTCCTGAAAAACTTCGAATCTTTTTTCAAAGTCCAACTGGAAGCGGCAAAGTGCCCGGGAGCCGCCTTTGTCATTGTCAAAGACAGCACGGTTATTTTCGAAAAAGGTTTCGGCGTTAAAAGTTCAGGGTCCAAAGACGCCGTCGATATCCATACCGTTTTCAGGCTCGCCAGCCTGTCCAAAGGATTTACGGGTATTCTGACAGGAAAAATGGTTCAGGAAGGGTTTCTGGGTTGGGACGACAAGGTAAAGGAAATTATTCCGGCATTTTCTTTGAAAGACCGCCGGCAGGCTGCCCGGATCACCGTGAAAAACCTTTTGACACACACCACCGGGCTTCCACGGCATGCGTACACCAATCTGATCGAAGCCGGCCAGACCATCGACGAGATCATTCCCCAGTTTGCACGGGTCAAACTGATCGGCAAGGAAGGCGAATTATTTGCCTACCAGAATGCAGCATTTTCGATCATTGAAAAAATATTGCAGAAAAAAACGGGCCTGGAATTCCAAACCCTGCTGGCCGATCAATTATTTAAACCGGCAGGCATGAAAAATGCTTCCGCCTCTTATGAGGTTTTTATCCAAAACAATAATATCGCTTCGCCCCACGACTGGAACGCGGCGGATTCCAGTTTTTACCCCGTGCCGGTTACCCGGAAATACTACAACACCGCCTCAGCCGGCGGGATCAACGCCTCCATCCATGATATGGGCATCTGGCTGCAGATCCTGCTGGGCGCCCGGCCGGAGATCGTGTCGAATGAAACCCTGGATGCCGTATTCGCCCCCTTCATCGAATCACAGAACGAAAGCCGCTTTTTCCAGTGGGAAGGGGTTACCCGCTCTTCCTACGGCATGGGCTGGCGGATTTTTGAATTTGAAGGCGCCGAATTGGTCTACCACGGCGGGTATGTCAACGATTACCGCAGCGAAATTGCCATCGACCGGAAGAACAAGATCGCCGTCTGCGCCCTGTTCAACGCGCCCAATCCGGTGGCTTCAACCATTGTTCCTGAATTTTTCAAGGCTTTTTGGAGGTTTGAAAACCCGGCCGGACAAGAATCATTTAACATTAGATAATCACCAATCACCACCAAAAAAATAAAAAACACATGAAATTAGGTGCATTTTCAGTAAGCCTTAGCGTCAAGGATATCAAGGCTTCAAAACAATTTTATGAAAACCTTGGCTTTACCGTCTTTGCAGGCGACATTCAAAAAAATTACCTCATTCTGAAAAACGGGAATGCGCTGATCGGATTGTTCCAAGGAATGTTTGAGAACAATATTCTGACCTTTAACCCGGGTTGGGACGAAAACGCCCAAAAATTAGCCCAATTCGACGACGTCAGAGTCATCCAGCAACACCTGAAAAGCAAAAACATCCAACTGATGAGTGAAGCGGATGAACGCACTTCCGGACCCGCAAGCCTGATGGTATCAGACCCCGACGGAAATATAATCCTCTTTGACCAGCATGTTTAACACTCAGCCCCAATCGTCACTTCTTCCACGTCCAGTATAAATAAAACGGCACGCCCGTCAGCATCAGCGCCAGCCCGATGCCCGCTTCGCGCGGATGGGTCTTGCAGGTGATGACGACCAGTGCGACGCAGAATAAGACAAACAGGGCGGGTATGACCGGATATCCCCAGACCCGGTAGGGCCGTTCCGCATCGGGCTCGCGCCAGCGCATCACAAATACGCCGAACGCCGTAGCGCCGTAAAAGAAAAAGGCGGCAAAGATCAGCATGTCGGTCAGTTGGTCGAATGTACCCGACAAGACCAGCAAACAAGCCCATATCCCCTGTATCCAGAGGGCGTTGTTGGGGGTGTTGGATACGGGGTGAATCTCGGCTGCCCGTTTGAAAAACAGGCCGTCGCGGGCCATGGCATAATATACCCTTGGCGGCATGAGTATGGTGCTGTTGGTGCACCCCAGGGTTGTGACCAGGATGACTATCGAAATAATGATCGCACCGGCATTGCCTGCAAAATGCCGGATGACGGCCACTGCCGCTATTTCATTTTGCGCCTGGTGCACCCCGACGATATTATCGACCGGGAGGACATAAAAATAGGCCAGGTTGACGATGAGGTAGGTCGAAATAATGACCATCATCCCCAAAAACAGGGCTTTGGGCAGGTTTCGGTTGGGGTTTTGGATCTCTCCGCCCAGAAAACCCAGCGTATTCCATCCCTCGTAGGCCCAAAAAGCAGCCAGCAAAGCCGTAAACATGGCTTCGACCAGCCCGAAGTCGTACCAGGGCCGGGCGACATAATTGACCGAATTGGTCTGCACATTGCTGAAACTCCCGTCGCTGAAAAACACGCAGGACAACACGATGCCCACCAAACCGATGGCCACCAGCCGCGTGATCCATTCGCTGAACCTCGCCCCGCCGCGCAACCCGCGGGCGTTGAGGGTTGTCAACACCAGGATCAGGACAATGGTCAGGGCCTTGACCCCCGAATTTTCAAAGGGCTTGAAGACCCAGATCTCAATATTTTCAATGCCCGGACCGAGATGGGGCAAAGGGAAAATGGCGTTGAAAGATTGGGCAAACACATACGAGATAGAAGATATCGCCGCCGTTTTGATCACCGCAAAAGTGGTCCATCCCCAAAGGAAAGCCATGAACCGGCCGTAAATCCGCCGGAAATAGACGTATTCTCCGCCGGAATCGGCCATCATGCCGGCAATTTCAGCGTTGCTCAATGCCCCGAACAAGCTGATGATCCCTCCCAGCAACCAGGCCAGAAGCACCAACTCTGGCGACAGCAGTTCCGCCGACATGGGCGCCACTTTTTTGTAGACCCCTGAACCGATCACCGAACTGATCACCAGGATGACGGCCGAAGCCAGCGTAATGCTGCGGACCAATTGCCCTTGCTTTTTTTCCATACAAATATTGGTTGTGTCTGCGTCAATAGCGCCGGTTGTTTCTTTTTTTAACGGGATTTTCTCCCACCCTTCATTTTATTCCGGGCGGAGTCGAAGCATCAATCCGTAACCTGATGCCAGGCCCGGATATCCGTCTGCAAAAGGCCTTCTTCCACCAGCCGTTCAAAAACCGGATAAAAAGCGTCGTGATTGCCTGCAATATTAGAGAAAAAAGCTACCAGAACACCCTTGTCCGGAATCCTGATCACCATATTTGAAAACCCGCAGGTGGAACCGGAGTGGAACATCTCCAGGCCCGGGCCGGGTTCGCGTTTAAAAAACCAGCCCGGGCCGTAATATCCCTTGTTTCCGGAAACCGGGCTCCGTATTTTTTCAAAGGCGGCTCCCAGGTCGATCAGCCGCCCGTCGGTCAGGGCCTGATCCCATTTCCGGTAATCTTCCAGGGAAGTGTACACCCCGCCGTCGCCTTTGGTCGCACTGGTGAGGCTTTGATCGGAAAAAACGAGCCGGCCCGTTTCATCCCGGGCATAACCGTACACCCGGTTCCGGATCCGTTTTCCAGCCTCAAATACCCGCGTATTTTTCATGCCCAGGGGGTTAAAAATGCGATCTCTCAAAAAACGCGCGAAAGACCGGCCCGACACCTCTTCCACGATCAGGGCCAGCAGGCAATAAGCGCTGTTGCTGTACCGGAATTCAGAACCGGGTTCGAAATAACTTTTGTCGATATCCCGGATGAGGCGAAGTACGTCGGCGTCCGAAAGCTGCTCGGCGCCCGATTCGTCCATGACCGCTTCGTAGGCCCAAATCCCGGAAGTATGGGTTAGCAATTGACGAACCGTCATCCGGGCGCCTATGGGTGCAAAGCCGGGAAAAAACCGGGTCAAGGGGTCGTCAAAGGATAATTTTCCGTCTTTTTCCAGGAGCAGAATGGCCATGGCTGTAAATTGTTTGGTTACAGACGCCATCCGGAAATTGCTCCGGGCTGCAAGGTTTTTGCCGGATTTCAAATGGGCCAGACCGATGGCTTTTTCAAAGATCACCTCGCCGTTTCGGGTGATCATCAGGGCGCCGCCTGGTTGGTCGGGCTGAAACGCGGACAGGAGGATGCGGTCCAGATCCTGTTGGAGGGATTGAGCAGGAAGGGTCATCGGCAGTAAAAACAGGAATAAGACGAAGCAGGACCTCATTATAAGCTGGATTCGGTGCTGAATTCGGATCGGACGCTTGCAAATATTGCATATTAACCGCAGATTTTGGCAAAATCAGGGGAAATTGTTTTTTCGACTGCCTCGGCCCGACGAAGCCTTGGCCACGCCGCGGCGTGGGGCTCCGCCCGTACCGGTCGGATAAATCTCACTCACCCTCCTCCGTCCGACGAAGCTTCAGCGCAGTCGGATCTCACTCTAACCCCACGCCCAGCACCTTCCTCGCCAACCGGTCCAGCGCCGCCCGGTCGCCTTCAAAATGGAAAGTCCGGTGACGGTGGGTCAGTTTTTCGCCGGTTTTCAGAGCAGGCGCAGGCGAGGTGGACTCAAGTTCATAAAACGGGCCCATCTGGTCGCCGCCATCCACAGGGCCGTCGTTGTAGGAGTTGAATGCGTCGCCCCCGAAGGGGTCGTCGTGGTGTTGCCAGGTAGATTTCAGGTAGTCGCCATCCGGGTCGAGGTCATATTGAACGAGGGTCAGGATGCCCTTTTCGGCTGCAAAACTGCCCGCAACCGGTTTGGCTGAAGCGGGCGCGATGCCGATCTTGCTGCGCAATTTGCCATCGCCCTTGAAGAAAATAGTGGAATCGCGAACCTCCAGCCGGTCGGCGGGTACCTTGCCGAAATAATCGTCGGTGAGCAGCAGTTCTTTGGATCGTTTACGGCTGAAGGGGGCAATCACCGTTGTTTTGTCCGACGGGGTGAACATGCCGAGGATCCACAGGCCGAGCGTGCCAGCGTTTTTATTCCAGTCGGCCCCGGCGTTGGTCAGGGTGTTTTCGGTTTCGAACCCGACCATCTGCAGCCCGGTCAGGTCCCCGGCGTCGATTTGCAGGGTTCCGGCAATTTCAGCGCTGCTGAGCATCTTCACCTTCCGGGTGATATCGAGATCGAAACGGGTTCCTGAATAGTTTTCCAGGGCGGCCTTTTTGTGGTAGGTGGCTTGTGAGCCGGTGGATTCCACCAGGTCAAAACGAGCGGTATCGATCAGCCCCGGCGTTTGCCAGGAAGCAAAATCAAAAGGCGCTCCTTTTGGGAAAAACACCGAAAACTGTCCGCCTTCCGGGGCGATCCAGAACCGGTCCTCGCCGCCGTAGGCGTTGATATGCGGCTGGTACCCTTTCTTGCCGCTGATGAGGTCGTAATTGAGCCATCCGTAGCTATTACCGGTTGCGCCGCCGGCTGTGCTGGTCATTACCCGCGCCTGGTAGGCCGCCGATACCGCAATTTGGGCGTTGCTGTTGCCGGGAGCCGTCAGCAGCAGGGTTTCGGTGTGTTTTTTCAGGAACTCGAGGTCGTAGGCGAACGTCCCTGGCGCCGGAACGGCGGGCGGAGGAGGTTGGTCGCCCGTGTTTTTGCAGGATACGGCCAGGAAAAAGATCGACAGGGCAAATGGCAATGATTTTTTCACGATCGGTTCATTTGGGCTAAAGTTCTGAATATTGGGGCCAATACCCTAATTTTGGGGTATAATATTCAACCGCAACGTATGGAATTTGAAGAAATGGAAAACCTCGTCCGGGCCCAAATCAGCCAGGATAATATCAGCGAGGCATTTGAGCTTTTGAACAACTTTTTCAAAGACGATACTGATCTGGATGAAATTGCCCTTCAATCCGCCCAATATCGGTCCATGTTGAAAAACAAAATCCAGGGCATTACAGACGACCTGGACGCTGAACTGATGGTCAATAAACTCCGTTCGAACATTCTCCAATTGTTGCGGTCGAAAAAAGAATACCTGAAATATAAAAAAATGACCTTCGGGGTTTCTCCTGGAAGCAAACCGCCGGAAAACGACCTGATCACCGTGTTTTTCAGCGTAGGCAGCCCACACAACGACAAACAGCAAAAATACATTAACGAACTGACCGGGTATTTCGAGTCGCACGGAATTAAACTGGAAACTTTAAAAGGCTGGGACGACAACGATCCGCTGCTTCCGATCATCGAAGAAATGAAAAAATCCAGCGGCTGCCTGGTTTTGGCACTGGAAAGGTATTACCTGAAAGACGGTATTCAAAAAAGAGGCAGCCAACAGGAAAGCGAACTGAAGGATCAGGCGTACGCCAGCCCCTGGCTGCATATTGAAACTGCCCTGGCCCGGTCATTCGATTTGCCGCTGATCATTTTAAAGGACAATTCCTTGGTGAATGAAGGCCTGATCCACAGCGATAAACAGGAGTGGGGAATCGTCCGGATCAATCACAGCGAAATAGGGGAGATTAAAGAATACCCCGTGAAAAATTTTATTTTAAGCTGGATCAATCAAGTTAAGAAATTCCATAAAGAAAGAAATGGAAATTAATTTTGAATGCCTGAATAATGCCGGCAAAATACCACGACATCCCATTTTTCTTCATCGCCATCGCCTTTATAAGCGCGTTCAACTATTACCTCACTTATGCGAATATTACCCTGAGCTGGTATACCTTGTTCCGTTATACCATCG
>CAZLEF010000003.1:72249-134828 GCA_964558465.1 uncultured Lewinella sp. | reverse complement strand
CATATCGAACCAGAACGGCGCGCCCAGGGAAATGGCCAGGGCGGTAACGATCCAGCCGAAGAGTTTGAACAGATAAAATCTGGCGGGCGACTGGCCTTTGGACTCTGCCATTTTCACTTGTTCCGAAAGCGGATTTTGCCAACCCAAGCCCAGCGGGGAGGGTATGTTCTGGATTTCGTGGTACAAAAGTGAATCGACCAGTCCCTGCAGGCGCGACACGTTGGCCGTATCTGTCAGGGAGGAATCTTTTGGCGCCGTGTAAACGGTGATCCGGTTATCATCGACAAAGTTACCGGCCAGGCTGAGCAGTTGCTGGCGCGCATCCGGGTTATAGGTCAGGTTGCTGTAGATCTTGAAAGTATCCGCGTCGAAGCTGACGGCGATGACCATGCCGATGATGAGCAGCGTGGCTTGTACGCTGCGTTTGTACCAGCCGGTGGCGCGGTCCATGATTTCGTCGTATTGTTTTTTGAAGGCGGCTTTGGCTTTGTCGACCACTTCCCCCACATTTTTTTCCACATCGCTTGTTTTCTCCTCCAGGTAGGCCTCCAGGTTAAAGGACCGGGCGCCGGCGGCTGCGGGAGCGCTTTTTCCGGCATTGCACACCACGTGCAGGTTGTTGCGCAGTTCGCTGTGTTTGAGGTTGGCCAACAGACTGTAAGAAGGCTGGCCGGTCAGTTTTTCCGGATCGAGCCCTCGGGCGGCGGCGGTTTTGGTTTGTTCCTCCTCTTCGGCGGCAATCAATTCGGAAATCACGGCTGACACCTGGTCGGCCGACAGGTAAGAGGGCAACTGGCGGACCCATAAGTAGCGGCCGCTGTACTTTTGATAGACTTTGCTGCCGATAATTTTATTTTTGAAATCTTTGACGGCCTGGCTGTTGGCGATGCGTTCGCCCGCCTCTTCGGCGTCCACCTCCAGGAGTTTGACGACGGCTTTGAGCAGGATCTTGCCCCGCAGGCCCATGACGGAGGCGACCAGTTCTTGCACGGTCGTTGCTAACAAGCTGAGCAGCAAGAAGATGAAGATGAGGCCGATGATGATTTCGAGGGTTTGCATGGATGAAGGTTTTGGTTTGTGGTTGTTGGTTTTGTTAAGGTTGTTTTTTTTGTTTGGCCCGCCCTTGCCCTAAAGGCAGATAAACCTTTTGGCGGGTAAAGGTTTGGGGTTGAAGTTAGGGGGAATTGAGGAGAAAATAAAGAAAAATTCCCTTAACATACAAATTAATGTAAACCTTCTAAATCTTTTTTATGCATACACCGGTCAATTGCAGACGAAACCTCATCCATGTCATCCATGGTCTTCGCACTTTTTAAAGCCGATTTATAGATTTTAATGGCGTTAGCATAATCGCCGGCTTCTTCCACAGTAAACCCATATTCCAAAAGAACTGGGATTGCATAGGCTTTTGGGAGGGATTCCATAGATTTTAATAATTTTTTCAGATCCTCAGTTTTGCCGGTTAAACTCAAGACCTTTCCAAGATGTTGATAAGTCAACGGAAAACCAGAATCGAGTTCAATCGATTTTTTAAAATAAAATTCTGCCGTTTTTAAATCTTGATTTTTCTCCAAAGAAATCTGCCCCAAATAAAAATAGGTTGGCGCATGGTTTGGATGAAGCGTTTTAATCAATTCCAAAATAGCAACTGCTTCTACAAGCAAACCCTCTTTTAAATAGTGAACCGCCAAATCGGTCATAAATACTGGTGATGACAGGGATTCCATAAGATATCAATTTATTATTATTGAGTAATTCTTCGTCTTAAATTTGTCCATCCTCCTGTGGTTCTATCTCTTACGTTTACCACTCTTCTTCTAATGGAGAATCTATGTGGTCTTCTTGTTCTTGAATTAGGATAAAAAACCGAGATTTCTACTTCTACTCTTTGGTGGCCTCGCCTAAATTGAGTAGCCGATTGAGCTTCTTCAAAATACCAGGAACCTCTCCTGTTTGTGCGATTAATTGTGGATTGCATTGGAGTAAGGTTTTCGTAATCGTCCGATCCTCCAAATCTTTTAGCAATAAGGTGGCCTTTATCATCTCCAAATTTCAATTCAGGCAAATGACGATTCCCTAACAGGTCTCCGAATGCCCTTCCATATTGGACGTTACCAAGGGTTGCGTGGAGAAAAACAGGTCTTTGCCGGAGGTGAGGCTGATTATTAATCAACCTTCTCCATTGTGTTCTGGTTTTATTCTGAGTATTGTAATCAGGTTTCGGGGTATCCGAATCATTTTCAAACATTTCTTCAATCATTCCTAATGGGTTCACAATTGGTCTTTCCTGTATCTCATGGATTTCTGTTCGTGTCTGAGTAACGGGAAAAGAACCTTCAGCCTCTACCCGAACCAAATTGCCATTGTCATCGATTCCCAACAGGTACCTTGCTAAATTGGGTCTTTGTCCATTTCTTCGACGCACTCCTTCCGGATGCAAAACATAACCTTCGGGCAAATCTGCATCGTCGTTCACCTCACGATTGAGGAAAAAACTTCCATCTATGGCTGCCTTGGTGATCGAAAGATCCCGATCATGTAAAACCATGCCATCCCGGATTTGAAGAAATTCCCTTCTGGCGCCGCTACCGGGTCCTCCCCCCCTGCTCATATGGCGAATAAAATTCCGCCCATTAATATTTTCCTGAAGAAAATAATTTTGATCTTCAAGCCAACTTACCAGAGCCCTGGTTCGGGTTCGATCGCCAGTATTCAGTCGGATACCTCTTTGGAAGCTATTATAGTTCAAACGATCTTCAACAATTTGTTCCCTTGACACCGGGTTAATTTTTAATCTAAAGGATAAAGGCCCTTGCCTATTCAATAAGCTTGGCCATTCTATCCGGAACCTAGGAGGCGGTACGCGTACGGCTACGCCATTTCGCCCTCCTTCCCTGGCGTCTACTCTCCATACTCTTCTATGCCTGTTTAAATCCCTTAATACCTCCCGCGCTTTGCGTCGAAACCATGCTCTTGTCCAAAAACCGCCAAAGCTTATATTTTCGTCCCTATCAAGGTTTTGGATCCTGGGTCGCATCCAATTTACTGCATCCGTGAGAACAGCATTAAAGGCGCCAGGAGGGTACCAGTACCGGTTAGGACGAAAACGACTAAAAAATCCTCTATTCCTCTGCCTTCTCTGTCTCCGACTTTCTGGATCTGTGCGTCGATGTCGTCCAATACCAGGCCTTCCCCTTCCGCTCAAAACCTGGTCGACAAATCGTTCAAAAAACTCGCCGGGGGTAGCTTCGCGGTTCAATTGGGATAACTCTTCGTGCGCTATGGTTGCCAGGAATCCAACTAAGGGATATAATTTTGAACCTGCATTTACAGCCATTACACCTAGTACCCCTGTCGTTTCCCTCGGATTTTCCCCTGGTTCAACACTGTTGTATCGATCCATTACACGTTGTAATTCATCAATACCAGCTGGAATATCCAATAAAATGGCCATTAACCTTTCTTCATCTTCAGCATCTTCTTCAGAAATATAGAAATTTTCTAAAAGCTCGCCCAATCGTCCGTCTAACTGACTTTGTATTTGTTCAATTAATTCTTCCCGTAACTGTTCAGTTTCATCCTCTAAATCTTCAGGGCTATCTAGGTCGGAAAGTCTTCTTTCAAGGGCCTGAAATCTCCTCAGATTAGTTTCAAATTGTTGTCTAAAGGAGTTATAAGCCTCTCCTAATTGTTCAATTGTTTGTATTATTCCACGAATCGTTTCAACAATTCCCAAAATTTGTCTCACCCTTACATAAAGCCGCCTGAGTTTGTCAATTCTTCGAATTAAGATAACCATCCTTGCTGCGGTAAATAATGCTCCCAATCCCTCCGTCGCTGCTGTTACAGCTTGCCATAAAATCAGTTCCGCCATTATTTCCGTCATTTCATTAAGGAGGATCTGGTCAAAATTATCAATTTCTCTTCGAAGCTCAATCGCAACCTGGCGTATTTGGGGTGAACGTTCACTGGCCCCGGCTAAAAGACCATCCAAAATGGCCATTTCCTTATAAAATAAATAGGTCTCTTCACCGAAAGGATTAAGTCCTTGAAGCTGATCGAGCAACTCGCTTTCATTGGCATGGTTGGATCTGATGTTCGCCCTAATCTGATCCATAATATCATTAGCTTGTTGGGCTGTTTCGGCTCTCACCTGGCTTCGTTCCCCTGAAAGATTTAACCGTGTTCTTGAGCCTTCAGACATCCCAGGACTTTCAGGATTTTCTTCGCTCAACTCACGATTCGTCCTCATAATTTCTCGATCCAATTCACTCATTTCATGGTAACGCTCCAATGCTTCTGCCAATGTGGTTGGATTTTCATCGGAAGTGGCTGTTGCCCTATAAAACTCAAGGAAATCTTGTCTTTCCTGATCAGACATTTCTCGGATAATTTCCAGTGCCCTCGTTGGGTCTGTATCTTCTGTCGGCAATCTGGCGTCTTCAACTTCTTGGTAAAATTCTGATAGTTCACTCAAATCTTCAGGGTCCAAAGTTTCCGAAGATCCCGTAGACCCGCCATTTCCTTGCTCTTCCGGTTCTTCGCTTTCTGATACTTGAGCCCTAAGATCAGACCGATGAATTCCCAATCCAGCATAAATTTCATCTTCTAATTGCCTTAATATAAAGGCTTCGGCTCCGTTATTCAACGCAATATTGAAAATAAAAATTTCATAGTTGATGTTATTCAAATCTTCATTTCCATAAGTTCTATCTGGATTTCCAATATCGCGCACTGCATCGTAAAATCTTTCAATCTCCGTTAACACTCTTGATTGAATAAACCATAAAACGAGGTTATTGTCAATAACTTGACTAATCATTTGCAGGTCTTGTTCTCGAAGAGCCAATTCAGGGGATCTTTCCGAAGCCTCTTGTCGATGTTGAACACGATAGTTCCTAATATTCTGAATCCCTTGAACACATAATGTCCGAATCCCGCGACGAAAAGCTAGAGCTTGCGGGTTTAGTGCGGTGGATTGACCCTCCAATAATTCGGTACGTCTTTGTTCTGCACATCCATGAATAAGGTTTCGAATCTGGCTTTTTTGTTCATCTGTAAGCTGCTGAATCCGGGCACGAAACTCTTCTGTTGCAGGACTCTCACCTCCCAAAGCAGAAGTTATTGCTGGATCGATCGAATCACAATTTCTCTGGATTCTCATGTTTAACTCTGAAGTTTGCTGCACCGTATGCACCAACTCATGCGCCAGCAACCCCTGCCCTGCCCTGCTTTGCGGGTCATATTTCCCGGAATTGAAATAAATATCGCTGCCATGCGTAAACGCCTGCGCGCCCAGTTCCCGGTTCATCTGCACGGCGCCGGAGTTGGTATGGACCCGCACTCCGCTGAAGTCGGCGCCCATAGCGGATTCCATTGAGGAGCGGGTTTCATCCGGCAGGGGCGAGCCGCTGCCTTTGGTAGAGTTCAGCCGGGATTCCAGGTCGGAAGAAGCGGTTTGTTCTCCGGCGCCGGGGATGGATTTTTTCCGGATATCGGGCGTTTCTTCGTCTTCTTTGGCGGCAGATTCGCAGGCCGCGCATTTGAGCTGCAGGGAGGGATTACCTTCCGGGCTGTCATCGGGCGGTGAAACCGGCAAGCCTTCCGGGCCCGCCATTTTCCGGATTTCGGGCTGGATCTTTTCAGGTTCTTCTTCCTCCGCCGGGCGAAGCTTCGGCGAAGTCGGGTTTCCCCTGGTTTGAGGGGTCTCTTTTTTTGCAGTTGAAAGCTGCGTAACCGCGGTCGATACAGGAGATATCCGGCTTTTCGGCTGGATCAGGGGCCTGTTTTCCGGATCCGTATTGTGGGTTTGGATCCGGTCAACCACCTCGTTGGCAGTCCGGTCGGCTTCCTGCTCGTATGGATCCTCCGGTTGACCGATGGTCAGTTTAGCCTGGATATTGGACGGTGAAAAGAAGGGTTGGTTGTTTTCCGTCGAGCCAAAAGGAGATAAACCTCGATAAGTCGTTTCCGAAAAAAAAGCGCCTGCTCCGTCCTTTTGAAGGAAGGGCTGCCCTGGCTGCAGCCGGCTGCTGCGCTGGAGGGAGGAGGTTGTATTTTTTTCGGCGGTTTTCAAATTCAAATCTCTTAAAGTTTTTTATTGAATCTTGTAATTCCTTACCTGTTCATATTTCGTGATCCTATTAATTCATTTCAAAAATTCATAGGCGCTTCCATTGCCGGCTGCCCGGCGGGAATTCCGCTTAACCTGGAACTGCCGGTGGGTCGGTGCACCCTCAAATCAGGATTTCTGGTAGTATGTCCAACGGTAAAATGGCCCCATACGGTAATATACAGGTCGCTCAAAGCACTGGAGACCTGGCTGGCAAATCCCCCCCTTTCCAGCAGTACTGGTTTTTGCCTCCGGCAACTCAGGCAAATTCTTCTGATTTCCGGCCCGCCCGTACTAGCCGTAGCGACTATTTGCTGAATTAATCTGTTAGCATTGGCATTCGTATCCGGAATTTCATCGCGCAATAAAAGTTGAAACTGGCTAACGGCCCTTCTATACCTGCGCATATTTGAGGATGGGACCACAAATTTTCCTGTTCTTCTCGCGTTTCCAAGAACACTCTCACATAAATCCGACAAATCCGCAAACGTCGCGCCTGCTGAACAGGCGTACAGGATAATGGTCGCCCCAGGCGCCAGGTGCTGCCTGACGGCGGCAGCAAAAGAGCCGGATTGCATCCAGGAATTGGGATGCCCGATTTTAATCGAGGTTGCCGTTCCGTGGGTAAGTACCGCCAGGTAATCTATATTTTCCAGTCCGGAAAGGTTGATCGCCCCTTCCAGGGGCATTTCTGCTTCACAAGAGTAGGTTCCGCAATACCTGGTTTTTTGTCTGCCAAATTCCCGATCCCTGTTACCACTTCTGGGAAGGTAAAGGGCTACCGCTTTGGGCTGCATACCCTCCAGAATCATTCTCATCCAATTTTGGAGTACCCCAAGGTGAATTTCAATTTCCTGGCTTCGGGAATCCGGTTGAAGTTGGTTCAGACGGCTCAGATAATAGGTCAGATCATCAACCTGACGTATGATTTCTCTGAAAGGAGAATAATTGGAAAATGGCGTATTTACACCTCGGCTTCCCGCCTCGTCGAGGTATTCGATAATCCGGTCAAAAACAGCGTGGATAACGAGATAATCCACCGTTCCACCAGTTGTGGCGCTATCCATCCGGGATAAATCAATAGAATGGGTTATTTCGCCCGAGACCCAATCTAAAAATCCCCGACGCTCCAATAAGTCGGCAAACCCTATAAAATGCTCAATAGCAGTTTTCAATTCCAGATTTGCCGAAAAAAGTTGTTCCTCCAGCGTTCGGGCAATTTTTCTGAAATTTCCATGGCTCTGCTGCACCGTATGCACCAGTTCATGCGCCAGCAACCCCTGCCCCACCCGGCTCTGCGGGTCATATTTCCCGGAATTGAAATAAATATCGCTGCCATGCGTAAACGCCTGCGCGCCCAGTTCCCGGTTCATCTGCACGGCGCCGGAGTTGGTATGGACCCGCACTCCGCTGAAGTCGGCGCCCATAGCGGATTCCATTGAGGAGCGGGTTTCATCCGGCAGGGGCGAGCCGCTGCCTTTGGTAGAGTTCAGCCGGGATTCCAGGTCGGAAGAAGCGGTTTGTTCTCCGGCGCCGGGGATGGATTTTTTCCGGATATCGGGCGTTTCTTCGTCTTCTTTGGCGGCAGATTCGCAGGCCGCGCATTTGAGCTGCAGGGAGGGATTACCTTGCGAGCCTTCATCCGGCGGGGCAACCGGCGGGGCATCCCACCCGGCCATTTTCCGGATTTCGGGCTGGATCTTTTCCGGTTCTTCCTCCTCCTCTGTCCGACGCAGCTTCAGCGAAGTCGGGTTTTCCCTTTTTACAGCGGTCGCGGGAGCAGGAGCAGAGGGCGCCAGGCTTTTTGACTGCACCGAGGGTGCATTCTCCTGATTGAACCGGTTCGTTTGGATCTGTTCGACCACCTTTTCGGCCGTCCGGTCGGCCTCCTGTTCGTAGGGGTCCCCGGGTTGGCCGATGGTCAGTTTAGCCTGGATATTGGACGGTGAAAAGAAGGGGACGGTGTTTTCTGCTCCGCCGAAGGGAGAACGTTTCAGGTAAGTATTTTCCGAAAAAAAAGTGTCTGCTCCGTTCTTCTGCAGGAAGGGGCGCCCTGGCTGCTGAAGGCTGCTGCGCTGTAGGGAAGAGGTTGTATTTTTTTCGGCGGTTTTCAAAACATGAAAACTTTTTTACAATTTTTATTTCACGGAAAAACATGTCGTTTCCCTCTTGTGACCCGATCATATGCCTGGGTAGCGGCGCGAATCCTGGGCCCATATACCCCAACCTGGCCCGCGCCGTTGTAATAACGAGCGATATTGTTGAAATTCCTGTTTTGTACGGCCCTCAGGAGCCTTGGATTGGCGTTAATAAAATTCAGAATCCCATCCATTTGCGCCCTTTCCGACCGGTTGAATGCGTCAAACATATCCACTGCTGTTGCAAAACCGGCATTATTGTGGTTGAAACCCATGATTTGCCCCATTCCAATGGACATGGATCGGTATGCTGTTTCCTGATTGGAGATCGTTTCAGCGATATTGACCGCCTGCCATTCCCGATTCTGGTTTCCGTGGAAGTTTTGCCAGGGTGAGGTATTGTTGATCCGGAACTGGTGACCTGTCCAGGCGTTACCTGTCTGATTGAACCGGAAGTGTTGATTAAACTGAGCCCGGTGGCTTCGTCCCCATAACCGCCAGAAAACATGGACTTCAAAACGGATCAACGGCCGATCCTGCACATTACTGAAGGCCTGGGAGCCGGATTCAACTTGCATGAATCCGGCCAAAACGCCGGAATCCGCGTTGTATTGCCTGGCCCTGTCGGCAATAAACTGACCTTTTGTATTGTACACCATGGCCATTGTACGCCGGAGCCCCCGAAGCGGGTTAACATCGATATAATCTTCAGCGGCCATAGCGGGCGTACCCAGGAAGTCGTCCAGGATATTGGTCATGCGCTGACGGTCGGCGGCCGGCGCCTGGTTCACATTATTTCTCAGATATTCGTGAAAAGGCCGGTCAAGCGTTTGAAGCAAAGTCGTGATCTGTAGCCGGGATAATCCCTGAAACTGATTAAACAGGCTGACCAAAACCGCATTATTGGGATTGATGCCGGTCATTCCAAACAAGGCAGCCAAAAATCTGAAAATATCCAGGTAAAAAGCTGTTCTCAGTTGCTCCATCAAATTCAGTCTTTCAATTCCGCTGGCCGACTGCCCCCAGGATACTGAGCGGATAGCAGATTTAATCCTGAGCTGCTGAAACCCGTCTGAAATTTGATGGACATTATTAAAAAGCAACAACCGATGACCGACCGATATTAATTCAAGGGTTCCGATCAACTGATTTGCGTTCAGGGATTGAAGAATCTGGAAAGCGCCTCCTTGCGGCAGAACGGGTGTTGGTCCTCCGATAAAAACAGGGGGCGACTGGGTTAGTGAGGCGGTCACCAAAGGCGCCAACTGTGCCGGAGAAACCGCAACAGCCGCGCCTGCCTGGGCGCCTGCGGTGGCTGCCGCCCCTGCGCCGGTGGGTTGGTTCTGCCTTTGAATTTTTGCCGGAATACCCTCTTCGGTAAAAAACGATTTTTCACCCATGCCAAAAAACGGAGAAGATTTGGCCTGACCGGGAAAGAAGGTATCCTTTCCGGCATCCGGACCGGGGGAAGGGGAATGATTCCTTTTAGAGGTCCGATTGACACTATGTGATTCTGGTACAGCTTTCATGGATACTTCAGGTTTTAAAATGGCCTGTGAAATTCTCCGTTGCGAACTCGTTCCCCCGCCGGTTGTCTCACTACCGGGTTGAAGGTTGTCAGGTTATTGGTCCTCCAGGAGCGGCCGACCTGGCCTGCGCGCGGACTTCTGGACCCGCCCGTGGATTCTGCGGTTTGGAATTCCACTTTCTGGACGCCGTTCTCGGTCACGCGCTGCACGTCGGAGACAATTCGGATATGCCCCCAGCGAGTACAGGTTCGGGGTCTTCCGCGCCTGGCCCTTCGCCAGCCGCCGCAATTGACCAGCCAGACATCGCCGATCCGGAGGTCAGCCGGCGTCCGAACCAGCGGATAATCGCCATAGCTGTGGGCGGTGCGTTCGATATTTAGGCTTTTCCCGGCTGTTTTCATGGTGTTGTTTTAACTGTACGAGTATTCAGGTTCTTACCCCCCTGGATAGTATGATCTTCGTTCCAACTCTTTTAGTACTTCATAATAAATCCAATTGTCAAGCCAGATTTTCCGAGTAGCCACCTGCCAACCATAATATTTAATTTGTTTAAATTTTTCGATAGGCTTTTGTGATTTTCCCATATACTTCTGAACTGATCCGGCTCCTCCTCTGTGGGCCATGGCAGAATAAAAAGTTCGCATCCAAATGCTCCTTGATTTTAAGGCCGGAGATTTCCGCAGGATTTCAAGATTTACATCCTGCATAAATTCGAATAACATAAACTGATTGTTTAAAATATATTTATTCCATTTGCTTATGTTTTCAGCATACCTTTTCCGAATCCGGGGATGGACTGCTCTTGCTTCCTTTTTGGGTAAATAAATTTCACCGCCTGAGTTGTCTAATATGGCCAAAGCTCTGGCAGATAAGAGGGGATGCCCAAGATTCAAGGCGGTTTTAACAGTATCCTGTAAAGAATGCGCTACAATTTGCATATGTCCCTGGGCTTCAAATAATGGCTTTTTTTTCTCTTTTACTGTGGACTCCACCTCTGCAATTGCAATGTAATAACTCCACCTGCCGAATGGAATATCCTGATCAATAAGCCGATCAATAAAGTCTGAATACCGGGGCTCAACCTGGGCATAACTTTCAAGTCTCATATTATAAGGGACCTCTCCTTTTCTGACACTTCTATTTTTAGGCGACTGCAAATAAGGTTTTAACAGGGCCCTCAAAACGATTTTCCTGAAGGATTCAGGGTCAAATATTTTTTGGTAATTATATTTCCCTACCTGTCCCCTGGTTATCATATTATCGAGGGTGACATCCGAATTGGATTTTAAGAGCAACAGATTTTTCGAAATATTTTCCGGCTGCCCTTTGTTCCAATTATTGCCGGTTTTTGCAGAAGGCCCGCCGTTTCTACCTATAACAAAATTGGAACGGTTCTCTGACGGATGGCTCACCACCTTATCCGCCATTGCGTCGGCTTCCTGTTCGGAGGGGTCGCCGGATTGGCCGATGGTGAGCTTGGCCTGGATGTTGGATTGGGAGAAGAAAGGTGTATTGTATTCCTTTCCGCCAAAGGGAGACAGAAACTGATAAGCGTTTTCCGAAAAAAATACACCTTCGCCGTCCTTTTTCAGGAAGGGGCCCCCGGGCTGCTGCTGGTGGCGGCGCTGGGTGGTGGAGGTTGTATTTTGTTCGGCGGTTTTCAATCAATTATTTATTTAAAACTGTTTTTAATTGTTTATATCTGCCATAAGTTATGGTTTCTTTACTTTTCTTCCCAGCCTTCCAATCCTTGCCTGATTTTAAAGTTTCAAGTGGATTTTTATCTCCAAATTTATCGGGATTTTTATACCGCCAGGTTGCACTGCGCGGCCCACCTGCAGTGGATTCGGCAGTTGTAAATTCAAAATATCCTTCGGGGGTAATTCTTACACTCATAATGATCCTGATATGATCTATAGCTTTTTTATCTCCTTCGTCAGGTCTGTCAACGTGCATAGTATCCCCTGGGCGTATCTCTTTAGGTGTTTCTACCTTTTCAAACCTCCGTCCTTTTCCTCTTCCTCCTTTCAGATTGCCGGAATAGATGTCAGCGACATCCAATTCCTGTTCTTTCGAAAGCGGTCCGTATATCATTTCTCTCATTATCTGGTTCAAAGCCTGGGAAACATAACCTGAGCAATCAACGCCAATACCATGCAGCTTCAGCCAATCCTGCATATCTTTGTTATTGGGCCGGGTTTGTCCTTTGCCGGGTTTAATTAAATTTTGGTCGAGCGCCCTTTGCAATATCAGTTGAATTTCTTCAGGACTCGCTTTAGCTATTAAAGCATTGTGAAGTCCGAACCCGCCTTTTTCAACACTTTTATCCATTTCTTTAAAAAATGCTTTTATTTTTCTTTCTGCATCCCGATTGTCTTTAGCAGATTCCACGGTTTTTCCTAAAGCAATAAAATAGGGCGGATGCACCGATATCACTTCACTTTTTTGCACACTGTTTTGGCCTGTATTTTCAATCCATGTTACTGTTACCTGAATATTTGAAAACCGGTCCAAAAACTGTTCAAGCGACGCTTGAATTTTCCGGTCAGCGTCCGATAAAATCAAAGGGAGCGGTACGGAGGTCCTTGCAGTGGCGGCCGGCTGTTTACCTGAGGCTGGGGGCGTTTTTACCCGGGCCGGGGCAGCCGGAGGCGGAGTTTGCACAGCCGGCTTTGAGGCCGGCGTCGTACCCCCTTTTGTTTTTAAGTCATGGATTAAATGCGCCCGAACGCACCTGCTAATTTTTCCGGAAACACCATAGTCCTTCAACAACTTATCCGCTTCGGTTGATGTAATTTGGCCTTTCTCTTTGAGTGCCTTAATTTCTCCGGCAAATTGTTTGCTGCCCATTAACGGCAATTTACAGTCGCCCGGCTTCATTTGTAATTCAGGCAGACCAGCTTTCGATTCTGCCTGATTATCCCCACCTGGTTTTGTCTGAAGCCCGTTCCCGGAAAAGAACGAGGCCTTACTGGGGCCAAAGAACGGGGTGGACCTGGTCTGATCAGAAAAGAAGGCGTCTTTTCCGGTTTCCTTTGTTGGGGAAGCGGAATGAGTCTTTTGAGTAGTGTGATTGACGCCGATCGTTTCTGTTCGGAACTTCATTTTATATCCAGGTATTTTGAGTTGTAGTTTTGGATTTAGCGATGCCCATTTCATATCAATTTTTCAAATAAAAAATGCGGTTTACTCAGGGTTTGGAGCTCTAGAATCACCCTCATCTTCTTCCGGACCCAAAACGGTATTCAACAGCCTTATAGCTTCTTCGACAAGCCTTCGGATCAACCTCCCCATAATAATCATCGCCGCATCAAAAGGCCGGGTTTCCCAATGCCAGGGTTCGTTCAGGTTGGGATTTTGCGCCAGGCCGTAAGCAGGAGCGTGCTGCTGCATCCAGTCAAAAAGCCAGGAAGCATTCCATTGCGCCAGTGTAGTGGGATCGGTTTCTGCTTTAGCCCAGCGCCCGTTTTCCCGGTAGGTGATATCGATTGTTTGGCCTTGCTGGTGGGGACTGTACCCCGGCGAAAAAACGCGGACATTGATGTATTCTGCCAGGTACTGCGCTGCGTCAGGCCCAAATTCACCTCCGGGTAATGTACGGCGATGAGCCTGAGTATCCGTATAATACTGAGGATACCATTGGTTCCAGATTCCGAATTGTTCTGTAGCAGAACGGTAACCGCTCCGGACGCGCACATCGGTCACCCGGGCTACTCGTGGGTCGCTGGCGCTGCGGGCAGTTGCCAGGTCCGTTCTGGCTTGGGCCAGCAGCGACTGCACATTTCCGATAATATTTCGGTGCAACTGAATAGTGCGAGAAGGCATTGAGTCCCTTGAGGACAAGGTTTGGAGATCGGCAGGGGGAACGCTGTGGATATAGGGCGCTCCCTGGGAGGTCCAAAGCCTGACCTGCCGGTCGTACACGTCCCTCATGAATGCCGTTCGCTGTACACGGGTAGCACGCGTTCCGCTTGAAATCGCCGGCAAATCGGCAGAGGTGAGCGGATTGTTTGCCTGTTTTTGAATTTTTTCCGGTGCGAGGGTCAGTGGGTTTTCCGGCTGGAGGGTTGTTTTTTTGGATTGCCCGGTTTCTGGTTCTTTTACTTCCGGGCTGGTTTGAACAGCCGGCGCCGGAGAAGGATTTTCTCCTTCCTCAGAAAAAACATCCCTGAATTGACGAAGGGTTTCCCACAAATTAAATGTTGCGTTTTGCGCAGCGGTTTCTTCTCTTCCTCCTGTCTGGCCTGTGGCGGGAATCGTATTTCCCGAACTGTCGCATTGATTGACTCCCAGGTGCTGCAAAACCTCAGTGGCCATATCCCAATTGGTTTGAAATTCGCTACTGGTACGGCCGGTAAAAGTTTTGCCTTCCGCTTCGATGTTGATATAACGGTCATTTGACAGAGCGACAGAAAGGGAGCCGTCGTCGCTCCGGGTTCCGACCAGATTGGTTTTCTGGAGAACTATATTGCGATGCGCTCTCAGTGCCTGAAAATCAGCGGGCGTTGTTACCAGCAAAAAATCATCGTGGTCCTCGCCGGGTACTACGGACGGGTTCCGGTGACCGCCGGTAGCGGTTCCCCGACGAACTCGCGCTCTCCTGGGTACTGCGTTTTGGATCGTCAATTCGTCCGGGGTATTATTATGCAGGGCTACTACGGGGAGTTGCCCGGCCAGGCCTTCTCCGGCTGTCTGTCCTGCACGGCACCGCCGGATGGCTGGGAGTAACTGGCCGTCCCGGAAGGTCCGGAGGTCGCGCTCAACAGCGGGTTTGATCCCGGCAGGGCAACCCCGCAATTGTTGGCGGATTCCGCGTTCAGTAAAAATGCGGTTGGGGTCGACCGTCCAGGTTTGCTGCGTTCCGCCCTGTGTCACCCTTACGGTAATATGCCGGTGGTTGGTAAAAGAAACATTTGCCGGCAACTGGACATTGGTCAGGTGTACCAGATTGGCGCAATACTGGTTTTGGGCATCCAGGGCGACTTGAAGGGCATTTTCTTCGTTGCCGTGGAGGTGGACCAGACAAACCTGGGCGTTGGGTTTTTGGCGTTCCGTCACGCTTTCGTCAACCGATTTTTGGATACCAGGAGTGGTTAAAGTTCCAGGTCGTTTTTTCAAAGGATCCTGACCACTGGGATTCTCCAACTTCCGCTGCATAGGTACAAATACATCGTCGGGATCGCCGCCAAAATATCTGATTACCGGTGACCAGAAGGTTTCCATTGCCCGGGATTTTTTCACCGGTTTAATTTTGCCTTTAGGGGTCTTTTTGTTAAAGGCGAGGTGCATATGATCATTGTGGTGTTTTTCCCTTGCTACCTTTAATCCTTTATAAATCGACCGCAGGGATTTAAGTTTATTGTACAGATCTTTAAAAACCTTATCCGTTCCGATGATGACGTAGCGGTAACCTTCATCGACAGCCGTTTTAATAAAATCATAATTGGCATTGGTATCGAATGCACCGTCACCGATGACCTTTGATTGTCCCTGGGCGTTTAAATAACGGGCATCAAAGGCATTACCTTTATAATGGGTCTGATGCCGTTTGCTTTTTCCCGCCTCAATCCGGGGAGAGCCGCCTTTACTGGTAGAAGCATCCCCCATTGCGAGCTGCGCATTTCTGGAACTTAACTGGAACCTGCCCATCGTGTTAATGAGAGCGGCGGCGGCCTCCGGAGACATGTAGCGATCGCCTTCCGTTGTTTCCACGTCGTCGGCGGAGTAATTGACGATTCTCCCTCCAAGTACATCTTTGCCCCCCCGCTGGCCAAAGTCATTCGGCATTTCCACCAGATTATACTCATTGGTGGGCCAAAACTGGAGGGTTCCGTCTTTTTTATAAATCTTCAGATAGGTATCGCCGGCCATGACCACCGGATGGGCGTACATTTCATAAATGCCCGTAGGCAGGACTTCGGAAAAATGGGCCTGGAAATATTCCCAGAAACCCAGTTTTTTGACAGCGGGCGGAGAAGAGGATCTATCGACCTTCCACAGTACCTGTGCGGGGCCGGCGCCTAAACCAGACGTCAGAGCAGGGGAATGATGAGGCGTTGACAAATCGAAATGGTGGATATCGCCGTTCGATTTTGCACTGAATTCACAAGCGCCCCAGCGCAGTTTTCCCACATCCATCATGGCTACCACAAAATGCTCGGGCAGATGGAGAAAACCTTTGGCCGGATTGCGGGTATCTTTAGGCCTTTCAGCAGGGTTGCCTCGCTGCATGGGTTTTCGCACGATCTCATAATCTCTGAGTATCCTGAAATATTGTTCTCTGGGTGTCAACGGATAGTTGGGGTGAACGGCCTGCCAATCCCTGTTGTTCATAAAAGCAGTAATGGAAGGGATAGCTATGGTTTCGTCAATTCTTTCCGTTGTCGGAATGGCTAAAAGGTCCGATTCGGCAGCGGTTTCCGGGTTTTTGACGGGGCGCCTTTTTACCTCATCGTAATTGTTATGAAAAGCGAGACTGAAATATTGGGCCAGGGCATCGGAGGTTCGTTTAAACCGGCGGTAAACATTTGTGGCGGATTCTCCTTCACGTCGGTTGCCAATATCTGCTGTATCCGTCGTCAAAGAGTTTGTTCGCGTAAAGCTGACCGCTCTGTCATATACTTCGACTGCAGGCTGTCGAAGCGCTCTGGTTCCTCTGCTTGCTTTACCTTCTTCCCCACCAAAGGTGGTCGTGCCGCCTTCGGTTGTCCTCGTGGCAATGTAAGGTTGGTTCCGATAATTTACATCAACTGCCTTGCCCGTGCCGTGGTTGCCTTTTCGGTTCTGATAGCCTTTAATCGTGTCCAGTCCGGCGTAATCCTTTAAAGTAGCCGGTTTACCTGCGGCGGGCAGGGCGTCGTATTGTCTTTGAAGTTCAGACTGCACCAGGTTCAACCGGTCTCTTAACTTGCGATCCACCCCGCCGCTCACCCCGACTCCCAGAAAGGTGTGGCTGACCACGCTTCCAGGTTTCAATTGGATCAGGGAGCCATTTACCTGTTTTTTTTGTACTGGCTGATTTTGGGTATCCCGGGAAATTTTCTCAGGACCTTTTTCAATACTGCATTCCGGACAACAACATCCTTTTTCGTGTCCCTTTTTCTGAACGGAATTTTCAGCAGCCTTCATCTCAATGTTTTCATCCTCCGGGCCCGGATCATTTTTTGGGCCTGAGGGAGAGCGGTTGATTAGGCTTCCTCCCTGCTGCACCACATGCGTCAGCTCATGTCCCAGCAGCCGTTGCCCCTCCGTACTGCCCGGGCTGTACTTCCCCGAATTAAAATAAATATCGCTGCCATGCGTGAACGCCTGTGCGCCCAGTTCCTGGTTCATCTGCACCGAGCCGGAATCGGTATGGACCTTTACGCCGCTGAAATCGGCCCCGAAGGAAGATTCCATCGAGGAGCGTGTTTCCTCCGGCAGGGGCGAGCCGCCGCCTTTGGTGGAGCTGAGCCGGCTTTCCAGGTCGGAGGAGGCTGCGCCTTCTTCGCTCCGGCTGGTTTGCAGGACGGTACTGGTGCGGGTTTGTATGGCAGGCTGTTCTTCCCGGGCAGCTTCGGCCTCGCATTTGGTGCATTTCCGCTGTACGGGTTCCTCGTTGCTTTCGAAGATGGATTTGGTCTGGAGTTTCGGGGCGATGCCCTGCTCTTTTTCTTTGGCGCAGTCGGCACACATTCGTTGAACGGGGTGGTTTGCTCCTGCTGCCCTTTTTTGCACTATCCGGTCGGCCATGGCGTCGGCTTCCTGTTCATACCGGTCGTTGGGTTGGCCGATTGCGAGTTTGGCCTGAATGCCTGCTTTTGCGAAAAAAGGCGGCGGATCAGAGGTTCCACCAAAAAGGAAGGCATTATTTTTTTCGCCACCCCCAAAAGCATTTCTCTCCTCTTTCATCTGAAAGAAGGGTTCCGGGCGGTTTGGCCGGAAAGCGGATTTTGTGCTTTTTTCAGTGGCTTTCATGGTTTTTTACTCAAGGTTTCCCGCTTGCAAATTTGATGATGCCGAACTGGCCGGTTTCCTGATCATAGTTGACGGATATTTCAATGATTTCTCCTTTATAATCTTCAAAGGTGGCCTGGTAACGGACCTGGCCGGGCCCCAAACCGGGTTCGGGGTTTGCCATTTGGCGCGGCCCGGATAGTTCGATCAGTTCCCAGGACTCTGCCGCTTCTCCACCGGGGCGGCCCTGCATTTCGCGAATGACGGCCTCCTGGATCCGTTCGCGGATCGGTTGGCTGACCGGCCCTGGTTCGTCGGCTTTCTGGAGGTCTGGCGCATGGTTGCCGTTCATTTTTTGCAGGAACGGGCCGCCTTGCGTTTCCAACGGTTTCGGGTTGATCCCGCCGGGTGGCGCCGGATTAAAAAAGGGTTTCCGGCCCGCCCCTGCGCCAAAAAAAACTTCCTTGTCCTCCTTCTTCAACTGGAAGAAAGGACCTTTAGCCGCCTTGTTTTTGGGGGCGGCGGCAGTGGCGGAGGTTTTTTGTTTGGCGGTTTTCATTTATTAAATCTCATGTTCAAAAATTAAAACTAGTCTTCTATTTCAATCCTTTCTTCAAGCATTAACGGAGAAATATAATCAACAAAAAATGGAGGATATTTGTCTAAACGATAGATCAATTTGGTTCGAAATATGGTTTCTTCATCCTCTTCAATTTCAAAATCATAATAAATTTCATCTACAATTAATCTGTCATTCTTTATTGTATAGGATAAAGACCTGATTCCAGCAACATGATCCTTTAGTGTCGTTAAATTGATAGACGGATCAGGTTTAATATTTAGTTTTCGGTTGTATTGATCAGGGGAATCAGTATCATAAATTGGAAATTCATAAATTTGTTTACTCACAGGTGATGCTTCATAAATTTCAGCAAGCACAGGCTTTTCCATATTTGCATCCGGATGTTTAGCATATAGATATAAAAATCTGATCTCCTTTCCTTCCAAGACGAAAGTATAATATTGCCAAAAAGGCAGAGGTTCATCTTTAAAAAATTCAAGATTCTTTTTAAGATAAATATTTCTCTCTTTTAAATAAGCATCCTCAAATTCTGTTTCTTCATCGATGCAAACTTTTATCCTAATTGAGTTTCTGCCCTCATTTTCAGAAACCATTACAAATGGATAGGCGATCGTATCCTCATTCAATTCGTCAATACCCCGGAGGTTAAATTTATCAAAACTCCTGAAGTAAGAATATCCTTGTTCTTTTTTAATTTTCATCGATTGTTCTGATTTTACAGCCGGATGGTTACAGCAGCCGATAATTACAAAAAGAATCAAAATTGTACATCTCATGGATAACAATGGAAATTTTAGATTTTTATTTAGTTTTTGTTTTGGGTTTTTTAGATTCATTTATGAGATCTTGTAAAAGCTTTTGTTCATCTTCGGAAAGACCAGGGAAACGTTTATCAGAAACCGTAAAAGTTCCATCCGGCTTAAATTCTACCGCATTTACCACTTTTACTTTGGTTTCTTTTTTACCAGGGGTTGCTTCAAGCCACTCACCTAAAAATTCATAGACGTTGGGCCTGTTTTTAATATCTGATTTTTCATATGCACTCGGTTTGCCAAAATAAGAGGCATAGGTTTTGGAGTCGCCTTCATCCACCCCTACATTAAATAGATTTTTTGTCCCAATGGACCAACTCCTACTTGTATAAACGGTAATCCCTAAAGTATCTGCTAATTTCTTGGCATAAATTTTTGCTTTTTGTGGATTGGAACCTCCGCCGACATGACACGCCATTACCACCAATTTGGTACTTGGAGCCAAAAGATTGCGTAACGGCTTCAATCTGGAAATCCGATCTATCGTAATGACTTCATTCCCAACAAGAAAACCATGCCGTTGATAAGACCCATGAGAGGAAAAAATTAAAGTATCTATAGAAATACCTTTATCATAGTATTGTTGCAAGACTCTGGTCACATGATGAATATTCTTTACTGGAACAGGATTAACTCCCGCCGATTTTTCGGCAGACTGGCGATTCCATTCAATAACGTCATCCTTTAAATCCTTATCTGAATCGCTTACATAGGCAAGAGTTCCTTGTACCGCTTTGGAAATATCGTCCGGAAAAAACATCACACTTTTCTTAATATCAAACTGTTTTCGCTCCCGATCTGTCTCGTCGGGAAAGAAATAATTTTTGGTAAGCGCTTTCCACGTCATCTGATTAACGTCAATCCTACCATCTGGCTTTTTCCAATTACGAAATTTTTTCATTTGAAAATCAATGATAGCCGCCTGAGTAGCCTCATCGATTGTACCGTTAATTTTAACCAGATCATATCCTTGTGAAATAAGCAATTCTTGGACGACCTTAACATCTTCTGGATTATTTTTGCCACTCTTACCAACAGAAGCATTAATTTTTGGTGAAAAAACTTTGAAATTTCCTTTTTTCTTAGCCGCGTCTTCCGCCTCACGTTGAATGGATTTTTCTTTTTGCTGCATATGACCTGCATGCCCCCCCCCCTGCTGCACCACATGCGTCAGCTCATGCCCCAGCAGCCGTTGCCCCTCTGTGCTCCCAGGGCTGTACTTGCCCGAATTAAAATAAATATCGCTGCCGTGGGTGAACGCCTGCGCGCCGAGTTCCTGGTTCATCTTCACCGAACCGGCGTTGGTATGCACCCGCACCCCGCTGAAATCGGCCCCGAAGGAAGATTCCATCGAGGAGCGTGTTTGGTCCGGCAGGGGCGAACCGCCGCCTTTGGTGGAACTGAGCCGGCTTTCCAGGTCGGAGGACGCTGCACCCTCCTCGCTCCGGCTGGTTTGCAGCATGGGGCTGATGCGGGTTTGGATTGCGGGCTGTTCGCCTTGTTCTTCCCGGGCGGATTCCGCTTCGCATTTGGCGCATTTCCGCTGTACAGGCTCTTCGTTGCTTTCGAAGATGGATTTGGCCTGGAGTTTCGGGGTTATGCCCTGTTCTTGTTCTTTGGCGCAGTCGGCGCACATCCGCTGAACGGGTTGATTTCTGCCGGCTGCCATTTTTTGCACTACCTGGTCGGCCATGGCGTCGGCTTCCTGTTCGTATTGATCTCCGGGTTGGCCGATGGTGAGTTTGGCCTGGACCCCGGCGCGAGGGAAAAAAGAATTGATTCCGGTACCTCCCCAAAAAGCGCTTTTACCAGTTTCCCCAGCGCCCTTTTCCTGCTCTGAAAAAAAGGGACTTTCGGCCTTCTGGTGTTGAATATGCGTCGTTTTGGATATGTTTTCGGAATGTTTCATGGTTTCATTGTTTCATGGTTTTTTACCCGCCGTAGCCCGCAGGCGAAGGAGGGCATGGTTTTTTACGCGCCGTAGCCTTGACGAAGGAGGGCATCGTTTCGCTTTTTGCAAAAAAATTCAGCCTGCGCGACAGTAAATCCCTGGATAATTCAGTTCTCAGATTGCTCAGTAATTCATCTCCCATTGAAATTCGTTTTAAGTGAATCACCCCCACTCCACCCGCAAGAGTTCCTGCATCCACGGCAACTGGACCATGCTCCGGTTCCAGGGCAGGCGGTTCAACAGGATGTCCATTGCCACCCTTTCAACGACCAGGTACCAGCCGTTGGCGCGTCGTTCAAGTTTCCCGTTCCGCTGGAGGAAACCTTCGCGCAAGGCATCGTTGCTGGCGTTGCCAAGCGCGCCCCAGTGGGTGATCATGGCCGCGAGCAGGTCCTCCGCTTCTGCCAGTTCCTGTTCCTGAATGTTCACATCCCGGATCAGCGGCGTTTCCAAAGGCAGGTTGCACAAAAATTTTGGCAACACTAGTTCGTATTCCGGTTGTTTTAATTTGCCGGTGGCCAGGTATTCGATCAAATGGACGGCCTTGTGCCGGCTGATCTCGTCTGTAAATTCTTTTCCTTTCACCAAATTCAAAGCCTCGAAAAACGTTTTCAAAAAGGCATGTGAAAGGATTACGCCGGCATTGCTCAGGTAATATACGGCGCCCTGGGGATGATGGGAAAAGGCAGGATGAACAGGGCCAGGACCACCTCCCCGGGGAATCAAGCTGTTTTCCGATCTTTGGTCAATGGATAACGATTTGTTCTCCAATGGTATGGCGCCCCCTGATAAGACAGGAAAATCCGGCCCGGCAGCTATCCGTTTTTCATCGCCGGGAGGTTGTTCTTTCAAGGGTTCTTCCGAGGTCGTTAATTTGCCGGAAACCCTGTCTGCCTGGTCGTTTTGCTGGTTGCCGGCGGGTTCTGTCTGAGCGGATTCCGGTTCTCCGAACGGTTTATTTTCAACAAAGGAAGTTTTTTCAAATGGATAGGTATCCGTCGCCGCTTTATCCTGACCGGTATCCAGTTCCGGCAATTTTGACCTTTCCTCCGTTTTTTCCGAATCGTTCATTTTTTTTGATTCCGTCTCCGGTTTTTGGATCTCTTTTTTGCAGGAAATGTGTTCGGGCTCACCCGCTTTGGTTTTTTTGTTTTGAAAGGTACCCTTTTTTTCCGGACCCGTTTCAATTGATTTTTCCAATGGGGATATTGGACCGGGTTCATCGGCTGCCTGCCCGGCTACTTCTTCATGGATTGCCGGTTCGGTTTTGATCTTTCTCCGTTTCACCTTTTCATCTGCCTGCTCATCAGGTTCGGATTGTTCAGCAGCCGGCGGTTCACTTTGCTCAAATAAGAAATTCTCCTCCGACACTGCTTCCTTCCGCACGTCTTCCGTTTCTTCATTTCCTGCTGGTAAATCCCTGTCCGTTTCCTGACCCTGTTCTTTTGTCTGCCCATGCGGGGGGTCGGTTGACAAAAGGGAAGGATTCTTATCTGACACACTGGCATCCCGGGTCGTTTCGATCGGAAGCGGGCCTTTCCCGTCCTGCACATGACCATTATTCACCAATGTGGAATCCCTATCGGGGGTTGGTTGCACAGATTGGGATTCCTTTATGATCTTTCCAGGGTCAGGATCTGGTCCTTGTCCGGTCTCCTGCAGGGTTCTTTCCTGTGGTTGGACGCCGGAAACAGCCTCTTTCAAAGGGTTTACTTCAAGCGGATCATCCGTTTGAAGCAGGGCCCCAATCTCCAGGTGTACAGCCGGCCCCTCCATATTTGGCGGGGTCTCTGATGCCGGCGTTACGCCTTTTTCCAAATCAGGGGTTAGTCCGGCATTTTCTGTTGCCCATACCGGGTGTTTTATTTCATCTGTTTCCTTTCGGGCGGTTGGTTCACTGGACCTGTTCTTGTCTTCGTCCGGATAACGCAATACAGCATCCGGTTCCGGTTGCGGTGCATCCCGAACGGCCGGCGGTTCCGCTTGCAGCCGGGCCTCCAATTTGATTTTTTCCGTTTCCTCCGATGAACCGGGAGCGTCGGGCAGGTTTTGCCCGGGAACAGGCCAGACAGATACGCTGGTCGCTTCAGATTGTTCCGTTGGAGAAGGAGGAACATTTTTTTCTGACTTTACCGGTTCCGGGTTTGCAGTCTCCGGGTTTTTATGACTGTCTTCCTGGGTGGATCCTGTCAAAGATTCCGCTTCGGCAGCAGGATTCGCGGAAGGGGGCCCGACATCCTGACCTTCTGCTTCGGGCAATCCCATCCCGGATTTTGGTTCGGATGCAGGAATTGAAACCCGGCTCAACAGTTGGCTGAGTATAGGAAACATTTTTGACTGATCACGCACCCGTACAACTATCGCATTCCAAAATTGCAAGGGCGAAAGTTGTCCCATCGTTTCTTCAAAAACAGACCGGATCAAACCCGACGAAACCAACGGGTTTTCGCCCCTGATCATCTTTTGAAAGACGTTGATCCAGAAAGAATGGCGGGTATGCAGGTCCAATCCGGCTTGCGGCAGGATTTTTTCCAATTCCATTTCCAAAACAAGCTGGTCAAGTTCGCCGGCCAGTTGCGCCAGTTGTGTTTGGGGCCGGCCGCTGACGGCTTCCGTCAATTGTTTTAAAAAAGCAGCAGGGTGCTGTATGGCCAGGCGCCGGATCACATGGGGTCGTTTTTGCAACAACTGCATAAACTGATCAACCGCCTTCGTCTCAAGCGCGATGGTTTCCAGGGCCGCTTTGTGCAGTTCTTCTTCGGTCAAATTGGCCGATGTCCAGGGAAGGGTCCCATTTTCAAGAAAATAAAGCCAGGCTGCAAAATGGCTGTAGGAGACAGACATTTGCTGAACCTGATTTTTGACCACCGTCAACAAATCCTTCAATTTGCTCTCCAGGTTTCGAACCAGTCGGTTGGCCAACTCCGCATCCAATTCTTGAAAGTTCATTTCGCCCAGATCCAGTTCCAGGCGTTCGATCCGAAGCAGGATATTGGGTTCTGCCAACTGATCAAATAACCCGCTGAGCGCAGGGGCCACTTTTTGCCAGTAAAGTCTGCTGAATTTTTCCTGCAGGAGATAGCCATTTGTTCCACCTGCCAGGGTGAGGTCAAATATTTGCTTGGCAATGATATGACGGTTGACAGCCATTGTTTGCGTTCGTTAATTTGTGGACAAAACTCCCTGTATTTGCCCCACGGCGGCAGCTTGCTCTCCAAGGGCTCTTTTCAATTCTTCAGCATTCCAGCGGTTAGCCAAGGATTTTTGATCTATGCCGTCCCCCGACAAAACATCGAACATTTTCCGGACCAAGGTCAGGTTGTTTTCGGAAACTTCGACGGGGTTAAAGGCGACCAGCCGATCAAGGAAATAAAAGACCACTGCATCCAGCAACTGCGCATACTTCTCCTTTAATTGCCCGGAGCTATCCAGGGATTTTTTGGCGGCGGCCGGCGCTGCGAGTTCAATGAGGGTGATCAATGAGCCCGGGTCATTGGCTGTTTTCATCAGGTCTTCCGCAAATTTGAAGGCATTGGAACGCGGGATATTGGCATCCTCCCTTAATTCCTCGACGATACTCCGGTATGCTTTAAGGCGGTTGACCAGTACGGCTGGAAGCGCGGAAGGTTCCGGCGCGCCCCTCATAATAAGGGGATTGGAGGGTTGTTGTTCCCTGATGGCCATGTTAAAGTCCGTGAAGCTCATGCCCGCCTTGCTGTTTTTTTCATCGATGCAATCTCTGATCCAATACCTGAGGCGATATTTCCCGGGCGCCATTTGATTGTTTTCGACACCTAAGTGATAAATGATTTTTTCCTCTTCGCAGGCTTCGGGTTGGCTGATTACCAACTTTGGCGCTGCCGAACCTGCCGGGATTTCAACTTCAGCCCCCTCCACCAAGCTGTAGAGCTGGAAAGCTCCCCCCACCGGGTTGGCCTTTATTTCCAGCGGCAACCCTCCGATCGCAAATGTCGGATCCTTATCCACAGAGGGAAGTATGAGAGACCGGTTCTGGGCCGCCAGGGTCAGATTGAAGTCAATCCCTGTATCCGGGCAAGGGATACGGATAATTTCTACTGTATCCAGGGGGCAGTTCCCGTCATTGACAGCAGGTTCATTCAAGGCTGTCAAATGGAGGCGGAATTCGCGGCCTTCGCGGAAGAGAAAATCGTAGGATACCGTTGGGCCGGTTTTTTGTCCGGCGGCATCCGAATCCAGGATTTTCCAGACATACCCCGGCCAAATCCGGGGTTTTACCCCAAATTCAAATTGGAATCCCTCCAGCAGGCAGGCTTTCTGGCCCATTACCTCTCCCCGGCTGTACAGTGGCCGCATAGCCAGCATTTCGATTTCCGGAACCAGGTAAACCGTCAGTTCTTTGTTCACCGTACCCCTGTTCGGAAGTTGGTAAGACAGGTTGACCTTTGCCACTCCATCCGCCCCGAATATTCCTGATGGAATCCGGGTGGGGTTAAAGAAAGACATGCCGTTTTGCACAAGGACCCCGGGGGTGTCCGGAGCGAGGCTGACAACACCTGCTGCAAGGGTGATCGGATATTCGGTATCGTCGTTTGAACAGAAACGGTCCTTTTCGAGATAAACCGGCGGCAGCTTAAGGTTAAGGGCTATTCTTTTTTCTTTCAGGCAATAAGGCAAACTGTAGATGAATTCGTAAACGCCGGTTTTATTCAGGTTTTCACCGGATAAGGTATAGGCGTTGGGGTCGCCGCCTTGTACGGGGTTGACCAAAGCCCTCAAAGGACGTCCATCCGGGTCCAATAGCCGGAAAATTCCCTTTTGCGGAGCTGCAAGGACCGCCAGCGAACCGCCGGCTCCCAGTTCCAATTCGTTTCCTTCAGGCAAACTTAATTCGATCGATTCGGTACAAATCCTGAATTCCTTGGTTTGTTCTGTCTGACAAACACCATTTTTTGCAATGATTTTAACTTCGTAAATATGTCCTTCCGAATAAGGAAAATCGTAGGTCAATTCCATACCGCCATTGGAAGGAGGCGAAGGTTCTCCGGAAATCAGCCAGGTCAGTTCGGCATCGGCGGGCTGCAACCCAGCGATCTGGAAAGTTACCCGCTGGCTCACGGGTTGCCCGTCCGAAGGGATGGTAACCGATTGGGTCGGGTTGGGAAAATCAAAGACCGGCTTCTGGTAAACGGTAATTTTGGTTTTTGAGGTATGGCCAAATTTGGAATAGGATAATTGAAATTCCATTTTCCCGTTTTCCTCAAAAAAGGTTGCAGGTATCTGGTCGGGATAAAAGAAAAACTTGCCGCTCAACTCATCCTGTTTCAAGAATTCGCCTTCGGGTTCGCACGTCAGCACTCCGCCCAAAGGATAAGTAACCAGTTCGTAACCTTTACTGTCATCGCTGCAGAAAACGCCGGGCATGAGCGCGAGATAGGTTTCAGGAAGGACGGCGCCGCCCCGGTAAGAACAGCAATTATAGTCCAGAGAAAAATCACCGACAACGATCAATTCATTACCGGTCAACATTGGCAGCGTACCTGAACCGGCGCTCATTTGTGCGTAAACGACCACCAGGGCGCCTCCCTTGGGCACACCCGCCGTATGTTCGAGCCCCTGGTGTATGCCGGCATAGGATGAAAAAACATGAAATTGCTCCATTCGGGTGGTCCAATCATCTTTCAGGGATTTCAGAATACCTTTTCGTGACAGGACGCAGGAATAGGGTGAAACCGGGACCTCTCTTTCACCTCTGAAGGGTCCGGGCAATGCGGAAGTCAGTCTGGATAATTCACGATCAAAGTTCCTGTAATCAAATTTGAGGAGTTCAGCCGGCAAAGTCTTCTTTAAAGCATCCGCCTCCGGTTTATCCAGCAGTTCGCACATGATTTCCTCCCTGGTCGCCTGGTAAAACATTTGCAGGTCATCGGCCAGGAGTTTTACGTCGCCCAGCGCCCCGGAAAGGTCTTTACTGAGTTTGACATATTGGATGTCAAAGGGGAGATCCAGGTCCTTTCGCAAAAGGTCCAGTTCTTTGACGACCAAATCCAGCTTTTTGCCAATATGCCCTTCCAAGCGGAAAAAAGTAAAGGATTCAAGGTCATAGTGAAGTGGTTTGTCAAAAGGTGGCTGTGCGGGGGAATAATGATACCCCATAACTGCGATGTTCCGGCCGGTTTCATTGAGGTAAAAATTCCAGGACGGTTGGATGTTTTTATGGATGTAATACGGAACAGCCCTTTTGCTAAGCCTTTTCGAGGAAAGATGGCTGGGAGTAAGGGTTGTTTTTTTATACTCAGGAAGGTTAGGGACCGGTAGTTTAATATAGGGCCCGGTCTGATGTGCAATCAGGTTGGAGGTAATATTTTTAACAGACAGGAAACCGATCTTTGGACGGGCCGCGGACTTGGCCAGTCCGGAAATATTTCCGTTTTCACCAAAATCAATATCGACAAGTTTCACCATGCGGTCCAGTAAAAACTGGGCATTTCTATATTTTTCTGAGTTTTCCCGGCGAAAGACAGAGGTGAGCAGATTCGAACGACATTTTTCAGGGCTGAATTTCATTTCGCCGTCGGCAGGTTCTACCACCCCCATTGCCAGATGCCGCGGATGTTTTCCGCCATTTTTCACCAATTGCCCATTCAGACTGAGCCCCTCGGCGCATTCCACAAATTCGTTATACGCTGCGATAAGATCGCGCAGGTAATCATAAAAATATTGGATGCCCATCCGTTCCCAACTCTCATTGGGGGCGCTTGAAAAAAAGTCAAAAAGAATTTGCAGTTTCCCTTTACGAGCAGGATTTCCCGCACCTGAGGGTTCCAGATACAGGTTGGAGAACGGATTATTTGAGCTGGGCTGGTCGAGCACTTCCCGGTAGGTATCATAGGCATCCTTATAGGCATTGGCAATCACAGGCGCGGCGGCCTCGCAGAGGGCCAGATAATTCGAAAAAAAGTCATCAAAACTGCCAATCTTCTGGAAATCAATTTTTCCGGCGGATGGATCGTACCCGAATCTGCGGATATACGGAGGCTCAAATTTGTCTGGAGCAGGAACCGTCTGATCTCCCGCTCCTCCCTGATCATCCCTGCAAAGAGTGTAAGAATCCTTGGCGATCAATAAGGCTTTAAGTGAAAAGTTACTCCCCGTTGCCTCTTCGACATCACTGAAACACCGGTTGAAGTTGCTGTGTTTTTCTTTCAGGTAAATCACCAACACATGCGTCTCCAACACATCCTGAGGCAAATCGGAAAGCGGTTTGATTTCCACATCTGCCAGCGTGTCGCCGGAACCAGGTAGCGGATCGGGCGACTCTTCTTCCCGGAGCAGGTGAAAAACATCTGTTTCATTGGCGGGATTGCTTCCCCCGATGACCTCCGCAACGGTGATCCGGCTTACATAATATTTTACCAACTCCCAATTGCTTTCCAGTTGAATGAAATATCCATCCGAACTGACCCCGGCGCCGGCTTCAATCATCAGCCTGGAAGCGTCTGCATTGAAGCTGCACTTCAGCCCCTCGAGAATGCCGATACCTAGCAGATAAACCCGGGTAAGGCGATCCTGTTTATCGAGGTAATTGACCATATTGTTCAGGTCGGAATGTTTCAAAACCTGGCCCGGCCGAAAAGTGGGCAAATTATATTCTGAAATGGTTTTCATCTCACCTGGATTTTTCTATAATAATTTGGAGAAATCTAATACAATATTTTCTGCTTCGGTATCACTTTCGCTGCCCAAGAGCAAGCTTTCCCCCGGGTACACATTGGTCAGGGAAAAAAGCGCCTCCACCAGTTCATTTCGTCGGTCCATCAGGCTTTCACTTTGCAGATACAAGGCCTTCAGCCAGTTTCTGTAAACCGTTTCAAAAATTTCCATATCCCGGGGGTCTACCCATAATATGCGCAAAGCGATATGGGCGGGCGTTTCTTTGCGAATGGTGCTCTCGAAAAATTCGCGGAAGCTGGTATTTTGAAAACGAACAGGCCAGAAAGGCAGCACCACTGTTACCCAGGAAGAAAAAGGATCCGCCAGGGGGATATACGTGTCGGGGGTTAGCGGCAGTTCCAAAGGATCCGGGGCAGGGCAAATTTGCATGCTGTTAATCAATGCCTTATCCAACTCCAGGGTATTCCCTGTTTTATTCCGGTAAATCCCCTGGACACCGGCCGGATTTTCAGCCTTTATTTTGGGGCTTAAAAGGATATGTTCTACAACGTGGAAACCTTCGCGATTCAAAAATTGCATCACTTCGTCAAACGCTTCTTTGCGGTCTCTGACCAGGCGGTAAAATCCGACATCTTCCAACGTTTCCGAAGTAACAAAATCAAGGTTTTCCAGATCATTGAGCGCCTTTGGGGGTGTGACTGCCACTACTTGCGCCGGATCGATAATTTCGAGGTTGAAGGGTCCTATGTCATCACGGTCGCCTTTGTTATCCTGGTTTTCGGTTCTCCAGTAATTTCGTTTATCCAACAGGCGTTCCAGGAAGGATGGATTTTCAGGGGGATTTCCGTTCGGGAGGAGCGGTCGGATATCAATTTCCCCATTTTCATCCAGGGGGCCCCGGTAAGCCAGCAAGGTTTCGCCAATGGTTTTAAAGGTGGTTAAAGATTCCCACATTATCCTGTCTTCCCACTCCAGGTTCCATATCCGGCTGTGGTCTACCCGTTCCCGTTCCTTGCCGAAGTCGGACAAGGGTTCATTCGGGTACATAAAAAAGATGAAATCATTTTCCCTGCGAGCAACCGGAAAAAGCCGGGCTCTTTGACGGACATACTCTGCTTTTTTTTCTGCCTTTACCTGGGAACTGAAGCCGGCAGGGTACCTGAACCTCAGGGGATCGCCTGACGGACCTTCCGGAACGTTCAGATAAACCACATAGGCGTCCGAATCATCATCCCATTCGATGGTATAATAATCGAATTCCCGGGCAGCCTCCATTACCTGGAAATAATAACGGTTGAACAGGTCCTCAGACTGCTCCGACGTATAGTATTCGAGGCTGTGCAAAAAATCCTTCCGCTCTCCGCCCGGAGGATTCATGTCGAGAAGGTGCAAGCGTTTTCTTTCGGGTTCGCCGATGTTGGACGCCTGCAGGGAAATACCCACAGGTCCCGGCGGACGGTTGGCGATCTCATTGACCCTGGTCACCGCTTCCGCCCGGGTATTGAACAGGCCCGGGAGGCGGAAGTATAGTTTATCCCTGTCGGAAGAATTGTTCTCCACCTGCAGGTATACGGCGAATTTTCCGCTGCCCCCTACATCCTGTTCTACTTTAAAAATATTTTTGTCCCTCGAGGCCATGTTGATATCCTCAGCATAACTCTTGATGAACCGATTGATGTCGATCGAAACGGAAAGCGGATGGGCGCTTTCCAGAAATTCCACAGCAGGGCCGCCACCGGCCAGCGGGGCTTTAACCCTGACAGACCAGACGACAACAGGCGGCGGGGATTGCGGATCGGACGCCCCGCTCTCCCAGGATACCTCCGTCATCGCCAGGTTTTGCGGTGGGGTATTCAGGTAATTGTTGAACATTTCATCCCTGGCTTTCTCCCGCAAGGACTTATGTTGGTAAATACGCGGATGCGAGGCCACATGGAAAGACGGGTTGACCAGGTGAAAATCGTAGTATTCTTTGTGGAAGGGATCGACAAAAAACAAAGATTCCACTTCTTTTTGTCCGATCTTCCGCAGAAATCCGTTTGCCTTTTCGCGCAGAAGTATTTCCAGGTTCAATTCCCCGCCGGAATCTTCAACGGCTTGCCCGATCGCCTCCAGGTCTCTCAGGCTGATCAACCCGGTAAGAATTTTTTCGCCTTCTTCATTGAAGAGGTCGATAAATGGAATTTGTTCCGCTTTGAAAATTTCAACCGTAACCTGCCTGTTGATGATGGCCTCTTTGATTTGTTCAAAATGGATTTTTCTTTCGGCTTCCGTTCCAAAGGTATTGGGATGCACCGCCATTAAAAGTTTTTTACCGTTTGGATCCTTCACAATTCCGATTCCCAGGACGTATTCGGTAGGGGTATAATCCGGTAGATGGACCAGCCGGTAATGTGGATTTTCCCAATCGCCCTGCAGTCGCATCAGAATCTCGTTGGCTTTTTCAGCAGCTTTACTTTCCGTATAACTTTGTTGACGGCTTTCTAATAACACTTTTCCGTTTTGCCCGGTTAGGGCAATCCGGAATCCATAAACCTTTTCCGTTTCGAGTTCTTGTTTCAGGAAGCCAAGGTCCCTTCTTTGCCAGGTTTCCAATCCCATCAGGGCAGCTACCCGCCGTTCCAGGCCCGAGGTATTGTCACCATTTTTTGTCCTTGCAGCCATTTGATCATTCCTAAAAAAAGCCAGGATCTCTTCCATCTTTGCATCGATGGCATTATTAACACGGGCTTTACGGGAATTTTCCAGCGGGAAAGAGGCTGTATAAATGGCAACGATTTCTTCTATGGTTTCATTTTTCAGTAGTTCGCCCTGTTCATTTTCCTGGCTTAAAACCAGGGTACATTCTGTTCTTCGGACAATGACCAGGCAATTCCGGGTCTGGTCTTCCGAGATCCGGCTCCTGAGTTGATATTCCTCCGATGGTTGATCCTGGCGAAAATGACTAATGATCCGTTCGGCTTCAGCTTCGGCAGCATCAAAGGTGTAATCCCGGCGGCAGCTCACAAACACGGGTTGATGGTCAGTCTGGCGGGCCAACTGGAAAAAACAGGTTCCTTTGACTTCCGTTCCTTTGGGCTGACAAATATTTACCCGGGGCTCTCCTTCCAGCATCCCGAACGGAAGCGGAAGGCAGGAATCGGTCGGAAAACCGGCAGAATAATCAAAGCCGCTTCCCCGGTTCCGGCTGATCAAAGGATAGTTTTGGAGAAACGTCTCTTTGTCTTTGATGATCTCAGGTTCCGCCCCACCCTCTTTATCCAGCGCATACATCAGCAAAGTATATTCCGTAAACTGTTCTGCGAAACGGGCGAGTAAATGGTTCAGAAAATGATTGCGGCGATGCTGATAGGTTGGCTGGTCCTCGGCCAGGGTTTGCAACAGGGAGAAATAATCCGCAGGATAATAAATCAATTCAAAAGAATGCTCGTGTTTATAATCTCCGTTTTCATTCAATAATACATCCTGGTAGGTATTGAAAAAATGTTGATGGGAAATCTTCATCATCATCAGCGCTTCAACCTCGGCTATCGCTTCTGACCGCGCAGCGTTTCTGGCTGCCAAAACAGCGGCTGCATTGTCAGGGGCGGTTATGGGCGCCGTGAACCACCGCTTTCCGGTAAGCAGGTCTTCATCCGCCTGGCTTTTGATCACCCAGGGGCCCAAAACATAGTTTTTCCCGGAAATAACGCCTTCCTCCGGCACAAAGGTTTTGACCTTACGGTTTTGAAAAGCCCGGATGATTTGTCTGACACGTTCGTCCCTTTCTTCAGGAGAAGGGAATGGGCCGGTTGACGAATCTGCAATCCGCTCCCTGTCTTCGTATAAGATAGCGGGGTCCGGGATGTATTTTCGCCCGGGGCCCGTACTAAAATACCGGATCAGATCCGGCCCCATGGGGGTGTCCCGAAGCGGCTGGCTGAAATAAGTAGCATTTTGAGGCCCTGAAAGCCGGAAAGAAAAAAGTTTCCGCAAGTTGCCAAGTTGGGCCAGGTAATTGGCCAGCAGTTGATCAAAAAAGGTGAGGTAAGCCTGTAATTGTTTTGCCTGTGCCTTTCGTTTCACCGGGCTGTCGGCGCCCAGGTCGCCTTCGCCAATGCCATAAACCAACGGGAAATCATGCTGTACGGAATGGTAATCCTCTAAATCCCGGAAGGCTGCCGAGGGAATGGCAATATCCAGTTCGGCGTCCGGCAGCAGCGCTTTTTTAAAATTGAACAGGCGGTTTTCAAAAACGGTTTTTGCGCGTTTTTCATCCACGCGCATGGTTAAAAGGTTCTTGAAAAATTTGATCGAGCAATGGTCGGGTGATAACACCGCGCGGTGGCGCTCCGGATGCAATTCCAACACCCATTCCTTCCCCTTCTGGGTAACTTCCCCGCCGTCGGGGCTTTTCCAGGAACTTGAAAGGGTTAAATTTCGAATTGCTTTTATACGGGGGTCTTTCAGGATCTCCTGGTACAAATCGGAGGCATTAAGTTGGGTACGTTGCTTCATTTGCATCAGGCTTTCGGTATCAATAAAGCCGTGGCTTTTGCGGCAAAGCGGGCGGCCCTCAAAGATCTGCTCGGGTGTTTTCTTTTTATCGAGCATCTCCGAAAGGGTATAGAAGGGAATGGAAGGCGATAAAAAATCCTGAACCCTGGAAAAAATATCTTGCAGAACAGCGGTAGGATCGGCATCGGCGATCAGTTCCATATCAGCGCAAATACCTATTTTTTCGTCGTCCAACACAATGATTTCCAGAAAATCTTCTCCTAAGTTGCGATTTTCATTCAGGGTCTGGACGACCTGGTGCAACACCGATTCCCTGGTCACCGCTTTTGTGCCGGTATTGCGGTTGACAACAGGGCGCATCTGTTCGAGTTCGAGGTAAATCCTGTAAAAGCCGTTGATATTTATTTTTTGTTGCATATCGCCCCGGATGTCTTTGGCCGCGATTATTTTTAAACGGCCTGCAGCCAGATCGGCTACCAGATAAGCTCCGTTATGGTCCGTCGGCGTTTCCAGGACCCGCTCCAGCCATGCATTGCGCACGCCATCGATATCAATCAGCAATTTGCGGTAATCCAATTGTGTAAGCGGCAGGTTACCCAATATTTCTGCTGCGGTGAAAAAATTATCCTCCGGTGATCCGGTATCCTTTTTCGCCAATAATTCCTGGATATCAAAGTTGGTGCGGTAACCCAGATCCGTCAGGGCGTAACAAAGCATTTCCAGGATGGTAATACCCGGGTCATGCACATTGTGGTCCGTCCAAATTTTCCCCGACAGGTCTGAAATATGTTTGATGCCCGAGCTACGCAATTGTTGCCAGTCGAGGTATTCAGGAAAACCCGATTTTTCTGAGGATATGGTCAACGATTTTGACATAGTCCCTATATTCTAAATAGCTTGAATGAAATGATCGCCCGACACCAGGATCGAACGCGCCGAGCGCGTATTCACCTGATCCACTTGTTTTCCTTTCTCATCCTTCATGACGAAATCAGTAATAAAATCGACGTATTCCCGCTGTTCCATAAAATTGAGAATATGGGAGCCGAATATTTCTCCGCCAAAGCTGATCCGGTCCAATTGGCCTGAGGCCCAAGGCGAAAGAAATCCAGTGACTTCCTTTTTCAATTCCTTGCGGTAGTATTCTGCGCTCTTGCCCGGTTTGAACGACACCTTCGCCTCGATGGCAACCCGCTCATAGCGCGGATTCTGAACATGCAGTCTGACAAAAGGCGAGCAGAACTCAACCATATACTGTTCCATTTCCTGCAGTGCGCCGACTGCAAACTTGGGCTCTAGTAAGTTCGCATTTTCCTCCGCTCTTAAATCGGGTATAACGGCCAGGGTAATATGCCCCGGGGCCAGTTCCCAGTCTTGATCCTTGCCTATTCTGGGGAGGGTATGCGGGATGCATTTAAGGCGAAAAACCTTGGGGAAAGCCTCCAGAAGGATGGTTTCGTAGTCAAAAAGGGTAATAGCCCTACCTTTATGCCGCAAGCGCTCGCTTACCCGGACATAAAAAGATCCTTCCTTTTCAGGGGGCCACCCGCCAAAAGATGGAAAAGGTTGGCTGAGTGATTTAATGCGGGGATCTTCATTGATAAACGCACTGATGCTTGTCGCATCGAGGGGGGTGTCCAGGCGTTCCAGGTCATTGCCTGCAGCGGGGGCAAAAGTAGCGCGCCCTGCATGGGGTTTGACCGCAATGGTTTGGCTCGTTGCGGCAGCTCTTGACGGCGCTGAAACCTTTAGCCAATAAAGATGGCCGGGCAGTATGGTATTGTTCCGGTTGATATCATAGGGAACGGCGATTTGGACGATACCGGACTGGAGCAGGCCGTTGGTTCCGTCCGAAAGCACCTGAATATGATCGTCCAGGTGTTTCCATTGGTTATTGCTGAGATAATGCCAGCTCAGGACGGCCCTTTCCAGGTCCGGGTCAGCCGTTGCCTCAGCCACCTGGAAAAGCAGGGAAAGGTTATTTCCCCTGATCAGATCGGTCAACCCGATGAACAGATTGCCTTGTTTTTCTTCCACCCCTTCCACCCCCGGGTCCTCAAATTTGGGCAAAACAACCGGTGTGCCTGCCTTGAGGTCGAGTTTCAGGTAATTACCTTCCTCAAAAGGATACAAGTGAAAGGCCTCCATCTCATAAACGCCGGCCTCCGCCTGGTAATCGACGGAAAGGGCATTCAGCGCAGGAGAAAAAGGTTCATTCGGCAACTCAGCTACGTAATCGGAATATTTTGCAGGGTCTTCAAAAACCGAATCGGAACCTGGTATGACCTCGGTTGGATCATGGATCGATCTGAATCTTGCTTTTTTTACCTGGGGAGGGGTGGGGATACTGGAAATATTGATCACACTATCCTCAACTTTAACCTGGGTATTCAGGATGGTCTGTATTTGCAGGCTCAGCGCCTGAGCAGTTGACTGACGCGCAAATGCTTCCGGGTAGACCTTGTGGAAAAAATCAGGGCCCAACAGCCGCAGGGCGATAAAACCATTCCTGCCGGCATTGGTCAGGGCCAATTGCTCCACACGTGGATTGGCGCGCAGGTCCGCAAAATCATTGACCTCCAGGGAGACGCTTGTCCGGGTCAGAATGCCGGCTATTTCTGCGGCAACAACGCCTTTTTCGGTTTTAGCCGGATAGACCCTGGTAAGGGCAAAGATCTTTTCATTGGTACTCTTAATTTTAAAACTGGAAGGTTTATCATCACCTTCTTCTACTTTTTCGTATTTTTTTTCATCAAGCGCCAGAAACAATATATTGCCAAAATCGCTGTCGGTGCTGCTCTGATCAAGGCCTGTATCTGAATCATTTTTTTCAACCCCATGCACTTCTAAAACCAGCACTCCCTTGTCGGTAATTCGGCAATATTTTAGGTCGCCGTCTTCGATCCATTCAAAATTCAAGCCGGTAAATAATTTTTTATTGGGCTGATTGAAGGGTTCATTAGCGTCCAGCGGTTTCCACGCTCCCTGATGCAGGATGTGCAAGGATCCTTCATAAAGATGACTGAAAATCTCTTTTTCTAACCCATACATGCGGTAATGCTCAAAAAAGCTGGCCGGCAAGTTATCCCAACTGAGGTTCAAACGCAGACCTGGAAGACCGTTCAAAGCTTTCAGTTTTTTGTGAAAAACCTCCCGGCTCCCGATATACACTTCAGATCCCGTTTTGGGCGCCCCCCCAAAAGGCTGAAAGGGGCTGGCAATATCCAACACCCCGTCGCTGTTTTGCACGATAAGATCCCGGACACCATCTACCGATACCTCTATATTGATATCCGTCATAACCATTTCACGGAAAGCCTGGTAAACAGAAACTTCCTGAAGGGACGAGGACTCATTATCGCCTTTTATTTCCAGGGCAAATTTCAGATCAGGATCCAGTTCAAGTTTACAAACCGGTTCTTTTGTCCCCAGATCAAAACCAAAAACCAAAGGATCGAAGGGTAAAACGGATGGGTATTCGGGGCCAAGCGCTATTTGGATGATCAATTCACCTAACCCCTTTTCGTTCAGGTCGAAGCTGATATCGACTTCATGGGGTTCGATCCAGCCCTTTTCTCCGGTCAGGGCGGCTTTAAAAGCAAGCCGGCGTTCGATATGCTGTTCAAAGACCCTTTGTTGATCCCCTGTTAATTTCTCCGAAGTAAACTGCCGGAAACCTTTTGAATTTTTCGAGCCGGTTCCGAAAGCGCCCTGGAGATTGGGTATTTGGCTTGCAGGATCCAGTCCGCCTTCGATCAGTCCGGCAACCGTTTGAGGTGAAATATAGAACAACGTATCAAGGGCTTGTTTGAAGTTAATGAAGTCCCTGGCAAGCTTATCCTTCAGGTAATCCGGCATGGTGCAATTGATGGTCAGGCGGATCCGGCGGTAACCTTCCTTTAAATAAAGAACAGCCGATGCCAAAGCCAGCCCCAGCCTTGCATCCGGATAAGGCGCCGGCGATCCGGTGACCGGGTCATTTAACCGGCTATTCACTGCGCCGAGGGTAGGCCAGCTCGGCGGTTTTACCCCGGCGAAATCCAGCCCCAGTCCGTCGGCGGAATCTGCTTTCAGTGCATGATAAGCGCCCTGGATGGTTGAAACAGGCTTTACTTCACCGTTCAATTCTTTTTTCACCTCCCTCTTGTCAAGAAACAGGGTCCGTAAACTTTCAATCCGGGTTTTTTGGACAAATAATTCTTCATCCAGGCGAAATTGCTGTTCAACTCCGTTTTGATCGTCGCCTGCGGAAAACAGGACATCTTTTTTCACGAGATGATCGGTGAAAGGCTCTGAAACCTCAAAAACGAGGTGTGCCTGGTCGGGTCGCGCAGCCTTTTCCCTCAGCTTCAACACCCTTTTATAAAAGAATTCCAGGTGGTTTCTGGAGTGCTCATTGAGGTTTCCGCGGACTTGATCGTACAATTTGAGAAAAGCATACAGCAAACCCAGGTGAGGTTCGTGTTTTTGAAAAGATTCCGTTTCGTTTGAAGGTATTACAACGGAATTGACGCTATTGACAGCCGGTTTTTTTTCCAGGATCCCCAGGCTTGCAGGTAAAAAATCAGCAACACTTTTTTGAAGTTGTTCAAGGGCCCGGAAAAAGACCTGGAAATTTTCATTCAGCCGGCGTTCCAATTCTTTGCGCTGACGATTCCGGCTGCCCCATGGAATTATTTCCGGTAAAATTTCAATTTCCCGGTCATAACTCAAATCCCAAACGGCGTTGGAAGATAGCTGTCTTTCATAATGCTCAAACAGGCGATACCCTGCATCGGCAGCAGGCTCGGATTTTCCCAGCGCAATCAACCTTTGTACTGCAAACTGAAGATTGGTCAGGATCAGATCGCGTATCCGCTGCTGGAATCCACTTGGGTCAGTCTGCAAATTCTTGAACCAGTCGTTGATCATCAATGCCATCTCAAACTGGCGGTCGAAGAGTGGTTTGGGGTTGCCCCGGTCAATACCGTTGAGATAAGCGCCGGAAGCGCGGTTGTAATCCGCCTCCAACTCTTTCAAGTTCAGCTTCCGGATGCCGGCCAGCAATACTGGTCCGCTGAGGCGGAAAAAATCTTGCCAGTCGCCCTGACGGCGGGTCTGTTCGTCAAAAAAATTGATCTGGCGGGAGAGCTCGTAAATAAAGGTCAAAATATCATCCAGGCCCCGGCCGTCAATTTTGACGTTTTCCGGCAACAGATCGGCATTTTGCCGGTCAGCCCTGCTTCGGCCGTCCCGCACTAACGGATGTCTGTAAGGAATTTTTACCTCGTTCATAACCTGTGTCGCCTTTGAGGTCAGCCAATGAGCGCTCCCTCCCGTAAATAAAAGTCATAGACATAATTGAAGCGCGAATTGGTTTCCCGGATGAAATAGTCGACCTTGATCCGCAAGAAACCATTGTCGTACTCCGAAGTATTTTCGTGATGGATGACCACCCTTTCCGCCCTGATCCTGGGTTCATAATAAAGGATCGCATTTTCCACCAGGTTTTGAATGAAGCCGATCAGGGAGGGATTCATGGGTTCAAAAACATAATCTTTGAGGTTGCAGCCGTATTGCGGTTGCAGTATCCTTTCACCCAGGCTGGTGGATAACAAGATTTGCAGGCTTTGGTGGATATCTTCAATATCAGAAACCGTCTCAACTCCGGCAGTTAATCCATTGATTCCTGTTTTATTTTTATTGAAGGTAGGCGGAAAGGACCACCCAGTGCCCAAAAATGATTTTTCCTCTGGCATAATTCCTGATTTTAGGAACAAAAGGATACAACCCGGGCATCAGCCTCCGATTATGACCGTAAAGCATCCCAAAATGATTGACCCTCCGTGAGCGGTCGTGTCGCCTATTCTCGCAGCAGGTTTACCTCCGATCATTACGGTTGCAGAACCTTTGATAATGGAATCCGGAGGCCCGGTGCAAACACATATATCGCCTAAGACGGCGGCCGGCATTCCGCCGATCAGCACGGTAGGCGCCCCAGGCGCCGATATGGGGCCGCCAACATGAGGTACCACACCGGTAACCATCGGGCAAACATGCATGTCGGTCAATCTTGCTGCTGGAGGCATATCGTGTTATTTTATTAAAAATCAAAATTTCGACTTGTTGGGCATTCCTAATTGATTTGTACCAGCCCCCCTTTTACAGTTGTCATGGCGCCACCCTTTAAATTAGCTTGCGCGGAGCCTTCCGCATCCAACTTCACTTTAGCTTTCACTGCCACATTGAGCCCCTCCACCCCGCAGTCGCTGGTTGCTTTGATATTGATTTTTTGTTTGGCCTCAAGCGTAGCGTTGCTTGCCGCCTTTTGCGACATGTTCTTTTGGGTTTCCATGTTGAAATCCTTATCCGCTTTTTCCTCGATCATGCCTTTGGCCAGTATCCTGATATCTTTGGGGCTGCTGATCTCGATCCCCTTTTCGTTGAGAATGATCTTGTTGTCGTTTTGGTCCTTGATCGTTATGGATTTGCCCTCTTCGCTCATTTCAATCAGGTTCCCGGCAGGGGTATCCAGGGTCATGATCTTTTTATCGTCGTCAAACCAGATCCGCATTTTACTACGCGTTACAAAACCTTTTTCATGGTTTTCATCTGTGGCGGTAAAAGGCGCTTTTTTGGGGCTGCTGTGCACCATTCCCAAAACCACGGCGTCTCGCGGATCGTCATTGATAAATCCTACGATCACCTCGTCGTCGATCTCGGGCAAAAAAAAGGAACCTCTTTCTTTTCCGGCATCGAGGGTGCATCGGCGGGCCCAGACACCTTTTGCGTTGGGGTCGATAATGGGCAATTTGACCAAAATGCGGTCTTCACCGTCCGGATCTTCTTTCAATTGCACCACTTTCCCGATCTGCACCCCTTGAATAGCAGGTAAGAGGCCCGCCGCCGGAAGGTCCTGAATACCCGCTTTCCGGGCGAACCATTCGGGCGAAACGCCAAACTGGAGGTCGGTCACCCAATTGCCGTTTACAAATGAATGGCTTACCGCCGAAACAAAAGCGTTCCCGTTGAAGCGTTTGCCGAGGCCGTCCAGTAATACCGTATCGCCCGGCTTAATGCCTGGGAACCCCTTGAATTTTGCCCTTCCCCGGGTTTTTGACATCCGGCTCCTCAACATGCCTGCCGATGCCCAGGCTTTCAGTTCCTCATTCAGTACCTGACCTCCATGACTCAACTCGAAGGACGGCAATCCAATCACTTTCGACAGGTCGTCGCCGCTGATGTTCCCGTGTTCGGTAAAGGAAGTTTTTCCTTTTTGTTCTACTATTTTCTGTTCCTTGTAACTCCAGGAACGGGCTGTTATTTCCTTGTACTGGGTGCGTGCGTCCATTTCGGCTTCGAACTCCAGCAACGTCGAACCATAAAGGAGTTCCAGGCCGGCTGAGCCCTCTACCTTGGGTTCCTGCAGATCCACTTTGCCGTCGGTGGCAATGACCAGTAATCCGTTCATTTCAGCGCGCGACAGGATAAAATCCCAATCCGTTACGTTGTGTTGTACAACTTCCTTATGTTTCAACTGGGTTTCCGCAATCTTTCCGGCAAGGCCATAGGAACTGAGGATCTCCTTTAAAATTTCGCTGTCTTTTTTTTCCTCATAGTATTTGCAGTGCCTGCCAACCGTCATTTTGACGCTCAGGTCCTTTGCCTCGATGATGAGCAACGACTGGGTATCCCTGATCTTTACGCTGTGTTTGATGACGATGCCCTTGAACAAGGTTTCGGTGCTGTCGTCATACCCGGCTCTGATCTCGATCTCTTTTCCGGGGGCGAAGTCGTCCGATTCGCTGACTTCAAAAGTTTCATCCGATGCACTTCCATCCCGGATGACCAATTTGACCGAGGGGATGCGATTGACCTCTCTGAGGGTATTTATGGAGACAATCTCATAGACAGGCTCCACTTCTTTTCCATCCGACCGGATTGAGAAATTTACAACTCCGTATGCCGAGGAATTAGGGATCGTTCGTTGGGTTGCTTTAGCCATTGATATCTTTGTCAACCGCAGGGAAAATAATTTCACTTCCCACGCGTAATTTTCTGAAATTGATCAGTCCGTTCGCCCTGGCCACCTGCAGATAATAGTTTGTTTTGCCGTAGATCCGGTAGGCCATAAGTGGAAGGTTGTCGCCTTCTTTTATTTGCCTTAGGTGGGTAAGGTCCGGCGACCGCTTGTCCTCTTCCCGCACCCGTTTTTCAGGCTCTTTGAATTGTTCAAGGTTGACCGTCACCTTGGCCCGCACGGGTACCCCCAATGAATCGTAAAGGGTATATTGGACTTTCAGGTCGGTCAGGATTCCGTCAAATACAAAATTGTTGTAGATTACTTTGATATAGGGCGGTTTATGGGACTCAGCGTCCATTTTTGACACGACCGCTCTGAATTGCCGCAGTTGTTCCGGGACTGGCGTTCCCTCCAACCGGTTGCCTTCGACCGTGCCGGTATTGTCAAACAGCAACTGAATGTTCAGTTTGGCGGGAGCGGTGCCTCTGTATCGCGCATCGTTGCCTTCCGCACCCAGATGTTGACTTCGGTCATGGCGAACCTGGGTATCTTCGCCCAGGCTTTCCGGGTTGATAGGTACTGTAAAAGATCCGATTTCTTCATCTTTTACCCGTTTGTCGCGAAACGCCCGGAATACCAGTTTTTCTAACGGCCCTACTCTCATCTTTCTTCCCGGTCTTTAAGGATTTGTAATACTTGTTCGACGCAGGTCTGAACGATTGCCTCCGGGCTTGCGGCGGAACCGCCTTCTGCCGATTGGCTTTTGCCTTCATCCCCCTCCTCCTCATTCACAGTTACCTTTATGTATAGTTCTTTAATTTCTAGTGGCATGGCAACAAATTATGGCATTTTAAATTGGAACCGGTTATAATTCAACACCAGGGTTTCAATGAGCACTTCCCCTCTTTCTGCGTTCAGGTCGGCTATTTTCCATTCCTTAGGCCAGGCAAACTGCACATCCCACAGCATCAATACCTGATGCTCCTCGTTCAGCAATTGAATGGAGAGGTTAATGGGCGAAATGATCATGTTTTCAAAGGCTTTTTGACACCATACGGTAAATCCTGATTGACTGGGCAGGTAAATCCCCCGGGTCAAAACCAGGTCCGGATAATTGACTTTTTTTGCCAGTACCTGGGGGTATTGATTCTGACCGTTTTCGTAATACTTTTCGGTTTCCACTTGCACATTCAGGCCGGAGACCGATTGAAATTTGATATCCTCGGTCAGGTTAAATTCCGGTACATACCGGTAAGGATATCCGGCTATCAGGCGTGGAGATACCTGAAAATGAAATGAAACGGGGTGATACTTAACCATTTGGAACAGGGTAAAAGAATTCAGATAATGGGCGCCGGATGTTTTTCATCATCCGGCGCCGGCATGCGGTTCTTGTTTTCACGCCATCTCGATGGATAGCCCCTCGTGGACCAGTTCGATGGACTCAATAGCTACTTCGTTGCCATCGGCCTTCAGGTCGGTCGGTTGGACTTTGGTAGGCCAGGCCTTCTTGACTTTCCAGGTCACAAGCGGGGCATGATCTTCTCCCAGCAGGGAAATTGTCAGATCCGTACGGAAGGTGTCTCCTTTTTCTTCGAAGAATTTGGTTTTGTTCCACCATTCGTAATAATCATTATCTGACTCAAAAGTGCCCCGTTTGAGGGTAATGTTGCTGTATTTGGTTAAACCCGGCTGTTTGGTTTTGTGGTACTCTTTGCTCTCTCCGTGCCGGTATTCAATAACCTCTGTTTCAACATCCAGCCCTGATACTTCGGTGAAACCAATCTTAGTACCATACCATTCGACCTGGAAATGGAACTTCGGTAATGGATAATCTGCCATGATTCAACGCTTTTTGATTTTTAAAGAATGATTGAACAATTCGCTACAGGGACGCACCCCGTCAAGGTTTGCTGTTTTTACTGGCTTCTTCCGCTGCCTCCAGACCCTTTTTGATGGTATTCTTCTTGGAATCCAACCGGACCTTATCGTCTTCCAGTACCTGAATATCCAGGGTAAGATCGTTCAGAATGCGTTCAAATCTTTGAGCCCGTACCTTCAGCCTGTCATAATAATCGCCATCCCGGTCGGAAAGCGGGAAGGTCGGGATTGGCCCGTACTCCGGAATATCCTTATCCTCCAGCCCTGATTTTTTACCTGTGCGAAGGTGTTTCAGCATGGTCCTCAATTGGTACCGGATCCCATTCTGTCGGTCCCGGAGGGCATTATCGAGGATTTCCATACCTTTCAGGACTTTGAGCGTGGCGTTGACGGCTTCCACCGTTTTATCCACCGAGGTATTGACCTGTTTTTTAAATTCATTGAGCAATCCGTAGATCGATGCTTTGGGATCCAGGCCGGGGTCGTGAAGCAGATCGATGCGGGTGACCAGGTCCTGTACAAGATCCCTGGTAATGACCGTGGCCTCATACATAGACTTGATATCGATCACCAGGCTTTTCACGGCCTTGAGCCCCCATCGGGAAATGCGCGCCACCCGTCTGGAATGCCGAAGGGTCCGCCTCAACAGCCGGATCATGTCCTCAGAAAGATTATTGGTATCTTTGATCTCAAGCCAATAATCCCGGATAATGTCGTATTGCCTGTTGAGGTCGTCTATCAATTTTCTTTTACTGTCAACCACACTGTTGATATAGGCAACCTCGTTATCGACGGCTTGTACTCTCCCTTTCAGCCTGTCAATAAACTCCTGAGCGTTGTCAGGAACAGGCCGGATAAAAGGACGTGCTTGAACTTTTGGTGCAGCCATTATTTTTATTTTTTAATGAATTAATTAAATGGGAAGGCATTAGTCCATATCTTCCTCGTCTTCTTCATCCTCTCCTTCTTCCCCCCTGTCTTCCATTTTGTCGTAGGTATCCTCAATCTGTTTAAGGATCGCTTTGATGTCTTCATCCGGCGGAATCAGCCTGTTGAGGTATTTCAAGGTATCCTGAAGTGATTCCAGATCAAGTTCCGTACGATCCAATACAGCGCCGGCGGCGCTCAGTTCGGTAAGTCTGGTATTCATAAAACCGGTTTCTTTGATCACATCTTCGAAGGCTTCTTTCACGTTTGCCTCCATATCTGTTTTCAAAGCCTTGCCGCCTGCTTCAATTTTTTCACCGAAGGACGTCATGCTATCTGAGTCGATATAGGCGATAACACCTTCTGTAATGATCTCTTTTTCCCGGGCATTATCCGCCAAATCGAAGGCAATGTCCGCCTTCTGGGCAATTTCGGACAGGGCGTCGTCGATGCTTTTTTTGCCGTCAGATGCCACAATCCCGCGCCGCAAAATTTTCATTTGTTCGGAGTGGACGGAATCGTCCTTCGCGTTATCGATATAACGGGCCTGTTGTTCCACTCCCATAATGAGTTGTTTTGCATCCTTGATGTTCTTTCGGGCCTCCACCAACAAAGCTTTTAAATCCTTGTTCTTGGCGACCATGCCTTTGATATCGGCGTTCAGTTCCTTGCTGTCGTTCGCCAGAATGGAAGCCACATTAAAACTCATCGCCTGGTATTCCCGGAGGTTTTCTTCCAGATTTTTGACGTGGATCATTTGGTGGCGGCGCCGTTCCATGGCCATGTCAAACTCTTTTTTCTTCTCATTTACCTTAGCCTCCGCATTCGGTATTTCGACCGTCTCCAGGTTGTTTTTATATTTTTTAAAAGCATCCAGGTTTTGCAGACCGTTGGGGTCGGCGCCGCCCTCAGCTGTTTTTACATTTTCATCTGCCATGATGATGATAATTTAAGTGTTAAACAATTAGTTCATCCTCGTTTTTCTCCATAATGCTTAAGCTTCTACCATTTTATGGGAGAACTTCAGGATAATGAATTCCGCCGGACGAACTACAGCCATGCCGATCTCAACGTTCATACGGCCCTCCAGAATGTCGAGGGCAGTCATGGTTTCACCAAGGCCTACCCTGACATAAAAGGCCTTCTCCGGGGTAGACCCTTGCAGTGCGCCCGCATTCCATTGCAGGATCAGGAAGTTTTCGATCATCGCCCGGACTTTAACCCAGGTATTGGCGTCGTTGGGTTCAAAGACGAAGCGTTCGGTCGCTTTTTTGGTTGATTCCTCCACCATATTAAAAAAGCGGCGGACACTAATATAGCGCCATTCGTTGCTGTTACCGGCAAAGGTTCTGCCACCCCAGACCAAAATGCCTTTGCCGGTGAAAGCGCGGATGCAATTGATGGATTTTCCGGCAGTGGTATCGACGTTCATAAAGTCCTGAACCTCGTTCGTCACCTTATAGGTAAGGCCGTTCACTGCAAAAACGCTTTCATTGGCAGGCGCCTTCCAGACCCCCCGGAGGTTGTCAACCCTTGCGTATATTCCGGCCATTGCAGCGCTGGGCGGCAGGTTGATCGAAAAATTGTCGATAGACACTTTTGCCTTTGCAGTCATGGATTTATCGGGTATCGCTACCAACGTCATATCATTGAATGATCCCGGTTCAATTCTTCCATTTTCCGCGATCATAATTCTGTTATGCTGAATGAGAACGGTATCCTCTTTATAGGCATAATTGAAAACGCTGCGGATATTGGGAAAATAGGCCGCTCCGTATTTGGCGAAATCTTCGGTGTTGGGTATATTTTCACGGAAAGTTGTCGCTGCTTCCAAAACATCCCCTGCTGTATTCAATCCCGTTCCGTCTACGTGAAAATCTGTAATTACAAACCGGTCTTGCAGGGAGGCGCACTCTTTCAGCATTTCCTGGATAAGGGTACCCTGATCTCCCACATCCATTCCTTGTATTTCCGGCGCCACATAAAGGGTCGGTTCATCCTCCTTCCGCAATTCTTTAAGCGCCCTGTAAAAAAAGGTCCCCGGATTTCCATCCTCGCCCAAGGGGATAGGCGCGCCAAAGATGGGTTGATAAGATCCGATTGAAACGATATAACACGGCCCGCCTCCATTCGCAAAATAGGATTGCAGGGCATAAAACATAATATGCCTGGAGGCTACCCGGTTAATAGCCGGATCAAATTTAGCCGTGACGGATTCATCAACCGTTACCCTTTTAGCATCCACCTTTTGATTGATGACCACAACCAATTGTTCTTCTTGCTGTGGTCCTCCAAAAAATTTATCGTATTCGAGCATGGAAGAAATCCGGGTGGGTTTAAAGGCGATATCCGCCCCATCTTTACGGTGTTCTTCTGTAAAGCCAATAAAGGCCGGGATTGCCGTCTCCACCTGTGCAATGGAAGGAGGAAACTTGCTGATCTCCTCGACATACACGCCAGGGGTTTTATAAGGTCCTGCCATGGTAATAATGGATTTGGTTATTGAAATAATTTTTTATTCAAATGCCGTTCAGAAAAATCTCTGAACATATCTTCGTTCGTTGTTCACATTCTTTCAGAACATAATTGTCCGGGTTGGGCAGTTTTTTTTCTCTGAAAACTACCGGAGCCCCGTCTATTTCATAGGCCAGTTTTATTTCCCGGCTCCGGTCGTTCAGGAGCGGATGGGGCAATAGGCTGACCAAACGATTCTGGCCGTCGACCGGCCTTAAGGCGACATCTCCCGCAACATTACTGATCCCGGCAAATCCTGACGAATGGATATAGTGCCAATAGGTTGGCCGGGCGCGCAATGACAGACGGAAAACAGGTGGGGTCCGCACCTGATTACCCGGTGGGCCTTCCATGCGCAAATGGCCTCCGTCTTCCAGAAGCCGGTACCGGTCAAGGCCGGGTTGATGCCTGATCTCCAGGATGCCCGCAGTTTCCTGCGCCGTTTTTGACAATTGTTGGCGTTCGCTGCGGTTGACTGCCTTTACAAACCGGTTGTCCGGGTTGGCGCCGGGCAGCTCCTCAAGGGGCGCGCTCAACTGGTCAATTTTTCCGAGATAAAGTTCATCATTGATCACAACCGGCATGGTGTCGGCATATCCGTCGTCGCAGGTCACAACAAGCTGGTAGCTGCCCGGGGCGGCGCTGTGAAAATCCAGGTCGACCTGACGCAATCCGGCCGGATTATCGAACGCTTGAATGGGGATTGCGTCGGCGCCATCTTTTTGAAGGTGAAAATCTGCGTGGGTGGCGCCTGATTCGGCGGGAAAGGAATAGGCGATCCGGGAGGGGATCAGGTTCCGGTCCTGGTCGGTCAGGTAAAAATGATGGAGATCGACCAGCGACCACGGCGCGCCGGCGTCCCCGGGAATGCTGTTTGTTTTCATTTGGGCCTCGTACACCAGGCCGGTGTCCGTCGCTACCCTTTCACCCAACTCGTACCATTTGCCGGGAAGGTGGTCGGGGGTTATGATGGCCAGATCTGGAAAGACTCTTTGACCATCGGATGCATGGTTGGTAAAATAAAACTTACCCGGCAGGGAAGGCCGCAGGCGGGAATGGGTAAAATTCCAGAACCAGGGGTTGCGCAAAACCAGCCGGAACCGCAACACAAAGTCATCCGGAATGGGGATCACTGGCAGAGATAACAACCGATTATCCGCGCCGGTTGCTTCTTTTACCTCTATACCAGCCATAAAACCCAGCGGTGTTTTTTTGAATAATATTCTGAAGTTTTTCAGGGCAGCGGCGGTCTCCGGAGTAGGGACAATGTCCAGGTCCCGGCCAATATCATATGCCCCCAACGCGACGGCCTTTTGGTTATCCGACAGATTCCAATAAGGTTCGGCGGCGCTCCGGTCCAGGTAAAATCCATGGAGTAGTTCCACCTCAAAAAATCGCCGGTAGATGTATGAAAATGCCATTTAATAAAATTAAACAGTTTGTTCCTGGCCGTTAACTTCCTCGATGACCGGTTCCTGACGCTGAACCCCGCTCTCAGAGATTTTAATCATCCTGCATTTATACATGGCAAAAGGTATTTGTTTGCCGCCCAGGGAGCCCCATAAATGATTGATCTGTTCAAAGGTCAGGGTGTACAGGTCCAGGATCAATCTGAAATCGGCCCCTCTTCCATTTTGGTCGGCATTCAAAATGTTGCCCTGCTCATAAGCCGGCGAATTTTTGAGGGAAAAGGTATTTTTCCCTTGAAAAAATTCGATGACATATGAAAGTCGCCGCAACGAATTGTCGTAATCCGGAAAATTGGAAGAGAATAGTAAATAAAGGTTTAAAAAAACCGGCGGGTTAATGACGCTCACCTCTTTGGCCCCATTCAGTTTCCTGTAGAATGTACTGTTTTTCAGCGCGCTTTCTTCCTCTACATTAACCAGGCTGATCACCACCCGTTCTTCAAATTTACTGCTCTTTTGGCTGTCCTCCAGAAAAGCGATATTTCCCAATACAACAAACTTGACGGTCCCGCCGGGGTCATCCCGCTCCCGGATAAAAAAGTCCAGTTCATCTTTTAAAAGCCCCAGCGCTTCAAATATCATCTCCGATTATATTTACGGCCTGCGTTAAAATCTTTATAAAGGGTTGGGAAGCTGTATATCCCCATCATAAAACGGGCTCTTATAACTTTCTGAATATTCTGCTAAAATTGCCCTCTTCTAATAAATGCGATACAACTTCCCAAACCGTTTCTATATAACAATTTTCAATAAAAACCATTCTGTCTGCCCAGAAGTACTTCCCGTTTAAAAACTCACCGTCAACATGATGCTGCACCCTGAGCGATTCCAGATTTTTGTAGGTAAAAAAAGCAGCGGCAAACAAATCTCCATTCTGAAATTGTACAATTACATCGGTATTCTCATTTTCATAATCAATTGAGCGTGATCCGGCTTTTTCAATTGAAAGGTAAATTTTTTTGATCCCGGAATCCATTTGACCGATTTAATTACCTCTTTCATTTATTTGGTTTATCGGTGAAAATCTGCTTCGATTTTCATTACTTGAATCTTCAGCAAGATCCCGTTTATTCCACCAAAAGCAAAGACCGTTCTGAACCCCGGCCTGAATCCCGGAACGAAAGGCATTTTTCGGGAACGAACGGTAAAACAGGTTTTGATCCCGGCAAAAAAGGCCGGTAGTTCTTTTTTCCCGGCAGCCCATTCCGATCAAAAAAAAACGGCAGCCGGCACAAATTGGCCTGACTGCCTCAGGAATAATTGGATAATTTCGCAGGTGGGATTCGCAACCAAAACCTTCATCAAATATCAGATATGCACGATCGCTTCCAGGAATTCCACCTTTTTCCGTCTGGCCAGCGGTACCTTCATTCCGTCGGAAAGGTAAATGTACCCCTCCCGGTTGTACCGGCGGATATGCTTCAGATTAATGAGGTGAGACTTATGCGGCGAGAAAAAACCCTTGGGTTCAAGGATCTTGCGGAATTCTCCCAGGTTGTAGGAACTGATGATATTTGACTTCTTTTCGGTAACGATCTGGGTGCATTTTTGCATGCCTTCACACCGGACAATTTCACTGGTTTTGAAAAAATCGAAGCCGTCCATTGTCGGTACGCCAATGATATCGTCGTAGGCAATCTTATTTTCAATTGTTCGGATGAGGGTCTTGCTAATCTGGTTCTCCCCTTTGTGAATGATCTTATTATAGGCATTTTGCACGACAAAGATCAGATCGTCCTTCCGGATGGGTTTGAAAATAAACCCGCTGGGGCAAAGATGATTGGCCTGAATATTAATGTTCCTTTCCGGCGACACGATGATGAAATCGATGCCCATCATCGACAGATCGTCCAGGAAATCAAAAATTTTTTCACAGGGTTTTGAGATGTCCACAAAAAGCAGATCCGGGTTTTTATTGGCGATCAACTGGAAGGCCGATTCGGTTGTGGCAGCCTTTCCTTCGATCCTGACCTGAGGACAGTATTTTTGGATTCCTGCTTCCAGGGGGAGCTGGTCCTCATTTTTTGGGTCGAAAAGCAGTGCATGGATCATGGTAACTTAGGGTTATATGGGTTGTACGGATATTCAAATAAACTGATGTCCGGACACTTCCTTTTACACCCAGCGTGACTATTTTTGTACCCATCTTGAATTCTTGTCCAATATCTTATTTTTCTTTTTTCTCACCTGGTTGGGTGTGCATCCATATACTTTTCTAAAGGCTTTTGTCAAATGTCCGGGGCTGCTGAACCCCAGTTCATCCGCTATGATATTAAATGGTTTTTGGTTTTTTGTCGCCCATCGATGAGCGATGTTCAACCGGTAGTTCAGGATATAGGTTTGGGTATTGTCCCCCGTCATTTTCCTGACATGGAGAAACAAGTTACTTTCGCTCATACACAAGTCCCTGGCATATCTGGCCACGCAGAAGAGATTCGCTTTTTCTTCTCCATACTGGATTTGCCGCAAATCTCTGTCGATCAAACGATCCAATTTGATCAACAGGGCTGGTTTTTCGTCGTTCCCTGGCTCAGGAATCAGGGGCTCGGCGCCTTCAGTCTTTTCCAAAGATTTAAAAGCGGTACTTCGTCTTTTGTCTGGGTGCAATTTTTTCCCAAAATCCGAAAGGAAATATGCCAGTTCAGCCAGCGTGATAATGAAGGGGTAGGATTTGAAATTCTGCCGGCGAATTTGATAGAACTGGTAAAAAACCAATAAACCAATCATGAATAAGACACCTGCAAAAGCCCAGTGAATGAAATGAAAATGATCGTACAACAATAATACTGCGTAAAAGACAAACTTCGGGGTCATGGTCATCTGTTTTGGCAGTTAGGGGGATGTATCAAGTCCTTACAACAGCATTTGCCATCGCCGGTACAGATCACCTAAAAACTTCACTGGAAATGAAACAGTCACATCCCGCGCAGAATGGCGGAGCGAGGAAGATATATGGGATCTCAGGGGCAGCATGCGGATTTTGGATTAATGGTTCTAAACTATTATATAGTTTTATTATAATGGATTTCAGACTGAGAAACTGTAAATATACATATTATTCTTCAAACATGAATGCGTTAAAGTTAAAAATTTGCTGTACAATTCCGGAAATACACCCCGTCTTATCCTCCCACCATTATACCAAAAACCCTATCTTGCACCTGAATCATTCATCCCAACTAAACGAACTTCACCAAACTCCTCCACCATGGAAACCATCAAAAAAGGAACCTCCCAAACAGAATCGGTACTGACCCTCCAGCGTTTTTTACAAGCCCTCGGCTACCCCATCGCGGTAGACGGCGGATTCGGCCCCAAAACGGAAGCTATCGTCAAACAATTCCAGGCGGAAAACGGGTTGGTCGTCGACGGGATCGTGGGGCCGAAAGGCTGGCAGAAATTGTTTTCCCTCAAACCGGATCTGCTCGCAGAGATCTCCAAAAGGTTTCTTTCGGAAAATGACCTCCGGGCGCTGGCCACTAAGTTCAACCTGGAACTGGCCGCTGTCAAGGCGGTCAACGAGGTGGAGTCCGGCGGTACGGGTTTTATCGGCGATAAACCCAAGATCCTGTTTGAAGGGCATATTTTCTGGCAGCAACTGGAGGCGGCAGGAATAGACCCACAGGCGCATACAGCCGGCAATGAAACGATCCTTTTCAAAAAAGCAACTTCCGCCTTTTATAAGGGCGGCCTGGAAGAATACAAACGCCTGGACGCTGCCCAACGGATCAACGAAAATGCCGCCCTTGAATCCGCTTCCTGGGGCCTTTTCCAGATCCTGGGCAAACATTGGAAACCCCTGGGTTATGCCAGCATCACCGAATTTGTAACCCTGATGCACGAAAACGAGGGGGCCCACCTCGACGCTTTCGGCCGTTTCCTGGAAGTAGCCCGCCTGATCGACGAATTGCGAAATAAGGAATGGGCAAAATTTGCTCGGGGATACAACGGCCCGGGGTTCCGGAAAAATAAATACGATGAGAAACTGGCGGCGGCTTATGAGAAATATAAGAATTGATGCGATTGGTTCGATTGGTTCGATTGGTTCGATTGGCTTCGCCCGCCGAAGCTTTAGCGTAGGTGGGTTCGATTGAAACGTCAACCCTCAAATCAACAAATCAACAAATCAACAAATCAACAAATCAACAAATCAACAAATCAACGAATAAACAAATCAACAATTCCTCGATTCCTCAAAAAAAAACCATGCATAAACCAATTCTAATCGCCCTAACGGCATTGTGTTTTTCCCTCAACGGGCAAACGGACCAGCTCCCCGCCAAAAAAGGCGGCATCCGCCTCACCCCTATCCTCCATTCCACAATGGCGCTCCAGTGGAACGGTGTTACGATTTACGTGGACCCGTACGGTGGCGCCGGTAAATTCTCCGGGCTGCCGGCGCCCGACCTGGTGGTCATCACCGATATCCACGGCGACCATATGAACAAGGAAACGCTCCAGGGGCTCGACCTTTCGAAAGCCACCCTCGTGGCGCCCAAAGCCGTTGCCGATCTGCTCCAGGATATTCGGTTTGCCCATGTCATTACGCTGGCCAACGGCGGTAAAACGAAATGGAAAAAGATCCGCATCGAAGCCCTGCCGATGTACAACCTGCCCGAAACCGCCGAATCCCGCCACCCCAAAGGCCGGGGCAACGGTTATGTGCTGACCCTCGGCGGCCAACGCCTCTACATCTCCGGCGATACGGAGGATATCCCGGAAATGCGCCAATTGCAAAAGATCGACATCGCCTTCGTGTGTATGAACCAGCCTTTCACCATGACCGTCGAACAGGCCGCCGATGCAGTGCTGGCTTTCAAGCCCAAGGTCGTCTACCCGTTCCATTACCGCGGGCAAGGGGGATTGAGCGATGTGGAGCAATTCAAGGCATTGGTGAACGCCGGTAACAGCGGCATTGAGGTGCGGCTTCGGAATTGGTATCCGGGTGATTGAAGAGGATGCGAAGATCAGAGGATTTGAGGATGCGAATCCTCCCATCCTCCCATCCTCCCATCCTCGTATCCTCGCATCCTCAATTCAATCACAATCCGCCACCATCTTCTTGTTTTTCTGAAAATATTTGGCGCACCTGCCGCTCAGGGGCTTTCCCGTGCCGAAAGACCCGCATTTCGCCCCTTCCGGACCGACGGCCACCGGGCTTTGATTAAATGCTTCCAGGCATTCCTTGCAGCACCGGGTCGCCAGGTGCTGTCGCTGGTTTTTGCCCGAATTACAGGCGACGAAACCCATGGATGCCATTATAATCAAACCGGTTATCTGTCGCAGGTTACGCATGATCAAAAAGACTTTGTGAGATGGAATTTAAAGTTAATCTTTTTAAAAGGGAATAATTGGAAAACCATTTATCTCTTTCTTGAAGATGAAGTAACAGCCGTCATCACCCCGCACTCCCCGGCAAAAGACCGAAACGTCGCTTTTACCCCGAACCATCAAAAATCAACAACCGCGCTGTGGCGCGGTCGTCAATCATCCATCCAAAAAATCGCTGCGTTGATTTGATGCGTTTGTATGGAGGATTCGGGAAATCCCTCAAGCCCCCTCCCTCGCCAGCACCCCATCGCCTTCCCCGACATGTTCAACCCCGGTCATCAAATGAAAATGATTGGGATTTTGTTCATACCAGCCGAACCGGATCGGCTTTTCATTCCGCAAAAGGTCGACCATCACCGGCATTTGCTGAAAATCCAGGAAGGCGTAAAAGCGCTGCCCGTAGGTTGTCGGCGCGGTCGCGCCAGGCAGATCACCCGATTTGGCAAACGTCAGCAAAGCGTAGAAGCCATCGCCGTAAAGCTGGACACTTCCATAATAATTGCCTTGTTCACCCCCTACAGAGGCTTTGTAATCGTTGATTTCATACCATTTCCATGCCATGATTGTATTTTTTAAGGGTTAATAATTGAGGAACTGTTGATTTGTTGATTTGTTGATTTGTTGATTTGAGGGCTGACGTTTCAATCGAACCCACCTACGCTAAAGCTTCGGCGGGCGAAGCCAATCGAACCAATCCAATCAATACCCCACCCCATACCACGCCGCCCCCAGCAACGCCGTCTCCGGATTCAGTACCACTTTTACGGAGATGGACTCCATCAGGTCCTGCAGACGGCCGGCGCGTTTGAAATGGGTAAAAAAGTCGCTGTTCTTCAACAGTTCCAGCAACTTGGGTACAATGCCGCCGCCGATATAGATCCCTCCGGTTGCTTTGAACTTGAGGGCCATATTGGCGGTTTCGATGGCCAGATATTTGAAGAACAGGTTGATGGTGTTCACACAAATAAAACAGTCCGTTTGCGCGGCTTCGCCGATGGCTTTGGCGGGGTCGCCGACAGCTATTTTTTCCGCCAGTTCACCTGGAACGGAATGGCCTTTGACGTCGCGCAGGAATTTAAAAATATGATAAATGCCCATGCCGGAAACGACGCGTTCCCAACTCACATGATCGTATTGTCGCTGGAGGTACTGAAGGAATTCAATATCCAGGTCGGAACGGGGGCTGAAATCGGCATGCCCGCCTTCCGTCGCAAAGGGGTGGTACGCCCTGCCGTCCCAAAACAAACCGGCTTCCCCCAGGCCGGTGCCCGGTGAAATAATGGCTGCGTTGCCGGGTATGTCCGGGTTGCCGGGGTTGAGGGTCCAGAATTCGTCAGGTTGAAGGGCGGCAAGCCCGTAGGCGTTCGCCTCCAGGTCGTTGAGGAGGTAAATATCGGCAATGCCCAGTTCGGTTTTCAGTGCAGGAAGGTCGATCCCCCACCCCAGGTTGGTCGCGCTGGCTTTTTCATTCAACACCGGCCCTGCAATGCCGATGGATATCCTTTGGGGCAGGTCCGACTGTTCGTGAAACCGCCGGACCATATCCCCAAAGGAATGGTAATCCGCCGAACGGAACTTTGCCGACCTGACTTTGGTCAATTCGGAACCCACCTTTTTAAACAGCGCCAGATTGGTTTTGGTCCCGCCGATGTCCGCCGCCAGGACGGTCGTACCGTCTGCGGATTTAGCCTTATTTGGAAAAGCGATTGATATCTGTCTTTTTGCACTCACGACCATCGTGTTTGTTTTTTGTAGAGTTGTTGTACCGGGGGGAATAGGGTCAGCAAGGTGATCATGACGCCCAAACCCAAATACAGGGGTTGAAATGCGATTTCCTCCCAATAACCGATCATGAGCATTTGCACCACGATCCAGATCATCAGCCCCACGCCGGAAGCAAAGGCCAAGACCCATGCCCAGTGCCGGTCGCGCCAGAAAGGCAGGCTCGGCATGGGCATCCACGGATCTTTGAAGATCAGTCCCAGGGCCGCCACAAATGGCAAAACGCCGATAAACAGAAACAACAAAAGGCCGGGAATAAAGAAATTCCGGAAAGGAGAACCCTCCAATACTTCCGTTGTCATTTGAAGGACGGCGCCCGTCGGGTCAAACATGAGCGAGAGACCGCCAAAAAAGGCGCCCAACGCGTTCGTCGCCAAAAGCAAGATCAGTAACCACCTTGGGAAAGTTTTCATGGCTGTTTATTTAAAACGGGCTTTTGCTGGCGCCGCCGCTGACTTTCTGGAGGCCGCCGAAATAAAACTGAATGCCCAGCGAAATGTCAAACTGATTGGTCTTGGTAATGGTCTCGGAGTTGATTCCGTCCAAATCAGTGTTGAACCTGGACCGGGCAAAATTGTATTTGAACAGCGCCTCGATACCGATGCCGCTATCCGAATAAATGGTGAAACCCGGGCCGACGCCGACTGCAAAAATATTGGTCCGGATGCTTTGTTTGGTTTGACCCACAAACTGTTCATCGGAGGAATTGCCAAACGCGAAATCAGCGCTTAAAAATGCCGCCATATTGTTTTCCAACGGGAAGTAATAGCGCCCGAAAGGCCCAAACAACAAGTCGGCGTCGTCGGTATGGTCTTCATTGGGCTCCTTCAGGCTGCTGAAGGTGTAGCTCATCCCGATACCCACCGCAATATTATCGGCAACAAAATACCCTATATTGGGGGCAAAACTGACTTGAAGGGAGGACGGGCCTTTGCCTTCCGCGTCAACACTGCCGATCGTTTGCGAAATTTTGGAATCCGCCGAAGAGAATCCCAATGTGGCCCCGATCAGGAAATTACCCTGATCCAGCATTTGTCCGCGCAAAATAAAGGGCGACAAAATGCCGAACACCATTATCATCAATGCATTTCTCATGGTAATTAGATTTTGGGGTGAAAAATAACCGCGCTTCACACGCCCATCCGCAAGGGTCTTGACGCCCCATCCGGATGGATTTATTTCCACAAGTTATCTGAAAATGAGGAAAAATGACAATGACGAATATCGGGCAGGGAGGTGATTCCAGTCATTTGCCGGACCGGATCGATGGATGATTGAAACAGGGGGAGACTTGGGGAGGGGGAGACTTGGTGATCTGGAGACTTGGTGAGTTGGTGATCTGGTGACTTGGTGAGTTGGTGAGGGGGAGAATACATCCGCCATCACCCAGTCTCCAAGTCACCCAATCTCCCAGTCACCCGTTCTCCAAGTCACCCGTTCACCAAGTCTCCAAGTCTTCACCTTCAATCATCCTCCTCCTCATCTTCAACTTCACCGCCCGCGCCGGTTTCAGTTCCGGCCACCGCCTGTTCAGTCCGGATTTCCGAGTGCCGGATCTGGCCGCCGAGGTAACCGGTCCGGGTCATGGCTGCAAAAACAGCCGCCGACAATAAAGTAGAAACCAGGAAGGCGGATTTAGCAGCCGGTTGTTTGAACCAGGCCAGCAAGAGGTTTGCAACCGAAAGCAAACCGAGAGCGCCCATGAGCCAGATAGCCAGTTCGGCAGCTTCCTCGTGGGCTTCGATCATGGGCTCCGAGACCCCCGCCAGGTTCTCTACGGACTCTTCCGCGGGTTCGCCCGTCAGGAAAACAGGGATGGCGACAATGGCCATCAGGGCCCACGTCCAGAGCGCCGCTTTTTTGGTTTCTTCCGACCGGGTAATATATCCGTATAACATCACGCCAATACCGATCAGGGTACCCACGATCGGGAAATGGTTGAGGAGCAAATGCAAATGAGTGGTATCCATTTTACTTGAATTTTGATTGAAAAATAAGAAGGAAGCGGTGTTACGCTGCTCAGTCGCCCTGTTTCAAATACAGGGAAAAGAGGATGCATGGGCCCTGGGCGGCTGCCAGATATCGGAAGGATGGTAAAAACAATAGGAATATTCTGCAAACACCGGCGCATCAACCGGTACCGCCGGTTCATACAATTCCAACAGTTTTGGAACGATCATAGCCAACGCCGCAGGCGCATGCAGATGGGTAACCGGTCCTTTCAAAGGAAGTCCGGAGTGATCATGATTTGAATCGTGGTTTGAAAACCCGGCGCCATAATGCAGATGGAGAAATTGCAGGAGCGTAGTGCCAGGGAATTCTGCCCGGTGTTCTGTAAAATGGTGCATCAAAACCGGAAACCGTGCCAAATCTTCCCGCGCCTGAACGGGAACAATCGCCCCGAACAGGAAAATGGAAATCAAAATGGCAACGATGGTTTTTTTCATAGCCCGGTTTTGCAAGTATCTAAAGGCAAAGATCGGCAGTTCCTGGAAGAAAATCGGTGATTTTTATCACCCACCATGAAACCCAGTTCATCAGTTCGCCAGCCCTGCAGTCCGTTTTCAAACGGCATACCGCATTTCCAGACAGTTGCCGCAACAACCATAAACGATTATAAACAATCATGAACCCAAACAACCATTAAATCAAATTCTCCGCCAATACATACGCCCCATACCCGATACAAAGGAAAGACGACAACAAGACCAGCCCCAACTGAATGTTTTGATTGCTGCCGAACTTTCGGGAAAAAGGCAAGTTCAGAATGCCTGCCGCAACCAACATCCCAACAATCGATCCGACCCCAAAAATGATCAGGTACAGCAGGCTGTTGATGCTGCCCTGGATCTCTGTCATCACCAGGAGGATCATGGCCCCGCTTCCGGCCAGGCCGTGCACCAAACCGACCCCGTAGGCAAGATGGTGGTGCTTGTGGTGGTCCATCAGGTGATGATGATCGTGGTCAATCCGGTTTTTATGCCGGTTTTTGTGCCGGAAATATTGAAAAAGACGGTAAATCCCGAGCGAAATAAGCATTAGACCGACAAGCGCCTCAAGGTATACAAAAACATCTTCCCGGATCGCCACTTTACCTGCGATCATGATAAGACCGATCAGCAAGATCATGGAGGCATGCCCCAACCCCCAGAAAACACCGTCCCCGATGGCCAGGTACAACTTGTCCCGTTTGGTCACAATATTGCTCACCGCAACCAGATGGTCGGCTTCAAATGCATGCCCGAAGCCGATGACGGCTGCAAAAAGTAACGGAAAAGATGCTTCCATAACCTGCGTTAAAAATTTAATTGTCCGCGCCAGATAAATCCCGGATCTGCCCCAAACCATCCCAAACCACCCCAAACAACCCCAAACCACTCCAAACCATTCCAAACCACCCCAGCCCCCCACCCCTCCTTCAACAAATCCGCGGCAGTTGCTCTCCCGCCAGCATATTCACCACCCGTTTTCCGCCGACACGGCTCGTCAGCACCACTTGTTTTGGATGGGCTTCTACGACCTCCCCGATGATGGCAGCCTCCCGGCTCCCTTCAAAAGTGCGCAATTTCTTTACAAAATCACCGGCGATCCCGGCTTCCACAATAGCGATAAAGATGCCTTCATTGGCCACATAAAGGGGGTCGAGCCCCAATAGTTCACAGGCGCCCCATACCTGTTCATCCACGGGGATATCCTTCTGTAAAATATCCATCCCCAAACGGGCCTCCCGTGAAATTTCCGTCAATGCAGTAGCAACCCCGCCCCGGGTGGGATCGCGGAGCAAATGAATTTTTTCGCCAAAATCATCCAGCAGGTTTTTGACGATATGGTTGAGCGGGCGGGTGTCGCTTTCCAGCCCGGTTTCAAATTCCAGGCCCTTCCGCACCGACATGACGGCGATACCGTGTGTGGCCAGGTTGCCGCTGACAATGATCTTGTCACCCGGCCGGACATTACCGGCCCGGATATCAGCCTTCGGGTGGACTTGCCCGACTCCCGAAGTATTGATAAAGATCTTATCCCCCTTGCCCCGTTCCACTACCTTCGTATCCCCCGTCACTATTTTTACGCCGGCCGCTTCACAGGCAAATTTGACCGACACCAGGATTTCCCAGAATTCCTTCATGGTCAATCCTTCCTCAAGGATAAAACCCAGGGAAAGGTATTGCGGGATCGCTCCGCACATGGCCAGGTCGTTGACCGTTCCGTTCACGGCCAGTTCGCCGATATTCCCGCCGGGAAAAAAAATGGGAGAAATAACATAACTATCTGTGGAAAAGGCCACCCTGCCGTTCAGATTCAGGGTTGCGCCGTCGTGCCGTTCGTTCAGCCATTCATTGTTCAACAAGTCGAAGACGCCGCTGTCGAGCAGTTTGTTGGTGAGGAACCCGCCGCTGCCGTGCCCGAGGGTGATGACTTCAAAGTCAAGGGTGGGCATCGGACAGGAAAGCTGCATTTTCATCTTTGAGTGATTCATATAAAACAAGGGTTAGGGACGTGCAAAAAATAACTTCCCCACGCCGGTGACGTGGTTGAAAACGCTTATTTGGAAAATAAACTTCGACTTCGTTCAGTTTCAAGAGACTGCGGACTGTGTACTGCAGACTGGCGAACTTTCCGAAAAAAAGGAAATTATTTTCAAAATCGCCCAACCGCCTCCAGGTCTTGTATCGCCTGATGAAAATGATAATAGGCCGCACAGGCGCCTTCCGAACTCACCATAGGCGCCCCCAGCGGGGTTTCCGGTTTGCATTTTTTGCCGAACTGCGGGCAATCTTGCGGCTTTTTGATCCCTTTCAACACCAGGCCGGCGATACATTCTTCGTTTTCTTTTGTTTCTTTCATATCTATTCTGAATCTCCGGTTGGCATCGTAAGCCGCCAATTCAGGACGCAATGCATAGCCGCTCTGCGGGATGGATCCGATGCCCCGCCAGTCGCGGTCCTCCACCTGAAAAACCTGACGGATCACGTTCAGCGCTTCGGGGTTTCCATCCGACCGGACGACGCGACTGTATTGATTCTCCAGCCGGGCTTCGCCTTTTTCCAGTTGGCGCACCGTCATCAGGATTCCCTGCAACAGATCAGCCGGCTCAAAACCCGTCACAACAATCGGTACCCTGTACCGGTCGACCAGGGGAAAATATTCACCGGTGCCCATAATGGTGCAAACGTGGCCGGCCGCCAGGAAACCCTGGATATGGCTCTCTTCGTCGTTCATTACAGCCTCGATGGCTGGCGGCACCAGCACATGCGACGCCAGGATGGAATAATTGCGGATGCCCGCACGATGGGCGTGTAATACCGACAAGGCATTGGCCGGCGCCGTGGTTTCAAACCCCACCGCAAAAAAAACGACTTCCCGTTCCGGATTTTCCCTGGCCAGCCTGACGGCTTCCAGCGGCGAATACAAGATCCGCACATCGGCGCCCAGGGCTTTGGCTTCGAGCAGGCTTTTTTCGGAACCCGGAACGCGCAACATATCCCCGAACGAACATAAAATTACCTCCTTTTTTTCGGCCAGAAAAACGGCTTTGTCTATCAGGTTGAGGGGGGTGACACATACCGGGCATCCCGGGCCGTGCACCATTTGCAGCTTTTCCGGCAACAGATTGAGCAGCCCGTTTTTGACCAGGCTGTGGGTCTGGCCGCCGCAAACCTCCATGATGGTCCAGGGCCGGGTGACCGCCTTTTTGATCTCTTCCAGGTATTGTCCGACCAACTCAGGGTCGCGGTATTCGGATAGGAATTTCATAATTGATCCGATTGGTTGGATTGATTCGATTGATTCGATTCCTCGCATCAACAAATAAACGAATAAACAAATCAACAATTGGTTCGATTGGTTCGATTGGTTCGATTCCTCGCATCAACAAATAAACAATTGGTTCAATTGATTCGAAACGGAGGCCCACAAATCAACAATTGATTGGGCTGATTTTAGAGATAATCGGATCATTCGTCCCAATCATTAAATCGAATCAATTCCTTACATCATTCGTCCCAATCATTAAATCGAACCAATCGAATCAATCTCCCTCAAGTTCTTCCAGTTCTCCGATCTCCTTCAGGTACTGAAAGGTCTTCAGGGCCTCCTCTTCGTCAACCACGCTGATGGCCACACCGACGTGCACCAACACATAGTCGCCGATATTGGCTTGCGGCGCCATTTCGAGGCTGACCTCCTTGATGATGCCGCCAAAAGAAACCCTGGCCATCCGCCCAAGATTGTCAAACTCGTTTTCGATCGACAGGATCTTACCTGGAATCGCTAAACACATATTCGTTGGTTTTATCTTGAAAAATGGATTTTTTGCGTTGTTGTATCTGGTGGTAAACCAGTTGCCCGAAGGATATGTTTTCATCGTTCGGCGATAATTCACGGTGGAAAAACAGTTCAAATTCTCCGTCCAGGTGGTGATGGATCAGATCGACCAGCGTACCGTTTTGAAAAACGCCGCCGCTGAAGGCAATTTTCTGAACGGCCAGATCCCGGGCCACCGTCCGGATCAACCGGACCAGCGAAAAATGGAATTTGGCCGCAATGAAATCCAGGGCAAGTCCTTGTTGAAGATCCAACAGGATACCGCCCATCAGGGTCCGCGCCGGTGTGCGATGATCATTTGCCTCTTCCCGAAAATACCCCGTTTCGAGATCCAGGCCGTTCGTTTTAAAATAAGCTGAAGCCAGGCGTTCCAATTGCATGGCGGCCTCGCCTTCGAAAGTTTGTTTGTCCATCAACCCCAGCAGAGCGGCAATGGCATCAAAGATCCGGCCAACGCTGGAAGTTTTTAACGGACTCCCGGTTTCCAGCATCTTCCGGTACAAATTCCATTCGGCGGCATTGAACTTCTCTTTCAAAACCGTTTCTGCACCCGAAACGCCCCAAGCTGCCGACAAAGCGGAGATCCGGGGCTCCCGGGGCATCTTGTCGCCCAGGATAAAATCGAAATAGTCGAAATGATACCTGCGCTGAAAATCGAGGTTTTCATATCTGAAAAACTCGCCGCCCCAGATCTGTCCGTCATCGCCCAGGCCCGTTCCGTCCCAAATGACCCCCAGTACGGGTTCGTGCGCATGAACCAGGTCGTTTTCACCCAGGACGGCGGCAAAATGGGCGACATGATGCTGGACCTGTACCAGCGGGACCCCAAGTTCCAGTGCCAGTTGAACACCGTATTCCGTCGAGGCGTATTGGGGATGTTTGTCGGTCAGGATCAAATCCGGCAAGGCGTCGAACAGTTGAAAAAAATGCCGGATGGTATGCCGGTAATTCTCCCGGGTGTCAAAATCTTCCAGGTCGCCCAGGTATTGGCTGACAAAAGTATTTCCGTTGTGCAAAAACGCAAAGGTACTTTTGAGCATCGCGCCTGTCGCGAGGTGGCTTCGGCTCCGCTCAGCCACCAGGCTGAGCGGAGCCGAAAGGTGGCTTAGGCTTCGCTCAATCACCTCGCAGAGCGGGGC
>CAZLEF010000003.1:17618-72239 GCA_964558465.1 uncultured Lewinella sp. | reverse complement strand
CCACCGCGCTGCGGGCTCCCCACGGGGGGCTGCGGTTTCGCCCCCTCACCCCGCTGTGCGGCCCCGAAGCCACCGGCCCAACAAAATTTGGCGCCAACCCCCGCGAACGACGCAAAACGATCCGTTTACCTTTAAACGGCGTAAAAACCAATACGCTGTCGTCCTGTGGAATGGTGATTTCACGGTTATTGACCAGCACAAATCCGGCAATCCGTTTTAGTTCCTCGAGGGCTTTCTCATCCCGGAAAACAATGGGGGAATTGCTGATATTGCCGCTGGTCGCCACAATGGGTTTGCCAAATTTCCGGAGCAGCAGTTCATACAAAGGTGTATAGGGCAACAGGGCGCCGATCCGGTCGAGATCCGGGGCAATATCCTGGTGGGCGATTCCAGGGGCGCCGTCTTCCACCCGTTCCAGCAACACAATGGGCGCAGCCGGATGTACCAGGGCTTCCCTTTCCTGGCTGCCTGCTTTCAGGTCCTTTTCAAGGTCTTCCAACCCGGGATACATGAGGGCGAATGGTTTGGACGGCCGGTCTTTCCGCCTTCGCAATTCCCGGACTGCCCCGGCATTGGCGGCATCGCAGGTGAGCAGATACCCGCCGATGCCTTTGACGGCGACTATTTCGCCTGCAGCCCAGAGCCGGGCCACTTCACCAATCATCTCTTCCCGGGGGATCGGCAGGGGGGTTGCTCCGGGGCCGTACAGGGACAATTGTATTCCGCATACCGGGCAGGAGTTCGTCTGGGCGCAATAGCGCCGATCCAGCGGATCGTGGTATTCTTTCAGACAAGCCGGGCACATCGGAAAGGCGTCCATGGTGGTGTTTTCCCGGTCATAGGGCAATTGCCGCATCACGGAATACCTCGGGCCGCAGTGAGTGCAGGTAGTAAAGGCATAATCCCGTCTCCGGTCACGCTCCCTGCTCAGTTCTGCCCTGCAAGAACCACAAACGGCAAAATCAGGTGCGATCAATAAATTGGGTTTGCCATCCGCAGGACTGGAAAGGATCCGGAAATCCTCAAAAAAACGAGGTTCCGTCCGGCTGATCCGGTGGCGGGTGATATGGGATAAAGCCGGGGCGTTTTGGATCAACTGCCGGTAAAACCGGTTCACATATTCATTGGCGCCGTTCACTTCCATGTGTACCCCGTCAACCGAGTTATAAACCTGCCCCCTCAAGCCAAATTGCCTGGCCAGCAGGTACGCATAGGGCCGAAAACCAACGCCCTGCACCAGTCCCTCGATATGGATATGCCATGTAGTCATTTTAAAGTATGGCGTGATCAAAGCAAATTTAATATAAATAAAAAGGAATAAAAGAAAAAGTAATAGTATTGTTCCATCTTTAATACGGATAGCGTGAAGACCTCACTCCTGATCATCGACGACGAAGCCAAGATCCGCGAACTGCTTTCCAGGATATTGACCTATGAAGGGTACGAGATCCTGCAGGCCGGGAACCTTCAGCAGGCGGAAAAACGGCTGGAGACCACCGAAGTGGATATTATCCTCTGCGACGTCAAACTCCCGGATGGGAACGGCATTGATTTTTGCCTGGCCGCCAAAACCGCTCACCCCGGGCTGGAGGTCATTCTCCTGACCGCCTACGGAAATATCGCCGACGGGGTCCGGGCCATGAAAAACGGCGCATTCGATTATCTGGTCAAAGGCGATGAAAACGAACGCATCATACCGCTGCTGCAAAAAGCGGCGGATAAGGTCCGGCTCCAGAAACAGGTGCTCAGCCTGAGCAACCAGATCCGGAAACAATTCGGTTTTGACGGGATCATCGGTGAGTCCCAATCCATCCTGGAAGTAGTGCGCCTCGCCAAAAAAGTGGCGGCTTCCGACGCTACTGTTCTTTTACTTGGCGAAACAGGCACCGGAAAAGAGGTGTTTGCGCGGGCCATCCACGCTGAAAGTCCGCGCCGTACCCGTCCATTTGTTGCGGTCAATTGCAGCGCGATCAGCCATGATCTGTTGGAAAGCGAGTTGTTCGGACATACGGCGGGTTCGTTCACCGGGGCTGTCAAAAATAAAAAGGGGTTGTTCGAAGAAGCCCACCTGGGCACCCTTTTCCTGGATGAGATCGGAGAAATGCCCGCCGATCTGCAGGCCAAATTGCTCCGGGTCCTGGAAAACAACGCCTTCCTGAAAGTAGGTGAAACCCGTGAAACCCAGGTTGACGTCCGCATCATCGCAGCGACCAACCGGGACCTGGCCAGGGAAGTGGCGGAAAACCGGTTCAGGGAGGACCTGCTTTACCGGTTGTCCGTTTTTCAGATCCGGCTGCCCTCCCTGGCCGAACGCCCGGAGGATATCCCCCTTCTGATCCGCCATTTTGTATCGCACTTTTGCACCAAATCGAACAAAAAACCCCTGAAGGTGGACAAAGCCTTTGAAAAGGCGCTGACAGCCATGCCTTTAAAGGGAAATATCCGGGAACTCCGCAACATCATCGAACGGGCCGTCATTCTTTGCGAAGGAACCGAACTGACTCCAGATCTCCTGCCCTATTCTCCTCCGTCCGACAAACCGGCAACCCTGACCCTTGCAGCAGCCGAAAAAGCCCAGATCGAAAGGGTCCTTGCCATCACCGGCGGGAATAAAACACGGGCTGCAAAATTGCTGGACATTGGCCTGACCACGCTTTACCAGAAATTAAAAGAATACGGTATTGACTACCACTAAGGACACTAAGGGCACTTAGGGACGTGCAAAAAACAACTCCCCCATGCCGCAGCGTGGATTGAAAACGCTTTTTTTTAAAGGACTGCGGACTGTAGACTTATACCAATATCGGGAACTTATTGTCTGCCGGATCCTTAGGACGCATAAGTATCTTAGTGTTCCTTAGTGGTGAGCCCAAACAACTCCAAACAACTCCAAACAACTCCAAACAAGCTCTTAGTGTTCCTTAGTGGTGAGCCCCCTACCCCTCTCACCCTCCCATTTCTGCACGACCCTACCGAATCCGAAGGCTTTTTTCAATAATCACCACCCTGCCTTGGTCTGTCATGTGATTTTAATTCACTGATTTAAAGCCTTTTACGTCCATTTTCTCCTTCCAGTCTGAAAACAGGTCCGTCTTTTGGCATCCGCAAAGAAAAGAAAATCGAAACCAATGGTATTAACAATGGTCATGGCCCTGCTGGCCTTTTCGGTATTTGCCCTCCTCTGGGGGAGCATTGAATGGTTTGATCAATTATAAATTCTGAAACATGATCCTGTTGCTCATTCTCAGTCTGGCGATGTCCGGTTATCTGGTATATGCCATTATTAATCCTGAAAAATTTTAAAAGATGAACACAGAACTGAATGGGGTTTTGCTCATTTTCCTGTTGTCCGTGCTGCTGGCCTGGCCATTGGGAAAATACATGACCAAAATCTTTGATGGTCAAAAAACCTGGACGGATTTTATGGCGCCGTTTGAAAATTGGTTATTCCGGCTGGCAGGGATCGATCCGGAGACGCCAATGGATTGGAAGGCCAACCTGAAAGCCATGATCCTGCTGAACGCAGGGTTTTTCCTGGTCGCGTTCTTGTTGCTGGTATTCCAGGGCGCCAACCCATTCTGGAATCCAAACGGGTTTGGAAACTGGGAGCCTACCCTTGCATTTAATACGGCGGCCAGTTTTGTCACCAATACCAACCTGCAACATTACAGCGGCGAGGTCACGGCTTCGCATTTTACGCAGTTGCTGGCGTTTTGCTGGCTGCAATTTGTCAGTGCGGCCACGGGTATTGCAGCCTGCGCGATTTTGTTTCGGGGATTGAAAGGAAAGTCGCCGCATACCGGCAATTTTTTTAACCTGTTCCTCAAAAGCGGAACCCGGATCTTATTGCCTCTTTCGTTGGTATTGGCGTTGTTCCTTCTGCTGAACGGGACGCCTGTCCATTTTAACGGGACCCAGGAAATAACCACCCTGGAGGGTCATATCCAAAAAATAGCGTCCGGGCCGGTGGCTCCCATGGTGGCCATCAAACAACTCGGCACAAACGGAGGCGGGTTTTTTGGTCCCAACTCTACTCACCCGTTTGAAAACCCGGACTACCTGACCAATATCGGTGAGAATCTGGCTATTTTGCTCATTCCCATGGCCCTGGTATTTGCTTTCGGGTTTTCCATCGGACGGAAGCGGCTCGGTTGGGTGTTTTTCGCCGTGATGACGGTATTTTTTGTCGTTTTCAATACGATTTCCATCCATCAGGAGAACCTGGGCAACCCGGCGCTTGAAGCGCTCGGACTTGAACCCCAGCCTAATCTGGAGGGCAAGGAACTCCGTTTCGGGCCTGCGGCCTCCGCCGTTTGGGGGGTAAGCACCACCAGTACTTCGAATGGTTCGGTCAATTCCATGCACGACAGCCATACGCCGCTTTCCGGCGGGGTTTTCCTGACCGACATGTTCATCAATGCGGTCTACGGCGGCGTGGGGGTAGGTTTTATCAATTTCTTCGTCTTTCTCATTCTGGCTGTATTCATCAGCGGTTTGATGATTGGCCGGACACCGGAATTCCTGGGCAAAAAAATCGAGGCGAAGGAGGTGAAAATTGCCGCCATCGTAGCCATTTTGCACCCGTTCCTGATCCTGACGGGAACCGCCATGGCGGTAAGCCTCGCTCAAAACGACCCCGAACTGGCGGATGCCTGGCTGAATAACCCTTCCTTCCACGGTTTTTCAGAGATTTTGTACGAATTCACCTCGGCTTCCGCCAACAACGGCTCGGGGTTTGAAGGGCTGGGCGACAATACGCCGTTCTGGAATGTCATGACGGGCGTGGTTATGCTATTGGCGCGGTTTCTGCCCATCATCGGGCCTTTGGCCATTGCCGGGTCGCTGGCGGTCAAAAAAACCTTACCCGAATCCAGTGGTAGTTTGAAGCCGGAGAGCCCTGCGTTTGCGGTGGTCCTGGTGTCTGTCATTCTCATTCTTTCGGCACTGTCTTTTTTCCCGGCCATGGCGCTGGGGCCGGTTGCCGGATATTTCACTTTAAATTGATTGTAAAATGTCTCATAATTTGTTCAATCGTCAAATGATGGCGCAGGCCGTCAGAGATGCTTTTAAGAAACTCCATCCCGGGGAAATGATCAAAAACCCCGTCATGTTCACTGTGGAGGTCGGTACAGCCGTGATGCTCATCGTCACTTTTGCTTCGGTTTTTTCAGATAACCCGTTTCTGGGAACGGCAGGTTATAATCTGGTGATCATGCTTTTGCTGTTTATAACGGTGCTGTTCGGCAATTTTGCAGAAGCCATTGCGGAAGCCCGCGGTAAGGCTCAGGCGCAAACCTTGCGCAAAACCCGGCAGGATACGCCTGCCAGGCTGATTCGGAACGGGGTGGAGATCCAGGTCGTTTCATCACAATTAAAAACCGGCGATACCTTCCTTTGTGAAGCCGGCGACCTCATACCGGCCGACGGGGAGATCATCGAAGGCCTGGCCTCCATCGACGAATCGACCATAACGGGTGAATCCGCCCCGGTGATCCGGGAAGCGGAAACCGACCACAACAGCGTGGTCGGCGGCGCCAAGGTGTTATCCGACCGGATTCTAGTGAAGGTCACTTCGCTCCCCGGCGAAAGTTTCCTGGACAAAATGATCGCTCTGGTGGAAGGGGCCAACCGGCAGAAAGCACCCAATGAAATTGCACTGACCATTCTGCTGGCAGGATTCACCCTGATCTTCCTGATCGTCACCGTTACCTTGAAACCTTTTGCTGATTTTTTGGACATCCCCATATCCCTGGCTGCCCTGGTCTCGTTGTTTGTCTGCCTGATCCCTACCACGATCGGCGGGCTGCTTTCAGCCATCGGCATCGCCGGCATGGACCGGGCACTGAAAGCCAATATCATCGCCAAATCGGGAAAAGCGGTGGAAACGGCGGGTGATATCGACACGGTGCTGCTGGATAAAACCGGCACCATTACCATCGGCAACCGCAAGGCGACGGCTCTTTTCCCTGTTTCAGGTACTGATTTGTCAACCCTTTCCGAAGCGGCCGTTTACAGTTCGCTTTCAGATGCCACACCGGAAGGAAAATCGATCCTGGAACTGGTCAAAAAACTCGACGGGGTTATCCCGGATGTTCCCGAAGGCGTCACGTTCATCAAATTTTCGGCCGAAACCCGGATGAGCGGCATTGACCTGCCCGGCGGAAAAAAAATCAGGAAAGGCGCCTGGGACGCAATCCGGGCCTGGACAGACAACTCCAAAGGAAATACCGCCGAAATTGAAGCCCATGTTCAGTCCATCGCAGCAAAAGGCGGAACGCCGTTGGCTGTGGCCGCCGATCAACGGATCTTAGGCGTCATTCAATTGGAGGACATCATCAAACCAGGAATCCGGGAGCGGTTCGAACGCCTCCGGAAAATGGGCGTAAAAACGGTAATGGTGACCGGAGACAATCCGCTGACAGCCCGCTTTATTGCCGGCCAGGCAGGCGTGGACGACTACATTGCCGAAGCCAAACCGGAGGACAAGATGAATTATATCCGGACTGAACAGGAACAAGGCAAACTCGTAGCCATGATGGGCGACGGCGCCAACGACGCGCCTGCCCTTGCGCAGGCGGATGTTGGCGTGGCGATGAACAGCGGCGCCCAGGCGGCCAAGGAAGCCGCCAATATGGTGGACCTGGACAGCGACCCTACCAAGTTGCTGGAAGTGGTGGAGATCGGCAAACAACTGCTCATCACGCGGGGCAATATCACCACTTTTTCGATTGCCAACGACGTAGCCAAGTATTTTGCCATTGTACCTGCATTATTTGCCGCCAATATTCCCGGGTTGAAAGCCCTGGATGTGATGAACCTGAACAGCCCTGACTCGGCTATTCTTTCGGCAGTGGTCTTTAATGCCCTGATCATTCCTGCCCTGATCCCGCTGGCCCTGCGGGGATCGCATTACCGGCCGGTGGGCGCTTCTGCATTGCTTACCCGGAATCTGTTCATCTACGGCCTGGGCGGCTTGTTGCTGCCTTTTGCGGGCATCAAGTTCATCGATCTGGTGATCGGATTATGGGTTTAAAAAAAATAATCATGAAATCGTTTCTGAGAGCTCATTTTGTATTGATTGCTGCAACCTTGGTGATATTTGGATTCATTTATCCCGAGGTGATCTGGCTGGCTGGGAAACTGGTTCCCGAACGAGCCAATGGATACCCCGTTGAAAAAAACGGACAGGTTGTCGGATTTAAAAACATCGGGCAGGCATTTCATGAACCGGCCTATTTTCACGGCCGGCCTTCAGCGGTGGGGTACGACGCGTCCGCCACAGGGGGGTCCAACCTGGGTCCTTCCAATCCGGAGTACCTGCTTCTGCTGCAGGCAAGGATAGATACCTTGCTCAAATACCATCCCGGAAAAACCAAGGTGGAAATCCCCGCCGACCTGATCATGGCATCCGGTAGCGGCCTTGACCCCTATATCAGCCAGAAGGCGGCTTTTTTCCAGGCCGAACGGGTGGCGAAAGCGCGCAACCTGGAGTTGGCAAAAATCATTGAATTGATCGAAAAAAACACGGAGGGCCCTTTACTGAGGGTATTTGGCCCTGGCGACCTGGTGAACGTTCTGAAATTAAATCTGGCACTGGATGAGTTATCTTCCAAATCCACGTCAAAATGAAAAAGCTGGTCCTTTTTTTTCTTTCCGTTATCCTGGCCGGGGCATTGTTCGCCCAGCCCGATACGCTTCAAAAAACCAATGTTTCCTTCGGCGGATTCCTGGATGTCTATTATGGCTTTGATTTCAATCGGCCAGAAAATGGGGATCGCCCGGGATTCCTCTACAACCACACCCGGCACAACGAGGTCAACCTCAACCTGGGCCTGGCGCAGGTCCGGGTGGATGGCGGAAACTATCGCGCCAATCTGGGTCTGATGGCCGGAAACTACCCGCAGGCCAACCTGGCAGCGGAACCCGAATTGTTAAAAAACATTTACGAAGCCAATGCGGGCATTTCACTGAGCAAAAACCGCGCGGTCTGGCTGGATGCCGGCATCTTCGGTTCACATATCGGATTTGAAAGCGCCATTTCTTCCGACAACCCGACCCTCACCCGGTCGCTGTTGGCAGAAAACTCACCTTATTACCTGTCGGGTGTCAAGCTGAGCTGGCAACCCGGCGAAAAATGGCAGTTGGCGCTCCTGGCGCTCAACGGCTGGCAGCGCATTCGGAGGGTTCCAGGCAATCAGACGCCGGCATTGGGTACCCAGGTCCGGTATGCAAATGATAAGATCGTCCTTAACTGGAGTACCTTTGCCGGGACAGAGGACCCGGACTCTACCCGGAGAATACGCGTTTTCAACAATTTTTACGGCCAGTTCCGGCTAACCGGAAAATGGAGCCTGACCGCAGGCCTGGATATCGGCGTCCAACAAAAACGCAAAGGCCATAACGGAATGAGTACCTGGTTCAGCCCGGTCCTGATCGCCCGTTATGCCATCGACGACCGGTGGGCGGTGGCCTTTCGGGGTGAATATTATCAGGATGAAAACGGCGTGATCATCGCCGCAAATTCTGGCGAAAGCGCAAAAATAACCGGCATTTCAACTAACCTGGATTTTGCCCTGAATCAAAATGTACTGATCCGGTTGGAAGGCCGTTGGTTGACCGATCCCGGCGCCATTTTTACCCGGGATCAGAATCCGGTAAAAAATGATCTGTATTTATGCGGTTCCGTCGCCGTTAAAATTCAATAATATGCCTTTATCTCCGGATTACTTTCTGCAACTCCTCCAGAAATCCCGCAAAGGGCGGCTCAAGATCTATATCGGCATGATCGCGGGGGTTGGTAAATCCTTCAGGATGTTGCAGGAAGCGCATCAATTGATCAAAGCAGGCGTCAACCTGAAAATCGGCTTCATCGAAACACATGGCCGGCCTGAAACGGAAGCCCTGTTGCCCGGACTCCCCCTGATCCCCCGGAAAAAGGTATTTTATAAAGGTAAAGAACTGGAAGAAATGGACCTGGAAGCCATCCTGACCGAAAGGCCCGAAGTGGTGATCGTGGACGAACTGGCGCATACCAATATCCCGGGTTCAAAAAACGAAAAGCGGTGGCAGGACGCACAGGAACTGATCCAAAACGGCATCAGTGTGATCACGGCATTTAATGTGCAGCACCTCGAAAGCCTGAACGACAAAGTGCAGCAGATCGCCGGGATCGAGGTTACCGAGCGCATACCCGACACCCTCCTCAAAGAAGCCGACGAAGTCGTGAACATCGACCTGCCGGCTGAAGACCTTATCCTGCGGCTGAAGGAGGGAAAAATTTACGAGGGGGAGAAGATCGGCCGGGCGCTCAACCATTTTTTTCAGGCCGACAAGATCCTGCAATTGCGGGAACTGGCGCTTCGCCAGGTAGCCAAAAACCTGGAGCGCAAGATCGAACGGGCGGGTGGCGAAAAAAATCCGGTCGTGGAGCGATTTATGGCCTGCATCAGTTCCAACGATAAAATGGCGGCCCATGTCATTCGGAAAACCGCTCGTTTGGCGCTGAATTACAACGCCGACTGGTTGGTGGTCTATGTCAAATCCAAATCAGAATCGGCGGAACTGATCGACGTAAAAGTTCAGCGGAAATTATTACAAAACATGAAAATTGCCGCCGACCTTGGGGCGCGCGTTTATCAATATCAGACCGAAGATGAGCCCAAAAACGAGGGGAAATCCCTGGTTTCGCTGATGGCGGCAGGTGTGAAGCTGATCCGGTCGGATAAAAAGAATATCCCGGAAGTCCTCTTCAAAGCAGCTATTGAACACAAGGCAACAAATATCGTGATCGGAAGGCCCAATCAAAACATCTGGCGGACTTTGATCGGGCGGAATTATTTCGCCAAATTGGTCAAAAGGATTTCGGAAACTGATATCGATTTAATTGTAGTAACCTGACAATCATGAAATTAAGAACAAAACTCAATCTGTCTTTTTTATTCCTGTTCGGGTTAATCGTTTTATTGACAGCCCTGGGCAGTTACTTTATCTATTGGTTGTCGACCGACTCCAGGGCGATCATCGAGGATAATTTCCGGTCGTTGAATTATATGCAGAACCTGAATAACGGACTGGATAAGGTAATGTCCGGCCTGTCCGCTCCCATGAGCCCTGAACGCGACCGGCAGATAGATGCCGCGCTGAAAACCTGTGAATCGGTGATCAGCCGGCAGGCTGCCAATATTACGGAGCCCGGGGAAAAAAATTTGTCGGATGAATTGGCCGCTCAATTTTCCGGGTTGAAACAATCCATTGCTGAAATGGCCGGCAAACCTCGATTGGAACCATCATTTTACATCGACCGGATCGTGCCGCAAATAACCAGCCTGAAAAAAATCAGTTTTAATATTTACGCGATCAACGAAGAAACCGTACTCCGGAAAAATGCAAGGGCCGCCCGGACATCTGAAATTGCCGTGTTGTACATGGCGGTGTTCGGATTGTCCGGAGTTTTGATTTCGCTGGTCTTTATTCTGGGAACGCCTTCCTATTTATTCAAACCCCTGTCAAAGCTCAACGAAGGCATCCGGCTGATCGCCTCAAAAAATTACTCCCACCAACTGCCGGTGAAAGGAAAGGATGAATTGGCCGAAATCGCCGTTTCCTTCAACCAGATGGCCGGCAGGCTGCTCGAATACGACCGGACGAATATCGAGTTGTTATTATCCGAAAAAAAACGCATCGATGCCGTGATCAATCAGATGCATGAAGCCATTATCGGTCTGGATGAGTCGCTGACCGTTTTGTTTGCCAATAACCTGGCAAGGGAACTGCTCAACCTGAAAGAAGAGGATATCAGGGGCAAACTGATCTGGTCGCTGGCCGCCCGGAATGACTTTGTGCAGTCTTTTGCCGATGATTTTGCCCTGGGAGGCCTGGAAAACCTCGAACCCAAACCCACCCGCATGATCCACAAAGGAAAGGAGAAATGGTATTCACGGGAGATCATCCCCGTGTTGCTGGAGCAGGCGGAAAACCACAAAAAAATTAATATCGGTTTTGTAGTCGTGTTGACGGACATTACGGCTTTCAGCGAAAAAGACCGGGCCAAAACCCATTTCATCGCTACCGTTTCGCATGAATTGAAAACCCCGATTTCGTCCATCATTATGAGCGTGAAATTGTTGATAGACGAACGGGCCGGCAAATTGTCCGAAGGCCAGCTCGAACTGGTCGGCAGCATCAAAGAAGATAGCGACCGCCTGCTCAAAATCACCGGGGAACTCTTAAAAATGGCGCAAGTGGAAACCGGCAATATTCAACTTGACGTCAACCCGATAGAACCTTCCCGGATCGTCGATGTATCCGTGCGTGCCTTGCAACAACAGGCTGCGGCCAAAAACATTCTGATTGAATCCGGTTTAAGGACCAACCGAAAAGCCCTCTGCGACCCGGATAAAACCACCTGGGTATTGATCAATTTTCTTTCCAACGCCATCCGTTATTCACCCGACCATTCCATCATCCGGATTGAGATAACAGAAACTGACCACGACTATTTGCGGTTTTCTGTACAGGACGCCGGTCCGGGTATCGAACCCCGCATCCAGGACAGAATTTTCGAAAAATATTACAAGGGGCCGGATTCCGGGCATTCCGGCACCGGTTTGGGGCTCGCCATCAGCAAGGAATTCATCAAGGCTATGGGCGGTGAGATCGGGGTGGAAAGCACTCCTGGTGAAGGCAGTACCTTTTATTTTCTGTTGCCGGTCCAGTTAGGGTAACCACTAAGGACACTTAGGATCACTAAGGCGCATCAAATAAGCTTAGTGCCCTATCTATTCTCAGTGCTCTCAGTGATCCTTAGTGTTCTCAGTGTTCTCAGTGTTCTCAGTGTTCTCAGTGCTCTCAGTGTTCTCAGTGCTCTCAGTGCTCTCAGTGTTCTCAGTGCTCTCAGTGGTAAACCCGTTTCAACCATTTATACCCCTCAATCCAGATCACCCCAACAAAAGATACCGCCAGGCATTTCCACAGCAGGTCCTTGCCGATCAATTGCAATCCAAAAACCGGCTGGGCAGCAGGCAAAAAGAGCGCCGCAGCCAAAATGACCAGGGTGATGGTGATGATCAGAGGCACAAGGGCGTTCCGGTAGGCCAGCGTTTTAAAGATAGAATAATAAAAGGACCGGTTGACCAGCGTCAGGAAGATGTTGCTCATCAGAATGGTTGCAAAAGCCACGGTCCGGACCTGGGCTTCGGCATATCCCGCATCCATAGCGTATTGATATACAAATAAAACGGCCGCGGTGATCATCAAACCTTGTATGATACTGATGATCAATTCATTAAATGAAAAAAGACTGGAGGTCTTTTTTGTGGGTTGGGTCGTTTTGAGCCGGTCTTCCATCGGTTCGTTCTCAAAAATGATGGAGCAGGTCGGCCCCATGATCAGTTCAAAAAAGATAACATGGATCGGCGAAAAAATATTGGCAAATTTCCAGCCCAGGATCAAAGGTATGCTGACGGTGAGAATGATGGGAATATGGATGGAAATGATGTACTGAACCGCTTTTTTATAGTTGGAATAGATCCGGCGCCCGAGCATGATCGCGTCCGCCATCTTGTCCAGGTCGTCGTCGGTGATCACAACGGAGGCGGCGCGTTTGGCGATTTCCGTACCTCTGTCTCCCATTGCTACGCCGATATGCGCCGATTTGAGGGCCGGAGCGTCGTTTACGCCGTCGCCGGTCATGGCCACGATCTCGCCGTTGGCCTTTTCCGCTTCGATCACCCGGAGTTTGGCCTCGGGGAACATACGCGCGAAAAGGTTGGTTTTTTTAACGGCTGCTCTCAATTCAGGTTCATCCATTTGAAGGACTTCGTTGCCCGTAAGCTGATTTTCGGCCCCTGAAAAACGGGTTTGACGTGCAATGGACAGAACGGTCTCCAGGTAATCGCCCGAAATGATTTTCAACCGGATGCCGGCCTTGTAAAAGCGTTCAAATACCGCGGATATATTTGCTTTAGGCGGGTCTTCCAGTGCGATCAACCCTTCGAAATGCCAGTTGAAATCCTGTTGCCGGGCGGGAAAATCCGCCCCCTCCCATGCGGCGCTTCCGACTCCCAGGACCCTGTGCCCTTTTGAAGCAAACTCCCTGGCAAGTTCGCTGATTTCCTGATGCGCCGCACCCGGCAATTTACAAACCTGAAGGATGGTTTCCCACCCGCCTTTTGCGGCAATGATCCGTTCTTTTGCGGCGTTTTCATACACATGGGTCATCATGGGCGGAGCGCCGTTAAGGGGGTATTCGTGCACCATGCCGAATTCAATTCGCCGGTCCAGGTGGGTTGTTTCTTCATAAGCCTGATGAATAGCCTGCTCCATCGGATCAAATGGATTCACTTCGCTCGACCACATGGCGTATTCCACCACGCGCCGGCAGGAATCCGAATCGCAGGTTTCAAGGCTGTCAACCCATTCATCAGCAAAGCTGTACACCTTGACCACTTTCATCTTATTCTCCGTGATCGTACCGGTTTTATCGATGCAGATCACGGTGGCAGACCCCAGGCTTTCCACCGTTTGGGGTTCCTTGGTCAAAACGCCGTTTTTGATCAGACGCCAGGCGCCGAGGGCCATGAAGGTTGCAAAGGCGACGGGGATCTCCTCCGGCAACACCGACATGGCGAGGGTCAAACCGTTCAGCAAGCCTGCAAGCATGTCCCCGGATTTCCAGTAGTTGATCCCCCATACCACCAGGAATGCGACCACCCCGAAACCTGCCATTTTTTTTACAAATGAATTGATCTGGATCTGAAGCGGGGTTTTGGATTCCTGGATCTTTTCCAGCGATTTGCCGATCTTGCCCAACTGGGTTTTCCCGCCAATGGCCTCCACACGGGCAACAGCCGACCCCGACACCACAAGCGTTCCGTAAAAAACGAGGTTATTGCCGGGCCTTTCATTTTTCTCAACGGAAAAGGATTCCCCGGTCAGGATGGCCTCATTCAGCGAAAAATCATTGGATTGCACAATCGTCGCATCTGCAGGCGCCAGATTGCCTTCTTCCACAATGATCAGGTCGCCGATCACGATCTCTTCCGTAGGAATTTCCTCCGCAATGCCGCTGCGGATCACTTTGGAATTGGGTTGGGTCAGTTTTTTCAGGGCTGCCAGGGCATTGCGGCTCCGGGTTTCCTGGAAGAGCGAAATGGCCGAAACAAAAATGATGGCGGCAACCATGATCAGGCCGTCGTTGTATTCGCCCAGCAAAAAATAAATGCCTGCGGCAGCCAGCAACAAGAGGAACATAGGCTCCGTCGTTACGTTTTTCAGCACATGCCAAAATCCGCTTTCCTCTTTTTCTTCAATGGAGTTGTAGCCGTACTTTTTACGGGATTCAAGAACTTCTTCGGGGGTAAGGCCGGTGAAGCTGGTTTGGAAACCTGGTGTTTGTTCCTTTGATAGCATTTGGCAAAGGTAACCGTTTAAGAAGTTTGAGTTACCTTTTTGGGAGGCGACTATGCTGTAAATTATAGAAGTTTTTTACCCTGAAACCCTCAAAAGCGCCACCGCGCCCCCAGATTCACCCCCACCAGCGTATACTTTTGGGTCATCCCAATTTCATCCGTTGTAAAGCTGCCGGAGAATCCCCGGAAAAAAGGCGATACCGATACCTGCAAATTACAATTGACAGCATAACCCAGGCGCAGGCTGCCGAAATAACTCAGGCCGGCATTGGCCCGGAAATATTCGGAATCTTCCAGGCGGATGTAGCCGTCCAGCCGGTCGAAGATTTCGCCCTGGGCCTTCAACCGGAGATTGAACACCACGCCGCCTTCCAGCGCCAGCGATAAACGATCCCGTTCCAGGGAGAAACCGGCGACCAAGGGCAGGTCGATCAAAGTATAACTGTTGTAGGTTCGTTTGCGATAAAAGAAGGAATGTATGGTTTCAAGCGGACCATAGGTAAAAGTGGTATCGCCGCCTGGTCCGATGGTGATGCCGGTGACGCCGTCAGGGAGGGTTTCTGTTTCCGTATACCTGCGCTGGAACTCAAATCGCTCATTGATGCGGGTGTACCCTACCCCGGTCATGAAATACCAGCCGGAGCGGTGTTGCATTCCGCCCATCAGGCTCGCGCTGATGTATTCCAGGGGGCGCTCGGTTGTCCTCCGGGTGGTCAGGTATACAGACGCAGAATCCTGGCGCAGCGTTTTAAACGTTTTTCCAATGCCGCTTTCAACCCGGAATATCCTTCGCCATCCTGCCACTTGGTCCGGAGTCGAAGGTAACAGGACCACCGGCAGGGACAAAACCAGGGTGTCCGGCAGAAATTGGCCCCGGAGGGCAGGCAGCAAATCCATATCTTCCCAGGCCCGCCGGATCGTCTGCTCATCGGTTGCCGGTTCGTTCATGATTGCGAAATCATTGTTTAACGGCGCGTCATTCTGTTCAGGGAGAGCGCCTTCCCGGCCTTGTTTCGGGTCCGGTTCGATGGCGGATAAAATATTGGTTTCAGCGTATTCTGTATCTTTTGGCGGCAAAGCGGACGATTCACCCGTTTCCGGTTTTTTTACGGCTGTACCGGGTTGAACAGCTCCTTTTTCCGGCTTATCCGGTTGATCAAATGAAAGGGGATTGATTTCATCCCGGGTATCGGCAGCTTGTATTGACCCTTGGTTGGCTTTAACCGGCATGGACGGAACCTGATCATTCCGGTATCCGATCACCAGATATCCGCCCCAGCAGGCCAGGGTCAGCAACAGCCCCGCGCCGGTCCACCACCAGAAGATGAACCGGCGGCGTTTTTTTCTGGGCGTCAGATGAGGCGCCAGGTCATTCCAAAGCGCCTCCGTATCGAGTTCGCTCGGGTAACGATCCAGGGAGGTCTTCAGGTGACGGTCAAAATCTTGTTGGCTCATATCCTCACTTTTTCCAGTTGGGCAATCATGGTTTGCAATAGTCGCCTTGCGCGAACCAATTGGGAACGCGAAGTGCTTTCGGTAATCCCCAGCATGACTGCAATTTCGGCATGGGGGTATTCTTCCATCACATGCAGGTTGAATACCTGCCGGAAACCGTCCGGCAGCCGGGCAATCAAACCCAGCAGGGCTTCTGCGTCCAATTGCGCATATACCTCGGGCATATCCAGGGGTTCATCTGCCGTTTCAAGGTCGCCGGTTTCCCGGTGAAGCCAGTTTTTTTCCAGCGATTGCAAGGCAGTGGTCACCACGATGCGCCGCATCCAGGCCTCAAAGGATCCCTTGGCCTGATATTGGCCGATCGCGCGGAATATTTTTATCAAAGCCTCCTGCAGAATATCCTGGGCCGCCATCCGGTCGCGGGCATACCGGCGGGCAACGGTCAGCAGCATGGGGGCGTATCGCTCCACCAACGCGCGCTGACAGAACGGTTTGCCTTGCCTGCAGCCCTCGATGATGTCTTGTTCTTTCAAGGAGATGGATTTTATTTTCATTCGGCCCGGATTACCACAAATTCCCCGCTGACGGGTAAATCGGTTTCAGTAGACAGCCCCAGATTGAGGAACGTGACAACTCCGTTAAAATTACCTTTCACGAACCCGCCCACAGGCCCAAACTCGGTGATGTGCAGGGTCAGGTTGCAGAAGCCGGTGTAACAATATCCGCGCAATTCTGCCGGCCAGAAATCCAGGGAACTGAACCGGATGCCGTCCTGGAAATAGGTCCCTGTTAGGGGTTCTTCCGGAAAATTGAGTTCAAAGGAAAAGGAAGTTGAATCCGGTGAAGCAGCGTAAACGGTATTCCAAACGCCCGGTTGGCGACTAAATTCCGCAAAGGGGTAAAGGTGTTCATTGCCATTCACATTCAGCCGGACATACGCCTGGATCTGCCCGGCGCAGGCGGGAATCATCCCGGTATGGATCGCGGGTTCCGTATTGAACGTCAAAGCCTGGCTTTGCAACAGGGTTTCCGGATCAAACCCGGTAACGGTAAATTGTTCCGCCCCGGCGCAATACGGAAATAATTTTTCGAAGGCGCCGTCAGCGGCCGTAACGATAAAACTGCAATTCCCTGACCAGCATACCTCGATCGTACCGGTTTCCACCGGATTGCCGTCGCAATCGGTCAATATGCCGCTGAGTTTGGTAAAGGTAACCGGGGGATTGGACAGGACGATCGCTCCCAGATCGGTATCTTCGTTAAAAGGGCCGATCTCCGGTTCAAAAACCGCCACGTTACATGGGTCGTTCACCTGAAATACCAATGGCTCGCCGGCAGGTATTTTACCGGAAAAAACGCCCTCATGGTCAGTAAAACCCGAACTGGCCAGTCCGGTTGATTTCATTTTGATCCGGACCAGGGTATTGGCATAGGCGATTCCGTCTTCATTCACCAGTTTACCCTCTACCCGCACAAGCGGATAGGGTACATCACAATTCCAGAAGGAGAAGTGGGCCACTTCGCCCAAATAGCCGTTGCCTTCCCGGACCGCGAAGCCCTCTTCCCGCCAGAGGCCGGTTTCCTGGTCAAAATGCCAGAGCGGGATCTTTTCCGGTGCGCCGGCCAACAATTTTTCCGGAATGGGAAAATACACCCGTGCCTTGACACCGGGCGCAAGATTGAGCCGCTCTCCCGCATTGGTGAAGATTTCAACGGCCAACATCCCGTAGGAGGTCAAAGCAACTTCGTTATCTCCGGCATCGATCCCCTGTAAATTGCCCGGCATGATCCGGCTCAGATTATCGGCGGAAGGGTCAAGCCATCTGGCAGATAACCATACGCCTTCAACGGGTATACTCCCATCCGGTTTCACAATTCCGTTGGCGGGCAGGGTTATCCGGGCGCCCCCCGGAAGATTTACCGTACCGCCGGTTCCTGGTTCAATTGGGTCCAGTCTCAACATCGGCATCAGGGTCAGGGTAACATAATGAGTCGAATTCAATCGGGGGAATATCCGTGTGGAGGCGTGAAAAAACCCGGTCTGGTCAACTTTGAGAAAGGTTCCGTTGGCATTGAGCGCGACATTCCGGAATTGGAAAAAACCGCCTGGGCCTGTTGTCTCTTGTTCGTTCCCGAGGTGCACCACGGCCCCTTCTAGGTTGTTTCCCTGTTCGTCGATAACCTTTCCGGCCACCGTACCGTTAAGCTGGATAACCGGGGGCGTATAAACAGTATCGATGAGGACGGTTTCCTCCAGATCCTTCCGGCAGGCCAGAAAACCAAGAATCAGGATCAAAAACAAAAACAATAACAGATTTTTCATGCGGAGCGATTTTGAGTGAATGGGGTCAACAGGCCTGCTAACTTGTTCCAATCACTAAATCGGCATAAGGGCGTTTTCGCTGCATGGCATTGAAAAAAAATGGAGAAAAGAGGAGATTGCCGATTGGTGGTTTCATCAATGGAAATTTGTTACGGCGCGCTGCGCCTGCCTGTTCTCGCCCCTGCCGGGGCTACAGATATTGCGGCCCTAAAGGGCCTTTTCCGGGCGGGCTTTTGGCGCATTTTTATATGGGTAAAGGGGTATAACCCGCAGTTGCCTGTCATCAATGCGCCAAAACCGCTACGGCGACGGAACACGGGCAGGCGTCCGCCGTCTACCATAGGCCATCTACCATTGGCCGTCTACCGAAGGCCGTCCACCGTCTACCGTTGGCCGTCTACCGTAAGCCGTCTACCGTAAGCCATCTACCGCCGCAGTCTTTCCCAAAAACCGGCCAAATTTTTCGGCCTCTCTTTCAATCAACCGCTTTTCTTCCGGGGTATGCGGCCTGAAAAACCAGGTTTCAACCGTTACCTTGTCTTTTTTTACGGTTCGTTTCCAAAGGCCGGTCGCCTGGCCGCCGATCACGATAACGGGTTTAAAAATGCCATTAACGGTCATGGCTTCCTTTTGGTGTTCGGACGCCAGGGTAGCGGTCCGGTCGCGGTAACTGATGAGGAATTCGTCGAATGCAGGCAGTAAATGAACGGTTTCGGGTTCCTGTTCAGGCAAAACAAAGGATTCCGGCAGCCAGTATGTTTTTCCTTCGATTTGTTCCGAAATGAACCTGGATCTGTTCATTTCGACGGCGTGCCGTGCGTCGGCAAGGGATAATCCAGACCACCACGCGAAGTCATGCACAGTAGCCGGGCAATGGCTCGTAAAATAGCGCCTGGCCAGTTCTGCCAAGGCTTCATCCCGGGTAAGGGTCCTGGTTTTGGGTATTCTTTCCGCCAGGAGGGCGTAGGTGGGTTTATGACCTTTTTCCGGCCCGCTGCAAATAATGCCCTCCATTTCAGCCTGGAACAGGAGGTGGGACATCCGGGTGTCGCCGGTAGGGATATGGGCTGTTTCCAGTTCGGCAGCTAATTCTTCCCTCGTCAGGTATCCGTGAAATCCCAAGGCTTTTTCAATAACGCCGTTGCTTTTGGCAAACACGGATTCCGTGAGTTCCAGGGCCTTGTTCGAAGCGCTGAGCAGGGCGCTGATCTGCGGCGCGCTCAACTCCAGCATCCAGTAGATATCTTCTGCAGGTACAATATGCCAGGTCGGCCGCAGGATATGGGTGCGGATCACTTCTCCCCGCCCGATGGCCGCCTCAATGAAGGTATCGGTGGTCCCCGGCAGCCGAACCCCCATCGCCCATTTCGACATCGGGTAATCCTGCGCCTGCAACGCGCCCATCCAGGCGGCAATCTCGCCTGCAGTTTTCAGCCTGGTCCCGGCAATATGCTGGTTCATCAGGCGGATCAACCCAATGTCCGATCGTTTCATATTGGATTAATGATTTTTACCAATAATGGATGGATTCGCCCCAAACTCCCACTTTTGTGTAACTTAGTTAAACTATGCGGCGGGGCCGCGCCCCACCCTGAAGAATGTCGCCCCGCCGGCCTGCCGCCATACGCTAAGGCCGACGGAGATGGGGCTGCTCCGTGCTGAAAGCGACACAAGTTCGTTTTTTCCGTTCCGGTTATGTTGCGCATATCCGGCGGGGCCGCGCCATAGGAACTCCTTTTGAGCCAACTGCCAACTGCCAACTGCGGACTGCCAACTGCAGACTTACAACTTACGACTCCCCCCGACCAACCTGTACAAACGCCCGTCCGTCTTCGTCAGCAAATACAATTCCCCCGCCTGGTCGCGGCCGAACCGCAACTGGATGCGGGGGTCGCCGCAAAGCTCGGCGAAGGTGGTCGGTTTGCCGCCCACGGCCACCCGCCATTCCTGGATGGGCGCCCGTTTTCCCGGCCTGAGATCCGCTGTTTGCACATAGAACAAACGGCCGTGTACGATATCTCCGAAAACAAATTTCCCGGCCAGTTCCGGCACATCGTTTCCCTGGTATTCGTAGCCCCCTGAAATGGCGTTACCTTCATCGTGGTCGTATTCCGCCACAGGATAACGGACCCTGGCCGCCGAGTCGTCCTCCGGAAGTGGATAGACTTTGTCCATATCGCCAAACGGATTGATCACAAAGGATCCTTCCCGGATGGGCCAGCCGCAAAACTGCCCGGGTTCGACAAGATATAAAGCCTCAATATGCTGGTGGCCGATGTTGGTCACAATCATTTCGCCGTTTTTTAACCAGGTGATGCGGTGCGGATTCCGGAATCCTGAAACCCATACTTCTCCAAGCCCCTGGCTGTTCTGAACAAAAGGATTGCCCCTGGGAATACCGTATTTTCCATTGGCGCTGTTGCGGCCTTGCGGGTCAATGCGCAACACTTTTCCCCAAACCGTTCCGGGGTTGTCCGCCAGCCGGATATATCCGTTTTCGACGCTGCCGCCGTCTCCTACCCCAATGTACAACAGGCCAAAATCTTCATCACCGGGTTTGGCCTCCGGGTTGAAGGCGATCTCCTGCCCCCCATGTATGCCGGAGACCATGTTGATGCGCATGAGTTCGCGGCTTTTCCCGGAAAACGGGAACGAACCCGGTTTTTCGGTTTTCCATTCACAGAGCACCCATTGCAGGGTCACGGGGATGGAATCTGCGTATCCGAAGTCGGCTTTGGCCGTGGCAGGCGGTTCTGTATGCGTGGTGTACAACAGTCCGTTCCCGGCAAATTCCGGGTGAAAAGCGAAGCTGCCGAATCCGGTACCCAACCCCGGCTGGTGGATAAAATCCGGCTTCAATTGCGCCATATCCAGGTAGACCACCGGTTTTTTCCCTTCCAGTTTGTAGAGTTTACCCCGGAGGTCCACAACAAATATCCCCGGTTTGCCGGTTTGATAGTCGAGTTTGGTAATCCTGGCGAGCGGAGGCTCCTCAGCAGATGCCGGAAACCGTGTGATCAATTCCAGTTCCATAACCAGGTCGGAAAGGGGTATGGTATCCGGTATGGGGTCGGTCAGTTCCGGTAATTGCCCCTGGATCGCTTTTTGCAGCGGCGCCTTTTGGGTATGCAAAAAGGCAAGGATCCCGCTGATGTCATCCTCCGCCAGGTGGCCGTAGGGCGGCATGTAGGTTTTGTATTGCTCAAACAGCCTCCGGGCCCGTTCATCGCCGGATGCGATCATTCCCTGGGGATCCCGGATAAAACCCCTGATCCACTCGGTGGCAACAGCAGTTGTCAATCCGCCTAACTGGGGCCCGATGCCGTCCTGTTTGAAATTATGGCAGGCGCTGCAATACTGTGCAAAGGTGGTTTGCCCACGGGTAATGGATTCAGCGTCGGTGGCGATAGAACGGGTATCCACGGGCGTTTCAGGCCGGCAGGAGATCAAACCCAGCAAATGTGCCGCCAGGATAATTTTTGCAAAAACGCCATACTGTTTTTTCATAGGTTGCCGACGATCTTTTTCAATACTCGTCCTTTGTTGGTGAATATTTCAAGGATATATACGCGGCTGCCGGAACCGGGTAAAATGATCTCGGAAAGGTCGCCTTTTTTTTCCATAATCCGGTTTCCGTAAACGTCGTATACCTTCAAGCCGTCAATCCGGATACCGGCAGATCCGGATAAATAAACAGGCTGGCCTTTTTTCACCGCTGTGGGGTAGATCTCCAGTCCGGTAATTTCCGGATGGACGACGGCGGAAGGTTCGATCAGGATCCCTCCAAGGGTGTCCGAGGCCACCAGAACGGGTGAAAGGTCGGCAGCGTCATACATGTTTTTAAACGCCATGATCTGCGGGGAGTATTCCGCAAACATGGGCGCCATCCATTTCGGGGGCAGAGCCTGGTAATATACCCTGGCAGTGATGTTCAGAAATCCGGAATAGCCGCCCAGGGGTATATGATAATGGACCCTGTCTGCGCCGCTCCCTTCTTTGCCGTTTTCAAAATTGAAATCCGGATCTTCCAGCGCTTCGCCGAAGATCCGGGTGGTGTCGTAAGCCGGATGGGAAGTTTTAAAGCCGGCAGGCGGCAGGCGGTTGTCTTTCAGGGCCTGGTGCGAACGCTCCAGCAAGGTGGTAAAATTCCCGTTGACATCGCCCAGAACCAGCTCATAGATCTGCACCTCGTCTTCGCGGTGGATGACATTGAAATGGGGCATGGTTCCGGGACCCTGTCCGGCCACTTCATAGTCGGGTTGCAAGGCGCCGCTGTGGAAGAGGGTGTCTCCGTTTTCACCGGTCGCCACAAATTCAATGAATGCCCTTCGGGAGGGATACCCGGAAGGAAATTTATGACCAGCCTTGTTTCTAAGGACCACGGTAAAATAGGCGGAATCCGGCGTTATCTGGTCGAGTTCCAGATCCAGGTCAAGGGATTTTTGCTGCAGCAGTTCGAAGGTTTTGGCAATGGTCTCATCAAAATGTTCGTCCTCCGCATCGATCTCCAGGGTTTCTTTGTTGGCCTTCATCAATTTCAGCATGGTGGTATTTCCGCCTACCAGAGTATGTTGGCCAAAAGGCGTGCGCCCTTTGAGGAAGGCATAACTGGAGGAGATCACCACCTTGTCGCCGATTCGGGGCATATGACAACCCTGGCAGGTTTGCGGCGAATCCCCGCCGGTGTTATAAGCCGAATTCAGCCATTCGTGATAGGTAGCCTGTTCGACAAATTGGGCGCCTGTGTAATTTCCGTTCAGATCGACGGAGTTGGTAACCAGGGTATGGCAGGATGCGCATAGGCCCGCATCGTTGATATGCGGACTGTAAACGGGTTTGATGCCGACAAATTCGGTCATGGGCGCCGCAAACGGCATTTCATACGGGCCGTATACCACGCGGTTGGTGTCGTAATGGATCTGGCCGGAAAAGCTTTTGCCCAGGTTCACGTTACTGATGCTGTGACAGGCGCCGCAGGAAACACCTTGCAGGGCCACCGAGTCGAAGAGCATTTCAGCCATCGTATAATGCTGGGCGCCCCGGAGGATAGCGGTGTAATGCCCTTGCGGCGCATGGCAGGACGTGCATTTTGTCTGCAGATCAAGGCTATTGGCGGGGTTGGCCAGGATCTCATGGCTCACTTTGGCCCGCCAGAACGGATCTTTGGCCGAATTGGCCATCATGCTGCTGCGCCAGTCGTCAAACACGTTGACATCGTTGCCCATCGAGTCTACCATCGACTGCATCAGGGGGTCGTAACCGTGGCAGCCGCTGCAAAAATAAGTGGTCGGAAAGATCAGGTCGGCGGGCACGGGATCGAGGAGCAACCAACTGCTGTGGATTTCGGCGAAAGATCTGGTATCGTATCCTTCGCCTTTATTTTCCGAAACCGGCATCATGCCAAACACCAGGATAGCCCCAAAAACAGAAAGGGCTGCCAGGTGGATATGTCTGACTTTTTTCATGGTTGTCAAGCGCAGTGATGAATGATGTTCAGGGGGCCGAATGGGGTCAAAGATAGGAATTTTTTATATGAATAGCTGTTCCCGAAACTCTTTCCGGAAATCAGACCCACGCTCCAATTTGTGTTAAATTTTCCCTAAAATCTCCACCCCCGGCCAACCTTTGACCCCCTTTCAACCGTATTTCATATTCAGTAAACCAAAAAATATTCAAATGAAAACCAATCACCTGATGCTGTTATTCCTGGGCCTTGCCCTGTTCGCAGCCTGCAAAACCGACGACGACAACAACCCCGTCTGCAACCTGCAAGCGAGCGCCGGCAGTCGTTTTTTTGAATTCGAGCACGTTTCCAGCGGCAAAACCTTTATCGCCTGGACCAACCAGGACGGCCTCCTTGCGGTCATCGATCAGCAACTTGCCCTGCCGGTCGAACAGCGCGGCATGCATATCAACGGCCCGGTCATCCGGCTGGCCGAAAGTTGCGGCGACCTCAACCGCGGCTGGTCGTGGATCCACCAACCCAATGCCTGGACGCTGTCCGACCTCTCCATCGAACTCTGCGACGGTAGCCCCCAGTACGTGGAAGACAACCTGGACGAGTACATCGACGTAGTCGGCGCGTATTGCCCCTGGGGGTCGAGGGTGAAGGCGGAGATACAGTCGCCGCTTTAATTGATTGATTCGATTGGTTCGATTGATTCGATTGATTCGATTAGAACGGCGGCCTTCGCATCAACCACGCCTGTGGCGTGGCACGCACATCAACGCATCAACAAATCAACAAATTGATTCGATTGTCCATAGGACTCCTTTGGAGATTCGATTGACCAAAAAAACTTGTATTCGGGCTCAAAACCGGGTATATTTGACCGGAGCAATTTCCCATCCGCATTTTAAAATAAAAGAACAAAAAAATGGCGTCCGATCAAGGTTTTGTAGATTTTGTCTGCGAGCAAATTGAAAACGCAGGAGAAATAACGGCAAAAAAAATGTTCGGGGAATACGGTCTTTACTCGGACGGGAAAATATTCGGGTTGATCTGCGATAATAAATTGTACATAAAACCAACCCAGTCCGGCCGGGAATTTATCGGAAATGTTGTTGAAGCGCCACCCTACCCCGGCGCGAAACCAAGCTTTCTGATTGAGGAAAAAATCGAGGACAGGGAATGGTTGAGTAAACTGGTGAGGGTCTCTGTTGTGGAACTTCCTGTGCCAAAGCCAAAAAAGAAGAAGAAATAAAACGTAATTACCCCGTTGCTTCCAAACTGGAATACATGCAATTGAGCACACTACTGTACATTTTTACAAAAAGGGCAAAGACTAGGCGACTTGGAGACCGGGAGAGAGGGTGAAGGCATTGCTTCTCACCCTCTCTCCTGGTCTCCAAGTCTCCCACTCCGCTCATTTTGTCCAGTAGTATGACAATTGAGACATTTCAGCCGGAGTACGTTTAAAACGTACCTGTCGCAGGTTGGACGCTTTGCCCTGCATATCAAAAAAAGTCCGGAGGAAGCGACACTGGAAGAAGTCAGAGACTATTTGTTGTACCTGGTGAGGGAAAGAAGGCTCAGCCAAATCTATTTCAAGGGGACTTACAGCGGGTTGAAGCTCATATTTGAGCAGGTCTTGGGCCGGAAGTTTTTATGCCCAGCGCATCAACTCCGCACATAATCAGAGGATTTATGGCGCTTTTTCCATCAACTCGAGTCAAAATATTTGCTTTTCAGTCACAACAGGCGTATTTTACATTCGGATTTTTTTGCTGCCCCGGCAAGGAGGTTCCGATGCTAATCCCATCATTGCATCGGGTAAAGCGGCTCCCAGCCCGAGTACGGGCGGGTCGTTCATCCGCCACCCGCTTAACTGCTTCGGGTAAGGGGAGTGTTGCCGGGGGCGGCGTATGCATGGCTATAAGTTAGCAGAAATTAGAATAAATAAATGGGTAAATAATTCTATAATTCTTTTGCGCATGAGTGATCAGCATAGTCCAGTTGGCCAAATTTTTATAGGTGTAACTATCTCGGTTATTTCAGCATTTTTGGTTTGGAAACTTGGATTTCAAGATCACACCAAAACTGAAGATAGTTCAACAAACAATTCGAAACCGTTCAAGGAGATGCAACGTGATCTCACTGTCACCCCCAAGTCAAAAACGTCATTGTATGTATCGAATAATTCTCATGTTTTTTTAGGGGATGGTTTGCAAATGATTCTAAAAGTAGGCGGACAGATTACGGCCATTGAAAATGTTAATTTGAATATATACGACAAACCCGATTTTGAGTTTGACAGCGGCGGCTCTATGAGTTATGAAATTCAACTCATAGGTATTCACGATGATGAATACTACAATAATACTTACTACGGCAATATATATTTGGCCGAGGGTACTAAGAATAAATATACGCTTAATTCGGTGAAAACGTTTAAGGGGATGAAAGAGATTCGTGAACCCAAAGCACCTAATTTGAAGTACGAGATTAAGCAATATATTGTCCATAAACTCTTTTTAAGCAAAGAATAACATAGTTTAGGGCAAAGGTTTGTGTGTGCGCGAGAAAAGTTTCATAAATGAAGCCAGCGACAGCACATTATAAGTAACTAAAAAACAATGATTTGATTAGAGTGTGTTTCATGTTTTAAATCGTTATATTTTAGTTGCCTGTCCATGCAAGAGTTGACCCAAAAAGCATCTGATTTGTCATCTTAAACCGTATGATTTGGCCAAATCGCCAGAAGTAAATATGTGCTTTTCCAAAATATTTCACGTACTCATTTGATTACGAAAGAACACCGAAGAACAAGAAAAATAAACCTGCTAACTAATGCTTCTTTGCCAACCGCCCGCTAAACGCGGCAGTATGCAAGGAAGCAAACGGTACATGCAAGCGTAAGACAGGACCCAATCACGATACAATAAGTTTAAAATAGAGAAGTTAAAAAATGGAAAAAATTGACATAGATTTTGATTTTCGAAAAGACAGTAAGTGTGGGGACCCGGATACAGACAGTCAAAAATTATATGAAACCCACAAATTACTATGGAGTAAAGAATTGCCAAATGGGAAAACGTTTGATTTGGAAATCAAAGGCGACAGTTATGGCAGACTGCTAATAAAAAATAATTTGTGTATGAACTTGTCGAGCGATAGAATGTGTCCGCATTTTGACGGAAAATACAATAATAAATTTGAGGGTTGGCTCTCTGACTTCGAAAGAGAAGAATTAAAACATAAGGTTCGCACTATTGGAGGACATATAATTTTTCCTGCTCATAAAAAGAGTGGCTTTACAATAAATCAAGCCAGAGGCGTAAGCAGAATAATTTGCGACAGGTTTGATTTAACGTTGGAATGCATTAGACGTTATTATAAAAACGAACAAAGTCCACTTTATGACACATTGACTAACTACAAAGATTTTTTTAATTTGTTCATTGATTTCAAAGGTTATGTTGAGTTCTTTTTTTTACAAGATTTTACAGACAAACAAGAACAAATAGAATTTTCTTTGCCGTTTGACAATTTTAATCGACCGCCATTACCGCAGACTGTTGAGGAATATAAACAATACAAAAGACACACAATAGATTTAATGAATAAAAGAAACAAAAGAATTTTAGAAAGTTTGGAAATCCCTGGTATCAGACCCTGAATTTTATGCCTGCCAAGTTAAGCTTATTTCTCCAATTTTTTATAACTTTGGGGGACTGGGTAGTTATAATAATTCACTTTATCACAATAAAATAAACAAGAGGAGCCTGGCTCCGGCTCTGAAAAATCATCAGTCCTGAAATGAACCGTCCCCGTCTTCAACTTTACCTGGTATTTACCCTTACCTTCCTGGCGATGCACTTCACCGGCCTCATGGTATCGTCGCTGCCGTATATCCTGAACGCAGTGGTTTCCTTTTCCGCTGTGCTGCTGGTTTTGACGCTTCTCAATCAGCTGGTTTCCGGGGTTTCTTTTAAAAATACGATCAAAAATATCGGGTTCCGTAAAACCGGATTAAAATCAATAACCCCGGGAATTATTGTTTCCAGCACGCTGCTCCTTTTTTATCCGTTGCTCGGCTACCTGCTGAATGCAGAGATATTTTTAGCGGAAAACTGGCTTTTGAATTTAGCCGGAATTTGTCTTACGGGCGGACTCATGGAGGAAATGGTTTTCAGGGGGTTCCTTTTCAGGCAGCTTCGCCTTCAAATGAGTTTCCGGCGGGCCGTAATCCTGTCCGGCGCATTATTCACGCTGGTGCATTTGCTCTTGTTTGTTTACATGGATTGGACCGTTGCCCTGATGTCAACGATACTTGCAGTCGGGAGTTCTGTTCCGCTGGCCTACCTGTTCGAAAGAGGCGAAAATACCGTTTGGAGCCCCGCTTTACTCCATGCGACCATCCGCACCATCGGGCTGGTCGTCACCACCGCCGAACAGGATTTCCTACCGCTGACCCTGGCCTGGATAACCGCTTCCCTGGTTGTTCCTTATCTTGTTTTGTTGTTTTACACCCATTTCAGGAAGATCTGGAAAACCGCTGTTTGATGTTCAACCTGATGCGGTTGTCTTGGTCGGGAACTTTCACTTCGGACGGGCAACAAATGATCCTGCACCTCGAATTCCAGATTGAGGACGCCGGAGATATGGCCCTCAGGATACCGGAGGAGGTGTTTTGGTCAATTGATCGAGCCTCCATACTTGCTTTTCCGCCGCAACGGGCGTATTTTGCGGGTGGCCCCTTCACGGCCTTAGACCAGGGTATTGGATATGATACCCATAATTGCGCGGCGTACTCGGAACCCGAATTTTTAAATAATGAAAAATATCCTGTTTGGTATAACAGCCTTGCTGCTCTGCGCTTTTGCTCAAGCCCAGCAAACGGGCGGCATCAGCGGACAAGTGGCGGACGATCAAGGCAGCCCCATCGAATTTGCCAGCGTTTTCCTCAATCCGGCCGGCGGCGACACCTCCCGCATCATCGCCGGGGCGATTACCGACAGCCTCGGGCGGTTTTCCATGAGCGACATTCCCTTCGGCGATTATGCGCTGCATATCCGTTTCATCGGTTTTGATGAAAAACGGCAGGCGTTGAGCCTTCGGCAAACCAGCCTGAACCTGCCCGACATTCTGCTGGCAGCGAGCGCCACTGCGCTCAAAGGCGTGGAAGTAACGGCGATGCGGAATTTAATCCAAAAAACAGAAGAAGGACTGGTGGTCAATGCCTCGGAAAACCTCACCCAAATCGGCGGCACAGTTGCCGACCTGCTGAAAAACATGCCCGGCGTCCTGGTCGGCCCGGAAGGGGAAATCACCCTGCGGGGAAAAAGCCCGCTCGTGCTCGTCAACGGTAGCGTTTCGGGCATCGCCGGGGCCGACCGGAGTGCCAATTTGGAACAAATCCCCGCTGCCAGTGTCGAGCGCATCGAAATCATTACCAATCCCTCCTCGAAATACGCAGCCGATGCCGAGGGTGGCATCATCAACCTTGTTTTTAAAAAAAACACCGGATTGGGCTCAAACGGCGCATTTGCCCTTGGCGGCGGCTTTGGCGACCGCTATCGCATCAACGCCTCGGCGCTGCTCAACCGCGGCACGCCAAAATGGAATATCGGAGCGGCTTACGACAACTGGTTCACCACGCGCACCCGCCGAGTGAACGGCGACCGGGTGCAGTACCTCGTGCCCGATGCCTACTACCTGACCCAGCGCCGCAGCGACGAACGCACCGTCAGGACCCAGACCGCCCGGCTCAACCTCGACTATAACCCCGACCCCAAAAACAGCCTCGGCTTCGAGGCTGTCTGGCTGTTCAACGGGCAGGACAACTACGAGACCGTTATCAGCACTACCGGGACCCAAGGGCGGCTTTTTACCGGAAGGGACAGCCGTTACTCGGAGGAATTCAGGCGTTTCAATACGGTGGAGCCTGCGCTGAACTATGCGCACCAATTCGCCAAAACCGACCAGACGCTCCGCATCCGCGCCAGCACTGCTTTGGAATACAACCGGGAAAACACCGACATTTCAATCCAAACGCTGACGGAAGAAAACAAGCCGCTCGGCAACCCGTTTTTACAAAAAACGCACAACTACGAGGATGCCGGTGTGAGCAGCCTCGCCGCCGGCTACACCCACCCTCTTCGCAAAAAGGGAATGCTGGAAACAGGATACCTGGGCACATTCCGCTCCTTCCAATCGGACTTCCTGCGTGCCGACCAGCTCAACGGCGATTTTGAGACGAACCCCGGCGGAACGGATATTTTTCATTTCGACGAACAAATCCACGCCGCCTACCTCCAATACGAGGGCTGGACGGGCAGCAAGGACTCGCCTACCTGGAAATACTGGCTGGGGCTTCGGGCCGAGCAAACCTCGAACAAGGGTAACACCGAACTGCAAGGGGTGATGTTTTCAAACGATTACATCAACCTGTTCCCCTCCGTACGCCTGATGTACTACACGCCCGCCCGCAACCTGTTGAAATTCAGTTACAGCCGCCGCATCAACCGCCCCGGGCTGGGCAGTTTCAACCCCTTCGTAGACATCACCGACGCGCTCAACCCCCACTCCGGCAACCCCGACCTGAAACCCGAACTGGCGCACTCGCTCGAACTCGGCTGCGATGTTTCTCTCGGAAAAAACAGCCTCGCCGTGTCGGCATTTTTCCGCCGCACGAGCGACATCATCCTGTCTTTTACCGACCTCGATTCCAACGGCATTGCCCTGCAACAGCCAAAAAATTTCGGTAACGCCTCAATTTACGGCTTGGAAGCCATCCTGAGCAGCCAACCCACTACCTTCTGGAATTTCAACATCAACCTGTCGGGCTACAACCTGCGCATCGAAGAAACCGACCCGGCGTTGAACATACAGCAAAACCAGTTTACCGCTTTTGCCAAATGGGTCAACAATTTCAGCCTTTGGAAAAACGGAAGGCTGCAAATCACGGGGAATTACACTTCGCCCATTGCCATCTCGCAGGGCGAGCAGCGGGAGGTTTATTTTGTGGATTTGGGATTACAGCAAAAACTGTTCAAAGGGCAGGGAAGACTGGCGTTTACGCTGTCCGATATTTTCGACACGCAACAAGGCGGGTTCAGGATTTCGGACCCCGGTTTCCGTTTTGAAAGAACCAATAAGGTGGATACCCGTGCGGTAATGCTCATCTTCGGGTACACCTTCCGCTCGGAGTTCCGGGAGAAACTTTTGGAGAATAAATTTAAAAATGAATAGCGGATTGGTGCACCAAACAGATTTTTATCACAGAGACACGGAGGAACACAGAGGTGCTATTTCTGCGAAATTTTCAAACCAATACACCGGCATTTACAAAATAACATCTGCCACAAAAATACCGAATCTGACTGCTGCAAAATTCATTCGCCTCCTCCAGCATCATTCATCAAGCCCCCCTTGTACTCCAGCAAATCCCCCGGCTGGCAATCCAGCGCTTTGCACAGCGCCTCCAGCGTGCTGAACCGGATCGCCTTGGCCTTTCCGGTTTTGAGAATGGAAAGATTGGCCAGCGTAATATCCACCTTCTCCGAAAGTTCATTCAACGACATCTTTCGCCTGGCCATCATCACATCCAGGTTGACAACGATCGGCATGGCTTATACGGTTAACTCGTTTTCGGATTGGATTTCTACGCCCCGCCTGAAGACCTGCGAGATGATAAAGACCAGCCCGGCCATAATTTGAACGATTAACAAGACAAATATCAATAAAATTTTATTGATAAACAATAATTAATAGATGAATTTCAATAATTCACCGAAGATGGCTATTTTTTCCCGACATCAACAATCATCATTCATGTAATCTTAAATCATCAATTAAATAATGGGATTGATGAATGATGATAGTTGATGTTTTTGGCCCGCGCCCTCATTGCCACAACGATTGCCGCCCTTTTCAAGCGGCTGTTTCTCAGGCGGCTACTTTTCCAAAAGTCACCCCCTCGCCAAGTCACCAGGTCACCCCATCACCCCCAAAACCCCATCCGCCAGGGTTTCCACCCCCACCGGATCAGGGTGAAATGCTCCTTCTCCTTGTTTTCAGGCCGCAGGAACAAAAATCCCAGATGAAAAATATCGACCGTGAGCCGGAATTTGGGGTGTTGTCGCAAGACGGTCCAGGCTTCAGCCATGCCGTCCGACCAGTAAATATCGCCCAGGATAATTAAGCCGTCCGGGCTGAGATGGGGCAGGCAGGCCTCTACATATTCCAGCGTGCGGTCGTGGTCGTGGTCGCCGTCGATGTACACCAGGTCGATGGGCGCCAGGTGGGGGAACAGTTGGGGCAGCGCCTCCCGGAAACCCGAATGAACAATGCGAATATTTCCCAATCCGGCCTGCTGGCAATGCATAGCCGCCATTTCAGCGGCTTCCCGCCAGCCTTCCACCGATAAAAACCGGGCCTTCGGCGCTGCCGCGCCCAGGTAAATCGTGGAAATGCCCAAAGAAGAGCCCAATTCCAATATCGATCCCGGCTTTTTCCAATGTACCGTTTTAAACAGCCATCGCCCCACAAAATCCGGTACGGCTACCTGGTTGGCCAGGTAGCTCAAAGTGGGTTCTCCGGATGGCGCGTTGAAATAACCCGCCCCCTCCGGCGCGCCGCCCAGCCGCTTTTTTTGCCGGCTCAGTTGCCGCCGCAACCCTTCGATGCTGAAAAATGCATAGTACTCCCGGTCGTCTTCCAATACGGATTCCACCCAATCCGCCACAAAGGGAGAATGGACGCCGTACCGGGTATCCGCCCGGAGGTAGTAACCCAGCCAGCGGCGGGCCAGACCGTACCAGATATTGATTTTCATTTTGTTGATGCGTTGATCTGTTGATTCGTTGATTTGATGCAATTTCGAATCAACGAATCAACAGATCAACGAATAAACAAATAAACAAACCCCAAACTAACGTTTCAACTCCCCCACCATCGCCCTGAAACAACCCGCCTGATCTCCGTTTTCTTCCTTTTTTCGTCCGTAATACAAATCCATAAAATTGCCGGCGCTGGTCCAGATGGTCTGGCCCACGCCGTAAAAGTTATTTTTCATCGCCTCCGGGGATTGTGCGCGGTAAAAACGCATGGATTTCACGTGTTCCACCGCTACTTCGGGTTTCCGCCACGGGCAGGAGATCACCCGCAAGCCCTTCATCGCAAAATACGGCGCGGTGGGCACAGCCTGTTCGTAATGCCAGTCGCAGATCACCACATCCTTCGGGATCATGTCCACGGCCCGGGCCGTATTGTTCATGCTGGCTTCCCACATGCCGATGCCGGTGGTTTTGCCGTCGATCAGGCGGTCGCCCCAGATCCAGAGTTCCTTTCCGGTGGCGGCCAGGTGGTTGCGGATTTTAGTCACTTCGCCTGCGAACAATTCGGCGGGGTCCTTGCCGCTGCAACGCGGGCATTTATCGTCGGCGAGATAAAAAACTTCGTCCATCCCGGCGTGGAAGGCGTCGGTTTCAAATACGGCGGTAATTTCATCCAGCAGGTCAAAAACGATTTTGTGGACCTCCGGATGCAGCGGGCAATAACTTTTGCAATACAGGCCGTCGGCATTGGGCCATTCGTACTTTTCCGGCATCTGCACATGCGGTGTTTCGTCGAATTGGGGGTAAACTTCCAGGAGCCTGCCCAGGTTGGAAGCCCACGACTGGTGCCCCAGCAAATTGATCTGCGGGATCACCCGGATGCCGGCATTTTTACAGGCCCCGACCAATTGTTTGACCTGGCTTTTGCTCAGTCCGCCCTCATCCCGCAATTCGGGGTGCGATTCGTACTGGTACCCAAAATCCACCCGAAGGACCAGCGTATTGATCCCGTTGGGGCCCAGTTCCTTTTCAATAAAAGTGATGAACGCTTCCAGTTGATCCGGCCCCGGCGCCCCGATGCAAAACGCCCGGACGGGCAAGGTGGATGCATCCGGCGTTTGCCCCGAAAGCGGGTTGCTCCGCAGGAAACATGCAGAAAAGACCATTAAAAACAGCAGGTATTTCATATTTGTTGGTTTTTCATTACAAAAACAAAGGCGAAACAGGGTAATGCGCTGATCCGGCCTGAAATCCGTTTTTTGCTGACTTTCAGTTACTCAAATCCCCTGCGCCTGTGGCGTGGCGCGTATTTCCACGATTCCTCACAGAACAAAGCGGTTTCGGTGTAATTTTAGTATAAATATTGGAGAATTCCTCCTAATTTGGGCCCGGATTAGCCAAATAATTATGTCATTATTCGAATTAAGGGGAAAGCTCACTTCCACCCAAAACATTTTGATGGGCATTGCCGGTCTGGTTTTTCTCATCGTCCTGTGGTGGGTGCTGGCTGAAATGCTTTCCAAACCTGCCGTAATACAGAGTACGGTGACGGAAGGTATTGCGGCGGATTCCCTGGCTGCCGTTCAACCGGTTGCCCCGACGTCCGCCGAACCCGGCAAGCGGGTATACCCCTTGCTGCCGCGACCCGACCAGGTGGTCAAAGCCTTCCCGCGCCTCATCAGCGAGGACGAACTGGGCGCCAACGCCTGGCGATCCGTCTGGCTCAACCTTCAGGGGTATTTCTGGGCGATCTTTGTGTCCATCCCCATCGGGTTCCTGATCGGGCTTTTTCCGGTTTTCCGCAGCATGTTCGGCAAACAGGTGGACGCCTTGCGGTATTTGCCGCTGACCGCCCTCACCGGGTTGTTCATCATCTGGTTCGGCATCGAAGACCGGATGAAGGTTGCCTTCCTGGCGTTCGGCATCATCGTCTACCTGCTCCCGGTGGTGGTGCAGCGCATTGATGAAGTAGAAGACGTATACATCAAAACCGTCTTCACCCTGGGCGCCAAAACCTGGCAAACCATCAAGACGGTTTACTGGCCCGCCGTCATGTCGCGCCTGATCGACGATATCCGGGTATTGACCGCCATTTCCTGGACCTATATCATCATTGCCGAACTGCTCAACCGCCAGGGCGGCCTGGGCGGGCTCATCTACCTGAAACAACGGCAAGGCCAGGTGGATAAATTATTTGCCTTGCTCATCATCATTGTGCTGATCGGGTATATCCAGGACCGGCTCTTTGTGTATATGGACCGGCGGCTGTTCCCCCATAAATATTACAAAACTGCCTTGAAAGGCCTCACGGAGGTGGAATACGGTTTGCTGATCCTGCTGGGGTCCATCGCACTGGCGATCCTGCTGCCCGTATTTATCCCGGCTCTGGCGGGCAAACTGGGCGTGCCGGTTATGCTGGTGGCCATTACCAGCGTGCTCCTCATTCTGTTGGGTGAATTCCGGATTCAGAAAAACTACGTAGAACAAGACTAATGAGTGTATTCAAAGATACCGAACACGCCAATCTCATTGAATTGCGCAATGTCAGCCAGAGTTACGACGGCGGAAAATCCTATGTGATCAAGGATTTACATTTTCTGGTGGAAGACAAACCCGCGCAGGGCCAGTTTGTAGTGATCCTCGGCATGTCGGGTTGCGGCAAATCCACCATTCTGCGTTATATCGCCGGCCTGCAAAAACCCACTCAGGGGGAAGTGCTGATCCACGGCAAACCCCTGAAACCGGATATGCGCGCCGGAATGGTGTTCCAGCAATATTCCTCCCTGCCCTGGCTAACCGTATTGGAAAACGTGGCGCTTGCCCTCGAATACCAGAACGTGCCCGAAAAAGAAGGCAGGGACAAAGCCATGGAAATGATCGAAATGGTGGGCCTCGCCGGGCATGAGAATAAATTTGCGCAGTACCCCACCTTATCGGGCGGCCAGTTGCAGCGGGTCGCCATCGCCAGGAGCCTGCTTTCCAACCCGGAGATCCTGCTCATGGACGAACCCTTCGGCGCCCTGGACATCAATACCCGCATGCAAATGCAGGAATTGCTGGCCAAGATCTGGCTCAATTTCCACCCGACGGTGATCTTCGTTACCCATGATATTGCGGAGGCGGTTTATCTGGGCGATGATATCTACATCATGAAATCACCTCCATCCCATTTTGTCGAACATATTCCCGTCGACCTGCCTTTCCACCGCACCTGGGAAACCAAACGGCTTTCACATTTCACGGAATTGGTCCACGAGGTGGAGGACCGGATGGTGAAGGTGGCGAAGATGGGGTAGGCGCGATTGCCCGTCGCAGTCATTTAAGAAGTGGGGTTTGTTGTTGTTTATGTGAATCAATAGTTCAAGGTTGTTTATTATTGTTTATGCGAATCAAGGGCTCATTGTGGTTGGTTACGCCAATGGCGTCCTCCATAGGAGGATGGTTCAATGTTGCTGCATCCATCCGCGTTTTTAACACAAAGACACAAGGGGAAGAACAAAGTCACAATTTTCTTTGTGTGCTTTGTGAAACCTTTGTGTCTTTGTGTTGAGTTGCTGCCCCCAAGCCTCTTTTTTAACTATTGATTCGCATTGTTCATTGTTGTTGGGGCAACGGCAGCATAACGATAATGAACTACCATGAACCACATAAACCATCAACAACCGGCAAAAAAACGCCCGAACCTGTAAGCCAGATCCGGGCGTTTTTCATTCCGGTGAGCGGAAGTTTATTTTGCAATCGAAGCAACAACCGCTTTGAACGTTTCAGGGTGGTGCATGGCCAGGTCGGCGAGCACTTTGCGGTTGAGCTGGATTTCGCTTTCGGTCAGGTCATGGATCAACTTGCTGTAAGTGGTGCCGTTGATCCGGGCGCCTGCGTTGATACGAGCGATCCAAAGGCGGCGGAAGGCGCGCTTTTTGGCTCTGCGGTCGCGGTAAGCGTATTGCAAACCTTTTTCAACCGTATTTTTGGCGACCGTGTAGACCGAGCGCCTGGCCAGGAAATAACCCTTGGCCATTTTTAAGATCTTCTTGCGTCTTCTTCTGGACGCAACCGCGTTGACGGAACGTGGCATTGTATTGTTGTTTTAGTTCAGGGCAGGGGCCCCATTCCGGGACGCTTGGACCTGCACTCTCGTTAAAAAATAAAAAATTAACCTACTGCGAGCATCCGCTTTACACGTCCTTCTTCAGCCGGACATACAAGCGTTGCGTCTCTCAGGCGAAGTTTGGCTTTGTTGGTCTTATTCCTCATCCTGTGCGAGGTTTTGGCCTGAAAGCGTTTGACTTTCCCTGACCCAGTCACCTTGAAGCGTTTCTTGGCGCTGGAATGCGTCTTCATCTTTGGCATTATCGTATGATTTTTAAAACGGACTGCAAAGATAGCGTTTTCTGGTTTTCCGGCAAGAAAAAAATAAAATAATCTTGAAACGGGCCGGAGGATTTGTTGATGCGTTGATGTGCGTGCCACGCCACAGGCGTGGTTGATGCGATGGGTTTCGTTTCAATCCAACCAATCCAACCAATCGAATCAATCGAATCAATCGAATCAATCCAATCAATCGACCACGCCGCGGCGTGGCGAATCAATCGAACCAATTAAATTACGCTTTTTTACCTGCCAGTTTCCTGGGCGTAAGCACCACGATCATCCTGCGGCCTTCCAGCTTGGGCAGGGCTTCAGCGGCGCCGAGGTCCTCCAGTTCCTTGATGAACTTGAGCAGCAGGAGTTCGCCCCGTTCCTTAAAAACGATGGTCCGGCCGCGGAAATGGACATAAGCCTTGACCTTCGAACCTTCTTCCAGGAATTTCCGGCCATGGCGAACCTTGAACTCGAAGTCGTGTTCGTCCGTATTGGGGCCGAAACGGATCTCTTTAACGACCGTTTTTGCCGCTTTGGCTTTGATTTCCTTTTCCTTTTTCTTTTTGTCGTAGATGAACTTGCGGAAGTCAATGATCCTTACGACCGGCGGTTTGGCATTGGGGGAGATCTCCACCAGGTCCATTTCAAGCATTTCAGCCCACTCTCTGACTTTTCTGGTGGAATAAATACCCGATTCGATGGGTTGGCCGGTCAATTGACTGATTTCTTCCAGATTATCGCCTACTAGACGAACTTCGGGGATTCGGATCTGGTCGTTGATTCTGAATTGTTGATCCTTGTCTGAATTGTTTTTTCTTGGATCGTTACCAAAAGTCTTTGCCAAAAGTTATTTTTTTAGTTAATAATTAAGAGATTTTTAGGTGAAAATATTTGCAGTTCGTCAGTTTGTGTCATAGGCGCTCCTATGGGCAGTTGGACAGTCCTGATCCCGGTCATTTGGAAAAGACTGCCAACACACAGACTGGCGAACTGCAAAAACTATTCTTCTACATCCGTATTGACGGCCTTTGCGATCACGATGCTCAACTCGGTATTGTCCTCGTTCATAACCGCTTCCAGCACGCTTCCTTCCGGGGGCGCCTCGCTGAGAATGAATTCTGCAAGCGGGTCTTCCAGGTATTTCTGGATGGCGCGGTGCAACGGGCGCGCGCCGAATTGCGGGTCAAAACCTTTGTCGGAGACAAAACGTTTGGCATCATCCGACAAGGTCAGGGTATAACCCATTTCCGACAAGCGTTTGCGCAATTGGCTCAGTGAGATATCGATGATCTTGAAGATCTCTTCCTGGCCAAGGGCGTTGAATATCACCACGTCGTCGATCCTGTTGAGGAATTCCGGTGAAAACGTCCGTTTGAGCGCATTCTGGATTACCGTTTTGGAAACGTCTTCCGAAGCTTCCTGGCGGGCTTTGGTGGCAAACCCCACACCCTGACCAAAATCCTTCAACTGGCGCACGCCGATATTGGAGGTCATGATGACCAGAGAGTTTTTGAAATCTACCTTTCTGCCGAGGCTGTCGGTCAACTGGCCGTCGTCCAATACCTGCAGCAGGATATTGTAGACATCCGGGTGCGCTTTTTCAATTTCGTCCAGCAATACCACGGAATAGGGTTTGCGCCGGACTTTTTCCGTCAGTTGGCCGCCTTCTTCGTAACCGACGTACCCGGGAGGGGCGCCGATCAGGCGGCTGACGGAGAATTTTTCCATGTATTCGCTCATGTCGATGCGGATAAGGGCATCTTCCGAGTCGAAAAGATAACGTGCAAGCGCCTTGGCAAGTTCCGTTTTCCCAACCCCGGTCGGGCCGAGGAAGATAAAAGAACCGATCGGTTTGGTCGGGTCCTTGAGGCCTACCCGGTTGCGCTGGATAGCTTTGGTGATCTTCTCAATGGCTTCGTTCTGACCGATGATCACGTTCTGGAGGTCTTTGCCCATGGTGACGAGTTTTTTGCTCTCACTCTGAGCCACCCTTTTCACCGGTATGCCGGTCATCATGGAAACCACTTCGGCGATATTATCCTCGTCGACCGGATAGCGCTTGGTTTTGGATTCCTCTTCCCACTGGACTTTGGCAAATTCCAACTGGCGTTGAAGTTTGGATTCCTTATCGCGCAGATCGGCCGCTTTTTCGTATTGCTGATCCTTGACCGCCTGGTTTTTCCGTTCCTTCAGGTCCTCGATCTGTTTTTCCAGTTCTTCGATATGTTCGGGAACATGGATATTTTTCAGGTGGACCCTTGCGCCAACTTCATCCAGCACGTCGATGGCTTTATCGGGCAGGAAGCGGTCGGTGATATAGCGGTCGCTCAGTTTGACACAAGCATGGATGGCCTCATCCGAGTAATTCACATTGTGGAATTCCTCGTATTTCGGCTTGATATTGTAGAGGATATGGATGGCTTCCTCGGCGGACGGCGGGTCGACCATGACCTTTTGGAACCGCCGGTCGAGGGCGCCGTCTTTTTCGATATGCTGGCGGTATTCATCGAGCGTAGAGGCGCCGATGCACTGGAGTTCGCCGCGGGCAAGGGCCGGTTTAAAGATGTTGGAGGCGTCGAGCGAGCCGGTAGCCCCGCCTGCGCCGACGATGGTATGGATCTCGTCGATGAACAGGATGACGTCGCGCGACTTTTCCAGTTCGTTCATAATGGCCTTCATCCGTTCCTCAAACTGACCGCGGTATTTGGTGCCTGCGACCAGGGCCGCAAGGTCGAGCATGACGATACGTTTGTTGAACAGGGTCCGGGAGACTTTTTTCTGGATGATGCGGAGGGCGAGGCCTTCCACGATAGCCGTTTTGCCCACGCCGGGTTCGCCGATAAGGATCGGGTTGTTCTTTTTCCGGCGGCTGAGGATCTGGGAAACCCTTTCGATCTCGTTTTCACGGCCGATAATGGGGTCCAGTTTGCTTTCTTCAGCCAATTTGGTGATGTCCCTTCCGAAGTTATCCAGGACGGGTGTCCGGGATTTGGCGGCGCCTTTTCGCTGCTGATACCCGCGCGATTGAGGATCTTCCTCATCATAGGGTTCGTCCGGTTCGGAAGAGGCCTGGGCCTGAATATCCATGCCCGAGCTGAAGTCTTGCTCCTGGCGGGCATATTCCAATTCTGCTTTGAAGATATCGTAGTCCACGTCGAATTGATTCAAGATTTTGGCAGCTTTGCTTTCTTTATCCTTCAGGATGGAGAGCAGCAAATGCTCCGGGTTAATTTCTTCATGTTTCAAGGATTTGGCCTCCAGAAAGATGATCTTCAGCGCTTTGGCGGCCTGCCGGTCCAGCGGATAAGGGCCCAGGGTGAAACCGGGGGCCACGCTGGCGGAGGGGCGTTGAACTGCATCTTCCAGGCTTTGTTTCAATTCGCCGGCATCAACTTCCAGCGACTCCAGGACCCGCATCGCCAGGTTGTCTTTTTCTGCGATGAGCGCCAGTAAAAGATGTTCCGTGCCGATATAGTCGTGCCCCAACCTGGAGGCTTCTTCCTTACTCCTGTTGATGACTTTTTTTACTTTTGGTGAAAATTGCCTATCCATGTTTAAGACTGCAATGCCCATTTTTGGAGCAAAATAGCTCCGGTCAAACAATATTACAACGAACTTGACAATAAAACAAGCCGCTGTTTAAGAAGTTGCGCAGTTCCACGTGCAATTTTGCATAATATCTTTTGAACTGTCAATAGTTAAACGCAAAAAAAGTACAGGAAAAACCGGGCCACAAAAAATTTTAACGCAATTTTAGGACGTTTTGTCAGTTTTGGGTGTTGCCCGGGTGAAATTACCGCACAAAGATGCGGCATTTTAATTTTAATTGGAAAAACTTCCTACTTTTGCGGGAAGAACAAACTTTCGCGATAAGCTCTATGAAGTTTTCAGTAAATAAACAGGACGCCTACACGGTTTTCCATCTGGACGAGGAAAACCTCAATTCGTTGGTAGCGCCCGACCTCAAGTCTGAATTCGTTCTGTTATCCAATGAAGGGATAACCAATCTGATATTTGACCTTGGCAACGTCAAGTATGTCGACTCCTCGGGGCTGAGCGCCATTTTGACAGCCAACCGGTTGTGGAAAAAACTGGGGTCTTTTGTTCTGACCGGCGTTGCGCACCCAAGCGTAAAACGCCTGATCGAGATTTCCAGGCTGGATTCCGTGCTGGCGATCATTCCTACCGTCCAGGAAGCTGTGGAGTACGTCCATATGGAAATCCTGGAAAGGGAGTTGAACGATCAGGAGGAGGAGTAGGGGGGGGACAAGGAGCAAGGATAAAGGTTAAAGGGATAAGGTTTATCTGCCTGCAGGGCGGATTAGAGGGAGGTCCCGATCCTTTTTTGCTTTTCCACGATCAATCCACCTACATATTTTTTGAGGAATAACTTCTTGAACTATACGGTCAGCCGCCCTTCAGGTCGTTGATCCCCTGTACCCCTCCCGGAACCAAGCCTTGTTTTGGAACGATCTATTCCCCGGTCTCGCATATTGACGGATTGAAGCGCCAAGGCATTACCCTCCAAATTCGTTCGGATAAGGAGCGGAGAAATTTTTAGTTTTGTTTTTGCAACCAATCGAACCCACCTACGCTGAATCTACGGTGGGCGAAGCCAATCGAACCTCCAAAGGTTCATAAAACTCCTATGGAGAGTCCTATGGACAATCGAATCAATTTGTTGATTTGTTGATGCGTTGATGTGCGTGCCACGCCACAGGCGTGGTTGATGCGAAGGCCGCCGTTCTAATCGAATCAATCGAACCAATCGTATGGTCCCCGACCGCAAGATCATACACGTCGACATGGATGCTTTTTACGCGTCCATCGAACAACGGGATTTTCCGGAGTTGAAGGGGAAACCTGTTGCGGTGGGCGGATCGGGTTTGCGGGGTGTGGTAGCGTCGGCCAGTTACGAAGCGCGGCAATTTGGCGTCCGTTCCGCTATGCCGAGTGTGACGGCCCAACGGCTTTGTCCGGGACTGGTTTTCGTAAAGGCCCGGTTTGACGTATACCATCAGGTTTCCCGCCAGATCCGCGAGATTTTCCTGGAATATACCGATCTGGTGGAGCCCCTTTCGCTGGATGAAGCCTATCTGGATGTGAGTGTTCCCCGGTCCGGCCCGTTGTCGGCCACCCTGATCGCAGAGGAGATCCGGCAGAAAATTTTCGAAACCACCGGCCTGACCGCTTCCGCCGGGGTATCCTTCAATAAATTCCTGGCCAAGGTCGCATCCGACATCAACAAACCCAACGGGCTGAAAGTGATCCTTCCGGCCGAAGCCATTCCTTTTCTGGAAAAACTGCCCATCGAAAAATTTCATGGCATCGGCAAGGTAACCGCCGAAAAAATGCGCAACCTCGGCATTTACACGGGTGGCGACCTGAAAACCTGGACCGAGGTCGACCTGGTCAAACGGTTCGGAAAAGCGGGACGCCACTATTTCAAGATCGTGCGCGCGGAGGACAACCGGCCGGTAGACCCCAACCGCATCCGCAAATCCATCGGGGCCGAACGCACGTACAACGAAGACCTGACCGACCTGGCCGTGATGAGGGAAAAACTGGCGGTATTGTCCGCGATCGTGTACGAATACATGAAAAAGACCGACAATTTCGGGCGGACGATCACCGTGAAGATCAAGTCGGCCGACTTCAGGCAATACACCCGGAGCAAGTCCTTTCCGTCGGAAGTGAGGGAACTGGCGCTGATCGAATCGACGGCGTTTGAATTGCTGGAGAACAACTTTGAAGAGGTGGGCCCGGTGCGGTTGCTGGGGGTGACGGTGTCCAACCTGATGCGGGAACATGAGGGGGAAGGGGTGCAGTTGCGGTTGGAGTTTTGAACGGGGGTTGTTTTTGGGGTTTGGGGTTGTTTGGAGTTGTTTGGAGTTGTTTGGGGTTGTTTGGGGTTGTTTGGGGTTGTTTGGAGTTGTTTGGGGTTGTTTGGAGTTGTTTGGGGTTGTTTGGAGTTGTTTGGAGTTGTTTGGAGTTGTTTGGGGTTCTTCGCATCCTCGCATCCTCGCATCCTCGGTTCCTCGATTCCTCGGTTCCTCGATTCCTCAGTTTGGTGTGTGTTTGCCGGCAGGAACCAATAAAACCGGGAAAGTGTTGATGAGGAAATTTGGGTTTGAAAAAAGGGGGGTAAAGGGGAAAGTTGTTTGTGATGAACCTTGGGGTGGAAAAACCGGGTTGTGAGCATGTAAAGTATTGATAGTCAGCGTTGTAATTGGTTTTGTTAAAAAAAATGGAGATAGCGCTTGTTTATATGATCAAAAGGCGCTTATCTTTGCAGCGCTTTTTTAAAAAGGGCGATGATTCGGTAGCTCAGCTGGTAGAGCAATACACTTTTAATGTATGGGCCCTGGGTTCGAATCCCAGCCGAATCACTGAAAGAGAAAAGTCTTTGCGAATCTGTTTTCGCAGAGGCTTTTTTAATGGTATAAAAGAGATTGTTGCCGGGTCATTTCTTTTCATCGATCCCCGCCATTGCCTCTCCAAACGTCGCCACCCAAATCTCGTCTTTATGCTGCGCCAGATAGTCCAGAAACGCCTGATGGGTTTCGTTGGAAATGCTGATCCATTGTCCGCCGACGCCGTGGAACTGGAAGACCAGCAATCCTTTGGTTTGTCGGGCTTTTTCGGCGAGGTTGATCAGGTCGGCTGCGGTGGTTTGTTCCCCGGCGATGAAAGAGGGGACCTCCATCCGGTCGAGCGCATGGAAATCGGTGATCAGACAATTGCCGGTATCGCCACCGCCGCGGGCGTACCGCACCAGTTTTGAGGCTTTTAACGCCTTTTTGTACGACCGGCCGCCCACCAGGGTGTTGTTGCAGGGGTAGGCGTAGGTCCGGAAGGGTTTTCCCGGGTCGAGCAGGTTCAGGATGGCGTCCGTGGCGGCGATTTCCCCGATCATGCGGTCAATGGTGTAACCTTCCGTGGTCAGGTCTTCGGGCCAGCCCAGGGCAGCAGGGCAGGGATGGAATACGCTGTGGTTGCCAAGTTCGTGGCCTTGCCGGGCTGCGGCCATCCACGCGGCGGCCTCGTGCTGGCCTTTGACGGAATTGATGTAAAAGGTTCCTTTCAGACCTGCCGCATCGAGTTGCGGGATGGCGTTCGACAAGTGGGTGGCCATGCCGTCGTCGTAGGTGAGGCAGATGATGGCTTTGGTCGGCGAGGGTTGGGCGAACGCGCAGGTGGCGCCCAAAATTGTGATAAAAATTAGGCTGAACAGATGGCTCATGGTGGTTGGTTGTGGTTTAATGTGGTTTAATGTGGTTTATTGTAGTTCATTGTGGTTCATTGTGGTTCATTCTGGTTTATAGTGGTTTATTGTAGTTAACGGCCGCCAACAATAATAAACAATAATAAACAATAATAAACCATCATAAACCATCATAAACCCACCTACGCCCAAGGCTTCGGCGGGCGAGGCTACTTCTTCAAACCCGCATAACTCACCAGTTCGATGCCCAACTCCCGGATCGCAGCCTTCACCCTGGGGTCGGTCAACATCGCGAGGACGGCGGCGCGGTCGCTGGCCACATGTTCGTATCCGGGGTGGCCGATGGCCTGTTGTTCGGGCAGGTCGTGGGCGGGGTGTTCCACAAAAAGGTAATTGCCGGGTGTCAGGTTGCGGAGGTTTTCGATGAATTTTTCCACCCTTTTTTCGGCGGGCAGGGTGTTGTCGCCGGGGCCGGGCAGGTATTTGACCTGGTAATCCTCCAGGAAGATATCGAGGCCGTATTCCTTGCCCAGTTTTTGGAAAAGGGCTCTGGTCTCGTCGTTGATGCTGAGGCAACCCATGTGCGAGGACAGGTGGGTGAGTTGGGGGATCTCACGTTTGGCCAGTTCGATCTGGGCTCGCAATTCCTGTTCAACCTCCCGGATATCCCATTTGTGTTCGAGCAAAGCCGAGCCCGCAGGAAAATCTTTATTCGGCCAGATCATCGGGTAAAAATACCCCCGGGAATCTACCAGACTCGGGGCCTGGGTCAGCGGCCGCCATTTCACGTTGGTCCATTCGCTGGTCAGCACCAGGTGCACGCCTGCGTCGAGGCCGGGCATTTCCTTTAACATCCGGACGGCTTCCGGGAACCAGGGGGTTGGAACCATGACCTCCACCGAGGTGGCGATGCCATCCCGGTAGGATTCCCGGATACCGGTATTGGTGGCGTGGGAGCAGCCCATATCGTCGACCCGGATGATGAGGCGGGTTTTTGGGGGTTGGGCGGAAAGGGGGGTTGCCGCCCAAAAAATCCAAATCCCCAGGAATAACATTTTTTTTATCGTTTCCATATTTTTTCGTGTGTTTTGGGTGATCCCGGTTAACCTGGAGGCCAAAATGCCTGTCGGATTAAACACAAAGACACGAAGGTTTCACAAAGAACACAAAGAAATTCGGATTGATCATTCGTTTTTATTCAGGGTATTCCGATTCCCGGTTTGGAAAACGGGATTCCATTCAAGCCGGACGGGTCCTAACAGACCAGAAGGTTTAAGCGCCACTTCTGTCCAGGGACGGGTCCAGGCATTGGGGCCTTTGGTGATGTTGGAACGGGTGCGGCGGTTTTCCGGCGGCTTGCGATGATCGCCCACCATGCGGTTGTTCAAAACGTTGGCTACTTTAATCTGCAGGGTGTTTTTACCCGGCCGGACCGAACGGGTAACATCGTACCGGTAAGGTTTACACCAGCGTTGCCCCAGGTTTTTGCCGTTCAGGGTTACCTCGGCGATTTCCCTGACCTGCCCAAGGTCCAGAAAGATTGCAGCGCCTTCGGGAATCGCTCCGGGGTCCAGAGTGAAATCCTGGGAATAGAGGGCTTCGCCTGAAAAATACCGAATGGCTTCCAGCGGGAAGGCCGTCCAGTCGGTCAATTCCGGAAAGGTTACTTTTTCGGGGATATCCCAGCCCCTCGGGAAGTTTACGGTCCAGGGTCCTTTTAGCGCCACAGGCGGCGGCAAGGCCGGGCAATCCAGTTCCAGGATCTCGCCGTCTGCACGCCGGAAAGAATAATGACCGCCTTCCGCGGGCAACAGGATTGCGCCGTTCTGCGATCCCTTCCAACCTTTATTCGGATTAGACCCGGGGAGATGGGGGAAAATACGAGTGTTTCCCAGGCTGATTTCAGTAATGGCGGGTTTATCCAGGCCTTTTTTAAATACGATAAAAGTCGAACCCTTTTCCGGCAAATAAACCGGGACCAGGGTTTCGGCGCTTCCGGCCTGAAATACGTGGACAGGGTGCATTTCGCCCGTTACCGGGTCCCATTGCCCGGGGGTTTTGCCCGTTACCCTGAAGGCGGCGTCAAATTCCAGGAGGGAATCCGTTTTGTTCCAAAGAAAATAGATTTCGGTCTCCGGCGTACTGCGGTGAATAAAATCCATTTTGGCGCCGGGCGTCGGAAAAGAGGGCATAAAATCAGGGGTTACGCCTTTTTCCCGCAGGATGTCCCGGATGGATTTACCCCAGATCACCTTGCCTTTTCCCAACAGGTTTTCTTTTACCTTTTGCCCGTCGACCTCGCCCCATAACCCATCAGCCAGCCGGCGCACTTCCGCGTCATTTTCCTGCCATCGGGCCAGGCTGTAGGATCGAACGGGCTTTGGTCCGGTGACAATCGCGCCCGCTTCCACCAGTTCGGCCAGTTTTTTCAAAACCGCAGGATCGGCAGTTTCCTCTTCGGGCAGGACCAGCAACTCGTAGGTTTGCCCGTGCGGCAACACCAGTTTCCCATTTTCCACGCGGAGCCGGTTGAGGATGGCGTCGGAGTTGATCACATCGTAATCGTACCCGAAACCCAGGGACTCCGGCATCTGTTTGTGGGGTACAAAATTGGGGGCCTTATCGCCGTAATAAAAGGCGACGTCGCCCACAAAATTCCCTTGCTGCAACAGGTAACTGCAGCGCGCCAGGTAATCGTGAAAGGACCTGGAAAGCGGCCACCAACTGTTGTTCACATGGATGAGCGTGCCGAAATTGTACACCCAACCGGGGTTGCCGGCAGCTTTTGGGGTGTGTGGAAAGGTATGGTAAACAAAGCGGTTGAGGCCCTCGCACATGGCGCGGTCGGCCAGGGGTTTCAGTTCTTCCGGCCCTTCCTGCCAAACCCATACCGAAGTGAAGGATTCGGCCTCCACGGCGGGCTGGTTGTAGATATGCGCCGCGCTGGAGATGCCTTTCACGATCTGCAGCAGGTCCAGTTGCGGGTGTTTGTTCCAGAATTCGCCGCGTGGGATGGTGAGCGCGCCGAGCGCCTTGAGGTCCTCAAACGGAACGTTGTGGATAGGCGGCCCGGGGCCGCCGGCTTCGGCGACAAACCCAAGGCCATGCCGTGCCGAAATTTCCACCCCTTTCCGGTAATGGTTGCGGATGATCAGCTCGGACAAGGTTTTGTGGAAATCAAACAGGAACCGACCGGTTATTTCCTTGTTTTGAACCGTAAACCCGTCCAGTACCGGGAGGAAGGGCCGGAGATCATAACCGCAGCGGTTGAAAAATTCCTCCTGAAGTTTTGGGGTCCAGACTGCCTGTTTTACTTCGTAACTGTCAGTGTAAAAGTATTTGAGGGAGCGGTTTTTAAGGCTCCCGAGTTCTGCGGTGAGGCGATCCGTGAAAATTTTCAGGTGGGCTTCTGTGGCTTCCGCATTAAAATGGTCGAGGATCAACCCGTTGGAGCGAACGCTTGGGATCACCAGGGGCTGACCCGTGCCGGTGCAGACATACCAGGTGATCCGCCATTTGCCGGGAGGCGCCGGCCAGGTCAATCGCCCGCCGGCGCTCATTTTAGCGCTGAGGTCGATCACCTGATCCGGGTCCGAAATCAGGGAATCGGCGCCCTCCGGTATGGCCAGCAGGGCGACCTCCCGGTAAAAGGCCGGCAATCCGGTGACCGGATCCCGGCGGATCATCGGCGGATTCCGGTCATGGTTCTGTTGATCGGGAAGTTCCGGGAAAGGGATCACCTGGTCGACCTGAACCGGGCCGGTAACGGAAACAGAAGACCGGAACAGCCCCATTGCCCCGTGTTCGGGTTTTACCCATGCGCCGCCGGCGTTCCAACTGCTGGCCACGGTAAGTCCGAGTTCGAGCCCCAGTTTTTCAGCCTGACGGACGGCATGGCTGATGGCTGTTACGGATTCGGGGCCCATAAAAGGCGGCCCGGCCGGCACCACGCTGCCCGGGTCGACCAACATACCGACATCCCAGATGTCAAAACCACCCATGCCTTTGGCTTTGGCTTCGCGGAGTTCCAGGGTGATTTGAGCGGTATCCACGTTGCCATTGAGCCAGGTCCAGAGCCCCCTTGGACGGGCTGAAACAGGTGGATCGAGGAACCCTGCTTCGAGGTTCTGGTTTTTTGCCGGTTTATTTTCGTCAGGATTGTTCAAACAACCCGCGGCTGTTATAATGGGCAAAAGCGTCAGCAGGCAAGCGCAGATTTTCATTTTGCGGTAATTATTCAGACCTGTTAAAATTTAAGTTGCGCTACTTCTCGTTACCCCAGAGTAACTTTCCGTTTCCTTTGGATTGACGCCAGGCATCCCGCCATTTGTGGACTTCCACGGGGGTGATCGGCGGCATCAGTTGGTCTTCCTCACGGCTGGGAATAGCGGGAACAGCGACGGCATCCGACTGGTACCAATAAGCTACGCTTCGCAAGTCGAGGACCAGCGCGTTGTTGTGTCCGTGTTCGATGGTGAATTTCAGCGACCGGTCGAAATAGATGGGGTCGGTAATATGGAAGCGGTAGACATGGGTCCGGCCCATCCAGCCTGTAAAATAGCCCTTGTCGTCGGCATTTACCCTGGGGTAACCGAAATAGGGGTGTTGGAAGGGTTCTTTGGGGCTCCAGGAAGTGTTGAAATAGTCTTCCGTACCGGTGCCGTGCAGGGTAGGCTGGGCGGCCCCGTCGATAAAGATCATATCGTCGCCTTCGCTTGGTTGGGCGGTCAAACCCGTCAAGATCAGTAAAAACAGGGCGAAGGAAAGCGTTTTTTTCATTTTGTATGTTTTGGATTGATTACTTTTGAAGGTATGGTATGGGTAAGTGAATTCAATTTCACGCTCCCAAAATAGGGATTTGTTCCGGGTTTGATATTTATTATTAAAAACAAAACGATGAAACCGATTTACCTCTTTTTCCTGTTGGGGATCACCTTTTTTTCTTGTAAAAACAGCGGAAACGACGCCGGCGCCGGCTTTTTCACGATATCGGAAGCCGACCTGTTGGACAAGATCAAAGGCGCCTGGGCGGTGCAAACCATCGGCGTCACTTTTGGCGGCCCAACGGAATTCCGGTACAACAAACGAATGATACCCGACAGCGTCATCCTGGAATGGTCGGACACCACGATGCTGCATTGGATGAAAAATATTCCGGGCCTTTATGACGATATTTACATGGACCTCACGTTTGTGGAGGTGATGGAAAAACAGGGCCTCGACGCCCCGCAGGCAGCTTTTGGAGAAGCCTACGCCAACGCCAGATATTTTCTCTGGCACGCCAACCAGCAAGGCCGTTACAATATCCTCAACGGGATCAAACCGCCGCAATCCGGGCACTGGCTCAACAACCCGCACGCCGACGATATTGATTTTCAGATCGAGGCCGATTTTGCCGGGATCATGAACCCCGGGATGCCCAACAGCGCCTCCGCCCTATGCGACAAGGTGGGACACGTCATGAATTCGGGCGACGGGTATTACGGCGGCGTTTTTGTGGCCAATATGTACAGTCACGCTTTTTTGACGGACAGCATTCCGGTCATCGTGGAAAGAGCCCTTGCGGCCATCCCCCCTCAAAGCACTTTTTATCAATGTATTGCCGATGTTATCCAATGGCACAGCCAATTTCCGGACGACTGGAAAAAGACCTGGCAGGAAGTGGAGAACAAGTGGGGCGCCGACCTGGGCTGCCCGGAAGGGGTGGGGCGTGATTTTAACATCGATGCCAAGATCAACGCGGCCTATGTCGTCATGGGCCTTTTGTACGGGAACGGCGATCTGGACCGGACCCTGGATGTCGCCACCCGCTGCGGACAGGATTCCGACTGCAACCCCGCCACGGCAGCCGCTATTCTGGGAACGGTAATCGGGTATAAAAACATTCCGGCCAAATGGGCGGCGGGTTTGCGCCTGATCGAGGATATGGATTTTCAGCATACTTCCACCTCTCTGAACGAAGCTTACCAGATCAGTTACCGGCACGCCCTGGAGATGGTCCGCCGGAATGGAGGGACGGTGGAAGGCGGTCAGGTCAACATCAAATTGCAGGAACCCGTCGTGGCGCCTTTGGAACAGAATTTCGAGGGGTATTTTTTCAAGGAAGATAAACCCGTGAATACGACGATTGATTTCAAGGCCGGGCAGGAAATCGAGATCCCTTTTTCCGGAAGCGGCGTGGTTCTTCGGGGCAAAACGGGCAACCAGGACTTCAAGGAAGTGTACGCATTGCTCACCGATGAACAAACCCTGAACAATTATGTGTTGAACGCCGAATTTTATCTGGACGGCAAATTGATCAAAACCTCCCCGCTGCCGCTTTATTTTATCACCCGCAACTATGAACTGTTTTTCCTGTATGAAATTCCGGATGGCGACCATGTGCTGAAGATGAAGGTGTTGAACCCGCATGAGAAGGCTTACCTGGAGGTTTGGAGTTTGTTGGTGTATGGGAAGGGGGGAGGGTAAATTGTTGATTCCACGCCTATGGCGTGGTTGATTCGAGGATTCGAGGATTCGAGGATTCGATTCGGGGACAACCTTATTAAAACAAAGGAAATAAAATGGAAAAACAAACTAGAAGAAAATTTATTCAGGATACTGCAGCCTTAGCGGCCGGGACTGCTATCCTAACCGGGTTTCCTGCGATTTTGAACGCCCGGAACGGTCTGGCGCCCAGCGATCAGTTGAATATTGCCCTGATCGGCTGCCGCAACCGGGGGTATGACGTGTTGGAGCAACATCTGGCCGTTGCTGGGGTCAACTGCGTGGGCCTTTGCGATGTGGACGAAAACGTGTTGAACGGCAAGGCCAAACACTTGCTTGAAAAATACGGGCAAAAGGCGGTTTTGTACAAAGACTTCCGGAAGTTGCTGGAAAACAAGGATATCGATGCGGTGCTGATCGGCACGCCCGACCATTGGCATTGCCTGCCTGCGGTGTACGCCTGCGAGGCTGGAAAGGATGTGTACGTCGAAAAGCCGCTGGCCAATACCATCGAGGAGTGCAACCTCATCGCGCGGGCGGGCAAACGGTACAACCGTATTATCCAGGTTGGGCAGCAGCAGCGCAGCCAGAGGGTCTGGATTGATGTAATGGCATATCTGTCGTCCGGTAAATTAGGACAACTGCGCAGAACCCATATCTGGGGAAATTTCAACTATGGCGCCGGCACAAATAAAGTACCCGATTCAGCGGTTCCGCAGGGGGTGGATTACGATCTCTGGCTGGGCCCGGCGCCTCAACGGCCTTTCAACCAGGCCCGCTTTCACGGAAGCTGGCGGCATTTCTGGGATTACGGCGGCGGGTTGATGACCGACTGGGGCGTCCACCTGATCGATATGGCGTTCTGGGCCAAAAACATCACGGCGCCGCCTGAAACCGTTTTGGCGTATGGCAACAATCACGCCCACCAGGACCGGGCGCGGGAGACCTTTGTCACCATGTCAGTGATCTATCCGTTTGGCGATTATACCGTCCAGTGGGACCACAACGGCGGGCTCCAGACCGGGCCTTACAACCGGAATTACGGCGTTGCATTCATCTGCGACAACGGTATTCTTGTAGCGAACCGCGAAGGCTGGGAAGTGCTGCCGGAATGGGACAATGAGAAAAAGGCGAATAAAACGGAAAGAGTGGAATACAAAGAAACGAAAGACAACAGCTCGTTACTGCACGCCCAGAATTTTGTGGACTGCATCAAAAGCCGGCAAACCCCCGCCTGTTCTGTCGAAACGGGACGGGCCGTTGCCATCGCCACCCACCAGGCCAATATCGCGGTTCGGACCAATAGTCTGCGACTGGATTGGGACGATGCCAAAAACCGTTTTACGAATTCCAAAGCGGCAAACAAGTTGGTGAAGCCGGCGTACCGGGCGCCGTGGAAATTGCCGTCGGTTTGAGGATGTTTTCAGTTTGCTCCAAAGGAGTCCTACATGTCAGTCTCCATAGAAGTCCTTCGGACCTTTGGACCTGTGGGACAGTCCACCGTCTACAGTCTTCAGTCCGCAATTGGATTCGTCAGTGGAGAATAAATTGAAAATTCTTCCGGGGTGAACGGATCAAAGACTGCCAACTTTTGTCCAACTCCTTCTAATTTGATGATAAAAAATCAAATATGAAACACAGTTTTTTTTATTTCACCACATAAGACACATAAGACCACATAGGGGACATTCCGGTTCGCCGTCGGCGAGCCGGAATGTTGAAACTTATGTTTTCTATGTATCTTATGTGGTGGAAAAACACTCGCTGTGTTTATGAAAGGGGTGAGCGGTGCAATGAAGTGTTCTCAAGTTTGTCTCTCCTCGTTCCGGGCAGGCTGCGCATATCTGAAACAGACTGCCAACTGAAATCATCAGCTAATCAGTGTTCCCCTCCGCCTCCACCACCAACTGCCCCCCCGTATCCACATCCAGCCCCGGCCGTTTGGCGCGCAGGGCGGCTACGCCGGCTTCGGTAGTTTCCGTTTGCCAGAGGTAGAGTCTTTGTAATGCGGGGAGCCCTTCGAGGTGGGGCAGGGCGGCGTCCGTTATTTTGGTGGCGTACAGATTCAGGGATTCCAGGCGCTTCAACCCGGCCAGTTGGCGGATGCCTTCGTCCGTTACATTGGTTTTTTGCAGCCGCAATTGTACCAGATTGGGCAATTTTCCAAGGGTTGAAAGATGATCATTGTGGAGTTCGGCCCCTTCCAGGTCGATCCAGACAATGTTTTTGGCAGCCGGTTCCAGGAGTGCAAATGCGTTTTCCGCCAGGGATTTGCCGGGTGTGATGCCCAGTTTAATAGCGCCTGAATTTTGGGCAACGGGTTGCACGGCCCAACCGGCTGTTTTTAATTGCTCCAGTACTGCGTTGTCTGCCGGCGTCAGTTTCAGGCGTTCGACATAAGGCCGTTTCCGGGTTTCAAATTTAAAATCGCGTTGCAATAAGGTTTTAATATCTTCCGGAACCTCCATTTCCCCCACGCAAGTATCCGGGTCGGCGCCCTGGTCGATCCACCAGGCCAGCAAACGGATCTCGGTATAAGACAAGGGATCCCCTTTGGGCGGCATGGCTTTGGCGTGGGAGCGCGGCAGGGTAACCCTGCGCAGCCATTCGCTTTCGAGGGCGTTTCCGGCGGCAAACAGCGGTCCGCCGTCTCCGCCTTCCTGAATATAGTGCAGGCTGTCGAGCCGCAACCCGCCGTTCGTTTTGCCGGCATTGTGGCAGGAGACACATTTCTGATCCAGGGCGGGGCGGATGAAAGTCGCGTAAAGGCCTACCGAATCCGGGTCGGCCAGGGAAAGGTCTGTGGCCGTGTTCCGGTCGGGATCCACCCCGGCTATTTTTTGGACAAAGGCCGGCGCATGTTCCCAGAGGTAGAGCTCGCCGTGGGTCAGTTTGCCGCCCAGGTGCCCGGTGACCGTTACCAGCAACAAAGTTGCTAACCCATACCAACGCCCCCAATCCGGGAAACGACCGATAAAATACACGCCGCCCAGGCCCATGACCATGGTCAGGACCCCCAGCCAGCGGTGCCAGCCGAGGCCTGCGCCGTAACCGCCATCGTCCGCCAGCAACCAGCCGCAGATGACCGCCAGGGCTGCGCTGGCGCCGCCGGTGATCCAGCTCAGGCGGGCCGCTGTTGCAAACCGTTCTTTGGGCGCCCATTCCAGGACCGCGGCGAGTAATAACAGGCCGATGGGCAGGTGGACGACCAGCGGGTGGAAACGGCCGATGAACAGGTTCCAGTCTGTGGCGAGGATGAGTTGCATTTTTTCGTTTTGTGTCAGGAAAGCAAATATAGAGAATATGGCGGTTATTTAAAGTTGTGGAGGTTTATCCGCCTTTTGGCAGTGGGGAAGACGACATATAAAACATATAAATCGCCCTGATTCAGGACAATTTTTCTAAATTACGCCGAACCCTGGATAAATTATGACGGAAAATCACATAATCCGGTGCATCATTTACCAGTTCTCCCCAGAGCTGTTCAGCTTTTCGGAACCAGTTTCTTGAGAAGTCTTTTTTTTCGGTTTTCAGACTTAAATCGCCTAATTTCCAATAAGAAACCGCCAACCCGTTTTTGAACTCCACATTTTGTGGATAGGCTTCGTACAGCTCTTCAAACAATCGAGTTTCGTCTTCAAAATTGCTCAACGCCTTTTCCAAATTCCCCAGCGCCGTTTGCGTTTCCCCCAGTTTGGAGTACGAGATGGCCAAGTTGTTTTTGAACTCCACATTTTGTGGATAGGCTTCGTACAACTCTTTCATCAATGTGGCAAATAATTCAAAATAGCTCAACGCCTTTTCCAAATTCCCCAGCGCCGTTTGCGTTTCCCCCAGTTTGGAGTACGAGATGGCCAACCCGTTTTTGAAACCCACATTTTGCGGATAGGCTTCGCACAGTTCCTTTGACAATTCTGCAGCTTTTTCAAAATGGCTCAACGCCTTTTCCAAATTCCCCAGCGCCGTTTGCGTTCCCCCCAGTTTGGAGTACGAGATGGCCAACCCGTTTTTGAAACCCACATTTTGTGGATAGGCTTCGTACAGCTCTTTCATCAATGTGGAAAATAATTCAAAATAGCTCA
>CAZLEF010000003.1:8963-17518 GCA_964558465.1 uncultured Lewinella sp. | reverse complement strand
AAAATAGCTCAACGCCTTTTCCAAATTCCCCAGCGCCGTTTGCGTTTCCCCCAGTCTGGAGTACGAGATAGCCAACCCGTTTTTGAAGCCCACATTTTGCGGATAGGCTTCGTACAGCTCTTTCATCAATGTGGAAAATAATTCAAAATAGCTCAACGCCTTTTCCAAATTCCCCAGCGCCGTTTGCGTTTCCCCCAGTCTGGAGTACGAGATAGCCAACCCGTTTTTGAAGCCCACATTTTGCGGATAGGCTTCGTACAGCTCTTTCATCAATGTGGAAAATAATTCAAAATAGCTCAACGCCTTTTCCAAATTCCCCAGCGCCGTTTGCGTTGACCCCAGTTTTTCGTACGAGATGCCCAAATTGTTTTTGGCATTCGGGTCGTCAGGACGGGTTACAAAACCGGCCTTTGCCAATTGGTGGTAGGTTTCAAACAAAACCAGGGCCCGATCGAGGTTGCCCAAGTCGATTTGTACGTCGCCCGATTTCCGCAGTATCCGGGCGTATACGTCCCCCAATTCCTCCTTGTCTGCTACCAGGGATCGTGCGTTGTCCAGCACTTCCCATGCCGGCGTCAATTGGCCGGTGGTTTTTAATACTTCAGCCTTTACCAGCATCCACTGAGCCCTGGCGCCGGGGTCAGCCGTAGAGTGAATTAAATCTTCCAGGGTTTCGAGCGCGCCATCGTAATCGCCCGTATCGATTTGAAGGTCTTTGATTTGTTCGGATAAGATTTCCCGCATGGCAGAATCTTCCGCTATTGCAGCGCCCAGCCGGGTTTGGAGCCGGATCAGTTCTTCCTTTTTTTCCGCCGCAGTAAATCCACCCAGCGTAGATATCTTCAGGTTGTCGTCCATTTCCCGCCAGCCCCGGCCGGTTTCTGCTCCCATTATAACCTCGGACAGGTCTTTTTTCAAGTCGAGCATCAACGACCGGAACGACCATAAATCGGGCATTTTCTCCATCAGTTCACGGGCATATAAACGGTCGGCGGCGGGAGAAACGAAACAGATGAGGGCGATGGGGTATTTGGCGAGTTTGTCCCTCCGGAGGTTCAGGCCGGTGTACAATTCGGGGGTTTTGAGGACGGCTTCGAAGTTGTCCACAAATAAAAAACCCTGTTCAAGGGCGTAAAAAGCGTCGGTGAATGCGCGGTAAGAGGTTTTGGCGGCGTCGATTTCCGCCGATTTCCGGTTTGGAAAACGTTCCCGGAGGGTTGCTTTCAGGCGGCGCATGAGTTCGTAATGGTTAAAGCGGACCAATACGAACCGGAAGGCCTCCGTTCGGAGCAGTTTGATCAAGGGCGCCGTTTCTTCAATAAAATTATCCGACATAGTGCTGGTAGAGGGCCGATTCTTCCACCACCGGGTTGACGCGGCGGTAGGTGCCGTCGTTGTATTCGAGAATGATGAGTTTTTCCATCAACCCCTGCCATTCCGGGCTGTAGGGGGTCGGGATATTTTTTTCGTTGTTTTCCTTGAGTTGTTTCAACAGGTTCAGGTCCTCGTCCGTCAGGTATTGCGAGGTCTGAGCCGCCAGTTTTCTAATGCCGGTATTTAAGGCCTTGATATCGATAATCCCGGAATCGTCGTCTGCGAAGGTATTTGCGTATTCAAGGATGCGCAGGTATTCGCGTGGTGAACCGCCGCCATAGAGGATCGCTTTTCGGATGGTTTCCTTGCCGTCGAACAACTGGGGTTCGATGCGTTTTTCAGTGAACTCAAAAAACCGTTCGACGGCTTTTTCATTGACCTCGCCGGTTTTTTCCCGCAACTTGACAAAAGGAAACGATACCACGGTACTGAAGGACAAGAGGCGCTGGGTTTCCGGCATCAATTCGATGGGGAGGGTGAAGATCGTATTGGCCCCGATTTGCCGAATGCGGTTACTTTCGTTGAGGATCACTTCGCGCCGGATTTCGGGGGTAGCCGTTTTTTCAATTCCATCTACGATAAAAAGCAATTCCTTCGCGAGCCCTCTTTTTTTCAATTCGCCGTTCACCGTATGGATGAACTCGTTGATTTTTTTGGCAAAATCGGTGAAGTTATTTTTAAATACCGTCCGGAGTTTTTCAGCATTTTCTTTGCTGCCCATGAGATTGGCCTTTACCCGTGTGGCCAATCCGAGGAAACTCAACAGGCTTGGAGTTTCTGCCTTGATTTCTACTTCAAATCCGCCCTCTTTTTTTATAACCGTATTCGCTTCTTTCACCCGTTCGGCGAACCATTTCTGAAGGGAGCCGATCATATCGTCTTTCAGTTCAATTTTCGCCTGCTTCAACTCTTCTGACAGCCGTTCCAATTGAAAGATCAACACATCCATGTATTCCAGGTCGTTGAGGTCGAGTCCGTCGTCGAGGTTGCAAGTCACGCAGAAAAAGCAGTTCTTGTTGTGGAGTTTTTTAGCAATTTTGGCCAGTTCGGAGGTTTTGCCGGAACCCCGCATCCCGGCGAGAAACAGGATCGTCCGGTTGCCCTGGTTTACTTTTTCATTAAAAACAAAGGTTTTTGGGTGGACATTCAGGGTTTTGTATATCATCCTGTCTTCAAAATCGCCCCTTACATCCGAAAAATCCGTATAAAAAGGATGATCCGCGCCGATGGGGACGTCGAACCGCACCGCATTATCGACTTCTTCGAGTTTGGTTGCCTTTTTATAAATAAATGAGGACATCGTTTGTTAGATAAGTAACAAAGGTAATTAGAAACATGGAAAAGTAACATTTTGGTTGAACGCACAACGGAAATTATTTGTATCTTTGATTGTTAATAGCAAACCGCATAATCCCATGCCGACACTACACACTTCCATCCACCTGACGGGCCTGATGCTGTTTTTCAGCGCCCGTCTGCTTACGGCTCAAGACGACCTGCCGCCTTCATTCGATAAACGGTACAGTGAATTGATGGCCGGTCGGGAAATGACCAGCCTTACCCTGCCCGCTATCGATTGGGCGGAGGTGCAGAAAGAAAATGAGCGCCTTCCCAATGATCTGTTTTCCAGGGCCATCCCCGCCGATATCCATCCGCTGTCCGCCGGACAATGGGTGGATCTGCCCAACGGCGATCGCGTTTGGCGACTGGCGCTCCTGAGCGGGGGCGCACTCGGCCTGGCCGTTTTCCTGGATGAGGTCGCCCTGCCGGAAGGCGGCAGGCTTTATGTCTACAAAACCGGCGACTGGCAATTGTTCGGCCCCTATACGGATAAAAACCTGCCCGCCGGCAAACGCACCTGGATCGGGGTGATCGAGGGCGAAACGGCGGTCCTGGAATATTATGAGCCGGCCCGCGCCAAAGGCAGCATTCCTTTTCACATTTACCGGGTCGACCATGTATTCCGGCAGGACGAAGAAGGCGGTCCCAGGACGCCCGCTGTTTTTGACTTCGGCACGTCGTATGAATGCCATGAAAACGCCGTTTGCTCCCCTGGCGACCTTTTGTCCGACCAGCGCCGCGGCATTTGCCGGATCGTAGTCGTGGTGACCATCGGCATGGGCCGTTGCACCGGCAACCTGATGAACAATACCAGCCAGGACCTTACGCCTTATATCTACACCGGATTCCACTGTATGGACGGATATATACCAGAATACGATCTTTGGCGTTTCGACTTCAACTACGAATCATCCGCTTGCCCGGCGCCTGCGACAGAGCCGGATTACGATTCCATGCTGGGCTGTATTTTCCGGGCCGGAAGGCAGGCCAATGATTTCCTGCTGTTAGAGTTGATGAACGATATCCCCCCGGTACACCTTGTGTATTACCTGGGCTGGAACCGGAACGGGGTTGCCCCGGATACCAGTTATATTTTTCACCATCCCAACGGGGATATCAAAAAAATAGCAGCCAGTTATATCCAGTCCAGCGTTTTTAACGGACCTATTAACTGGGACAATGATGTGACCACTCCGCCACAGCACCATTTTGATGTGGATTATTCCACCGGCGGCTTCCAACCGGGGTCTTCCGGCGCGGCGCTGCTGGATAAAACGGGGAAAATGGTGGGCAGCCTGCACGGTGGCAATGGTACGGATATCTGCACCGGTTCACAAGCCTGGTTCGGCCGCTTCAGCCGGGCCTGGGACGGTGGCGGTACGCCCGCTACCCGGCTCAAGGATTGGCTCGACCCCAATAATACGGGCGCTACGGAACTCAACGGCACGTATTTCAGCGGGGGCGCGGCAGGCCTTGGTTTTCTGGGTACCGAAGACGGCGAGCCGATATCCGGCGCCACGATCCATTTTATGGCGGGCGCAGATACCATCGTTTATCCCAATCTCCCGGACGGGACTTTCCCGCTGGTCAATGTGCCGGCAGGTGTGAATTTCAAGATCTGGGTGGAAAAAGACGTCAAGGTAACCAACGGCGTATCTACCCTTGATGTAATCGCCATGCGCAAACATATCCTGGGTTTGCAACTCATCGAAAGCCCGTACTCAAAAATTGCAGCGGATGTGAACGGTTCAGGGTCCATTTCCACCCTTGACCTGATCAAGATCCAGAAAGTGATCTTGTTTGTGGACAGCGGTTTCGGCGATGTGCCTTCCTGGCAGTTCATTCCGCAGGGGTTCCAGTTCAGCGACCCTACGCAGCCTTTCCAGGATGTATGGCCGGTCACGATCCAGGGCAACAATTTCCCGGCGGTTACGGTTTTTGACTTTATCGGGATCAAATGGGGGGTTGTGTATGGGTCTGCGGACGGAGGAGGGTGAGAGGGGTGAGAGGGGTGAGAGGGTGAGAGGGGTGAGAGGGTGAGAGGGGTGAGAGGGGCTCACTAGGGGACCTTGTGATAAAAAAGGACCACGTAATCATGATGAGAGGGATGATTTAATTTTAGCAACGACCTTAAGGATTTCCAAGGCTTCATTTGACAGCCATGCCCGTACTTGAGGATCTCCATATCCTACTGCTGAAAATAAATCCAACCAATATTCGGATTCATCGGCCTCTTCTACAACTATGCAAATTTTGGCGTATTTTTCATTTTTGGATCTGCCCCTGCAAAATGCCCGAAAATTTGCACCGACAGAAGTTGCTGCTTTACATAATTGATATGCCATCACTTTTGCTCCTGTTTGATTGGGCAGGGTTTCACTGAAACTGACCGTCCTGGCAGCAAAATCCCGAGTTCGCCGGCGGAACTGCTCGTTGAATTCTTCATTTGTCATTTTCAAAGCGCGTTAATCGTTCAAAAATAATTTAAAATTTCGATTTTGAATAATTCTTCGCCCCTAATTTAAATACGGCACTCCTCTCACTCCTCTCACCCTCTCACCCTCTCACCCTCTCACCCTCTCACTCCTCTCACCCTCTCACTTTCCCCCCAAACCGCACAAAGCACCCCAGCCGCCACCGCCGCATTCAGCGATTCCGCTCCGCCGTTTGTGCCTTTGGGGATGCTGATCACGGCATGGACCTGCCTGAGTAAATCTTCCGAAATGCCGTTGCCTTCATTCCCGATGATCAGCACGGCGGCCGGTGGGAATGAAAATTCAAATGCGTTTACGCCTTTGGCGTCAGCTGCCAGGACCGGGGTATTTGGATGTGCGGACAGAAATTCTTCCAGGGTTGTTTCCATGACAGGCACGCGTAGAAATGCACCCATAGAAGCCTGGATCACTTTCGAATTGAACCGGTCGGCGCACCCGGGGCCTGCAATGACGCCGGGCAGCCCGAACCAGTCGGCGATGCGGAGTATGGCGCCCATATTGCCGGGATCCTGGATCTGGTCGAGATAGAGGATCAGTCCTTTGTCGACGTCAGGGATCCGGTTGGGCATAACGCTGCAATCCAGCAGGGCGAGGGCCTGATTGGGAGCGTTATGAGCGGAAAGCTGGTCCAATTCAGTTGCAGACACGTTAAAAATCCGGTCGGCGGGTAATTTACCCGCGAGACTGTTCGTTGACAACCACGAATCCAATGCATACAATTCGAGGATGGCTCCCGGGTTCTGGTTCAGAACCTCCCGGACCATTTTGTCGCCCTCGACAATAAAATTGTTATAATTTTGCCTGTACTTTTTAATGTGCAGGGATTTGAGGTGCTTGATCCTGTTTTTCGAAACCGCCATTAGCGCTTTTTGTTATGATAATCCGCCTGGCAAAATACGCATTCCTGACTGTTTTACCGCTTTTGCTGCTGAGCGCTTGCGGCGTCAACAAATATTTGCAGGAAGACCAAAGCCTGCTCAGGGGGAATGAGATCAAATTTAAGGTCCCGAAAGGGGAAAAAATAAAAGGCAAAAATACGATCAAAGCGGAACTGGAGCCCTATATCCTGCAGATCCCGAACCGGAAATTTTTATTTGTCATCCCGCGCGAATGGTTTTGGTTTGCTACCCAGGACCCCGGCGACACCACCCGGTTTGACCGTTTTCAGCAAAGGGTTATTGCGGAAAAACCCGCTATTTACGACGAAGAACTGGCAGAAAGTACGGCGGAGAATATGGAACTCCGCCTGCAATCCCTGGGGTATTTTAATGCTGAAGTCCTTGCTGAGGATCATTTAAAAGGGAAAAACAACACCAAGGCCTACGTCGAATATTACGTCACTCCGGGCCGGCAATTCGTGATCGATAGCGTCGCCTATGTCACACCGGATCAAAATATCCGCTGGATACTGGAATCCATCCGGAGCGAAAGCAGGTTAAAACCCGGCCAATATGTCAATCTTGACCGGTTTGAGGAAGAAAAACTCCGCATTTCCACCCACTTGCGCAACCACGGATACGCCTATTTTTACCCCAATTATTTTGACCAGTTGGTCATAGATACCTTTCCGCCGGACAAGGCCGTACTTTTTATGAATGTACTGCCGCCTTTCCAGGATACCCTGCACAAGTCATTTTTTGTAGGACAGGTGCATATTTTTACGGATTTTGACCCGGCAAGGGATACGGTATACCAGGCGGCAGATACCCTGATCAACGGGTATTATTTTCACAATACTGTAAATGGGGTAAAAGTCCGACCCAATGTGATCCTCAATGCGATCCAGTTGAAGGAAGGAGCGTTGTTCAGTCAGGAGAATTTTGATAAGACCAACCGGCAGTTGGGCGCTTTGAATGTCTTCCGTTTTGTTCGCATCAAACAGGAAGTCGATACCCTCAACCCCAGCCGCCTCAATTTCAGGGTGGAATTGACCCCGAACCTGAAAATGGAAATGGGCGCCGACTTTGAGGTCAACTTCACCAACCGGGACGGAGTAGCGGCTGCAGGCAACCTGCTCGGACTGGGGTTGAACCCAACCTTCAAAAGCCGGAACCTGTTCAACGGCGCAGAGCAATTGCTGGCCAATTTATCTACGGGGATAGAGGTGAACCTGACGGAAAAACCATTCTGGAATACGGTGGATATCCGGCTGCAAACCGACCTTTACACGCCCCGGTTCCGGGATTTTCTGGGGTTGTGGCACGGGTTGAACAAAATCCCTTTCGGCAAAAATAAACAGGTCTTGAGCACGTTTGCCTATAATGCCCTGCGCGACAATGCAGTTACCCGGACCTCGGCCAGTTACAACTATATCCTGATCCTGAACTGGTACAAATACAATCTGTTCAACGCTTCATACGGATATGACGTGCCCCTGAGCCCTACCCAGCGAATGCTCATCAACCATATCGGCGTCGACCTGTTGATCCCGAAAACCGAATCTGCGTTCGATATGCTCCGGGAGCAGAACGGGTTCCTTAAACGTAGTTTCGGCCAGCAATTGTTTGTAAGTCTTTTGTTCCGTGATTTCAGTTATATTCAAAGCAGCCGGACCAACAAGTACGGCGAATCAAATTATTTCAGTTTTTCAGCAGAAATGGCCGGCGCGGAGGTTTGGGCTGCCAATGCCATCGTCAACGAATTTTCACTGAAACCCGAAACCTGGCGGATCGGGGATACCATTGATTTTTCGCAGTACGTCAAACTCGATATGGACTTCCGGTACTATCGCCAGTTCACACCCAAGAACAGTATTGCCCTGCGCGCCAACCTCGGTATTGCCCGGCCGTTCGGGAATACAACGGATGTGCCCTATGTCAAACAATTTTACGCGGGCGGACCCAACGGGATCCGGGCATGGGCGCCCAGGGGGCTCGGGCCTGGCGGTTATCAGGACACCCTGGCCCTGAACCCGGAAAACAACCTTCGCCTGTACCAAACCGGCGACCTCAAATTTGAAATCAACTTCGAATACCGTTTTGAAATTTTATGGCGGTTAAAAGGCGCCCTTTTTCTGGACGCCGGCAATATCTGGACCCTTAAACCCGACAATGAACGCTGCGGCAGTCAGTTTCTCCTGAAAGGGAAAACGCTTTCCAATTGCAAGGACGGACTGGCCTACAATGATCCGTTTTACAAGCAGATCGCTATTGGCGGCGGCCTTGGTCTTCGTTTTGATTTCTCTTACTTTATTTTCCGGCTGGACATGGCGGTAAAACTCCGGAATTCCTACCCCGCTAACTTCTTCGACGGCCCGACCCGGGAACTGGATTACTGGGAAAACCAGACGGGATTTGGTTTTAGAAAGGTGGCTTTTAATTTTGGGTTGGGGTATCCTTTTTAATT